>JBCBAP010000030.1:0-41661 GCA_038532435.1 Pseudomonadota bacterium | reverse complement strand
CGCGACACGGGTCCCTTCTGGCTTGCGGGCCTTGGCGATCAGCTTGCCTACGTGGACATCTGGGACACGGTGAACAAACGGGTGCTGCCTGCCGGGGGTGTCGATGACCTGCCCGGAACGCTGGGGCAGGTGACAGATGATGCGCCCGTCATCCTGCTCGCCCACGAGCCGGATATCTTTCCCGACGTGCCGGATCGCGTTGCGCTGACCCTGTCCGGGCACACCCATGGGGGGCAGGTGAGGCTTGTGGGCTGGGCGCCGGTGGTGCCCTCCCGCTTCGGCAACCGCTACGCCTACGGCCACGTGCGGGAGGGCGCGCGGGACATCGTGATCTCCGGCGGTCTTGGCTGTTCGGTGGCGCCCCTGCGCTTCGGGATCCCGCCGGAGATCACGCTCATCGAGGTGAGCTAGATCCGGGCGAGGATCCGGGCGACGGCTGCCTCAGGCTCCGTCTCCACCTCCAGAAACGCCCGGAAACTCGCATCGGCGAAACCGCGGGCAACGATGCCGTCGATCAGCTCCACCAGCCCGTCCCAGTATCCGGCAACGTTCAGGAGCACGATGGGCTTTGCATGCAGGCCGAGCTGTCGCCAGGTCAGCACCTCGAAGAGTTCGTCGAGGGTGCCCGGCCCGCCGGGCAGGGCCAGCACCGCATCCGCGTTGGTGAACATCACCTTTTTGCGTTCGTGCATCGTCTCCGTGATGATGTAGCGGGAGACGTCAGATTTGCCGACCTCCAGGTCGACGAGGTGTTGCGGGATGACACCGATGATGTCCGACCCTGCGGCCTGCGCGCTGCGCGCAACCCGGCCCATGAGCCCCACATCGCCCGCGCCGTAAACGAGCCGAAGGTCTGCGTCGGCGATCGCCTGACCGGTCCGGTCCGCCGCATCTGCGTAGCTTGGATCGGTTCCCTCCCGCGATCCGCAATAGACGCAAACGCTGCCGCGTTGCCCGTTTGTGCTCATCTCGCCTCTCCTTGTTGTGATTTTCCGGCGGACCGCCGGGATGTACAGGCAATTAATTGCCTAGATGTTGCTGGAATATGACAGTATACCCGTGATTGAGCTAGGCGGTCTCGGGGTGCGAGGGGGTCGCGACCGGGGATAAACATATCGGAGCGCCGAATGACGAACAGAGGGGTCCTGGCCCTGTGCTTTGTCGCGCTGATCGCGGGGGTGATCGGGGTGATGCAGTGGGGAAACGCGCAGCGCATGCGTGCGGAGGCGGTGCCGCCACCGCAGCCGGAACTGGCGAGCGTTCAACCCAGAGATGACGGACCCGTCGAAGAAAAGCAGCCCGTGGCCGTTCAGACACAGCCGATCGTTGCCGATGTGAAGGACGACACCCCGGCGGAGCCGGTGGTGATCGCCATGGATCCCGCACCATCCAGCGACGCCGAAACGGTCAAGGAGCCCTCCACCCCGCAGCAGCAGGGGGAGATGGCGGACAGCGTCGGCCTGCTCGCCGAACCGCTCGACGCGGAGACAAAGCCGTCCCCGCTTCTCAGCGTGCCCGGTGCCACGGATGATGCGGGCAAGGAAGAGCTCGCCTCGCTTCTGTCCGGGAGCGATGCGAAGCGGGATCTGAGCATCAGCCCGCAGGCGCCGACAACCGAGATCGGCACACGCCCGGACGCGCCGGATGCCCCGGAGTTCGACGTCGTGCGCGTAGAGAAGGACGGGTCGGCCATTGTTGCAGGCCGGGCGGCGCCGGGCAGTGTGGTGACCGTCACCATTGACGGCAAACCCACCGTTTCCACCAAGGCGAGCCGGGCGGGCGATTTCGTCACCCTTTTCCGCTCTCCTCAGACCGGCACGCCGCAATCGATCCAGCTTTCCGCGGAGGATAGTCGCGGCGGTGTCTCCGTCTCCGAAGACACGATCGTCGTGCTGGTGGAACGGCCGGTTGCGTCCGAGCCCGGTGCGATCCCGGCACCGGAGCCGGAGCCGACGGTCGTGCGCAGCACCGAAAAGGGTATCGAGATCGTTTCCGCGCCGGACAGCGGGTTCCGTGACCAGATCTCGCTCGACACGATCAGCTACTCCGCCGTCGGCGCGGTCGTCCTCAGCGGACGAGGCCAGCCGGGCAACACTGCGCGGATTTACGCGAACGCGCTGAAGGTCGCTGACGCCTCCATCGCCGATGACGGAACCTGGCGGGTGGAGATCGGCGACATCGATGTGGGCCTCTACATCCTGCGCGTCGATGAGGTGGATGCAGCGGGGGAGGTTGCTTCCCGGTTCGAAAGCCCGTTTCAACGCGAGTTTCCCGACCTGATCGCCGCGCAGGCGAAGGAACAGGCAAGGTCCAATGAGGTGCTCAAGTCCGACGCCGATCCGTTCGCGGAGCCCGATACGGCGACATCGCCGCAGGTGACACCCGCTGCGACCTTCGCCGCCCCGGCAGGTTCCATCGTCGTCCAACCGGGCAACAACCTCTGGACGATCGCCGAGCAGCGTTATGGCGAAGGGCTGCGGTACACGCAGATCTTCCGCGCAAATTCCGATCAGATCCGCGACCCGGACCTGATCTATCCGGGGCAGGTCTTCACCCTGCCGACAGCGGCGGAGTAATGCCCGGGGCTGGCATTCCGCCCCGGATGGCATAGGTGTCACCGCACAGCCCGCGGAGAACTCCATGTCCGACACCATCCCCTCACCTGTGAGCGCTGAATGCAGCGTGCTGCGCAAGGTGGTGCCCTATATCTGGCCGCCGGGGGAGACGTGGGTGAAGGTCAGGGTGGTGCTCGCCCTCCTGTGTCTCGTGATGGCGAAGGTCGTCACCCTGTCGACGCCGTGGTTCTTTGCCCAGGCCGTCGACGCGCTTGCGCCCGTCGAGGGTGCGGCGGGTCAGGCGACGATGCTGGCCCTCGGGCCGGTGGCACTAGTCCTCGGCTTTGGGCTTGCCCGCCTCGGGATGGTGGCGTTCAACCAGCTGCGCGACATGGTGTTCGCAAAGGTCGGCCAGCGTGCCCTGCGCAAGCTCGCGTTCCAGACCTTCCAGCACATCCACGCACTTTCCCTGCGCTACCATATCAGCCGGAAGACCGGCGGGTTGTCCCGCATCATCGAGCGGGGGGTGAAGGGTGTCGACTTCCTGCTTCGGTTCCTGATTTTCTCCATCGGACCGCTGATGCTCGAGCTTCTGCTGATGGCCGGCATTTTCTGGGTGCTGTTCGGTGTCTGGTACGTGGTCGCGGTGCTCGCGACCATCGGGCTTTACATCCTGTTCACGTTCCGGGTCACCGAATGGCGCGTGGCAATCCGCAAGCGGATGAACGAGAAGGACACGGACGCGAACCAGAAGGCGATCGACAGCCTCCTCAACTTCGAAACCGTGAAGTATTTTGGCGCCGAACGGCGGGAGGCCGCGCGCTACGACTACGCTATGGAGGGCTATGAGCGGGAATCGCTCAAGACCCTCTACTCGCTGGCGGGGCTGAATTTCGGGCAGAGCCTGATCATCACGACGGGGCTCGTGACCGTGCTGGTGATGGCCGCGATGGACGTGCAGTCCGGGGCGATGACCGTCGGCGGCTTCACCGCCGTCAATCTCTACATGATGCAGATCACGATGCCGCTCAACTTCCTCGGCACCGTTTATCGGGAGATCCGGCAGGCGCTTGTCGACATGGGGGAGATGTTCGGCCTTCTGGAACAGGCGCCGGAGGTCACGGACAAACCGGACGCGGATGCCATCCGGGTCGAAGGGGGCAGCATCACCCTGAGCGATGTGCGGTTCGGGTACGACCCGGAGCGGGAAATCTTGAAGGGCGTGAGCCTTGAGGTTCCGGCAGGGCAGACCGTCGCCGTCGTCGGCCCGTCCGGCTCCGGCAAGTCGACGATCGGGCGGCTCCTCTTCCGATTCTATGACGTGACCGGCGGGGGTATCGAGATCGACGGGCAGGATCTGCGGTCGGTTACCCAGGAAAGCGTGCGGGCGCAGATCGGCGTGGTGCCCCAGGACACCGTGCTCTTCAACGACACCATCGGCTACAACATCGCCTACGGGCGGCCCGAGGCGACGATGGATGAGGTCCGCGAGGCCGCCCGCGCCGCCCGCATCGACCGTTTCATCGAAGGATTGCCGGACGGCTACGAGACCACGGTGGGTGAACGGGGGCTCAAGCTTTCCGGCGGAGAGAAGCAGCGCGTCGGTATCGCCCGCACGATCCTGAAGAACCCTCCGATCCTGTTGCTGGACGAGGCGACCTCCGCGCTCGACAGCCAGACGGAGAAGGAGATCCAGGATTCGCTGGCGCAGATGGGGCAAGGGCGTACGGTGATTACAATCGCGCATCGCCTCTCGACCGTTGTCGATGCGGATCAGATCGTCGTCTTGGAAGATGGGGTGGTGCGGGAGCGGGGCACCCATGCAGAACTGCTCGCCCGCGCAGGGCGCTACGCGGCGATGTGGCATCGCCAGGCGTCAGAGGAGGAGCCCGAGGCGGTCGCGGTATAGCGTCGTTAGCCTCGGGGTAAAAAGCGGCGCATATGCCGCCGTTGCTCTCCGACCGTCCGGGTCACTCCGCTGCGCTGAGACGGGGTGCGAGAGCCGAGGACTTCGGCAGCTCCATGTCCGGTGCGAATAGATCATCGCCCCACGTCATGTCTTGGGGCTTGCGTTGCAACCGCGCCTTTTGAGCGAGGGAGAGATCCCGGTTCAGCTCGCTGTCCTGAGCCTGCATCGCGCCCTTGAGCTCACGCCAGCCGAGGTAGGCGCCCTTGGTCACCCAGACCCGGATCGCCAGCAACGACGGGGTGATGACCAGCGTCAGAACCGTCGCAACCCCGAGGCCGAAGACCACCGCGGTCGCAAGCTGTTTCCACCAGAGCGCAGTGGGCGCATCGATGGAGTAACCCCCGTTGATGAAGTCCACGGACACCCCGAACATCATCGGGGCGAGGCCCGCCATGGTCGTGATGGTCGTCAGCAGCACCGGGCGCAGGCGATCCTGTGCCGTGCGCACGATAGCCTCCAGCCGGGGCATGTAGCGGCTGTATTCCTGATAGGTGTCGATGAGCACGATGTTGTTGTTCACCACGATACCGGCGAGTGCCACGATCCCGGTCCCGGTCATGATGATCGAGAAAGGCTGCTGCATCACGAGCATTCCGATCAGCGACCCCGTGGTCGAGAGGACAACCGCCAGCAACACCACCACAGAGTTGTAGAGGGAGTTGAACTGCGCGAGCAGGATCACGAACATCAGCCCCAGCGCCCCGATGAACGCCCCCCCGAGGAAGGCCTGGCTCTCCGCCTGTTCCTCCTGATCGCCGGTCCATTCGGTCGCGACCGTGTCGGGCAGCACCGCTTCGGTGTCCAGCCACTCGGTCAGCTCCACGATCTTGGCGTTGGCGTTCTGGTCCGGTGCCGCGTCCGCGGGGATGTCTGCGAGCACGTCGAAGTAGCGCATAGTGTCGATGCGGTTGATCTCCGCAAGCTTCTGCACCGGTGTCCGAGTGATGAAGTTCGACAGGGGGACGAGGCCGTCCGCCGTGCGCACCCTCAGCGTGTCGAGGGTGGAAAGCAGGCGGTCCTGCTCGGGAAACCGGACCCTGATCTCGATCTCCTCGTCGGAGGTGTCGGTGCGCATGGTGTCGAGCAGGATGCCCCGGGTGACGAGTTGCACCATCGACCCGACCGTCGCCACATCCGCGCCATATCGGCCCGCGGCCTCCACATCCACGTCGATTTGCCAGTCGATGCCGGGCAGCGGGCGGGTGTCCTCCACATCGACGAGCCCCTCCGTGCTGTCGAACTTCTCCCGGATCTGGGCCGCAGCGACGAGCAGGTCGTCGAAGTTGTTGCCACTGATGCGAAGGTGGACGGGCTTGCCCTGCGCAGGACCCTGCGCCTGTTCGGAGATCTCGGCGATCACACCCGGGATGGTGACGAGGCGTTCGTTGATCTCCGCCAGGATGTCGTTGCCATCCCCGCGCGTGTACCAGGGCGCCAGCTCGATCTGCACCTGACCGACGGAATCTTTGGGCACCGATGCGCCTCCGCCATTCTGGTTGAGACCCCCGGATCCGGCGAAGGCGAAGATCGACTCGACCCCTTCAATACCGATGATCCGCTCCTCAACCTGGCGCACAAGCCGGTCCTTCTCCTCAAGGCTGAGGTTGCCCCGGGCGCGGACATAGGCGATGGCGCGCTCCGGCTCCGTTTCGACGAAGAACTCAACGCCGTTGTTGTTCTCCCCGAAGTAGGTGAACACGCTGAACACGAGGCCCCCGGCGACAAGCAGCGTCACCACGGGCATCACCGGGTTGCCCGCGATCCCCTGAATGATCCAGCCGAACGTGTTGCGGCGGTAGCCCGCCTGACCAGGGCCCGGGCGGCTTCGGTCGCGGAACGATCCGCCGACAGAGGCAAGCGCAAGGCAGCTCAGCACGAAGAGGACAGCGCCCATCGTCGGCTGGACGGTCAGCAGCACCAGGATGCTGCCCAACACCAGCGCGATCGTCACGAGGAAGAGGACCAGCCGCAGCAGAACGGGAAGGCTGTTCTGAAGTGCGGTCGCCGCCCGCTCCACATTGCGGGAGATGCGGCCGGCAACACCGCCCACAACGGGCAGATAGACCAGCGCCACCACAAGCGATGCGGACAGGACGAAGATCAGCGTCACCGGCAGCATGCCCATGAACTCACCAGGGATGCCTGGCCAGAACAGCATGGGCAGGAAGGCGCAGAGCGTCGTCGCAGTCGAGCTCACGATGGGCCAAAACATCCGTTTGGCCGAGCTTGCGAAGGCGCGCATCGGTCCTTCGCCTGCCGCGATCCGCTTGTCCGCGTACTCCACGACGACAATGGCCCCATCAACGAGCATGCCGACCGCAAGGATCAGGCCGAACATCACGATGTTCGACACGGTCATGTCGAGCACCGCGAGGAGTGCGAAGCACAGGAGGAAAGAGGTGGGGATAGCGAAGCCCACAAGCAGTGCTGACCGCGCCCCCAGAGCTGCCAGCACCACGATCATGACCAGCGCGATGGCGGTCAGAACCGACCCCTCGAGCTGCCGGACCATGTCCGCCACATTGGTGGATTCGTCCATTGAGAAGTCCACGCGCACCGCGTCCTGCAACTCCGGCGGCCACATGGCCACCTCGGCATTCACGGTTTCCCGCACCTGCGCGACCGTATCGATCAGGTTTACGCCCTTGCGCTTGACCACCTGCAGGGCGACCGTCGTCTCCCCGTTGTAGCGGGCGGTGCCGACCTCATCCTCGAACGTGAGGCGGATGTCCGCGAGATCGCCCAGGGTGATGACCCGGTCACCGTTCACTTTGACCGGCAGGTCGTAGACGTCCTGCGCCTCATCAAACGCGCTCGGGATCTTGACCGCGTAGGCGCCGGACCCGCTCTCCACCTCGCCGGCGGCGACGAGCTGGTTGTTGTTGACGACAACGTTGAGCAGTTCCTGCGCGGTCACGTTGTACGCCTCGAGCCGCAGGGGGTCGATCAGCACTTCGAGCATCTCATCGCGATGTCCGGCGAGCCCGGCCTCGAGCACTTCAGGCATCGATTCGAGCTCGGTCTGCAAATCCTTTACCACCCGGAACAGGGTTCGCTCCGGCACGTTGCCGGAGAGGGAGACGACGATGATCGGGAATTCGGAGAAGTTGATCTCGCTGATCGTCGGTTCCTCGGCCTCTGCCGGGAACTTGCCTTGGGCCTGATCGACCCGGTCGCGCACTTCCGCGATGGTTGCGGGCTTGTCCCAGCCGAATTCGAACTCGAGCGCCACGATCGCGATGCCTTCGGCAGCGGTCGCGCTGATTTCCTTGAGCCCGTCGAGGTCCTGGAACTCGGTCTCCATGGGCTTCACGAGCAGTTTCTCGGAATCCTCCGCGCTGACCCCGGGCAAGGGGGCTGTGACCACGAGGACCGGCACATCGATGTCCGGCTCGCCTTCCTTGGGCAGACCGGTGTAGCTGAGCCACCCTGCCGCCAGCGACAGCAGGATGAAGGCAAAGATCATCCGCGCCCGGGAGGACGCCCAGTCGACGATGCCCGTCATTGCATGGTCTCCGCGAATGTTACCTGCACGGCGCGGCCATCGTTGACGAATTCCTGGCCAACGACGATGACCTCCGCCTGTGGTGCAAGGCCGGAGATCCAGAGGCCGCGCGCGTCGTCCCTGATGACGGTCACAGGCTTGAATAGCGCGACGCCATCCTCGACGACCCGCACGCCGA
Organism: Pseudomonadota bacterium; assembly: GCA_038532435.1. Lineage (GTDB taxonomy): Bacteria > Pseudomonadota > Alphaproteobacteria > Rhodobacterales > Rhodobacteraceae > JBCBAP01. The sequence continues at coordinate 33,454 of JBCBAP010000030.1, read as the reverse complement.
GCTGCCCGCCATCATCGAGGGTCAGGGAGGCCTGGGGCAGCAGATGTGCCTGAACGCCGGGGAGGGAGATGTTGATCTCCGCCGTCATGCCGTCGCGGATGCCCAGATCGGCATTGTCCACCTCAACCTCGACCTGGAACGTTCGGGTGAGCGGATCTGCGGACCGGGAGACGAAGGAAACCTCGCCCTCCACCATTTGGCCGGAGGAGAGCCGCGCGCCTGCGGGTGCCCCGATCTCGACCTTGTTGATGTCCCGCTCCGCGACGAAGCCCACAAGCTTGATGCGCCGCAGGTCGAGCACTGTGCCGCAGGTCGTGCCGGGCTGCAGAAGCGTGCCGAGCTGCGCGGTATCACTCTCCAGCAGTCCATCGAAAGGGGCGTGGATATCGAGCCGCTCCAGCTCCCGCTTGGCCTGTTCGACGATCGCAAGCGCCCCTTCGAGCCGCGCGGTTTCAGCAAGCGCTTGGGTCTCCGACCCGACGCCGCGGCGGAAAAGCGTGTTGGCGGCGTTTGCGTTTGCTCGCGCCTCCTCCAGCGAGGCGAGCGCCTGTTGCAACTCTGCCGGGCGGGTGCCCGCGTCGAGGGCGCACATCAGATCGCCTGCGCGGACGAGAGCGCCTTTCTCAAGCGGTTCGCTGACGACGAGACCGTTCGTCTCCGCGGTCACGCTCACCTTGCGACCCGCTTCGGTTCGGCCCCGCAGAAGGATCCCGCTCTGAACATCTTGTGCAACCGAGCGCAGGGCGACGACGGAAACCAGCGGCTCATCCGTACCACCATCATCGGCGGCGGCTGCGGCTGTTTGAAGCTGCTCCGCGTCGGCCTCGGGCACCGCTGCGGTGGCTTCTCCCGTTCCCTGGAACCGGGAGACGAAGGTGTTCAGGCTTTCGCGGTCTAGCACCAGGAAATAGAGGGCTACCGCGACGCAGAGCGCAGTAAGTACTGGGACGAGCCTCATGAAAGCCTCCAACTTCGTCTCACGGGCATGTGATTGCACTCAGTTAGCAATCGCACAGGGCGATACAACCCCGACGCAGCATAATACGTGAACAATGGTCATTCGGGTTCAATAAACTCGAATTTTTCACGGATCAGTGCCGACTACAGTCGTTCGAGGCGGTTTGAGCACGCCCGGAAACCGGCTTTGCAATCCCCAAAGCATCCGGGTAGGTTCCACCAAAATCGAAACGGACGGGCAGAACATGAGCGACACAGATTCCTTTATCGAGGAAGTCACCGAGGAGGTGCGCCGCGACCGGCTCTACGCCCTTGGTCGCCGCTATGGCTGGATCGTCGCGCTTGTTCTGGTGCTCATCATCGGCGGTGCCGCAGTCAACGAATGGCTGAAGGCGCAGGCGGAGGCGGAGGCCCGCGGCTTTGGCGGTGCCCTGTTCGAGGCGCTGGAGGACCCGGACGTGGCAGGGCGGTTGCCCGCGCTTTCCACCCTTGCGCAGGCGGACCATTCCGCCGCACTGATCGCGGAGCTGGCGGAAATCGACAGCCTCTCGGCAAGCGATGAGGCGGCTGCGGCAGCCCGGTACGAAACGCTGCTCGACAGCGGGACGCTTGACGCCCTCTACACCGATCTGGTCCGCCTCAAGCTCGTGACGCTGATTTCCGAAACCGCGGGCCCAGCGGCGCGCATCGCGCTGCTCGATCCCATCATCTCCGTGCAGAGCACATTCGCACCCATCGCGCTCGAGCATCGGGCGGTCGCCCACCTTGAGGCGGGCGATGTGGAGGCCGCACACGCGGACCTGCGTCGTATCATCGAACATCCCGAGGTCACCGCCGCCCTGCGAGAGCGTGCGGGTCAGTTGATGATTGCAACGGGCGGGGTTGTGACCCCGCGCGCTTCCCTGGTCGGGCAAGAGGGCTGACCGTGACGACACTTCCGTTCGGACAGAATGTCCGGCCTCTGACGTCCTGTGCGATGCTCCTTCTATGTGGCGCGCTCAGCGCCTGCGGCATCTTCAGCAGCGAGGAGATCCTGCCCGGGGATCGAGAGCCGATCCGGCCGGATGCGGCGGCAGAGCTGCTGCCAGCGGAAAGCGTCCCGTTGCAGATCGCCCCCGCGACGGAAAACCTCGTCTGGACACACAAGGGAGGCTCACCCAGCCACAGGATCGAGAACCCGGCCCTGTCTGACGCGCCCTCGCGGATCTGGTCCGTCAGTGTGGGAACCGGGTCCTCCCGCGATGGCAGGATCACCAGCGGTCCGGTCGTCGGTATCGCGGGTATCCTGACGCTCGACGCGGGCGGTACCGTCACCTCGACCGATTTCTCCGGCGCGCGCCAGTGGCAGGCCCGGCTGGTGCCCGATGGAGAGGCCCCGCAGGAAGCCTTCGGCGGCGGCGTCGCCGTTGTAGGAGAGCGGGCCTACGTGACGACCGGCCTTGGTCAGGTCGTCACGCTCGACACAACGACCGGGGAGGAGATCTGGCGCCGCCGGTTCGATGCCCCCTTCCGCAGTGCGCCGACGGTCGCGGCGGAACGCCTGATCGTCGTTGACCGCTCGAACACCGCCCACGGTCTCGATCGGCAAACAGGCCAGACCGTCTGGCGCATCCGGGGGGCGGAGACAGGTGTCGCGATGATCGCGGCAGCGCAGCCCGCCTTCACCGACGGGATTGGGCTCATCCCCTTCGCCTCCGGTGAGGTGCAGGCGGTTTTCTCCCGCACGGGCCGACGGCTCTGGAGCACAGTGATCGCCAGCGGGCGGCGCGGCATTGCCCGCGCCTCCATCGGGGAGATCACAGCGGACCCGGTTGTCGACGGGATCACGGTCTACGCGGGCAACCAGTCCGGCGCGCTGGTCTCCATCGACGGGCGCAACGGCCAGCGGAACTGGACGCTTTCCGAAGGGGCGCGGGACCTGCCCACGTTGACCGCCGACTCGCTCTTCTTCGTCACCGATCAGGGCGTGCTGACCCGGGTGGACCGGGAGAGCGGCTCCCGCATCTGGACGACGCCGCTGGATACGGAGATCCAGGGCAGCGATACCCGGCAGAGGGCGTTTTATGGACCCGTCATGGCGGGCGGACAGCTCTATGTTGCACAGTCCGATGCTGACATTCTGGTCTTCGACCCCGCGACGGGAGAGCAGGTCCGGCGAATCCTGCTGGCCGGTGGTGCCGCCGCCGCCCCCGCGGTTGCGCGCAACACGCTTATGGTTTTGTCCAACACCGGCTTTCTTCACGCTTTCCAATAGCGCGCTGATTGGATAGATGGGCGCGACGCACCGGCGACCAGCGCCGCTGCGCAAAAGCGGATCACGGCCATGTCCTTTACCCTCGCCATTGTCGGGCGGCCCAATGTGGGCAAGTCCACCTTGTTCAACCGTCTGGTGGGCAAGCGGCTTGCGCTGGTCGACGATCGCCCCGGCGTGACCCGGGACCTGCGGGAGGGAGATGCCCGCCTCGGCCCGCTCCGGTTCACGGTCATCGACACGGCAGGGCTTGAGGAAGCGACCGATGACAGCCTTGAAGGCCGCATGCGCAGCCTGACGGAGCGCGCGGTCGGGATGGCCGACGCGTGCCTTTTCGTCATCGACGCCCGCGTCGGCGTGACCCGGCAGGACGCGGTGTTCGCCGACATCCTGCGCAAGCGCGCACAAGGCAGGGTCATCCTTGCGGCGAACAAGGCCGAAGGCAGCGCGGGAGACGAGGGCTACTACGATGCCTACAGCCTTGGCCTCGGTGATGTCATCCCGCTCTCAGCCGAGCACGGTGAGGGGATGGACGAGCTGCGTATCGCCCTCACGCCGTACTATGAGGCGGGGCTTGAGGAGGTCGCGGTCACCGACCTTGATGAGGATGAGGAGGCGCCTGATCGCCCGATCCAGATCGCCGTGGTCGGCCGCCCGAACGCGGGAAAGTCGACCCTGATCAACGCGATCCTGGGGGAGGACCGGCTTCTGACCGGTCCGGAAGCTGGGATCACGCGGGACGCCATCTCCGTCCCCGTGAACTGGGGCGGGACGCCTGTGAAGATCTTCGACACTGCGGGCATGCGCAAACGCGCGAAGGTGCAGGAAAAGCTTGAGAAGCTCTCCGTCTCCGACGGGCTGCGCGCTGTCCGCTTCGCCGAGGTGATCGTGGTCCTCCTCGATGCGAGCATACCGTTTGAGCAGCAGGATCTGCGCATCGCCGATCTCGCCGAGCGCGAGGGCAGGGCCGTCGTCTTCGCCGCGAACAAGTGGGATGTGGAGGAGAACAGGCAGGAGAAGCTCAAGGCGATGAAGGAGCAGCTTGCCCGCTTGCTGCCGCAGCTTTCGGGCGCACCGCTGGTCACCGTGTCCGCGCTTACGGGGCGCGGGCTTGATCGTCTGCGGGAGGCGATCCTGCAGATGCACGAGGTGTGGAACCGGCGGATCACAACGGCCAAGCTCAACGACTGGCTCATCGAGCAGGTACAGCAGCACCCGCCTCCCGCACCCGGCGGGCGGCGGATCAAGCTGCGCTACATGACGCAGGTGAAGACGCGTCCGCCGAGTTTCGTCGCCTTCTGCTCAACGCCTGAGGCGCTGCCGACCAGCTATTCCCGGTTTTTGGTCAATGGCTTGCGGCGAGACTTTGATCTGCCCGGGGTGCCAATCCGGCTTGCCTTGCGCAAGCAGGACAATCCCTATGCGGATCGGAAACAGCGGCGCGCGACGTCCCTGAGGAAACGACCGCGCCCGGAGGGCTGACGGCGTCGCTCTGAGTTATTTCAGTTCCGTGAAAAGCTGCTCTGCCACGTCGCCCGTCCGGGTGAGCACGCTCGCATCCTCGCCCGGGTGGAACCGACCGCGCACCGCCGTCGGCATGGGGGGAGGGGTAAAAAGGGTGACCTTTGGCCCCGTTGAGACGGTTTCGGCCTGCCAGCTTTCGACCAAGGCCCGTGCTGCCGCCTTCGACGCGCCATACCCTCCGTAGAGCGGGCGCCCGGCCACCATGTCGTCCATCAGCACCGCCTGACCGGCATCCGCGGCCCGCAGCAGCGGCTCCACGTAGCGCACCAGCCGGTGCACGGCGCGCACATTGATGTCGAGCGTGCGCGTCAGTTCCCGCTCCGCCACATGGGCGGCGGGGCTCAGCGGTGCGGCATAGACCGCGGTGTGTACCCACAGATCGACATGGCCCCAGCGTTCGTGAATTGCGGCGCACATGCGCTGCAAGCCGCCATCGTCGGTGATGTCGAGGGGGACGAGCGTGCTGGATGCACCTGCAGCGTCGAGCACGTCGGCCAGTTCCTCAAGGCCGCCGGAGGTCCGCGCCACTGCAACCACGTGGGCACCGCGTCGCCCGGCCGCTTCCGCCACCGCGCGCCCCAGCCCGCGGGAGGCGCCGGTGACCAATACGATCTTGTCTTTCATATCCATGGGCGGCCTTGTGCAGGGTCCCGCGCCCCATTGCAAGGGGGCGACGCGGGCCCGGTCACGCTTGACTTTCCGCACTGCGGCAAGCGAAAAGAGCGCGACATAAAACCAACGAAGAGGATGGCCCTCATGACACGGGACATGACCCTATCGCGCGCGCTTTGGAACTCGGACTCGTTGCTGCGCAACGCCGTCCTCGTCGTGGTCGGCATCGCGCTGCTGACGCTTGCGGCGAAGATCAAGGTGCCGGTCTGGCCCTCGCCGATCCCGGTAACGTTGGGCACTTTTGCAGTGCTCGGCATCGGCGCTGCCTACGGCGCACGGCTCGGCCTTGCGACCATCATGGGCTACATGATCATCGGTGCGCTCGGTTTCGACGTGTTTGCCAGCTCCAGTGCGGAGAAGAACGGCATTGCCTACATGCTCGGCGGCAGCGGCGGCTATCTGCTGGGCTACGTGCTCGCCACGCTCGCGCTCGGCTGGGCGGCGGAGCGCGGCTGGGATCGTTCGATCCTCCTGATGGCGGTGTCCATGCTCATCGGCAACGCGCTGATCTACGTGCCGGGCCTTCTGTGGCTCCACCAGTTCGCCTCCGGCTGGGAACAGACCCTCGCGTGGGGCCTGACCCCGTTCCTGATCGGCGACGCAATCAAGCTCGCCCTTGCAGCACTTCTGCTTCCGGCCGCATGGAAGGCCGTCGAGTGGGTGAAGGGCAAGCCCGCAAGCTGATCTTCACGGCTGGACTTCAAATGCCAAAGGCCGCGGAACGCTCCGCGGCCTTTTTTGTTGGCGCTCCCATGCTCTGGGGGCGTCAAACGTAGTCTGCGCGGCTGACCCCATACTTCGCCATCTTCTCATTGAGCGTGCGGCGGGGCAGGGCCAGATCCTCCATGACCCGCGCGACGGATCCGCGGTGGCGCTTGAGCGCCGCCTCGATCATGAGCCGTTCGAACGCCTCCACATGCTCCTTGAGCGGGCGGGAGGGGTCGCGCGTCATATCCTCTTCGCCGCCCTCATCCATCACCTCGCGCAGGCTACACGTCCCCTGACGGTGCCGCAGGATGAACCGTTCGGCGGTGTTGATGAGCTGACGTGTGTTGCCTGGCCAGGGATGGGTCAGCATCAGCGCCGCATCCTCCGCCGTGATGTCGGGCTGCGCGATCTCATACTCCGTCGCGAAGCTCGCGGTGTAGTGCGTGAAAAGCTGAAGCACATCCTCTCCGCAGATCCGCAGAGGCGGTGCCGTGATTTCCAGCGCGCTGAGCGCCGTGTCGAGGCTCGGCAGGATCGTCTCATCGAGCGCGTCATCCTCCAGTGCGTCGGAGATCGCGACGAAACGGGTCGTGATCGGCGTGCCATCGGGCATCTGGCGGGTGGAGATTGCCTGTTCCAGCCGCGCCTGAAGCCGCATGTCGAGGGCTGACAGATGTTCAAAGCACAGAACGCCGGAGCCTGCCGCTGTCAGGAGGGGCGGGTTGCCGGACCGGTCCCGCTCGAAGAGTTTCTCCCCGATATACTCCGGCAGCTCCGCCGCGCAGTTCAGGGTGATGAAGGCCTGGCCCATGCGGGACGAGGAGGCGTGCAGGGCGCGCGCGATAAGGCTGCGCCCGGTTCCCCGTTCCCCCCGGATCGTCACGGGCACGTCGGACTGCGCGTAGTCGAGGATCTGGGTGCGGAGGTTGGCGATCGGCTCGCTGTCTCCCATGAGGCGGCGGAGCAGCACGGTGCCGTCCGCAAGTTCCCGCCGCAGCAGCCGGTTGTCGATGGTCAGTTGCCGCGCCTCTGCCGCGCGGCGGGCAAGATCCGCGAGCCGTTCGGGATCAAAGGGCTTTTCGATGAAGTCGTAGGCTCCCGCCCGCATCGCCTCGACCGCCATCGCCACATCCCCGTGGCCGGTGATGATGATGACGGGAAGGCCCTTATCCTTTTTCTGCAGCTCGCCCAGCAGTTCGAGGCCGGTCATCTCCGGCATACGCACATCGGTGATGACGACACCGGGATAGTCCGCGTCGATGATCTCCAGCAGGTCCTGAGCCCTCGAATAGGTTTCCGGCTTGAACTCGGACAGGGTCATCCACTGGGCGATGGACGCGCGCATATCCGCCTCGTCGTCGACAATGGCGACGGGCATCAGGGTAGCTTCGGTCATGCTGCTTTTCCTTCTTTGACCCGGGGCAGGCTCAGCTCGAATATCGCGCCGCCCTGGCTGGAATTCCGTGCGGTGAGGGAGCCGCCGAGCTCCTCCGCAATGCCGGAGGAGATGGCGAGCCCTAGGCCCACGCCCTCGCCGGCCTCCTTCGTCGTGTAAAACGGCTCGAACAGCTCCCGTGGATCGGCGCTGAGGCCCGGGCCCGTATCCCGCACCTGGATCCGGGCGAGGGTCTCCCCGCCGAACAGCTCAACGGTGATGGCGGCGTCCGGCGCGTCGGACATGGCATCGAGCGCGTTGCGGAAAAGGTTGATCAGGATCTGTTCCAGCCGCAGCGTGTCGCCCATCACATAGACCGGGTAGGGCGGTGTAACCCGTTCAACAGGCACCCGGCCCTGGCTGAGCTGCGGGGACATCATCGCGAGCGAGGAGGTGATGACCGCGCCAAGTTCGACCTCCGCCATCTCCCCCTCACCCTTGTGGGCGAAGGATTTGAGTTGCCGCGTGATCGTCGACATCCGCGTGATCAGATCGTCGATGCGCTGGAAGGAGGCGAGCGCCTCCCCGCCTCGGTTTCTGCGCAGGAGCAGTCGCGCCCCGGCCAGGTACGTCTTCATCGCGGCGAGGGGCTGGTTGAGCTCGTGGCTGATCGCCGTGGACATCTGCCCCAGCGCTGCCAGCTTTGAGGACTGTTCCAGCGACTTCTCGGCAGCCTGAAGGGACTCCTGGACCCGCATCCGCTCCTCGATCTCGGAGGAGAGCCGGGCGTTCAGCGCGCGCAGCTCCTCCGATTCCCGCTGGACCCGCAGCGAGTGCTGGGCGACCCGTCTGGAGGAGATGTAGGCGATCCCCGCGACCACGAGCGCAAGCACCATGATCTCAAGTGCGAGCACCGCGTTCACCCGCGCCGTCGCATCGATGGTCGGGGCGAGGTAGGTGAGCTTCCACCCCCGAAAATCGAGATCCTGCTCGATCTGCAGGTAGATCTCTCCATCGATCTCGACCTGCTGGCCCACATCCGTCGGGCCGAGCTGGAGAATCGGAAGCAGGTTCAGCCGCCGCATCGTGTCGGGCCTGAAGCTCGCCTCGAAGAAGGTGGACAGCAGGCGATAGCGCCACTCCGCCCGGCTCGACAGCAGGATAAGATCGTCCGCGTTGGTGACGAAAATCTGGTTCTGGCTGGTCGCCCATTCGGCCTGAAGCGGCGCGAGGTCCAGCTCCAGCACCACGACGCCCAGGATCGTACCCCGCTGGGTGATCCTGCGGGCGAACAGGAACCGCTGATCGGAATTGGAGACGGCCACCGTCGCGAAGATCGAAATGTCCGTCCCGAGGGAGGATTCGAAGTAGGGCGCGGCCGTGTGGTTGATGTCCGGCAGTCCGTTCGGTGCCGTGGTCGCCGCCAGTTGCCCGGCGGAGGTGTAGAGGTGCAGGTTGCGGGCGTTGATCTCCGTCTGAAGCGCACCGAGCACGAGCTGGGTCTGCTCGTTTGGCCCACCCGACAGGACTGAGACGAGGTTCCTGTCCTGCGTGATCAAAGCGGAGGCCATGCCGTAGGTCTGAAGGACCTTGGAGATCGTGCCGGTGTAAAGCGTCGCGCGGACCAGCGCGCGATTCTGTAGGTTGCCCAGATACCGGTCCGTCAGCACGATGTAGCTGACATAGAGGATGATGCCGATCAGCAACGCACCCGCCACCAGCAGGGGTGCTGGCAGGCGCCCGAACGGATCAAACCGTTGCGTCGGTTCGGATGCTGCCGTGTCGCTCATACCGCCATACTAGATCACCAGAGTCGTTCGATGAACAATGCTCAAAGGGATAGATGCAATCGGGTCGAGTAAAAAACCCGTTCACTCCTGCTTCACCCAACTTTGATTGGCGGAAACCCGCCGAACGCTCTAGTTGGGCAGTAATCACGGAGGACCTATGCACTTTCATCGCACGCCGAGCTGGCACATTCCTGAGCGCCTCGCCACGCCCGAGAGCGTCTTTCTCAACCGACGCACCCTGTTGAAAGGTCTCGGATTTGCGGGCGCGAGCGCCCTTGCCACGGCCCCGTCGCTGTCGCTGGCCGCGAACGCGGAGGATCCCTTCGTGCCAATGCCGGAGCGGACGCCAGGCTACGCGGATGCGGGCCGTCCGATCACCGATGAGGCGATCAACGCGAGCTACAATAACTTCTACGAGTTCGGCTCCTCCAAGCGGATCGCGAACGAGGCGCAGGCGCTCGACACCTCCGGATGGGAGATCACCATCGACGGGCTGGTCGAGGCACCGATGAAGGTCGCGGTCGACGATTTGCTGACCGAGATGCCCATGGAGGAGCGCGTCTACCGTCACCGCTGTGTTGAGGCGTGGTCGATGACGGTGCCGTGGATCGGCTTTGAGCTGTCCGCCCTGCTGGCGAAGGCAAAACCGCTGTCCGGTGCAACGTACGTTCAGTTCCAGACATTCCTCGATCCGGACACTGCGCGGGAGCAGCGGGCGACCTGGTGGCCCTGGCCCTACACCGAGGGGCTGACCATCGAAGAGGCGCAGAACGAGCTGAGCTTCATGGTGGTCGGCGCCTACGGCAAGGTCCTGCACAAGCAGTTCGGTGCACCAATCCGCCTGCACACACCGTGGAAGTACGGGTTCAAGGCGATCAAGTCCATCGACCGGATCACCTTCACCGACCAGCAGCCGGTGAGCTTCTGGGAGGAGTTGCAGGCGCGCGAATATGGATTCTGGGCCAACGTGAACCCGGACGTGCCTCATCCCCGCTGGTCACAGGCGACCGAACGGGTTCTCGGCACCGACGAGCGGATCCCGACGTTTCTGTTCAATGGCTATGGCGAACAGGTGGCCGGTCTTTATACCGGCAAGGAAGCGGAACTGGGTGAGCGCCTCTGGCGGTGACGGTGACCGGGCTGCGACAGCTGGGTGCGGGTCACTGAACGCGCGGGCTGCTTCTCGTCCCAGTTGGAAGCGGTAGGCGGGCGATAGGCCCGTCTACAATCGAATTTGGCGATCTTCGGATCATGGACTACCCTTGCCGAAATCAGCAGGGGGTCCGCCATGTTCCGCTACTTCCGCCATACGGCCACCGGGCATTCGATGACGAATGCATACCTGTGCTCGGTCCTGTCCTATCACGCCTATCACCAGCCCTCCCTCGTCAACGGCAACTGGCACGATGCGTTCAACGGATTGCTCCGCAATGTCAGCGCGCCGGGCGATACGTTCGTGCTCGACACCATCGACGTGCCCACGGACCCGGCCATGCACGGGACGGACACTCAGGCGGCAATCATCTCGAATTCCAACGTGATCTTCGTCGTCTTCCGCGGTTCGATCAGCTTCACCGACTGGCAGAATGATCTGCAGCACGCGCTGATGCGCCTGCCGCTGACCGATGGGGGGACCGTCGGGCTGCCGGCCTTCGGACCTCACGTGCACAAGGGCTTCTGGAAGGCGCTCGACACCCGCTATGACGATATCCGGGACCGGGTGATGACCCGCCGGACGGCGGGACAGCGCATCTTCCTCACCGGGCACAGCCTTGGCGGGGCACTCGCGATCCTGTGCGCCTACCGGTTCCGTCGAGATCCGTTCCTCGCGGTGCAGGGGGTTTACACGTTCGGCAGCCCCCGGGTCGGAGATGTGGCATTTCGGGACGCATACGGATCGACGCTCGGCAACCGGACCCATCGCTGGGTCTACAACAATGAGTTTGCCGCAGCACTGCCCACAGTCGGGCCGCTCGACTATCCGCCGTTCCTGCCGCATCCCTATGCGCATCTGGGCAACGAGAACTGGGTGAGCGGGTCGGGCAGCGTTGTGCGCAACCGGTCCTACACGGATCCGTCGGTCGCCATGCCGTTTTCGTCCGCGATCGTCCCGACGGCGTTGAGCGCCGCGGAACACGACCTCGTTCTGACGTGCCGCAAGTTGCGCTGGTCGCTAAGTCGCCGCACCCGGGTGAGCGCAACCAACCCCTCATGGCTCGTGCGCAAGGACCCGGCGGAGGCGATGTCGATCTTCTGACTCTCTCAGGCTGAGATGAGCGCCTCGGCAAGCCCTTCGAACAGGGCGGTGCCATCGGTTCCGCCGAGCGCTGGATCGTTGAGACGCTCGGGATGGGGCATCATGCCCAGCACCCGACGGTTCGGCGACAGGACACCCGCGATGTCCGCGACCGATCCGTTGGGATTGTCCCGGTAGGTGAAGGCGATGCGATCGTCGCCCTTGAGCGCATCAAGCGTCTGTCCATCCACCACATAATTGCCATCGTGATGAGCGACCGGGATCTTGATGTCCTGCCCGGTCGCATAGCAGCTGGTAAAGGAGCTCTGGGTCGTCTCGACTTTCAGCGTCACGTCCCGGCAGACATACTTGAGCGATGCGTTGCGCAGGAGGGCGCCGGGCAGCAATCCTGCCTCGACCAGCACCTGGAACCCGTTGCACACGCCAAGGACGTGGCCGCCCCCTTCGGCGAAACGGACAACGTCCCGCATCACAGGGGACTGCGCGGCGATGGCCCCGCACCGCAGGTAGTCACCGAAGGAGAAACCACCGGGGATCGCGACCAGGTCCAGCCCCTCGGGCAGGGCCGCATCCTTGTGCCAGACGGTCGTGACCTCGGCGTCCACGCGGCCGAGCCCCACGACAAGGTCCCGATCGCAGTTCGATCCGGGGAAGACGATGACGGCTGCTTTCATGAATCCTGCTCCCTAGGTCCGGTCACGCCTCCGGTCAGGCGATTGTCCCACAACACATCCGGTCCGAAACGCAGCACGTCAAGGATGCCGCCCGCCCGCGCGAACCAGAGGCGGGACTCCTTCCGCCGCCCGCTCAGCCCGAATGTTATCCCGTGCCAGCCATAAATGCACATCTTGCGCACGGCGGGGTACCGGCGCCCGCCCGCATGCTTGAGGATGACGAACGCGGCGCTGCGCGCCATGATCCGGACCTTGTCGCTCGTGTCGTTCTCCAGCGCGTCGGTACTCTCCCCACCGCGATGCAGGGCGACGACGTTGACCGCGCAGGCCACGCGGTGACCGCGGCGACGGGTGGAGACGCAGATGTCATTATCCTCGGAATAGAGGAAGATGCGTTCATCGAAGTAGGTCTCGTCCGGAAACGCGCTCCGCCGCAGAACCATTCCGGCCCCGAGCACGAAGGCTCGATCCTCGATCTTCGGGGAAACCGGCGACTGCGTTATCGCTGCCGGGTCGGAGGTGAACCTCGGGGCGAGCACCGCCACGTCGGGCTGCTGTCGCATGCCCTCCTCAAGTGCTGAGAGCCCCTCTCCGCTGATCACAGTGTCCGGGTTGATCAGGATGCCGAACCCGGTTTCCATCGACCGCAGACCCCGGTTGCAGGCCCGCCCAAAACCGGAATTGTAGCCCTGCTGGATCAACATCGTCGCAGGGCGGCAGACCTCAACCCGGGTGAGCGTGTCGTCCGTACTGTCATTGTCGACGACGATGACGGGCATGTTCGTCGGCAGTGCGGACAGGCACCGCTCGATGACCGCCGCGCTGTTGTAGGTGACGATGACTGCCGTGAGATCCGTGGGCGCAGTCACTGGGCAGGAACTGTGATCCGATAGTCCTCGATCACCGTGTTGGCGAGGAGCTTCTCGCACATCGCCTTGGCCTGAGCTTCTGCCGCATCCGCGTCGGTCTCGGCCAGATCGAGCTCGATCACCTTGCCTTGCCGGACGCCGTTCACGCCATCGAACCCGAGCGTGCCGAGCGCGTGGCGCACGGCCTCCCCCTGGGGATCAAGCACACCGGATTTCAGGACGACGTCGACGCGAACTTTCATGAAAGGGCCTTTCAGTGAACCAGTTTGGGGCCCGTGCCGTTGCCGCCCTGACGGGGCAGCACGCCAAGGCGCCGGGCAACCTCCGTGTACGCATCCGCAAGATCTCCAAGGTCGTGGCGGAAGACGTCCTTGTCGAGCTTGCGCCCGCTTTCCACGTCCCAGAGGCGGCAGCTGTCCGGGCTGATTTCATCGGCGACGATCAGACGCTGGAAGTCGCCCTCATAGATCCGCCCGATCTCGATCTTGAAGTCGATGAGCTTGATCCCGATGGCGAGCATCATGCCCGACATGAAGTCGTTCACCCGCAATGCGAGTGCCACCATGTCGTCGAGGTCCTGCTGGGTGGCCCAGCCAAAGGCGATGATGTGCTCTTCCGTCACCAGCGGATCGCCGAGATCGTCGTTCTTGTAGTAGAATTCCACGATAGGCCGGGGCAGCGCGGTGCCCTCCTCGATCCCCAACCGCTTGGACATGGAGCCCGCGGCAACGTTGCGCACGACGACTTCGAGCGGGATGATCTCCACTGCCCGCACGAGTTGCTCACGCATGTTGAGACGCTTGATGAAGTGGGTCGGGACACCGATCGCATTGAGGCCGGTCATGAAGTGTTCGCTCAGGCGGTTGTTAAGCACGCCCTTTCCGTCGATCACGTCTGTCTTCTCGGCATTGAATGCGGTGGCGTCGTCCTTGAAGAACTGGATCAGGGTGCCGGGCTCGGGTCCCTCATAGAGGATCTTGGCCTTGCCTTCGTACACCATCCTGCGGCGCGCCATAAGCTGTCTCCGAAAATGCAAAATCGGCCGCGCTCCGCGACCGGTGGGGCTGCTATAGGTCAAAGGTGTGGGAGGGGCAAGGATTCGCCCTTTGCCCCTTGCCTGTGCTGACGTTCCGTCCCAAATTCAGGTCAACCCCGGACAGTGGAGGATACGTCCAGATGAGCACGTTTGAAGAGCGCGGCGATGCGTTCGAAAAGAAATACGCCCACGATGCAGAGATGCAGTTCAAGGCAGAAGCGCGGCGCAACAAGCTGCTGGGTCTTTGGGCTGCGGAGTTGCTCGGAAAGTCCGGTGATGAGGCGGATGCCTACGCCCGTGAGGTCATCAAGTCCGATTTTGAGGAAGCGGGAGACGAGGATGTCTACCGCAAGGTCGCTGGCGACCTTGGCGACAAGGTGAGCGAGGCGGACCTGCGGGCGAAGATGGCAGAGCTCGCGCTCGTTGCGAAGGCGCAGATCTTCGACGAGACCTGATTTCTCTTTGTCGCGCTAAAAGACGTTCCACGGCCTGTCGCACACGCGCGACGGGCCGCTTTCGTCTAGACTTCAGGAGGTTGGCGCGTTAAGCGCCGCTTCGATCGCAGCCCGCATCTCTCGCCCCGTTGGCTGAACCCCGCTCGGCCACGATCCCAGAAAGGCGCCATCGCGCCCGACCAGAAACTTGGTGAAGTTCCACTTAGGCAGCGCGCGTCGGCCCCCCTCTTCCGCAATCCAGTCGAAGAAGGGATGCGCGTCGCGCCCCCGCACATCTGTGATGTCGGTGAGGGGGAAGGTGATGCCATAGTTCAGGGTGCAGAAATCCCGCACCTCTGCAGCGTCATTCAGCTCCTGCCCACCGAAATCGTCCGACGGTATGCCAATCACCACCAGCCCCTGATCCGCGTAGGTGTCCGCGACCTCCTGCAGATCCGCATATTGGGGCGTGAAACCGCACAGGGACGCGGTGTTGGCGATCAAAAGGACCTCGCCCGCGTGATCCGCCAGGGCGATCTCGCCGCCTTCAAGGGCCGGGAAAGTGAAGTCGTGAGCCCCACCGGCAACCGCCGCCGAGGCACAGGAAAACCATATCGCTGCTGCATATCTCATGGACCGTGAGATAGCGCTCTGGTGCGACTGGAAAAGGCTTCAGCCGAACACCCGGTCGAAGATCGTGTCGACATGCTTGGTGTGGTAGCCGAGGTCAAACTTGTCCTCGATCTCTTCAGGCGACAGCGCCGCCGTCACCTCCGCGTCGCCCTTCAGCTCGGCCATGAAGTCCGCACCCTCTTCCCACACACGCATGGCATTGCGCTGGACAAGGCGGTAGGCATCCTCCCGGCTCACCCCCTTCTGGGTCAGGGCGAGCAGCACGCGTTGGGAGTGAACAAGGCCGCGGAACTTGTTCATGTTGCTCAACATATTTTCCGGATAGACCACCAGCTTGTCGATGACGGATGTGAGACGCGCGAGCGCGAAATCGAGCGTTACCGTCGCATCCGGTCCGATATTCCGCTCGACGGAGGAATGGGAAATGTCCCGCTCGTGCCAGAGCGTCACATTCTCCATCGCCGGTACTACAGCCATCCGCACGAGCCGGGCGAGCCCCGTCAGGTTCTCGGTCAGGACCGGGTTGCGCTTGTGCGGCATCGCGCTCGACCCTTTCTGTCCGGCGGAGAAAAACTCCTCCGCCTCGAGCACTTCGGTCCGTTGCATGTGGCGGATCTCGGTCGCCACGTTCTCGATCGACGACGCGATAACCCCGAGCGTGGCGAAGAAGGCCGCGTGCCGGTCCCGCGGGATCACCTGGGTCGAGATCGGCTCAGGCGCGAGCCCCAACTGCGTACACACGTGGGCCTCGACCGCGGGATCGATGTTCGCAAAGGTGCCGACAGCGCCGGAGATCGCCCCCGTCGCCACCTCCGCCCGGGCCGTCTCCAGCCGCTGCCTGTTGCGCGCCATCTCCGCGTAGAACCGTGCAAACGTGAGCCCCATGGTCGTGGGTTCCGCGTGGATACCGTGGGACCGTCCGATGCGGATGGTGTACTTGTGCTCCTCCGCCCGGCGCTTCAGCGCGGCCAGCAGGCCGTCCATATCGGCGAGCAGCAGGTCGGTCGCCCGAACAAGCTGCACGTTGAAGCAGGTGTCGAGCACGTCCGAGGAGGTCATCCCCTGGTGCACGAAACGGGCCTCGTCATTGCCGATGATCTCCGCCAGATGGGTGAGGAACGCGATCACGTCGTGCTTGGTCACCCGCTCGATCTCGTCGATCCGCGCGATGTCGAAGGCGACATCCTTTGCCGTCCACACCGCCTTTGCGTTCGCGTCCGGAATGACACCCAGTTTTGCCTGTGCGTCGCAGGCATGCGCCTCGATCTCGTACCAGATGCGGAACTTCGTCTCCGGGCTCCAGATGGCGACCATGTCGGGGCGGGAATAGCGAGGGATCACAGCGGCTCCTTGAGGTGAGATCGGCTTGTCGGTGGGTGCGTGCGTGATAAACTGCGCCCATCATGGACACAAGAGCCGCCACCCTGATCACGTTGCTCGCCGCAGCGGCACCCGCCGGTGCGAACGAGACGTGGCGCGCCCTCGACGGGGAGGCGATCCGCGCCGCCCTCGCGGGCAAAACGGTGATCTATGAGTTCGAGAAGCAGACATTCTTTGCAAGCGGCCGCACCTCGTTCGACGCGGGCATCCTCGACTGGGGGCACTGGGAGGTGCGGGACGGGCAGTACTGCTCTCTCTGGCCGCCATCTGACGTCTGGGCCTGCTATGATGTGTCCTTGCGCAACTGGGCGGGGGTGACCCAGGTCCGCTTCACCGGGCAGGACGGGGATGAGAGCCTCGGCACGGTCATGGAATGACGCTTCAGACGGGGACCCCGGCGGAGTCGCGGTTCACAGGGCGCTGGTTCATCCGGCGCGACATCTTCGATTTCGACAGCCAGTGGAGCGGCCGTTTCCAGGGGCAGGGTCATTTTCGTCCCATCAGCCGTTATGGTCGCGCCTATGCTGAGGAGGGCACGTTGCAATTCGCCGGACTGCACTCCGTGAAGGCGACGAGACGCTACGGGTACGAAATCGCCGGTCCGGACCGGGTCGATGTCTTCTTCGAGGATGGCCGGTTCTTCCACCATTTCGACCCGGCAGGGCAGGAGGCGTGGGCGGAGCATCTCTGCGACGCGGATCTCTACGAAGTGCGCTACCTCTTCGATGCGGACGATCGCTGGCGCGCAGAATGGCGTGTCGAGGGTCCGCGCAAGAACTACCGCATGGTCACCCGCTACGACCGTGATCAGGCACGCCTGTCAGAGCCGCTTCGCAGGTAAAGGATCCACCCGAACTTCGAGTTCAGCGGGCCGCTCTTCTCCCTTCTTCTGGCTCAAAATATCCCCGCCGGAGGCAGAATACTCTATTCGGCGGCGTGAACCTGGATCACCGGCTCCATCTCGGCGAGGACTTCGTCGGACAGGTGGCACTTGACTTGATGCCCCCCGGCGAGTGTGCGCATGGGCGGTACCTCCGCTTCGCAAAGGTTGCCCGGCACGGAGGATTTCCGCGGACAGCGGGTCTGGAAGGGGCAGCCCGACGGCGGGTCCATTGCGGACGGAATGTCGCCATCGAGTACGATGCGCTTCTTCTCCACGCTCGTGTCCGCGATCGGCACGGCGGACAGCAGCGCTTCGGTGTAGGGATGGTAGGGCGGGGCGAAGACCTGATCGGTCGTGCCCATCTCCACCACATGGCCGAGATACATCACCAGAACCCGGTCGCTGAGGTACCGCACGATCGAAAGGTCGTGGGAGATGAAGAGCATCGTCGTGCGGTTTTCCCGCTGAATCTCCATCAGAAGGTCCGTGACCGCCGCCTGCACCGACACATCAAGCGCCGAGACAGGCTCGTCCGCCACCACCACCTTCGGTGTGCCAGCGAAGGCGCGGGCGATGCCGATGCGCTGTTTCTGCCCCCCCGAAAGCTGGCGTGGCTTGCGCTTGGCGAAGGCACGGGGGAGTTTCACGAGGTCGAGCAACTCCAGCATGCGCTCTTCCCGTTCCGCCACAGTGCTCCCCACCCCGAACTTCTCGAGCACCCGGATGATCTGGCTACCGATGGTGTGGGACGGGTTGAGCGTGTCGAACGGGTTTTGGAACACCATCTGGATGTCCGCGATCGTGCGGCGGTCCCGCTCTTCGATGGGCACGTTCGCGATGTCCGCATTGCCCAGGGTGCTTTCGCCATCGGTGGCGGTCTCTAGACCCAGAAGCACCTTGGCGAGGGTGGACTTGCCGCACCCGGACTCGCCCACGATGGCGAGGGTTTCGGATTCCCGTGCTTCGAAACTGACGGTTTCGTTGGCCTTCACGACACGGGTTTCGCCGCCGCCGAACATGGCGTTGGCGGCGACCTCGTAGTATTTCTTCAGACCATCGACCTTGATGACGACATCGCCGGAAGTTGCTTCGCCCGCATCCTCCCGCCGAGGCAACTGGGCTGCCCAGTCGATCTCGTCGATGCGCAGACAGCGGCTGTCGTGCCGGTCATTGCCGGGGATCGCGCTCATCGGGATGTCCGCCGCGTCGCAGCGTCCTTCCTGAAAGTAGGAACAGCGGGGGCCGAAATTGCAGCCCGGCGGGCGTTCGTGGGGCAGGGGGAAGTTCCCCGGGATCGACACGAGCGGGCGCGCATTCTTGTCAGCGCCGGGCAGCGGGATCGAGCGGAACAGCCCCTGGGTGTAGGGGTGCCGCATCTTGTCGAACACATCCTTGATGGAGCCGGTCTCCACCGCCTCCCCGGAATACATCACGCAGAGCCGGTCGCAGGTGTCGAGGACCAGGCCAAGATTGTGGGAGATGAACAGCATCGAGGTGCCGTATTGCTTGCCCAGATCCTTCACCAGATCGACGATCCCCGCCTCCACGGTCACGTCGAGGGCGGTCGTGGGTTCGTCGAGGATCAGAAGCGACGGCTTCGACATCAGCGCCATCGCAATGACGATCCGCTGCTGCTGCCCGCCCGAAAGCTGGTGCGGATAGCTCTTCAGCATCCGTTCCGGATCCGGCAAGCGCACCGCGGTCACAACTTCCAGGGCCTGCTGATACGCGTCCTTTTCTGACATGCCCTCATGGATCATGGGCACTTCCATGAGCTGCCTGCCGATCTTCATCGCCGGGTTCAGGGAGGCCATGGGCTCCTGATAGATCATCGCGATCTCCGACCCGCGGATCTGCCGCAACTCCTCGTCGGACATGTCGTTCAGGTCGCGCCCCTTGAACTTGATGGATCCGCCGACGATCGCGCCGTTCTTGCCCAGATCCTGCATGACGCCCAGGGCGACGGTGGATTTACCGCAGCCAGATTCGCCGACAAGGCCCATCGCTTCCCCGGGCTGGACGGTGCAGGAGAAGTCCATCACCGCGGGTATTTCGCCTGCACGGGTGAAGAAGGAGATGGACAGGTTCTCGATCTCGAGGATCGGGCCGTCGTAGGTGTCTGTCATGGCATCAGTCCTTCAGGCTCTGTTCGCGCAGCGCGTCCGCGAGCAGGTTGAGGCCGAGCACGAGGCTCATAAGGGCAAGCGCGGGGACCAGCGCGATATGCTCGACGGAGCGCCAGAGCTTGCGCCCTTCATTGATCGAAAGGCCCCAATCCGGGCTTTCCGGGCTCACGCCGAGGCCGAAGAAGCCCAACGTGCCCAGAAGGATCGTGGTGTAGCCAATGCGCAGGCACAGATCGACGATCAGCGGCCCGCGGGCATTCGGCAGGATCTCCCACAGCATGATATACCAGGGCCGCTCCCCCCGCGTCTGTGCCGCAGCCACGTAGTCCCGCGTCTTGATGTCGAGGGTCAGACCCCTGACGATGCGGAAGACCGTGGGCGAGTTCACGAACACGACCGAGACGAAGATGTTGAGCGTGTTGGGGTCCATGCCCACGATGCCGAGCGGGTCGAGGTTGAACGCAAGACCCGAATAGAGCCAGCCCCCCAGCACGATGACGCAGGCAAGCTGGATGTAGAGCACATCGGGTCGCGTCGCGTACCGGCTGTAGAAGAACATCACGAAGAAGACGATTGGGATCAGGAACAGGACCGCCGCCATCGCCGTCGGGATCGGTGTTTCGCGAATGCCCGGCGTCACAAGGAGGTAGAAGAGCAGGATCACCGGAAAGGCGAGAACGAGGTTCGCCAAGAACGTCAGGACTGTGTCGGTCCGCCCGCCATAGAAACCCGCCGGCAGGCCGAGCGTGATGCCCACCATGAACGCGAAGATCGTCGCCGCGGGGGCGATTGCAAGCACGGTCTGGGAGCCCTCGACCATGCGGGAGAAGACGTCGCGCGCGAGGTTGTCTCCACCGAAGAGGAAGTAGTCGTAAGGTGCACTGTCGGAGGCGACCGGTGTTCCCGGCACCGCCTTCTTCATGCCTGAATAAACCCCTTCGACCGCATCGAACGGGGCAATGACGTCGGCGAAGAGCGCCGTGAACACCCAGAAGAGCACCAGAAACAGGCCCACGATGCCCAGCCAGCTGTCATAGACCTGACCGTAAAGGCCGAGGCGCCGTCGCATCGCAAAACTTACGCCCATGACGACAGCAAGCGCCGCCCATACCGGCCAGAAGAGCACAAAGGCCCGCGCGAAGATCGATCCAAACCCGATGATATCTGCGTCCATGATAGCTCTCTTATTTCACGCGGATACGCGGGTTGAGGTAGACATAGCCGATGTCGGAGATGAGCTGCGTGATCAGCACCACAGCGACCGAGGCGAGGGAGCAGGCCATCAGCAGATCGATGTCGTTGTTTTCCGCCGCCTGTACCAGGGCGAGGCCGAAGCCCTTGTAGTTGAACATCGATTCCACGATCACAACCCCGGTCAGCAGCCAGGGGAACTGCAGCATGATCACCGTGAAGGGGGCGATCAGCGCGTTGCGCAGGGCGTGCTTGACGACGATGTTGCGAAAGCTCACGCCCTTGAGCCGGGCCGTGCGGATGTACTGCGCGGTCATCACCTCGGCCATGGAGGCGCGGGTCATCCTGGCGATGTAGCCCATGCCGTAGAACGCCATCGTCATCACCGGCAGGGCGAAATTGTTGAAGGTGATCCCTTTTGACCCCGTCGCTGAGGCGGCAGAGCCGTTGAGCGCCCATTCCTTCCCGAACCATTCACCGAAGAGGGAGGCGAAGATGACAGTAAAGATGATGCCGGAGACATATTCCGGTGTCGCCGTTGAGCCGATGGAGAGCACCGACAAACTTCGGTCCGTTCCGGTTCCCTCTCGCATCCCTGCCAGCACCCCGATCAGAAGTGCGAGCGGGACCATGGTGATCATGACCCAGAACATCAGCGCACCGGTCGCCGCCAGACGCTCCCCCAGCAACTCCAGCACCGGTTTTTTGAACCGGGTGGAGAAGCCCAAGTCGCCCTGAACAACCCCGCCCAGCCAGTCCGCGTAGCGCACGACGAAGGGGCGATTGTAGCCGCGATTGTCGAGCCATTGCTCGATCTGCGCATCTGTCATCCGCATGTTGCCATCGGACAGCGCGAGTTTGCGCAGGTTCGGCTCAAGGTTCGACAGGAAGAACACGACGGCCGTGAGCACGAGCATCGTAAGGATCATGACGCCAAGTCGGCGCAGGATGAATGACAGCATCGACAGGTCCCGGATGAAGCGGATGCGAGCGAAGTCTAGGCGGCGCTAAGTCGAAAAAGGGAGGATCCGTGGACCCTCCCTTCAAACCGGATCAGGCGTCGATCCAGGTGTCTTCGAACTGCGTCTCGAAGGTGGCATGCATGCCATACCCCTTCACTGCCTCCACATGGTGGCAGAAGAGAGAGCGCCAGTAGGGCTGAACGATCACGCCACTGTCCTGCAGGTTCGCCTGGATCTTCTCCATGAGCCCCCGCCGGGTGTCCGCGTCGGCGATGGCGAGCGCCTCGGTCAGCAGCGCGTCGAACTCCTCGTTCGCATAGGCGCTCTCGTTCCATGCCTCGCCGGAGCGATAGGCCAGGGCGAGAACCTGCACGCCGAGCGGGCGCGGGTTCCAGTTGGTCGTGGAGAAGGGATACTTCGTCCAGTCGTTCCAGAAGGTCGCGCCCGGGATCACCGTCCGCTTCACCTTCATGCCCGCATCCCGCATCTGGGAGGCGATGGCGTCGGTGGTCACCGTCCGCCAATCCCCGTCGATGGAGATCACTTCGAACTCCGTGTCGGAATGGCCAGCCTCCTCGAGCAGCGCCATGGCCGCCGCGGGATCGCGGGAAATCGGCGGAAGCTGCGCATATTCCGGGTGCATCGGGCCGACATGGTGGTTCTCCGCGGGAATGCCGCGACCGTTCTGACCGAGCTCCAAGATCACCGAATTGTCGACGGCAAGCTGGATCGCGTTCCGAACACGCTTATCATCGTAGGGCGCGTTGCCGACATTCATCCGTGCAACAATCGTCGCGCCCGTCGCGATCTCGGACTTCACGAGGTCCAGATCGTCAAGAATATCCACGAAATCCGTTTGGGATTCGTAGTTTACATGGATTTCTTCAGACTCGAACGCTGCAATTTCCGCCGACCGGTCGGTGCCGTAGTCGAGGAACTCAATGCCGTCGAGATAGACGTCACGGCCGTAGGCTGCCTTGCCCCACCAGTCGCCGCTCTCACGCCGCTTCATGATGGAGGACACGCCGACCTCGTGGCTCACAAGCTCGAACGGGCCGGTGCCGATCGGCACATCGGTGATCGCCTCGGACCCGTCGAAGGACCGGTGCACGATCAGTGCGGGATAGTCCATGACACCAGCGATGATCGTGATGTCAGAGGTCGGCAGATTGAGTTCGACCGTGTAGTCGCCGGTCCGCACAATCGCGCCTTCCCGGGCCTTGCCCGTGTCCGGATCGACGAGCGTGGACATGCGGGAGGCCATGGAGTTGCCTTCAACCGTGCTGTCGCACCAGCGCTCGAAGTTATGGACGACGTCGGTCGCATCGAACGTGTCGCCGTTTGTCCAGGTGACGCCCTGGCGAACGTTGAGGACGTACTTGGTCGCGTCCTCGTTCACGTCCCAGCTCTCCAGCAGGGAGGGTTCAAAAGTGAACTCACGGGTCAGTCGGACGAGCGTGTCGAGGAACTGACGCGCCACATTGCCCTTCTGGCTCCAGTCAAAGAGGCGCGGATCGTCGACGGGCATTACGTCCATCGACATCTTCAGCACGCCGCCCTGTACGCCTTCGTGCCCGTCCGCGCGGGCCGGTGTCGGAAGGCCGAGCATGGAGTAGGCGCCAATGGTCGTCGCGCCGAGTGTGGTCGCCAATGCGAGGAATTCACGCCGGGGCAGCAGGCCCGCCTTCACTTCTTCGGCGAGCGAGGCGACCTTGCTGTGCATCGGTGCCCCGGTGAGGGTGTGTTTGGTCATCGAAGTCTCCCTGTTTCGGATGGCCGTGGGCTTAAAGCTCGAAAATTTCAATTTGCCCGAGATTCAAAGCGCATTGATTTCCCGATCCGTCCCTTGTCCGGATTTTTTTGCGCAACCCAGTTTGCGCTTGGTTACCATCAAATGAATGATGAGACCGAACGTCAACAGTCGATCCGCCGAAAACAGGGATTGTTTGCGACGTCAACTTGTAAATTTCCGACATTGACGCGCCAATGACAAAAAACGCGCCGGATCACTCCGACGCGTCATGTGGGTTTCAATTGAAAACCAACTAGAGGTGAATCGCTCCTGCCCGGGCTGCCTTGCGGAAGGCGGAAGGGGGCTGACCCGTCTTGCTCGCAAACATCCGGGTGAAGTAGGCGGGATCGGCGAAGCCAAGCTCAGAGGCAATATCATTGACCCGCTGGTCCGTTCGGGCGAGCAGGCGGCGCGCCTCGAGCAGCACCCGCTCCTGCACCACATCGGACGCGGATCGCCCGGATGTCGACTGACAAACGCGGGTCAGGTGGGTGGGAGAGATGTCGAGCGCATCCGCATAGGTCTTGAGCGGTGCCTGCGTCTTGTAACGTTCCTCGACAAGCGCGGAGAAGCGGCGCAGCAGATCCTCAGCGGCGGTTGGCTGCGGCGCATGGGCCACATGCTTTTCCGCAAGCCGCCGGACCCGGATCGCGAGCAGCGAGGCATGAGCGAGCAGGGCGGTGTCCCGGTCGAGATTGTTGGAGCGGTACTCGTCCCGGATCGCGTTGAAGCCAGCCGTGACCTCCTGCCGGTCCTGCAGCGCGCTCATCTGCTCCACGCAGGGCGTCGCGGGCAGTGTGGCCGCGAGATCGGTCGGGATCGATACCATGTGGCCGAGCGTGCCGGCGGTGAAATCGAAGCCGTGCACACAGCCGGCTGGGATGAAAACGAGGGTATAGGTGCTGAAGCCGCGCCGATCCCCATCAAGTACCACGCGGCCACCGCCGCGGGTCACCCAGAAGATCTGATGCATGCTCGAATGGGCGTGGGACGCGTAGGTCCAGTCCTGCATCGCGGTGCGGGCAGCAATGGACTCGTAGAGAAGTCCAGTCGCCTCGTTCTGTGTCTGGCCAGCCCCCCCGGGCCGATCAAAACTCTGTACCGTCATCAAACACCCCCAAAGGTTCGATATCTTAGAGTTCGGGCGTAAGTCCCCTATATCCCGGAAGTATCACTGGCATATCAAGGCATAAATATGGCGGGGCGAGTGCGCATGTCCCGGACTTGCGGCATGGTTGTGATGCGATGCGGGAGGGCATCCGGCAGGTGTGCCGCGTTTGTTCTCGGCTGTTCCTGCCTCCGATGAGTGACGTCAAGGGCAATTTCGAGAAGGGGGGAGCGGTTCCGACCGCCGGGACGTTGACGGATCTGAAACGGATCTGAAATCCCCGGCGCAGGATATTGACGGGAGCAACATCTCAACGATGCATCGAATTGCCCATGGATTTCAGGCGGCTGACGGATCGAAAGCAGGCTGCCGTCCGGGAAACGGTTGGCAACTGAATTGTTTCGCTGTGCCGGCTTTGTCCCGCTTTGCAACCGACACTGGGCGCAGATCGGCGGCAATCCGCTGCGCAACCGCGTGCCGACCGGCTGGGCTGTCCGTCGAGCGTCTTCACACGGCACACTTACTCGCTCAGGGAAGCGAAAAAAGTTAACCGGTCATGACAGCTTGAGCGATTTTCCTTGCCGATCACGGCCGCGTGATTCGGATCGGACGCGTAATCGGGAGCCACCGATCCGCATCCTTTCGAGCCTGTCACATCTCATTCGAGACGCAATCTTAGAGCCTCAAGCCCGTGGAAATGATACCTGTCGGCGAAACGGGGCGGCTCTGCGAGGGCCAGCGTCGGATATCGTGCGAAGAGGATTGGAAGAGCCTGCGCCATTTCGAGCCGGGCAAGCGGTGCACCGACGCAGAAGTGGAGCCCGGCACCGAAGGACACCTGCGCCCTCGCGTCCCGCGCCGGATTGAACCGCTCTGGTTCGGCAAATGTCGCCGGATCCCGGTTCGCCGCCGCGAGCATCAGACCGACCACATCCCCTGTCTTGAACCGGTGCCCCGCGACTTCCATATCCTCCTGCGCAAAGCGGGTGAACATATGAAGCGGCGGAGTGTAGCGCAGCACCTCCTCCACAAGACCGGGTGCGGTGGCGAGCGTGTGCAGATCGGCTCCACGTTCGAGGCAGGCCTTCACCCCGTTACCGATTCCATGGACGGTCGCCTCGTGTCCGGCGTTGAGCAGCAGAATGACGGTGGCGACCAGCTCATCGTCGGACAGCTTCTCGCCCCCATCCCGCGCTGCGATCAGGTCGCTCAGCAGATCATCCCGCGGCGCCCGCCTGCGCGCGGCGATGTAATCCTCGATGAAGGCGCGAAAGGCGAGGGTAGCCGCGACCGCCCGATCCTCCACCGCCCGATCCCGGCGCGCCTGATACATCGCGACCATGTCGTGTGACCAGGCGAGAAGGTCGTCCGACATCTCTTCGGGCACGCCCAGCAGCCGGCAGATCACCACCACCGGGATACGCTCCGCATAGGCTGGCATCAGATCGATCTCCGGCCCGTCGAACCGGTCGATCAGGGAATGACACAAGTCCTTCACATACGCTTCCATCGCGGCGACGCGACGGGAGGTGAAGGCCCTCAGAACAAGCCCTCTCAGGCGGGTATGGACCGGCGGTTCGCGTTCGAGCATCGACACCCGCTCGATCCTGTAGAAGGGCTCAAGATGTTCCGGGATGTCCGGGGGAAACGGGTTTTCCCGGCCGAACCTGCGATCCCGCAACAGTGCGCTGACCGTTCCATGGTCGGCGGAGCACGCATGCCCATAATCTTCCCAGAGGAAAAGCGGTCCGGCAGCCCGCGCACGGTCATAGAATGGATAAGGATCCTGAACGAAGGCCGGGTCACGCGGGGACTGCGAAAGGCGCGGAAGGGTCACTGCGCGCGCTCGATCGCCTGTTCGAGGTCGGCGATCAGATCCTCGACCGCCTCGATGCCGACGGAGATGCGAAGAAGCTCAGGGGCCACGGCGGAGCCCGGCGGCTCCACCGCCATCCGGTGTTCGATCAGCGTCTCCACGCCTCCAAGCGACGTGGCGGGAAGCATGACTTGCGTGTGCGAGGCGATCTTGCGCGCGGCGCCTTCGCTCGATGCGAGGATCGACAGCATGCCCCCGAAGCCGCCGGTCATCTGCCGGGCCGCAATCGCATGACCCGGATGATTTGCCAGCCCCGGGTAGAGAACACCGCGCAGCGCAGGATGCCCCTCGAAATGCGCTGCGAGTGCCAGTGCACTCGCGCTCGCCCGATCAAACCGCAGGTGGAGGGTGCGCAGGCCCCGGATCAGGAGCCACGCCTCAAACGCGGCCATCGCCGTGCCCTGCAGGGTGCGCACGTCCCTGATTTCCTCCCACCAGGGATCGACGGTTGCAACGCTGAGCCCCCCGCCGGTGATGTCCGAATGACCGTTGAGGTACTTGGTGGCGGACTGAAACACGAGATCAGCCCCGAGATCGAGCGCCCGGGTCGTGCAGGCGGGGCTGACGGTTGCATCGACGATGAGGCGGGCACCGGCGCTGTGGGCAACATCCGCCGCCGCGGCGATGTCGGTGATTTGCCAGTTCGGATTGGTCGGTGTTTCCACCCACACCATGCGGGTCTGCCCGGGGCGGATCGCGGCAGCCAGTGCGTCGGGCACACCGGCATCGTAGAAGGTCACCTCGATCCCGCGCACCGCCTCCATCCGCTGAAGCCAGACCGCGCCGCCATGGTACATGATCCGGGGTGCCACCACATGATCGCCCGCGCGCAGCGTCTCCATCACCGCCACCGTGGCGGACATGCCGGACGTGAAGATCATTGCCTCAGCCGCGCCATCGAGATCCGCAAGCACCGCCTCCGCATGGGCGAGCGTGGGGTTGCCGGATCGCGCATAGACCTGGGCACCCATTGGGTCGTAGTTCTCGTCGCGGGCGAAGGTGGAGGAGGGTTCGATACCCGGCACCACTGCGCCGTGCAGCGGATGTACATAGTGCAGTGCCTGCGCCGTCCTCGTTTCGGGGCGTGTCGTGAACTGGCGCGGCGGTCGCATGGGCAGGCTCCGGATGGTATGGCGGCAGGACGGAGATGAGCCCAACCGCTGCCAGGGCGCAAGGGGCGTCTGAGGATCGACCTCACCCTCCTGCACGCCGCCCCGCGAACGGAGGGCGCAAAGCAGGTGCTGCGCCAGCCGATTGGTCTTGTAGAAGCCGGTTAAATACGCACTAAATGAGACTCATCGGACAGGGCTGCGTCCGCCATGTCCGGAGTGTCTATTGGAATTTGCTCTACCTCCCAGCGGTCAGGAGTGTTCCCAGTGTTTTGGTTTCGGCTCAATGTATGCCTGTCCCGGCTGTCCGACCGGTACTCATCCAACGACATCCTCGCGCACGGGCTTGCAGAATCGGCATCTCCGGACCGAAGAGAAGGGGACTACCTGTCACACGTCCCGGAGGATCCATGCGTACCCTTGGCCGATACAACGATCGCGATGTTACGGAGGTCGTCCTCGAGTCGAGCCGCGCCGCTGTTCACATCATGAACTATGGCGCAGTCATCCGCGACTGGCGGATGGATGTGGACGGCAGCGCCAGGCCCATGGTGCTGGGCTATCGCGACTTCGACGACTATCCGGAACATTCGCGCTCCTTCGGCACGATTACAGGGCGGGTTGCCAATCGCACTGCCGGTGGACGGTTCAGCCTCGACGGGACCGACTATCAGCTTGAGATCAACAAGCCGCCGAACCATCTGCATGGCGGGTCCGCAGGGCTGGGCGTCAACATGTGGGACATGGAGACCGATGGAGATGCCGTGGTCAGGCTCACCCATGTGAGCCCGGACGGCGCAGCCGGGTATCCGGGACAGGCGGAGTTCACGGTCACCTATCGTCTGGATGGCGGCCGCCTCGACATCGAGATCGAGGCCACGGTGGACCGCCCCAGCCCGATCAACATTGCCCAGCACAACTACTACACGCTCGGCGCAGCCTCGGGCGTGCGCGAGTGCGCCGTCCGGGTCGATGCGGATCGCTACACACCCACGGATGAGACGCAGATCCCGACGGGAGAGATTCTGCCCGTGGACGAGACCCGGTTCGATTTTCGCACGATGCGCAGCTTCGCCGACGCGGATTCGGACGAGCAGGGCATCGACCACAACCTCGTGCTGCGGGAAGGGCGGGATGCCTCCGAACCTGCCGCGGAGGGTCACAACCCGGAGACGGGCAGGGAGCTCAAGATCTGGACGGATCAGCCGGGCATCCAGCTTTTCAACGCCTGGCATTTTGATCTGCCCAAGCCCGGGCATGACGGGATCAAGATGGGGAATTATCCGGGCTTCTGCCTCGAACCTCAGCACTTCCCAGACAGCGTGAACAAACCCCAGTGGCCCTCGATCATTTACAGCCCGGAGCGGCCGTACCGACAGGTGATGGGAATCGAAATTCTCTGATCGCAGCGGGGCCGAAGGAATCGGCAACCACAAGATGTAGTGGAAACAGCAAGACCGGAAGCTGTTTCCACAGAGCGAAATTGCCCCTGTTCCCAGCGCATGATTGCATCAATGCTCCGGGTTTGATCTCACGAGCGCGATCTAACTCTCGGGCGGCGAACGCAAATTTTTCCAAACTTCAGACGGCGGTTTAATTCGGGGCGAATCTGGCTTTCAAAATTCGCGCCTCACGCTGGGGTCAAAGACAAGGCACAAAATGTAGCATTTCTGTCAAAATCTTCGTTGACGCGTCCGATCCACCTGCCGCATGTTGTAGGCCCAGGACGGACCGGCACAAGATGCAGACGCTTCCCCAGCCGCCCGCCAGATAGACACACAAACCGGGCAGTCAGGCCCACGGTGCCGCGAAACCCCCGTTCCGCGGACAGAGGCTGGCACCCCAATGGCAGGCCGCCAACGCGCGGAACGAGGACGAAAAAGATGAAGATTGAGCGCCGCTTTACGACATCGGGACAGGGCCCTTTCGACGCCATGGAGTTCCGCGTGACAAGCTCGGAGATCCGGAACCCGGACGGGTCTATCGTGTTCTCCTTGGACGATCTGGAGGTGCCCGCAGCATGGAGCCAGGTTGCCTCCGACGTCCTGGCCCAGAAGTACTTCAGGAAAGCGGGCGTGCCCGCCGCGCTGAAGCCTGTGAAGGAAAAGGGCGTTCCATCTTTTCTGTGGCGCCATATTGCCGACGATGCGGTCCTCGCGGAACTTCCTGAGGACGATCGCTACGTCGGTGAGACCTCCGCGAAGCAAGTGTTCTCCCGCCTCGCGGGGGCGTGGACGTACTGGGGCTGGAAGGGCGGCTATTTTTCGACCGAGGCAGACGCACAAACCTACTTTGATGAGATGTGCTTCATGCTCGCCGCGCAGATGGCGGCGCCGAACTCCCCGCAATGGTTCAACACCGGGCTGCACTGGGCCTATGGCATCGACGGTCCGAGCCAGGGCCACTTCTACGTCGATTACCAGTCGGGCAAGCTCGTGAAGTCGAAGTCGGCCTACGAGCACCCCCAGCCCCACGCCTGCTTCATCCAGTCCGTGCAGGACGATCTGGTAAATGATGGCGGCATCATGGACCTGTGGACCCGGGAGGCACGGCTCTTCAAATATGGTTCCGGGACCGGCACCAACTTCTCCCACCTTCGGGGAGAGAACGAGCCGCTTGCGGGCGGTGGCAAGTCCTCGGGCATGATGTCCTTCCTGCGCATCGGCGACCGTGCTGCGGGGGCGATCAAGTCCGGCGGCACGACCCGGCGCGCGGCGAAGATGGTGATCTGCGAGATGGATCACCCGGACATCGAGGCCTTCATCAACTGGAAGGTGAAGGAAGAGCAGAAAGTGGCCTCCCTCGTTGCGGGCTCCAAGGCACATGAGGAGAAGCTCAACGGCATCTTCGAGGCGATCCGGACATGGGACGGAACCGAGGACGCGGCGTTCGAGCCGAAGCAGAACGATGGCCTGAAGGCAGCGATCCGCAATGCCAAAAAGGCCCTGATCCCTGAGACTTATGTCAAGCGGGTGCTGGACTACGCGCGGCAGGGATACGCCTCCATCGAGTTTCCGACCTATGACACGGATTGGGACTCGGAAGCTTACGGAACGGTCTCCGGCCAGAATTCCAACAACTCCGTTCGCGTCACCGATGCGTTCCTCGACGCAGTGAAGGACGACGCTGACTGGGAGCTTGTGCGCCGGACCGACGGTAAGATCGCCAAGACCGTCAAGGCACGCGATCTGTGGGAGCAAATTGGCCACGCGGCATGGGCCTGTGCAGATCCGGGCATCCAGTTCCACGACACGATCAACTCTTGGCACACCTGCCCGGAGGATGGGGAAATCCGGGGTTCGAACCCATGCTCTGAATACATGTTCCTCGACGACACCGCGTGCAACCTCGCGTCCATGAACCTGCTGACGTTCCTCCATGACGGGGAGTTCGACGTGGACGGGTATGTCCATGCAACCCGGCTCTGGACCGTCACGCTCGAAATCAGCGTGCTGATGGCGCAGTTCCCGTCCAAGGAGATTGCGCAGCGGTCCTATGACTTCCGGACGCTTGGCCTGGGCTATGCAAACATCGGCGGCCTGCTGATGAACATGGGTCATGGGTATGACAGCGACGCGGGCCGGGCGATCTGCGGCGCGCTCACCGCGATCCTCACCGGAGTGAGCTACGCAACCTCCGCACAGATGGCGAAGGAGCAGGGGCCCTTCCCGGGCTACGCGAAGAACGGGGAGCACATGCTTCGTGTCATCCGCAACCACCGCCGGGCCGCCTACGGGGAGACTGCGGGTTATGAAGGCCTCGCGGTGCAGCCCGTCGCGCTCGACCACGACAACTGCCCGGACGGGCGGCTGATCAACGTGGCCCACGCCGCATGGGACGAGGCGCTGGAGCTGGGAGAGCAGCACGGTTACCGGAACGCTCAGGTCTCCGTCATCGCGCCCACCGGCACCATCGGGCTGGTCATGGACTGCGACACCACGGGCATCGAGCCGGACTTCGCGCTCGTGAAGTTCAAGAAGCTCGCGGGAGGTGGCTATTTCAAGATCATCAACCGGTCTGTGCCCGCGGCCCTCGCGGCACTGGGCTATCCGTCGAGCGAAGTGGAAGAGATCATCTCCTACGCGGTCGGCCACGGCACCATGGGCAACGCGCCGGGCATCAACCACACGGCACTCGTGGGTCACGGTTTCGGTGAGGCGGAGATCGCGAAGGTCGAGGGAGCACTCGCAACCGCCTTCGACATCCGCTTCGTCTTCAACCAGTGGACGCTCGGGGCGGAGTTCTGCACCGGGGTGCTGGGGATCCCGGGTGAGAAGCTCAACGATCCGAACTTCGACCTGCTGCGCCATCTCGGCTTCTCCCGGGATCAGATCGAAGCGGCAAACTCCCATGTCTGCGGGACGATGACCCTTGAAGGTGCGCCGCATCTGAAGGAGGAGCAATACAGCATCTTCGACTGCGCGAACCCGTGCGGGAAGATCGGCAAGCGCTTCCTCTCCGTCGACAGCCACATCCACATGATGGCGGCGGCGCAAAGCTTCATCTCCGGCGCGATCTCCAAGACGATCAACATGCCGAACGATGCGACGATCGAGGATTGCAAGGCGGCCTATGAGCTGTCCTGGTCCCTCGGCGTGAAGGCGAACGCGCTCTACCGTGATGGCTCGAAGCTCAGCCAGCCACTGTCCGCGGCGCTGATCGAAGATGATGAGGATCTGGAAGAGGTGCTGACCACCGCACCTGCGGGCGAGCGTGCGCAGGTCCTCGCGGAAAAGATCGTCGAGAAGATCGTCGTCCGCGAGGTGGCAAAAGGTCGGGAAAAGCTGCCCGAGCGGCGCAAGGGCTATACTCAGAAAGCCATCGTGGGCGGCCACAAGGTGTACCTGCGCACCGGCGAGTACGAGGACGGCTCCCTCGGCGAGATCTTCATCGACATGCACAAGGAGGGTGCTGCCTTCCGCGCGATGATGAACAATTTCGCCATCGCGGTGTCCGTTGGCCTGCAGTACGGCGTGCCGCTTGATGAGTTCGTGGAGGCCTTTACCTTCACCCGCTTTGAACCCGCGGGAATGGTGCAGGGCAACGACTCGATCAAGAACGCGACGTCGATCCTTGACTACATCTTCCGCGAGCTTGCGATCAGCTACCTCGACCGGACGGACCTCGCGCACGTGAAGCCCGCGGGCGAGAGCTTTGACGATCTGGGCCGCGGCGTGGAGGAAGGCGTGTCCAATATCCGCGCGGTTGAGCCGGAGGTTGCGCAGAGCTCCATCGAGATGATCAAGCAGGTCAGCTCCACTGGGTACTTGCGCAAGCGCCTGCCGCAGGAGCTGCTTGTGCTGCAGGGCGGTGCGGACATGAGCCTCGACACTGGCCTGTCCGTCGCGCCCTCCGCACCCGCCGCGACGGGTGCCGCGACGAGCACGCTGGCGCTCGATGCGCGGGCAAAGGCGAAGATGCAGGGCTACGAGGGGGACCCGTGCGGTGAGTGCGGAAACTTCACCCTCGTGCGCAACGGCACCTGCATGAAGTGCAACACCTGCGGCGCCACGAGCGGCTGCAGTTAAGAGATCGACGCCCCCGGAAACGGGGGCGTCATTGGTTCAGGCCGCAGGCAAAAAACCGGGCAGTCAAACCAAATAAGAGCCTGAATTGCTGAACTGGGGGATGGTGCGCCATCCCCCTTTTTTTGCGTCCTTTGGGGGCGTTCGGGTGGAACGGGCGGGATGCGATATCGTACCGCATCCCGCCTTCCAGGGAGGAGTCCCGCAGCGCTGGCGCCGCGGCAACCGTACAACTTTAACACGAAATCTACTGTGAAGCCCCTGCGCATCCGGGCCGGGATGGAGAATCCGACGCAGAGACACGCAGCCGTTCGGATCAGCG
>JBCBAP010000029.1:0-43961 GCA_038532435.1 Pseudomonadota bacterium | reverse complement strand
GTTGGTGAGCATGGCGGGGAAGGCAAGCTCCGTGATCTTGCGCAGGTCGGCGAAGATGCGGTGGCGGGCATGGCCATTGTCGGGCGGATGACGCCGGTCGCCTTCGCCGTGATCTTCGCCCTGTCCGGCGCCATCGGCCCGATCATCGGGCAGAATTTCGGCGCGGCAAAGCACGACCGGGTGCGCGATGCCTTCCGGGAAGGGGTGATGTTCGTCGCCGCCTACGTGGCCGTCGCGGCCCTCCTTCTCTACCTGCTGCGCGCGCCGCTCGCCGGCTTCTTCGAGGCCGAGGGGGTCACACGGACGCTCATCTACCTCTTCTGCGGCCCGCTCGCCCTCCTGTGGTTCTTCAACGGGGTGATCTTCGTCAGCAACGCGGCCTTCAACAATCTCGGCCACCCGTTCTACTCCACCATGATCAACTGGGGGCGCAACACACTGGGCACCATCCCCTTCGTCTGGCTGGGGGCGGAGTTTTACGGGGCCGCCGGGGTGCTCATTGGTCAGATGGCCGGCGGAGTGGTCTTCGCACTTCTGGCCTGGTGGCTCTCGCTGCGGGTCATCGCGCAGGGTCAGGCGGGCCCGGGAGAGGTACGCTTGCCGCCCATGCACGTGCGCCTCATTCAGCTCATGGGCCGCAACCGCTGAGCCACCCGGGGCAAAGGCTGGCCCTTCTTCTGGCCCCAAATATCCCCGCCGGAGGCTCCCGCCCCCTCAACCGGTACCTTCGGCCCGAACCGTGCGCACCAGAGTTGCCAAAGGCGCGGGAAGGGGGGTGGGTGGGGCCACCGCCCGTCAGGGCAGATCCCGCAAGGGGCAAGGGGGCGTGCGGCCCGGTCTCTAGAAGTCCCGGCTCCAGGTCAGGCCGATGGAATTGCCCTCGGTGACCGAGGCGCGGCCCTGAATCTTCACGCTCCGGGTCACGTCGATCTCGATCTTGATCGCGCTGTCGTTCGACCCGTCGAGCCGCTGCTCCGCGGCCACATAGACCCCTTCCGCCAGGGTCTGACCGACGGTGACCTGCGCGGCCTCCCCGTCCTGGGCCTGGTCGATCTGAAGCACGTCGACGCCCAGCGCACCCCGCGCCACGTCGAGCGGTCCCGCATTGCCGGACAGGAGCGTGGCGAGGCCCGAGGCCAGTGCGAGCGTCTGCCCGGGCGACAGGGACTGCTGGGAGCGGCCGAAAAGGATGCGCGGCATCACCTCCTCTTCCGGCAATGCGGGCCGGGAGGAGAAGTTGATCTGCGGATTGTCCGCCCGTCCGGAGATGCGGATGAGGCCGGTCAGTTCATCCTCCTCCCGCTGAAAGCGGAGGTCGAGACTCGGCAGCAGGTTGGTGCCACCGCCAAACGCGACCACGCCGCGGGTGAACTCGAAACGTTTGCCGATCAGCACGAAGCTGCCGCGCAACCGCTCGATCCGACCGCTCAACCGCGGGTCCGCGGTGGTGCCGGTCACGTCGAGATTGACCGCCCATTCGGAATCAAGGCCCCGCCCCCGGGCAAAGATCCCGTCGCTGCCCCGGATCTTGAGGTCGAGGCGGACGTTCGATGAGCCTTCGTCCCCCTCAACGATCACCGGCTCGCCCTTCACCCGCACCTCGCCCAGGCTCGCGATCTGCGGCCCGCCGTTGGCGACCAGCCGGATCTCCGCCCGGTCGATGTTGATGTCGCCGGAGATGAGCAGGTCCTCGGGCGTACCGCGCAGGGCGATGCTGCCGCTGGTCTGCACCGTCGCATCGTCGCGCCGGACCAGAACCGCCTCCTCGATCCGGATGTCGGAGACGATGTCAAAGCCCCGCTCGATCGCGTTGATCTGCATGGTCCCGTCGACCCGCCCGTCCCCGCCATCGCTCGCGGATAGGGACAGGAGCAGGTCGGAGACGCTGTTGACCTCCGTCGCGATCTCCACATCCGTCAGGATCACGCCCGCGTCGAGGTTCTCGTACCGCCCGTTGGTCAGATCGATCCGCCCCTCGAACTTGGGCGATCCGGCCGCGCCGGAGATGCCGATATCGATGATGGTCTCGCCGGAAAGAACGTGGCCGTCGAGCGGGACCGCGGCCCAGAGCGGGCGGATCTCTCCGGCCCAGGCAATCTTTCCGTCGATCTCCCCTCCCCGCGCGACCTGGGGCACCGGGCTGTTGCTGCCCGGGCGCAGGGGCAGGGTCGCGCTGACGGTGATCGGATCGCCGAAATCGCCTTCGAGGCGGGACTCGACGGTCGCGGTGCGGCCGTCCCAGCTTCCCTCTGTGCTGAGCCGCAGGAGGCCGACGCCCGCGGGCACGCCTTCCGCCAGCAGGTTGGACATGTCGGCGAAGAACTCCGCCTCCGCCCGCCCGGGCCGCGTGTCGAAGGTTGCGTTGGCGGTCAGCAGGCCCTGCTCCAGCGGCAGGTCCGCGAGCCCCTGGAAGAGCTGGAGGTCGAGCCCGGCCAGGACCGCCGATCCCCAGACCCCGTTTGACTGATGGGAGGCATCCAGGGCGATGCGCCCACCACGGGAGGTCGTGAGCTCCAGCCCCTGGATCCGGGTCCGCCCGCCCGCATGGGCGAGCCGGGCGGGCGCGAGGAGCTGCACCACCTCCTCCCGAAAAAGCAGCGCGAGCTGGCTGAGCTCGACCGCGACCGTGTCCCCGCGCCGGGCCACGGTGGCGGCAAGGTCGAACTCCGCATCCTCGCGGAACGCGGTGCCGTCAGCATCGACGGTGACGCGCATCCGCTCCGGCGGGCCGGAAACGGACGCCTTGATCCGGTCGAGCACGAGATTGTCCACCGGCGCCAGCGTCGACGCGTCCAGGGTGGCGGAGACGTTGGGGGACGCGCCGTAGGCGTCCCGCACGTCGCCCTGCACCGCCGCCTCACCGATGAAGACGCCCATGGCCGTGGCCTGGGCGAGCGC
Source organism: Pseudomonadota bacterium (assembly GCA_038532435.1). Taxonomy (GTDB): domain Bacteria; phylum Pseudomonadota; class Alphaproteobacteria; order Rhodobacterales; family Rhodobacteraceae; genus JBCBAP01. The sequence goes on along the minus strand of JBCBAP010000029.1, from coordinate 41,063 downwards.
GAGGTCGAGCGTGATCCGCTGCTTCCCGCCCTCATAGGCGAAGCGTGCCGCCCCGGCAGCGCCACCCCGCATGCCGAGCGACGGATCGACGAGGGCGCCAACCCGGCGCAGATCCCCTTCGATCAGGCGCAGATCACCGGCGAGGAACGGGGGCGCGTTGTCCTGCAGGTCGATGACGAGATCCGCGGCGGTGGAAAATCCGAAGATCTCTCCGGAAAAATCCTGCACCTCGATGGTCGGGCCGTCGATGCGGAAGCCCGTGCGGAAATCCGCGCCGTCGAGCATCCCGCCAATGGCAGCGAGGGCGACGGTACCCTCGGTCACCGCATCGATGCGCACATCGTGACTGAGGGCGATGTCGCCGAAGCTCTGCCCCTCCCGCGCCGCACCGTCGAGGGTGAGCGCCCCGGTCAGGGTGATCGGATCGCGGCTCTGGGTCCGGGTGACCCGGCCCTGCCCGTCGAACCGGCCCGACAGGTCCTGATCGTACTGCCGGGCGAGCGGCGCGAGGTTCGGGGTCTGCAGATCGTAGGCGAGGTCGAGCTGCGCGCCATCGGTCGTCGCTGTGCCATCGAGGCGAACGGTGAGCTGGCGGGAGACGAGGGACGCCTCCTCCACCGTCACCGCGTCGCCCTCGACGGCGACATCGACGCTGAGGTCCGCGCGGCCGAGGAGGCGCGGCGGGATCCGGTCCGCCCGCATCCGCTCCGCGGTGCCCGACACTTTCAGATGCCGCCGCTCCCCTTCCTCCCGGGCCGACGCGGTGAAGGCGAAGGCGCCGAGATCGACGAACTCCGAGCGGATGCCGGCGACCGCGCCGCTCAGATCCGCTGTCATCCCCGTCGCGTTCCGCACCAGGGTAAAGTCGGTCTCGATCCCGCCGGTCACGTCCTGATCGTAGGCAGTGGCGAAGGGGGCAACCTCGGGCACCGCGAGCCGTCCGCGCAGGTCCAGCGTCACCCCGTCGGTGGTGGCAAGGCCGTTGGCGCGGAAGGTGATGGGCCGGGCGGAGAGCGCAACCTCATCGACCCGGGCGATGCCCCCATCGAGGGTCACATCGACGCCGAGATCGGCAGTGCCCAGCACCTCGGGTCCGATGCGGTCGAGGCGGAGCCGTTGCGCGGCACCATCGGCGGCGATCCGGTAGGCGCTGCCGTTCTGGGTCACCCCGCCGGTGAACACGAAGGATCCCAGATCCGCAAACTCGGAGGTCACGTCCCGCAGCCTGCCCCGCGCCTCCGCGGTGAGCTGTCCCTCGGTCATCGCGATGTTGGTCGCGACATTGGCGGAGCCGGTGACGGCCTGCCCGTAGGCCGCGGCGATGGTCTCAAGATCCGGTAGCTGGGCGGTGACCAGAAGGTCCCCGTTCGTCATCCCCACATCCACATCCCCGGTTGCCTGTACGGTCAAGAGCGGGGAAGAGAGCCGCGCTGCGGTGATGCTGAACACCTCGTCGACCTGGTTGATCGAGGCCGAAAGCTCCGCCCGGCCCACATCCCGCGCCGGGATCTGGTCGAGCCGCAGGCCCTCCGCCACGCCATTAGCGGTCACGTCGAGGCGTGTGCCGATGCGGGTTCCCAGAAGTTCGAGCGTCAGGTTTCTCGCGTCGACCTGGGTGGTCAGAAGATCCTGCACCACGAGCCCGCCGACGATGTTGAGATTGTCCGGCGGGCCGAGGACATCGCCGCGGAAACGGACGCTGTCGAACCGGACGCCGGGGATGATCGCGGCGAGCGCCTGCCCCCCGGCGAGGCGCAGGCTGAGATTGCTGTCGCTGGTGGTTCGCCCGTAGGTGCCGGTCGCGTTCAGGGTGAGGGCGGGGGACGTGAGCTCGAAGGCGTTGATGGTGATCAGGCCGTCCGCGCCCTCCTCGATGTCGAGGGCGAGGTCCGCCCCCTCCCCGATGGCCTGCTGGAAGCGTTCCTCCAACTGCGGGCCGGCCTTGACGTGGAAGTCGGCAGCGATGGTCAGGGGCACGACATAGTCGATGGTCGCCTGACCTTCCGCGTTCAGCACATCCTCCGCATCGAGGGCGAAGTCGAGCTTCCAGTCTTCCTGGGGCCCCGCACCGCGCAGGAGCACGCGGCTTTCGCTCTCGTCCGGCAGGCCCACCAGCTCCGCGACGAGGCCACCCGCGCTCTCCTCCGCGTCGACCGTGAGGCTCAGGGTGTTGGAGGCGAAATCGCGCAGGTAGTCGATGACGATGCGCCCCTCCACAGCATCCGTGCGGTCGAGGTCGAGGGACAGGGTCTGCGTGTCGCCCTCGTCCTGCACGGCACCCGTGGCGTTGAAGGCGAGGCTCTGGGGCAGCACCCCTTCCTCCAGAAGGACGTCGTTGAGGATCAGCTCGCGCACCTGCACGGCGATGGGGGCCCGGGGCCAGTCGAAGGGGGAAGGCGTGCCCTGGGTCGCCTCAACCTCCACGTCGAGCTCCGGCGCCTCCGCATCCTCGTCGGGCAGGCGGGTGACCGTGAGGCCGGAGATGCGCAGCAGGTCGAGTTCGAGCGCGCCGCCGAGCAGCCGGGTGGCATTCCAGCTCACCACCACGCTGTCGATGGTCAGCCAGACCCCGGTACCGTCGGAGACCGCGACCTCGTTGAGGCGGGTGAAACCATCCTCGGAATCGTCAACGGACCCGGCAGTGACTTCGAAGCTGCCCGGCGTCGAAATCTGATCGAGCGCGAACTGCACAAGGGAGCTTCGGATGTTGAAGATCGAGGTCTGTGCCGCCGCGGGGAGCGCCACGAACAGCAGGACAAGGGTGAGAAGGAGACTGCGCAGCATCAGAACGCCTGACCGATGGAAAGGTAGAACTGGACCGCGTCCTCCCCTCCCTTCCGGTCGATGGGGGCGGCGATATCCGCCCGGATCGGACCGACCGGGGAGAAGTAGCGGATGCCGATGCCCGCGGATTCGCGGATCTCCTCGCCCCATTCGATGACCTTCTCCTCGCTGACCGCGCCCGCCTCGACGAAGGCGACCCCGCCGATGGCCTCACCCAGACGGACGCGCAGCTCGATCCCGGCCTCCGCGGCGGAAAGGCCGCCGGAGGCGTCGTTGTCGCTGTCCCGCGGCCCGATACCGTCGAGGCTGAAGCCGCGGACGGACCCGCCACCGCCCGAGTAGAGCCGCTGGTTGGTGGGCACATCGTCGATCTGGTCCGCGATGATCGCCCCGGCCCGGAACCGGGTTGCGAGCACGTAGGTCGCATCGTCGTCGAGCCGACGATAAAAAGAGATCCGGCTGTCGACGCGGGTGAAGCTCACCTCCCGATCATCGACGGAGCCGATATAGGGCACGACATCGAGGCGGAAGCGGGAGCCGTTCTGGGGGTCCAGCCGGTCGCGCGTACTGTCGTACTGGCCGAAGAAGGGCAGACCGGCCAGCGCGGATTCCTCCAGATCGCCATCGTCATCGAGTTGGCTGAGTTCGAGCGCGCCGCCGAGGCCGACACGCCAGCGGTCGTCGAGCTGACGCTCCCCGCCGAGCCGCAGTTCGACCACTTCCCCCTCCAGGGTTTCATCGGTGTAGTTGGTGAAGGCGATGGAGGAGATCAGGTCCTGCCCGTCGCGGCGAAACTGGGGTTTGCGGAAGCTGAAGGTGATGCCCTGCTCCGCCCTGTTGACCTTGAGCGCCACCGCACCCCGTTCGTTGCGGCCCAGAAGGTTGCGGTGCTGGACGGAGGTGTCGAGCTGTGGCCCGAGATTGGTGTTCCAGCTCACCCCGACGGAGAAGGAGCGGGAGCGGCGTTCCTCCGCCCGCACGGTGACGGGCAGCCTGTTGCCCTCGGGCGGTTCCGGCGGGATCTCCACGGAGATGGCGTTGAAGAGCTCGGTCTGCGTGAGGTCCCGCTGGAAGGCCGCGACCTCGGCCGCGTTGAAGGTCTGTCCCGGTTTCCAGGTCTGGTAGCTCGCGAGATAATCCTCTGGCACGCGGGTGATCCCCTCGAACGAGATTTCCCCGAACTCGTAAGCGTTGCCGGCGTTTAAGACCGTGACAACCTCGATCGTCTTGCTTTCCCGGTCCGCGATCGCCTCCCGCTCCACGAACGTCGCGTAGGCGTAGCCGCGGCGCTGCAGGTTGGCGACGGCGGCATCCTCCGCCGCGAGGATCGCCTCCGCATCCGCGGCACGGCCCATGGGCGTGCCAAGCTCCTCGGAGTCGAAGGGGCCGGGATCCGGATTCGCATCCTCCACGAAGAAATCGTGGGTGGAGAGGGTGTAGACCGGACCGGGCAGCACCGTGACCCGCGCGATCGCGTCATCGGCGCCGGGAGCAGTGAGGACCGCCTCGACCTCGACTTCCGCCTCGTAGTAGCCGAAGGATTGGAGGATGGTCTGCATGACCTCCCGGTCCCCCTCCGCCCGCCGTTGCAGGAACGCGAGCGAGGCTGCACCGTCATCCTGGCGGATGAAGAGGGTGAGCGCATCGCGGGCGAGGTCCTCGACCTCATCGCTGGGCGCACCGATGATTTCCACGTCGTAATCCACGGCCTCTCCGCTGGGAGGGGCGACGAAGAGCGGGTCCTCTGCACCGCAGGCCACGAGCATCGTGCAGACCAGCGGGAGAACCCACCACACAAGCCGATGTCGCCGGTATCCGTCGGGAGAGTGTACGCTTTTTGTCATGGCCGGTCGAATCCGCAGGGCGTCTTGGGGGCACCCTGCACTGTGGTCTACACTATGACAACTGTGCGGGGGGCCTGTGCATTCCGCCCGCTCACGGGGAAGTGTCCCAGGTCAGAAGGTAATGCGCACCAGCCAGAGGCTGATCGCGGGGAATGCGGCGAGCAGGACCACCCGGATCAGATCGCTCATGACGAAGGGGGCAACACCGCGGTAGGTGCGCTGGATCGGCACGCCCTTTGCCAGCGAATTGATGATGAAAAGGTTCATGCCCACGGGAGGTGTGATCAGCCCGACCTCGACGACGATCAGCACGAGGATGCCGAACCAGATCGCCGTCTCCTCCGGCGTCAGGCCGAAATCGAGCGCCTGCACGATGGGAAAGAAGATCGGGATCGTCAGCAGGATCATCGAGAGCGAGTCCATCACGCAGCCGAAGAGCAGATAGGTCAGCAGCATGAAGGTCAGCACCAGCATAGGCGCGAAGCCCTGCGCGGTGACCCAGTCCGCGAGGTCCTGCGGGGTCTGGGTGAAGGCGAGGAAGGTGTTGAAGAGCTGCGCGCCGAACAGGATGAAGTAGATCATCGCGGTGGACTGGGCGGTTTCGAGCACGCAGTCGCGGAAGCTGCGCAGGGTCAGACCGCCGGTGATCAGGCCGTAGAGCCCGGTCGCCGCGGCCCCGACCGCGGCCCCCTCGATGGGCGTGAAGAGCGCCTGCCGCCCCTCCCGCAACCAGTTCCAATCCCCGGCAATTCCGCCGATGACGAGGAGGAAGATGACCACGACCGGCCAGACGCCGCCCAAGGTCTTCAGCCTTTCCCGGTAGGGTTTGCGGGGCTGGGCGGTCGCCGCGTCGGGCACAAGGCGCACATAGAGGGCCACGACGAGCATGTAGCCGAGCGCCGCGACGATACCCGGCAGGATCGCCGCGGCGAACATCTTCTCGATGTTCTGTTCCGCCTGGATGGCATAGATCACGAGGATCACCGAGGGCGGGATCAGGATGCCGAGCGTGCCCCCGGCCGCGAGCGCGCCGGTGGCGAGCGCATCGGAATATCCGTAGCGCTTCATCTGCGGCAGGGCGACCTGGCCCATGGTGGAGGCGGTGGCCAGCGACGAGCCCGAAACCGCGCCGAAGCCCGCGCAGGCCCCGACCGCGGCCATCGCGATGCCGCCCTTGCGGTGCCCCATCCAGTCCGCCGCGGCGCGGAACAGCTTCTCCGACATCCCGGATTTGGAGGCGAACTGCCCCATCAGCAGGAACAGCGGCACGATGGAGAGCGAATAGCTCGAAAACGTGTCGTAGGTGACGGATTTGAGCTGGTTCAGGATTGGATCGACCCGCCCGAGCGTGATCCACGTGCCCACGAACCCGGTGATCGCCATCGCGACGGCGATGGGCATCCGGAACGCAATCATGGTCAACAGGGCGACGAAGCCCCAGGCGGTCAGTTCGATCCCGGTCACGGCGCCTCGCCCCGCATCGTTTCGTTAAGGCTGCGCCACACGGTGTAGAGCGCCACGATCGCGAAGAGCCACGCGCCGAGGCTGCCCAGCGCGTAGCCCCACCAGGCAGGCAGGCCGAGCTCGTAGGTCGCCTCGACCCAGCAGAAGGGCTCAGCGATCGAAAGCACCTCCCAAAGCCAGCCTATGGCGGGATCCTGGGGGGAGAAGCAGAATTTTTCGAGCATGCCGAGCCAGAGCATCCGCGCGACGATGAGCGCGACGAGTGCAATGGCGGCGTTGCCCAGCAAGCCGAGGGCGGACTTGATCCGGGGGCCCAGCCGGTCCGCGAGGATGTCCACCGTCACGTGCCCGCGCTGAAGCTGGCACCAGGGGAGAAAAGAGAAAACGGCGATGGCGGCACCCAGCTGAACCAGCTCGAAATCGCCCTTCACCGGCCCGAACCCGGCGAAGATGAGCGCCCGACCGGTGATGGACGCCACGGTCATGACCGCGACCGCCGCGAGGATCACGCCCCCGAACAAGGCCAACCCGCGCGCGAGCCACCCGAGCACCGCACCGACACGGCGTTCCAATACAGGAGCAACCTCAGCCATCAATCCCCGTTCCCGTCCGGCCCTCCCATAGCGACGCCGGGGCGGGCGTGTAAAGGGGTGTCAGGCGGTGCCATCGAGGCAGCCGCTCCGATCCGGTTGGTGCGAGGGCGGAACCGACAGGATGACAGGCTCAGAACGGTGTCTGGACCCGGTCCACGAAGGGCGTCGCCAGAGGGTGGTACGGACCCTTCGGCGTGTGGGGATTGAGCCCTTTCGGCTGGAGTACCGCCACTGGCGGCTAGATGCTGACGCACGACTGGGACGGGCGGGCCGTCTACACTCCGGCAGGTGTCGGAGGGCACACCAGATGTAAAGCGTCGCCATCTATGTCCTGAAGTGCGCAAACACGGGGCTCGGTGCGCGTCTGATCACGGTCCGGATTGGGATGGCACAGCGGTTCGAGCGCCGAACACGCGTGGCGGGCACGTTTTTGGGCACCGGCGATGATCCGCCTCTACCGACAGTTCAGTGTCGTTGACGCTGCGCCAGATCAGAGTGTGGTTGCAGCGATCAGGCCAGCGCGCACCCTACCCTGTTTTCAGGATGTGCTCGGCGGGGCGGAGTGGCGGACCATCCGCCCCGCGTGATCCGATGCAGTCGATCGCTTTAGGCGGAGGCTTCCTGCGCCTTTGAGTCCGCCGCAGCAGCCTCCAGCGCCTGCTTGCACTGCGCCGCCTGCCGCTGGGCTTTCCGCTTGGCCCGTGCGATGGACCAGGCGGCGAGTTCCGCTGCGTGCTCGCGCAGGATCTTGATGTTGGCAGGCTTGCCCATCAGATCCTCGCAGGCCTCGCACATGGACACGTGACGGTCGAAGGTCACGTCGCTGTTCTGCTTTTCCCGTACAAACTCCAGCAGGCGCTTCGGTCCGACCATGGTCAGCGCATGCAGGACCACATCGTCCCCCCGCGCGTTGATCGCACCAAGGGTGTCGGTGGAGAGCGTGCCGTAGTTCAGCGCCTTCACCCGCCGCGCCTCGAACCCGCAGCAGGAGACGAGTTCCCCCCGGGGGGAGATCGCCGGGGAGCTTCTGATCCAGGGGCAGGTGCTGTACTCGCCCCGCCCATCGAGGTGGATCACATCCTCCGTGTCGATCAGCTTGAGCCCACGGCCCGACCGGCTCGCCGGACGCTGGCAGATCGCGTAGAGTGTGCCGTCAACGTCGCGCAGCGGATCAAGCTCCTTCGGGATCCCGTTCTCGTCATAGACCTGCGCGATGTCGGGCTCTCCGAAGAGCTCGCACAGGCGGTCATAGGTGACGTAGCTGCCCTTCTGGTAGGCGAGCGCGATGATCACGGAGTTGAAGCCCAGACCCTTGGCCGCGTGCCAGACCCGGTTCAGCCGGTCGAGCGGGATGTAGGGCAGGTGATAGTCGTCAGCACTCACGTTGAGATCGCCGAGACCCGCATCGCGCCATTTCTTCAGCATGCCGCGCGCGCGCTTCTCGTCGATGGCCCAGGAGGCGTTGGTTACGACGCGGGTGTGGATGTTCCGGTCCGTGCAGTACCGGATCGCTTTCACGAGATCGTTCTTCAGCAGGGAGGGTTCACCCCCTGCAAACACCACGACCTTGAGCTGGTGTTCATCGAGCAGCGCGTCGAGCATGCCCCTGATCTCATCGAACGAGAGCTTCGCCTTGCGCTTCGGCGAGGATGAGACGCAGCAATGGGCGCATTTCGCCGTGCACTTGTCGGTGGTGAGAACGGTCACAGACTGGAAATCGAAGAACTTCATGTTCGCAATCGTCATGGGACTTCCTTCCTCATGGGTGAGCGCGCCGGAATGCCGGCTCAGTTCAGGTCTGCGCTGGTTCTGGTTGCCGCGATGATCTCGGAGACAATGGTCTTGTCGAATTCCAGCAGCTCGGACCGATCAGGCGCGTCCTCACCGAGGGGGTTCATGATGTGCCCGAACTCGGGGATGAAGGTGAGCGTGACGTCCTGCCCGCGATCCTCCAGCCAGCGCTGGATCTTTTCCGGGTCCTCGCGGGGGACCTGCTCATCCTCTCCACCGTGGAGGATGAGGATGGGACAGGTCACCGACCCGAGGCTGTCGAAGAGAGTGCGATCGCCGACTGACCGGAAGAACGCGATTGTGCTGCGCTCCGTATGGGTGAGCTCGTCGAGGTCGGCATCCTGCAGCTTCCTGTCGAAGGCGGCGGCGGTATTGCGGTACTGCTCGCGCATCGCGGCATCCGCCATGGCCTCCATCGCCTTTTCCCGCTGCCAGCGGATCGAGCCGAGGATCGTGCGGGCTGGGGCGGAGACGAGCACAAGGAGGGCCACCGCGTCATTGTCAGCCGCAAGCTCGCTCGCGATCAGGGCGCCGTAGCTGTGGCCGATGATGACGGACTGGCACTGCCGCTCCTCGTGTATGTGGGTGAGCATGGCGCGGGCCTGCTCCGTCAGCTCCTTCTGGGACAGGACCTCCCGCGCGCCGAGCGACGGGCGGCGGTCATAGCGGAGGTTCGGCAGGCCCGCATCCGCGAGCGCGTCCATGGTCCGCCCGTACCCAAGATTGAGGCCGGTGAGCGTCTTGCCGTCCCGGTTGAACCGGCCAGTGCCGCCGATCAGAAGCCCCATGCGCCCGGGGATCTTCGTCATCGGGGAGGCGGCGAGGGTGCCGAAGACGCTGCCGAAGGCGGAGGTGACAGTCACATCCTCATAGCTCACCGGGTAGAGGCCGAGCAAGTCGGTGCCGCCCTCATAAAGATCCTCGAGCAGTTCCGGGGCGACGGGGGCGTCCTCGACCTCCACGGCGACGGGCTGTCCCGGCACCTCGGCGGAGGTGATCAGACCCTCCGCGTCGAGCTGGAACAGGGCACCGCAGAAATCGATCTCCCCTTGGGCTGTGCGGGTGATGGGGACCTGCACGATTTCGAAGGACCCTTCGGGCAGGGCGGAAAGGGCGGGCGTGGTCACCCCGAGGACGTCGCGGATGTAGAACTGCGCGGCGACAGAGGCAAAGTTGTTATCCTCAAGAAAGCATTCCGCCCGGGGGCTCGGCACCTCGGAGATGACATACTTGCCGTCGGAGAAGATGTAGGCGTCATCGGCATACTCGATGAAGATCGCGCGGCGCGCCTCTTCGAAACGGTAGGACCTCAAGTATCCGTCCGCGTCCATCCGATGGACGGACTTCGCCCGGATGCCGCGCCGTTTCTCCGCATCCTGACCGCGGCTCCAGGTCCTGATTTCCCACCCTGTTCGGGAGCCGGTCCGGTCTGTGGTTTCGATCAGCACGAGCCAGGAGGTCAGCACGACCTCTCCGGCGACGACCAGGCGGTAGGCGCGTCTGATGGGCTGCTGGGGCGTCATGCGCGGGTCCTCAACTCTGTCGGCTGTGTGAACACTCGGCATCATAACCTCCTTACACAATCTGTCCGTTGAGAGAATCCGCGGGCGTTCGCCAGGCGTTGGCCCTGCGGATGCGGGTGTTCTGCTGGCGCCTGAGGCTGCTGGCGCGGCAGGGCGGGAACTGGTTGGACACGTCGCGGACCACGGGGCGGATGGGCGCACCGTTGGTGATCCAGTCGTTGAAGAAGAGGTTGGTGCCGCAGGTCCAGTCGCGCGAGCGGCAGGCGCGGCCCGTTTCCATGATCTCTGGCAGCGTCGCGTCGTCGAGCATCGCCCAGGACACAAATCCCGCAACTTGGTTGTCCGGTGTGACGTAGAACCGGGTCTGACCGGCGCGGAGCGGCGGCAGAACCTCGACGGACAGGTAGTCATCCAGCAAGAACTGACGGTGATAGGTGGAGGCCGCGAGCGCCTCGATCGCGGCACCGACCGCGGAGAAGAAGCTGAACGGCTGGGGCCCGGTGACCAGGGGTTCCTCGCCCCGGGCGGCAAGCCAGTCCGTCGGCGTGGCCGAGAGCGCCCCGTTCGCGAGGTCGCGGAGGGCGGCCTTCCCCCGCTCGGCAAGGCGGGCAGCCCAGTCCGTCGGCCCATCAACCGGCGTGCAGCCCCGCCTTTCGATGCGCAGGACCGGAACGGTCATGGAGAGGTCGGCGGTGCGGACATGGCCGGTGAGAAGCGGCCAGAGCCAGGCATCCGCCCCGGATGACGGCTGGCTGAGACGGGGGATCCGCAGGTCTGTGACCCAGTCCGCACCGCGCAGGTAGGCAAGCTGCCCGGCGACCCTGCACTCGGTCTGCAGATTGGCGGCGCGGCGAACCTGCGGCGTGGAGATCGCGTCGCTCATCGCGTCCACCATGTGCCAAACATCACCCGTGCCGATCCGTTCAGGCAGCAGCACCACGGGGGCATGACCCGGTCCCTGATCCACACAGCACGAGGTCTCCCAATACGCCCCGCGGTTCACGATGACGCCGTCGAGGGCGCGGGCAAACTGCCCGGCGCTGTCGCCCAGACCGGACATACACGACCGGCGGACGGTGTCCCAGACCAAGATGGAGGGGGAGCCTGTCATCTGCGTCTCCATCATGCGCGGTCCCGGAAGGCGAGGCTGAGATAGTCGCGGATCGGCTTGGTCACGTAGAAGAACGGGGTTTCATAGTCGGTCTGGATGAAGGCGGAGAGCTCCATTCCGTTGATGATGCTCACCCCCTCCGGGAGAAGCTCAAGCTCGGTGCGGGGGATGGTGAGGAAGACCTCGAAAAACCGCTTCCGGGTGAGCGGATCGACGGTGGCCTCGGCCGCGATGTTCTCAACCGTGCCCTCGATGAGCGGCTGGGTCCGTGCGTTGAACGCGTGGAAGCGGATGCCGCCGGTCTGGGACCGGTAGACCTGATCAATGTCACCGGCTGCGACCCGGACCACCGCCTGCAGGTTTTCGGATTCCGGGATGATCGTCACGATGGTGTGTCCGGGGCGGGCGACGGACCCGCTGCCGCGGATCTTCAGTTCATGGACGAACCCGGTCACCGGCGCCCGCACGACGCGCTGCTCCCGTTCGAGCTTGAGCTCGGTCCGGCGGGCGATCAGCCTTGCCAGTTCAGGGAAGATCTCGTCGATCTCGTCCTGCGCCTCCACCCGCATGACCTGTTCGAGGGAGATGCGGCCCAGTTCGACCTCGACCCGCTTCTGGGTCAGTTCGGCCCGCCGGGCGCGCATTTCCCCCAGCGTGCCGGACTGGCGGTGGTACTGGGCGGCGGTGGCGTTGAGCTTCTCGCTGGTGCCGAGGCCGCGCCCCTCAAGCGTGCGTTGCCGGTCGAGATCCTCCGCGATCAGGACAAGCTCCGCCTCCGCCGCGGCGATGGTGGTGTCGTAGCCGCCGATCTGCTCGTCGATCTGGAGCAAGCGCTGATCCTCCTGGGCGAGGCGGCGCGCACGCTCCTCCAGCCGCTCGGTCAGGAGGGTCTGCTGTTCAGCCCACCGACGCTCCATGCCCGGCAGTTCATCCATCAACGCCGAGACTTCCGCATCCGCCGCGAGCCTGTCGCGGCCCACGCGCTCCGCCTCCAGCCGCGCCTGCCGCGCGAAGAGGTCCGCCACCAGTTGAGAAACCATGACGAGTTCGGCGGCGATGAGGGTCTCATCGAGGTGGAGGAGGGCGCTGCCTGCTTCCACGTAGTCCCCGTCGCGCACGGCGATACGGGCGACGAGGCCGCCGACCGGATGGCTGACATCGTGGGGCGTCTCCCGCGTTTCGAGCCGCCCTTGAGCGATGACGGCCCCGGCGATCCTGGTGTTGACCGCCCAGGCGCCGACCCCGCCGAAAAGGAGCACGATCACGGCGAGCGACAGCCAGACCGGGGCCATGAACCTGACGATGTTCGGGGGGCGCCTGGTCATTCGGCCGGTCCTCGCGCAGTCTGAAGGGGAATGAGGGAGAAAGGCGTGTCCTGCCGCAGCTTCTCAAGGCGGGTGCCGGAAATCTCGAACGTCAGGCTGCCCTCGAGCCGGTCATGGGGCTGGCGAGAGAGGAGCACGACGCTGCCGCCACGCTCGAGAAACAGGGCGAGCCCATCGGACCGGTGCGGATCGAACGCGTCGAGCAGGACCGGGCTGGGCTCATCACAGATGAGGACCGCGGGGGACTGGTAGAGCGCCCGGGCGAGCGCCAGCAGGTCGCGCATCCCTTTGCTGAGGGGCTTGCCCGAGTCCGAGAGCCGCGTCTGGTAGCCCTCCTGCAGGTCAAGGATGGCGCCGTGGATGCCAGCCCGGGTCGCAGCCTCGACCACCGCATTCTCGGTGCCGGATCCGGGGAAGCCCGCGATGTTGTCCTGGATTGTGCCGCGGAAGAACATCGACACCTCCGGCACGTAGCCGACGAACGCAGCCAGCGCGCCGGGGCGGAGGCTGTCGTACCGGATGCCGGACGCACTGACCTTGCCCTTGGCGACGGGTCGAAGGCCCGCGAGGGTTTCGGCCAGCAGGGTCTTGCCGCTGCCCGTGGGGCCGAGGATCTGGGCGATCTGGCCTCGGGGAACCTCGAGCGAGGCACCTTCCAGCATCGGGGTCTTTTCCAGATCCCCCATCAGATCGAGCTGCCGGATGGAAAGGGCGGGCGCGGCGGGATCAGGGATCACTCCGAAGCTCTCCTCCCCATCCTCCCGCGCGAGCGCCTTACCGATATTGTTCCAGTTCGTCCGTGCCCCGATCAGACCGCGTGACGCGTCGAGAAACGCCTGGAACGGATGGAACACGCGGCCGAGCAGCACCACCGCGGCGACCATCCCCCCGATGGTCAGGCTGCTGTTCAGGACAAGCGACGCGCCGAGGGCGAGGGTCAGCACGGACAGGATCCAGCGGACCGTACTGCCGCTGATCCGGAAACCCTGGGACAGATCGCTTGCGTGAATGGCGGCGTTGCGGGACCGGGTGCGCCGGTCGAGAAATGCCGCCGCTGCGGGCTCCCCAATCAGCCGACCGCGCAGGGCGATGCTGTCCTGCGTGACCGTCTGGCTGATCTGGCTCACCTGGCCGGACGCGGCCTTTGCCTCCCTCCAGCGGTAGGCAGCGGTCCAGTGTTCGATGCCGTAGAGGATCGCCAACAGGCCGCATCCGGCGAGCGCCAGTGTCCCGAAGGCCGGGCTGAGCACGAAAAGCACGAAGATGAAGAGCGGAATCCAGAGCGCGTCGATCACCGTCAGCACCCCGCCCGAATGGGTGAAGCCGCGCAGGGCGTCGAGGTCCGAAGTGCCGAGCGTGCCGCCCAGATCGTCAGGCGCCCGCCCCGCACCCTTCGCCAGCAGGAAGGGTTCGAGCTCCGCCTGCATCACGCCCGCGAACCGCGCGATGATGCGCCTGCGGGCATAGTCGAGAACACCCATGCCCATGAGCAGGAACACCGCGAGGCCGACGAGCACCCAGAGGGTTTGAACCGACCGCGCGCTGATGACACGGTCGTAGACCTGCAGCATGAAGAGCGGCAGGGTCAGCGACAGCACCGCGACCAGGGCGCTGAGCACCACAGCGAAGCCAAGCAGCCAGGCGTTCGACCAGAAGACCCGCCAATGGGCCAGCATGCGCGTTCCTTCGGGCATCTAAGCGGGCATCTGGTTGAGGTTGAAGCTCACGATCACACGCTCGCCCTCCTCACCCTTCCCGGTCGAGAGGTTCGGGGCCACCGCATGGTAGAGCCAGCTTGGGAACATGATGAGCTTTCCCGCCACCGGCGTGAACGTGACCTTGCCCCAGCAGGGGGTCGGACGCTTCACCCCGCGCGCATACTTCGCCGGTGCCATCGTGTGGCCGATCCTGGGATCGGTGAACTCGATCTGACCGGAGTTTTCCGGGGCCTGAATGTAGTAGACCCCGCTCCACTGACTGCTCGGGTGGACGTGGGCGTTGTTCGCGCTTCCGGGCTGGTTGATGATCGACCACATCGTGCCGATGCGGAGCGGGAACGCGGGATCGTAGGCGTTCGCCGCGGCCACTTTCCCGGCCACCATCTCGATCAGCCGGGCCAAGGCTGAGAACTCGGCCCGCTTGTGAAGGTCGCTCTTGCTGTGCCAGCCACCGAGGGCGCGGAAGTTGGATTTCTCCAGCCCCTCGGCATCCCGGTCGCGCTCCTCATGGACGAGATCGAGGAGCTTACGGTTCAGCGGCGCCGCGGCGGTGGCGTCGAGCTGAAAGGTGAAAACCTGCGTCTGGAAGTACCGGTTCTCGTTGACCGTGATGTCGAGGCCCTGCCGACTGGAGGGGGTGTCGTGTGCGTCGGGCGTCTGAACGGTCTCTGGCTTCAGATCGAGGGTCATGGCTTTGCGCTCCGCTGGATGGTGGTGGAAGGTCGGCCTGGGCCGACCTTCCGGTCGCTCAAAGGGTTCAGGCCGCGCCGTCTCCACCGTCTCTCGACGCGACAGGCGTTCCGGCTACAACGGCATCGGCGACGGCAACCACGTGGGCGGCAAGTGCAACGACCTGCTCGGCGTAGGCGTAGACACCGGCGACCTCGTCGCCTTCGTCACCCTCGTTGCCTTCATTGCCCTCGTTTCCTTCGTTACCCTCGTTGCCTTCGTTTCCTTCGTTGCCCTCATTCCCCTCATTTCCTTCGTTCCCGTCATTGCCGCCGCCCCCGCCGCCGCCTCCTCCTCCACCGCCGCCCCCGCCGCCACCAGCGTGGATCTCCAGCATGTCGAGGAATTCCTGATCGGACGGGGTCTTGACCGCGGGGGCCTCATCCGGTGCCGCCTCGGCAGCGGCAATCTTCAGATAATGCTCCATTGACTGGGGCACTCTGAATTCTGTGTTATCAGCATTACTCATCAATAGTTCCTCCAAGTCAGACGAAAACGTTTGATGCAATGATGAATAGATATACGAGATACACTCTCGAATACTTGTTCAATAGCATTCAAACAACCATGACGGTAGTGAACACAACCCAGAGGTGTCAACCGCTGCAGACTGTCAGTCACGAATTGAAATGTCTCGCTGGGTTGACACTTTACGTATCGAAAGCAATTTTCTGCTTTATGTGTGGCGAGATACGCAACTTAATTCGATGACGATCTCAAATCCCATAGGTTTGTGGCTGTCAGGCCTGCGAGCATCCTCGAAAATCAATGAAAGCGCATACATGGCCGGGGCAGGTCATCCCCAGGAGAATCAATTTCTATTGCAGCCTATGGTTGTGTTGAGTACTTGAGAGACCGTTTCCGGCCGGCGGACCAATGCCTAGGGACGGCCCAGCGCGATACCCTGGTCGATGAAACGCCGCAGATAGCTGTCGCAGAACCGGATCGTGCGGGTGGACCGGCTCCAGGACGCCCCGCCCCGGCACTCCGCGAAAAGGATCGTCACCGGCTCGGGCCAGTCGAACCGGGCGACGACGGCGGCGAAATCCTCGAAGACGCCGGACGCCTGAACCTGACTGTCGAGGGGGCTGCCGCCGTAGCTCAGGGTCACCTTCTCGGACCGGCCATCGTCTGGCAGAAGCTTGGGGTAAACGATGCTCTGCCACCCCTCCTGCTGGTCCGGCGCGGTGTCGGAGCAGTCGGCGAGCTGGCCGGTCGTGAAGTCGAGCCATCCGACCGCATCCCGGAAAGAGTTAGGGTCGAGACCATAGAACAGGCAGGCGGCCTGATAGGCCCGCCGTATGTCCAGATCATGCTCGGAACGAAAGTTGTAGGTCGAGGGATCGGACTGGGCGTCCTCGTAAAGCCAGGATCGGACCCGGTCGAGCACGATCTCCTCAACATCATCCCGGTGGAGCTCCATGACAGCGAGCACTGCGAAACTGTCGGCCATCGCCTCCTCGTTCGCCAGGACCGGCAGGTCGAATTCGCGAATGAGCGCGTGGGCGAGCTCGTGATAGAGGACATGGCGGGTGACGTTGAGGCTGAAGGCGGAAAGCTCCCCCGCCTGCGCCGGACCATCGGCGATCAGTGAGAGGGCGAGAGCGCAGGAGGTGGCGTTTCGGGCTGCTGTGATCACGGGCGGCTCCTCGGCTGATCCGGACCCAGACTAGAGGAAGCTGCGGGTGCGGAATAGCTGCATGTCGGGCGACGTTGCAGTTCCTGACCCGGAACCTTTCGCCCCCAAACGCGCACATTGACGATATCGGCGGTAAGAGGCTCAGAGGGCGGGCGGGTCGGCGCGCCGACCCGCTCCGGGGGAGTTACTCGACGGTCACGGTGATGACGTCGGTGACCATCTGGGGGCCGAACGGCACGTGGTTCATATCCCCGAACACCATCTGGATGGTGTGGGTCCCGCTGGGCAGATCGAGGGTCGTCTCGGTCTGGCCGCCACCGTAGTGGATGTGGTTGTCATCGGCGACAAGGCCGTATTCCCACTCCTCCGCGCCGAACTCGCCTTCGCCCATCACGGGGCGATTGATGAGGAGGTGGTGATGGCCGGTGCCCTCCTTCTCCGTCCCGGCGGGGGCGACGCCCATGCCGCTCACGCCCATCCGGACGACAAAGGGTGAAGTGACGGTCGCCCCATCCTCCAGATCGATGAAATAGACAAAGGCGCCTTCGGTCGCGGGCCACATAGTGTGGCCTTCGGCCTGGGCGGCACCTGCAAGGCAGATAGCGGCGGCGGTCAGCGCGTTGAAGCGTACAAGCATAAGTGATCTCCTCCTGTGAGCCGTCATTGTAGTTTGGCACCACGACAACACTGGAGCTGGCGACATTATTCGATTTTTTTCGAAAGGACCCTCTGGCGCGGAGGCGGTGCGCGCGGGACTGGGGGAGATCTACCCCCGGCTGTGGCGGTTTGCGCTGTCGCTGACCGGGGATACAGACCGGGCGGCGGACCTTGCACAGTCCACCGCCCTGCGCGCCATCGAACAGGCGGACAAGTTCCAGCCGGGCACGCACCTCGACCGCTGGCTGTTCGTCATGGCGCGGCGGCTCTGGCTCAACGACATGCGCAGCGCGAAGCTGCGACCGGTGACCGATCCGGATGCGCTGGAGGAAGACAGGCTCGCGGCACCCCTTCCCGCACCGGAAACGAATATTTTCGCACGGGAGGTGTTTGAGAAGGTGATGGAGCTGAAACAAGAGCAGCGCGTGACAGTCGTGCTGGTCTATGTGGAAGGGTACACGTATCAGGAAGCGGCGGACATGCTCGACGTGCCGATCGGGACCGTGATGAGCAGGCTCGCCACCGCCCGCAAGAAACTGCAAAAGGCAACCGGAGATCAGAAGGCCAGCGCGAGATGAAGCACCCCGTCAGCGACGAGACATTGACCGCCTACTGGGACGGTGAGCTGTCGCGCGAAGACCGCCTCGCGCTCGACACCGCGCTCGCCGACGATCCGCTGCTGCGCGCACGGCTCGATGCGCTCGATCTGGACCGGGACCGGATCCGAAACGCGTTCGACGAGATCCTGACCTGGGCCCCTTCGGCGCCGGACCGGGCACCCGCCCGGACCTCCGCACTGCGGGGGCCAGTGATGGGGATCGGTCTGGCAGCGAGCATCTGCATCGGTGTCCTGATCGGGATGCTCGCAATGCGGGGAGGTGTTGGCCCGGCGGAGGATGACTGGAAGCTCGCGGTTGCCCGCTATCAGGTTCTCTATGTTCCCGAAACGCTCGTGATGGCAGCAGAGGATACCGGGCGCAGCGCGGCGCGGCTTCCGGACCTGTCCGCAGCACTCGGCCGTGATCTGGCACCGGCGGCGGAGGCGCAGGGTCTCGCGTTCCGGCGGGCGCAGATGCTGGGCCTCAACGGGATGCCGCTGGTTCAGATGGCCTATGTGTCCCCGCTCGGCGTTCCCTTCGCGATCTGCGTGACGGAGGTCGGCGGCGCGGATCAGGCACCCGCCGCGGAGACGATCGCCGGGCTCGCGGCGGCGCACTGGGTCAGCGACGGTTTCGGCTTTCTCGTGATCGGCGGGCAGGACGAGCAGTTCGTCACCCGCGTGGCGGAGGATCTGAGCAGCAGGATCTGAGGGTTTGGGGGGTCTACCCGCTCATCTGTTTGCGAAACAGGGCAGGACGTCTTCTTCGAAGTAAGGCTCCTGGTTCGACCAGAACATGTAGTTCACATCTAGGAAGCCCTCGGCGAAGGCGTGGAGCTTGGGCACGATAGAGTCCCGCATCTCCACCCTCCGCTGGGTGTTGGTCTGACCGATATAGTTCCCATCCTGGACGGCAATGCCGATGGGGACGGAGAAGGTCCCCTCATGCATCAGGGCGAGGGCATGGTTGAGCTGGCCCTTACGCTCCATCAACAGATCAGGTGCGCCAAGACCGACACCCACCGCCGCGCCATGTTCGTAGAGGCCACGCAGGTAGCCTTCATCCTCCCACGGCAGCCATTCCCCGGGCATGAAGTTCGCGTACTGGATCTTCGTCGTGGTCGGGAAGGCGGCGGCGAGGGCGCGCATGTTTGCCTTCAGCCCGTCCGCGTAGAGCTGCGGGGAGAAGCCGGGATCAGTCTTTGCGGAGACACCGATGGCGGACTCCTGCAGGTTCAGCCCGGCGATCCTGCCGTCGAACTCTGCGCCCAGCGCTGCGAGGAGGGCCGCGAAGCGTTCCTGCACCACGGGCGACCAGCGCTTCGCCACCCACCCTTCCACGGTGCCATCCTCCAAGACCTGTTCGGTGACACCGCCATCGAACGCGGGCGAGACAAGATAGGGTGGCACCGGTTTGTGGCGCGGCCGGAAGGAAGCGTCCTGCAATTGGACAAAGAGCTGCTTGCCGAACCGGGCGAGATAGGCCGCATCCTCACGGATCAACGTGAAGTCGTACTCACCGCGCCGGGGTTCGAGGTCACGCCACGAATACATGATCTGCGCGCCCGCGAACCGGTTCGAGGT
Organism: Pseudomonadota bacterium; assembly: GCA_038532435.1. Classification (GTDB taxonomy): domain Bacteria; phylum Pseudomonadota; class Alphaproteobacteria; order Rhodobacterales; family Rhodobacteraceae; genus JBCBAP01. The sequence continues at coordinate 21,703 of JBCBAP010000029.1, read as the reverse complement.
CAGCAGCGGATGCCCGTGCATCGCCGCCCGATCCCGGGCGAAATAGACGAAATGCGCGATGTCGGTCACGGGGATCGGACAGGTCGCGTCCGCGTAGGCCTCGTGGGCGGTGAGATACCTTTCCGCCGGGTTGTCCGCCTCGTCGGCCTCTCCGAGTACGGGCACCAGAAGGAGCACGCCCAGCGCGGTGTGCAGGACAGTCAGACGTCTCACGAACCCCCCCTCCGCGACCCAGAACGACACGAGATCGATAGCCCGACCGGATGGTGCCACGCAAAGGAATTTCGAGCGCGAGGATCCCCTTCGGAATGCTACCCTTTCGTCGACAGGCGGGTGAAGTTTAGCCCGGTGCGTTCAGCCGCTCTCAACGCTGCCAAGCAGTGGGCCTGCGACACTAGGGCTCAGCGGGACGGGCCTTCACTTCACCTCCCGTCAAACTAGACACCCTGTCGGAAATCGGCCACCCTGCGCACGATTATTGCTTGGGGGTCGCAATGTGATGCGGGCTCCGCTGGTCCAATCGGGAGCTCTGACATGAGACCAATCATCCTTTCCACAATCCTTGCGCTCACCGCCGGCCCGTTGGCCGCCGCGGAGACGTCGCTGACCATGGGCATGCAGCTCGAGCCGCCGCATCTGGACCCGACATCGGCGGCAGCGGCGGCGATCGACGAGGTGGTCTATGCCAACGTGTTCGAGGGGCTGACCCGCTTCGCCTCTGACGGGTCGATCCTGCCCGCGCTGGCGCGGACCTGGTACGTCTCTGACGACGGGCTGGAATACACGTTCCTGCTCAAGGACGGGGTGACGTTCCACGATGGCAGCACCTTCGACGGAGAGGATGTGAAGTTCTCCCTGGACCGGGCGCGGGGAGAAGACTCCACCAACGCGCAAAAGGCACTCTTTGCCGGTATCACCGATGTGACCGTCCTGGGCCCTCTCGTCGTGCGGATCACGCTGGAGAGCCCGAACGGGAACCTTCCCTTCAACCTTGCCTGGGGCGATGCAGTGATCGTGGCGCCCGAGAGCGCCGAGACCAACGTGAGCGCACCGGTGGGTACCGGGCCGTTCACCTTCGGCCGCTGGGTGAAGGGGGACAGCGTGGTGCTGGAGCGCAACCCGGACTACTGGGGCACGCCAGCACAACTTGAAAGTGCGACCTTCAAGTTCATCTCCGACCCGGTTGCGGCCTTCTCCGCCATGATGGCGGGGGATGTGGATGCGTTCAGCGTCTTCCCCGCGCCGGAGAACCTGCCGCAGTTCGCAGCCGATCCGCGGTTCAACGTCATCGTCGGTTCGACCGAGGGTGAGACGATCCTGTCCACCAACAACAAGATGCCGCCGTTCGACAATCCCAAGGTCCGTCAGGCGCTGGCCCATGCGATCAACCGGCAGGAAATCATCGACGGCGCCATGTTCGGCTATGGCACGCCCATCGGCACACACTTTGCGCCGCACAACCCGGCTTACATGGATCTGACCGCACTGAGCGGCTACGACCCGGAAAAGGCGAAGGCGCTGCTTGCGGAGGCGGGCTTCGCCGACGGGTTCACGACCACGCTGAAACTGCCCCCGCCCTCCTATGCCCGCCGGGGCGGGGAGATCATCGCCTCCCAGCTGCGGGCGGTCGGGATCGAGACCGAGATCAGCAATCTGGAGTGGGCGCAGTGGCTCGAGGAAGTCTTCCGCGGCAAGGATTTCGGCCTGACCATCGTGAGCCACACGGAGCCGATGGACATCGGGATCTACGCCCGCGACGACTACTATTTCCAGTATGAAAGCGACGAGTTCAAGCAGCTCATCGCCGATCTGACCGTCGCCTCCGATCCGGCGGAGCGGCGCGGCCTCATGCAGCGGGCGCAGGAGCACATCGCACAGGACTACGTGAACGGCTACCTGTTTCAGCTCGCCAAGACGGGCGTCGCGAACGCGAAGATCCGCGGGCTGTGGGAGAATGCGCCGACCCAGGCCAACGATCTGACAGCGGTCTACTGGGTCGACTGACGGGCCGTGTCGCCCGCCGGGCGGACCTGGCGGGTTGAACGTGCAGACAGAATGGCGGGGCCGGGCAATGTCCGGCCCCTTTTTACTGGCGCACAACCGGCGGGGTGAGCACGGTCGGACGCCGGTCCGCTGTGCACATGTCATTGTCCGCGGGGCGCTGACCGAACTGAAGACCCGCTTCAGTGAGTTTCAGGAGATCGTGATCCGTGGGGCAGGCGGCGACGGATTTCCACGGGCCGCAGCCGGTGGCGGAGATGTCGGCCTCCTCACCCACCGTCAGGTCGCAGACGGCGAGCCCGAACCCGGTTGCGACCGCTTGGTCCGGATGAAGCAACGTCACCCGTTTCCAGTCCTCACCGAAGTCCGCGTCCCACGCGCCATCGACCGTCGGCGAGACTCCGGTGACCGTGAAGGTCCCTCCGGTGCGGAAGCGGAACACGGGGACCTCCCCGGCGGGATCGAAGGAGAGCGTGAAGTCGAGTGTCCACGCGCCTTTGTCAAAGGTAAAGCTGCGGTGCCCGTAGGCGGGACCATAGGCATAGGGTATCGGATCCGCCCACGTGCCGCTCAACTCCTTGAGAGACGGGTCAGCAGGGGCGGGGGACGCGAAAAGGGTAACAGCGAGCGAGGCAAGGAATTTCATGGGACGGCTCCTGAGGGTTTCGGTGTGAACCGATCGCGCGGTTCACTTTCAAGACACCCGGGCCCGCCGCGTTTCGACAGAACGGGCGGGAAAAGGTGCGCGACGTGACCCTTGGCGCCCGCACTCGTCAGATGAGAGTTTCTGCCTGAGACCCCGCAGCGGAGGGGCTGGTTTTGCGCGCGGCGGCCCACTAGGCTCCCGTCGAGGAAAGGGGGCGGAATGCTGCGCTATGCGCTCACACGGCTGGTCTCTCTGGGGCTGACGCTGATCGCGGCGAGCCTTGCGATCTTTCTGGTGATCGAGGTAATCCCGGGCGATCCGGCGGCGTTCATGCTGGGCATCAACGCGGAGCCGGAGGCCGTGGCGGCGCTGCGGGCGGAGCTGGGCCTAGATGCGGGTCTGATCGAACGCTACCTGGCGTGGGCCGGCGGCCTGCTGCAGGGCGATTTCGGCACCTCCTACACCTACCGCGTGCCGGTGGCGGAGCTGATCCTGGAGCGGGTCTGGATTTCCCTGCCGCTCGCGCTCTACGCGCTCGCGCTATCGACGCTGATCGCGTTCCCGGTCGGGATCATCGCGGCGATGGGGCGGGGGTCGCTCGCGGATCTGGGGATCATGGGCGTAACGCAACTTGGCATTGCAGTGCCGAACTTCTGGTTCGCGATGCTGCTGGTGCTCTTCTTCGCCGTCGGGCTTGGTTGGTTCAGCGCGGGCGGGTTTCCGGGCTGGGAGGCTGGGTTCTACGAGGCGATGAAGGCGCTTACCCTTCCCGCCATCGCGCTCGCCGTGCCACAGGCATCGATCCTCGCGCGGGTCATGCGCTCTGCCTTGCTGGACACGCTCGACGAGGATTACGTGCGCACCGCCCGGGCCAAGGGGCTGAGCCGGGGTCAGGTGTTGTGGCGGCACGCGCTTCGTAACGCGTTGATCCCGGTGCTGACCATCATCGGGCTGCAGTTTTCCTTCCTGCTCGCCGGGGCGATCATCATCGAGAACGTCTTTTTCCTGCCCGGGCTCGGGCGGCTTCTGTTCCAGGGGATCACCCAGCGGGACCTGATCGTGGTGGAAAGCACGGTGATGCTGCTGGTCTTCGCGGTGGTCGTGGTGACATTCCTCGTGGACCTTGCCTACGCGCTGGTGGATCCGAGGTTGCGGCGGTGAGCGTCGGACGCGCCCTCCGGCGAAGCTGGTCCTTCGGCATCGGGCTGGCGCTGACGCTCATCTTCGTCGCCGCGGCGCTCGTGAGCCTGGTCTGGACGCCCCACGACGTTGAGACGCTCACCATCGCAAAGCGGCTGAAGGACCCGGGCGGCGCGTTCTGGTTCGGGACCGATCATTTCGGGCGGGACATCTTCTCCATGATCATGGTGGGGGCCCAGACCTCCATCGCTGTCGCCATCGTGGCGGTGGGCATCGGCATGGGGCTGGGCGTGCCCCTGGGCCTGTGGGCGGCGGCGAACAGGGGCAGCATGCTCGACGACGCGATCATGCGGACGAACGACCTGATCTTCGCCTTCCCGGCGCTGCTGATCGCGATCCTGATCACGGCCGTCTTTGGCCCCGGGGCCGTGAACGCGATCATCGCCATCGGCATCTTCAACGTGCCCGTCTTCGCCCGGGTCAGCCGCGGCGCGGCGCTGAGCCTGTGGCAGCGGGAGTTCGTGATGGCCGCCCGGGTGAGCGGCAAGGGAGCCGTGCGGATCAGCGCCGAGCATATCCTGCCCAACATCACCAACCTCCTGATCGTGCAGGGAACCATCCAGTTTTCGCTGGGCATCCTTGCGGAGGCTGCCCTGTCCTACGTCGGGCTCGGCGTTCAGCCGCCGGACCCGAGCTGGGGGCGGATGCTGTCGGAGGCGCAGACGATGATCAGCTTCGCCCCTCACATGGCGATCTTCCCCGGTCTCGCGATCGTGCTGACGGTGCTGGGGCTGAACCTGATGGGGGACGGTCTGCGCGACGCGCTCGACCCCCGGATTGCGCGGGCCCGATCGTGAGCGGGCTTTCCGTCTCCGGCCTTCATGTGCGGATCGGCGCGGTCGAGGTGCTGCGCGATGTGAGCTTCCAGGTGGCACCCGGAGAGATCTTCGGCCTGATCGGGGAGAGCGGGTCAGGAAAGTCGATGACGGCGCTCGCGCTGATGGACCTGCTGCCGAAGGGAAGTGCCCGGACGGGCACGATCCACCTCGACGGCACGGAAGTAAGCGCGCTGGGCGAGCGGAACATGCGGGATGTGCGGGGCAACGACATCTCCATGATCTTTCAGGAGCCGATGACAGCGCTCAACCCGCTGCAGACCATCGGCGATCAGGTGATGGAGACGGTGCGCATCCACACCGGCGCCTCCCGCGCGGACGCGCGTGCCCAGGCGCGGGAGGTGCTGGACCGGGTAGGTCTGCCCGCGGACCGGTTCCCGCTGACCCGGTATCCCCACGAGCTGAGCGGGGGGCAACGGCAGCGGGTGGTGATCGCGCTTGCCATCGCGCTCCGCCCCAAGGTGCTGATCGCCGATGAGCCGACGACAGCGCTCGACGTGACGACACAGGCCCAGATCCTGGAGCTGCTCAAAGGGCTGGTGGAGGAGGATGGAATGTCGCTCATCCTCATCACCCACGACCTTGCCGTCGTGGCGGGCCTCGCGAACCGTATCGCGATCATGCGGGCGGGCGAGGTGGTCGAGCGCGGGGGAACGGCGGAGGTCTTCGCCGCCCAGCGCCATGCCTACACGCGGACCCTGCTCGCGGCTTCCGTCCATCAGCCAGAGCGGCACGGGCGCGGGCTGGGCGCGCCGGTCCTTGAGGTGCAGCAGGCAGTGCGGGAGTACAGTCTGCCGCGGCGGGGCCTATTCGACCGGCCTGACACCTTCCGCGCGGTGAAGGGCGTGAGCCTCACGCTGCACCGGGGCGAAAATCTCGGGCTGGTGGGGGAAAGCGGCTGCGGGAAGTCAACGCTCGCCCGCGCGATCCTCGGGCTCGAGCCCTTGCAGGGCGGGCAGATCATGATGGGTGGGCAGGAGGTCTCTCCGGCGATGAAACCCGCGGCGCGGCGGCGGATCAGCGTGGTGTTTCAGGATCCCTACGGAAGCTTCAATCCGCGGCACACTGTGGGTCGGCTCGTCGCTGAACCGTTCCATCTGATGGCGGAGAAGCCCACGGATCAGCGGGAACAGGTCGCGGAGGCGCTGGAGGCCGTGGGGCTGGCAGCGGCGGATGCGGGCAAGTACATCCACGAGTTTTCCGGCGGGCAACGGCAGCGGATCGCGATTGCGCGCGCGCTCATCATCCGCCCGGATGTTATCGTGCTTGACGAGGCGGTGAGCGCTCTCGATGTCAGCGTCCGGGCGCGGGTGCTCGACCTGCTGGCGGAGCTGTCAGAGAGCCACGCGCTCAGCTACCTCTTCATCTCCCACGACCTCACGGTCGTGCGGGCGATCACGGACCGGGTTCTGGTGATGCGTGCGGGCGAGATCGTGGAGGAGGGTGCGACGGAGGATGTCTTCACCACGCCTGCACATGCCTATACCCAAAGCCTCCTCGCCGCAGCGCCGCGCCTCGATCCCGCTCTGGTGCGCCGGGACCCGATCGAGGCCTCCGGCGGCGGGTGAGCCCCGCCTCAGCCCCAGTCCGTGTCAAACTCCGGCACTTCCCGGCGCAGGTGGTTCCGTGCGGCAGCCTCGAATGCAGCGGGCCACGCGATGTCCAGGTCCCGGGCCATGGCCCGGGCGATCGGAAAAAAGACCCGCGCGATCTCCGCAATCGCCGCGACGACCTCCGCCCGGTCGGGGCGCGGGAACGGCAGACGGTTCAGCAGGTCGATATCCTCCGGCGGCAGCACCCGGGTCAGATGCAGCGCGCCACCCGGAGGCACCAGCGCGTCCCGGGCAATGAGCAGGTCCTTCACCGATGTGCGCAGCAGGTCGCTGCCAGTCACACAGACGAAGAGCTCATCCCGGCCCAGTGCAACGGGCATGAGGCCCAGAACCCGGACAAATTCTTCGATGATGCGGGAAACGCGCGCCGCATCAGGCCGGTTTACCCACGCGCTCGGATCAAGCCGGGAGTGAAGCCCGGCGGGATCGTGGACGGGCACAATGTCCGCCTGCCGACGCTTGAGAAAAAGCTCCTGCCCGTTGGTGATGAGGTCGATGCGCAACCAGTCCTCGGTCACCGCGTTCAGGAGGACGGGGCCGCGCCCGGCCCTGAACCAGAAGACCACCGTCTCTTCCGCTTCCACGGCGGTGCGCCAGGCCTCCGCGATGTCCTCGTGGGCCGTATCCTCCACCACCGGGACGAAATCCACGTCGCTGAACCGGTCCGCATGCCCGCTGCCGTAGCTGCCCGCGAGGTAGAGGCCGGTAAGGCCCGGGGCGGTCATCATGCGCTGGCGGAGGCGGTCGGCAATGGAAGGAACGTCGGGCATAGGCGTGAGATGGGTCCGGGGCGGGACCTCGTCAACGACCATGGCGCGGTGCAATTGGGCCTGCGGCACCAGCACCCCCTTGACCCGACGGGACAAAGCGGCCCCGATGCAGGACGGGAGGATGTGCGATGGAAGAGCTTTGGTTTGATCCGGCGGAGCTGCTGATCGGCGGTGTCTGGAAGCGGGCATCTGCAGGGACGCTCCCGGTCACGGATCCCTCTACCGGGGCGCAGGTCGCGAAGATCCCGCGGGGCGGCGCTGGGGACATCGATGCGGCGGTCACCGCGGCGGAGAGGGCGCTGACCGGGGACTGGGGCAGGATGACTGCAGCGAAGCGCGGACGGCTCCTCGCCCGGATCGGTCGGATGGTCGAGGAGCGCACGGAGGCGCTCGCCCGGATCGAGGCGCAGGATGTGGGCAAGCCCCTCACCCAGGCAAGGGCGGATGCAACCGCGCTCGCCCGGTACATGGAGTTTTACGGGGGTGCGGCAGACAAGGTGCACGGCGCCACCATCCCCTATCAGGAGGGCTACACCGTCCTCACCTTGCGGGAGCCCCACGGGGTCACCGGGCACATCGTGCCGTGGAATTACCCGATGCAGATCATCGGGCGGTCCGTGGGCGCAGCACTTGCCATGGGCAATGCCTGCGTTCTTAAGCCGGCCGAAGATGCCTGCCTGACCGCGCTCGCCTTCGCCCGGATCGCGGAGGAGGCGGGACTGCCGCCCGGTGCGCTCAACGTCGTCCCGGGCCTCGGTGCCGAGGCGGGGGCGGCGCTGACCGCCCATCCCGGCATCCACCATATAAGCTTTACCGGTTCGGTCGCGACCGGGCGGATGGTGCAGGCCGCCGCCAGCGCCCATCCCGCACCGGTGACGCTGGAGCTCGGCGGCAAGTCCCCGCAGGTGGTCTTCGACGACGCGGATCTGGACGCGGCGCTGCCGTTCCTCGTGGGGCCCGGGGTGCAGAACGCGGGGCAGACCTGCTCCGCCGCGTCGCGGATCCTCGTCCAAGAGGGGATCTACGAGGAGGTGGTCGCGCGGATGGCAGCGCGGTACGAGGCGCTTCGCGTCGGTCCGGCGCTCGAAGATCTGGACGTGGGGCCGCTCATCTCCGCCAGGCAGAGGGGCCTCGTTGAAGGGTATCTGGCGCAGGCAGGCGGTCTGCGGGTGGCGGCCCGGGGCACCGTGGTGCCGGACGCCCCGGACGGGGGGTTCTACGTCCGGCCGACGCTGCTTGCGGATGTGCCACCGGACCATCCGCTGGCGCAGGAGGAGATTTTCGGGCCCGTGCAGGTGGTCACACCCTTCGCGGACGAGGCGGAGGGCATCGCGCGCGCCAACGGGACAGCCTACGGGCTCGTCGCCGGGGTCTGGACCCGCGACGGGGCGCGGCAGATGCGCGTGGCGCGGGCGCTCCAGGCGGGTCAGGTCTTCATCAACAATTACGGTGCCGGAGGAGGCGTAGAACTGCCCTTCGGCGGTGTGGGACAGTCCGGCCACGGGCGGGAGAAAGGGTTCGAGGCGCTGTACGGGTTCTCGACCCTCAAGACAATCGCGGTGCGGCACGGCTAGGGTTCGCGGATGCACACGACGGACAGCCTTTCCTTTCGCGGTCTCGTGGGTGAGAAGGGCGAGAACGGGGAGGCAGACATGCGGTTGAACGGAAAGACGGCGGTGGTAACCGGCGGGGCCTCAGGCTTCGGTGCGGGGATCGCGGCGAAGTTCGCGGCAGAGGGGGCAACGGTCCTGATCGCCGACATCAACGGGGAGGCGGCGCGCGCCAAGGCAGCGGAGCTCAACGGGCATTCCCATCCGGTGGACGTGGCGGACGGGCAGAGCGTTGCTGCACTGGCCTCAGCCGCGGCGGACATGCTGGGCCCGGTCGACATCATCGTGAACAATGCGGGCATCACCCACATGCCGAAACCGCTCGAGGAGGTCGAAGAGGCGGAGTTTGACCGGGTGCTCGCGGTGAATGCGAAGTCGGTCTATCTCATGGCCCGTGCCTTCGTCCCCCAGATGAAGGTGCGGAACACAGGCGTGATCCTGAACGTGGCCTCGACCGCCGGGATCAGCCCCCGACCGAACCTGAACTGGTACAATGCCTCCAAGGGTTGGATGATCACCGCCACCAAGACCATGGCTGTGGAGCTCGCGCCGCACGGGGTGCGGGTCAACGCGATCTGTCCCGTGGCGGGAGAGACGCCGCTCCTGTCGAGCTTTATGGGTGAGGACACGCCAGAGATGCGGGCGAAGTTTATCTCCACCATCCCGCTCGGGCGGTTCTCGACGCCGGAGGATATGGGCAACGCGGCCTGCTACCTCTGCTCAGAGGAGGCGGGGATGGTGACAGGTGTGGCGCTCGAGGTCGACGGCGGGCGGTGTATCTGATGCGGCCCGGTCCGCGCAACGCGCTGACGGATGTGGCCGGACTGTCTGTTGGACAGGCAGAGGACGCGGAGCTGAAGTCCGGGGTCACGGTGGTGCGCGCCGACACGCCGGCGACCTGCGGGGTGCATGTGATGGGCGGCGCGCCGGGCACGCGGGAGACGGACCTGCTCGCGCCGGACAAGACCGTTCAGGCCGTGGATGCGGTCGTGCTTTCGGGGGGATCCGCCTTCGGGCTCGACGCGGCAGCAGGGGTCATGGACGCGCTCGCCGCGGAGGGGCGGGGCTATGCTGTCGGTCCCGCGCGGGTGCCCATCGTGCCCGCGGCGATCCTGTTCGACCTTCTGAACGGCGGTGACAAAGCCTGGGTGGTGAACCCCTACCGGGCGCTTGGCGCGGCGGCGCTGGCGGCGGCAGGACCGGAGATCGCGGAAGGATCCGTCGGCGCGGGGACCGGTGCGTTCACGGCGGGGCTGAAGGGCGGCATCGGCACCGCGTCGCTCGTCCTTCCCTCCGGCGTGACGGTGGCAGCACTGGTCGCGGTCAATGCCTTCGGATCCGTGACAGGGGACGCGGACGGCCGGTTCTGGGCCGCACCGTTCGAGATCGACGGGGAGTTCGGGGGGCGGGGCCAGGCCGCACCGGGGGAGCCGGTCGACACGTTCCGGACCAAGCAGGGCGCGCTCGCGGAGGGCAACACGACCATCGCGGTGGTGGCCAGCGATGCCACGCTGACCAAGGCCGGATGCACCCGGCTCGCCACCGCCGCCCACGACGGGCTCGCCCGCGCGATCGTGCCGGCGCACACCCCTGGCGACGGAGATCTGGTCTTCGCACTCGCGACCGGTCAGGAGCCGGACTTGCCGGAGATCGAGGCGCTGCTGCTCGGTCACGGGGCAGCACTCTGCCTCAGCCGGGCAATCGCGCGGGCGGTCTATCGCGCCAGCGCCGCACCGGGCGATCCGTCCCCGACATGGCAGAAGAGGTTCGGCAGCACCCGTTGAAAGCGCACCGAAGTCCGGAACCCGTCCACCCGGGCGATGGTGCGCACCTGCCCTGACGGGCGGTGGCCCCACCCGCCCCCCTTCCCGCGCTCCTTGCTGGGGCAGCGCATTCTGTCGGGCCTGCTTGCTTGGTGGGGAAGGTAGGAGCCTCCGGCGGGGATATTTGGGGCCAGAAGAAGGATGGCGGGTTTCTGGGGTGACCGGGAGTGTGGTGGGGGTGTTGCAAGACATCTGCGTTGAAGTGTCGGCACCGGTCAGTCCTCTGGCAGCAGGAGCGAGGAGAGGGCGTGGGCCATGACCTTGGCGCTGTCGAGCATATCCTCGACGCCGACATACTCGTCGGGCTGGTGGGCGAGGTCGAGGATGCCCGGGCCGTAGGCGATGCAGTTTTTCATGCGGCCGATCCGGTCGATATGTTTCTGGTCATACGTGCCCGGGGAGACCACGAAATCGGGGGTCTGGCCCAGCACCTCCTCGATGCCCGCGCGGACCGCCTCGACGACCGGGGCATCCTCGGCGGTCATGGTGGGGATGACCTCGTGCATGTCCCGCAGGTCGTACTCGAAGCTCTCGCGGCGGGACTTGACGCGGTCGAGCACCGCACGCATTTCCGCCTTCACCTCCGCGAGGTCTTCTTCCATCAGGAAGCGGCGGTCAATGACCATCTTTGCCTTGTGGGGCACGTTGGCGGAGGGAAAGCCCGTATAGTCAGGGTCCTGCTCCGCTTCCCCGCCGTGGAGCGAGTTGATGTTGAGCGTGGACTGCTTCGCCCCGTCGGGGATCACGGGCATCGCGGTGCGTTTCTCAGCGAGGGCGGGGAAGAGGCTCTCCTCCATCTCCGCGATCACCGCACCCATGTGGCGGACCGCGCAATCGCCCAGGAAAGGCATGGAGCCGTGGGCAATCCGGCCCTTCGTCTCGATCTCCGCCCACCAGACGCCACGATGGCCGAGGCAGATCCGGTCCTTGTGCAGCGGCTCGGGGATGATGACGTGCTGGACCCGCTCGGGTGAGAAGTAGCCCCGTTCGGCGAGGTGCGCGACGCCACCATAGCCGCCGGATTCCTCGTCCGCCGTGCCGCTGATTTCGATCGCGCCTGAGAAGTCGGGATGTTCGGCGAGGAAGGCTTCGGTCGCGATGATAGAGGCGGCGAGCCCTCCCTTCATGTCGCAGGCGCCGCGGCCATAGACCTTCCCATCTATGAGCGCGCCGCCGAACGGGTCGACGGTCCACCCCGCGCCGGTTTCCACCACGTCCGTGTGGCTGTTGAAATGGACGCAGGGGCCGGGATGGGCGCCCTCCCGCCGGGCGATCACGTTCCAGCGGGGATAGCGGTCGCTGTCCCCCGGCGTGCCCTCCGCCCGTATGAGCTCGACGGAGAAGCCCGCGCGGCCGAGACGGGCGCCGAGATACTCACAGATCTCAAGATAGCCCGCACCGGGCGGATTCACCGTGGGCATCCGAATAAGGTCCTGGGTCAGGGCGACGAGGTTCGCCTCACGGTCGGCGATGCGGTCGAAGAGGCGGGGGGTCATGCATGCTCCGGTCAGGGTGGGATCGCCCGTATCGAAGCGGCTGCGGGGGGACGGGTCAAGGGGAGAGGCGCAGGGTGCCGAGCCCAGCGAGGAGCAGGGCGACGCCGGAAAAGCCTGTGCGGATCTGGTTCCAGAGCTGCCACGGGTCCGAGTACTCAGCCCAGAGCGCCGCAGCGACCGCCGCATCCTCCGGCACCGCGCGCGTTGCGAGGGATTCGTTCATGGGCACGTTGATGGTCATGGTGAGGATCAGTCCGCCGCAGAGGTAGACGGCCGCCGCTCCGCCAAAGAGGCGGGTGGCCGCGACCGAACGGCGGTGGGCCAGAACTGCGGTCAGCGCGAGTATGGCGGGGGTGAGGAAGAACGCGGGGAAGAAGACCGCGTTGCGAACGGAAGCGTTCATCGCCTGCATCGCGGCGATGGCAACCCGGGGGTCTGCCGCGTCGAGGCCCCACATGGTCGAGCAGACCCATGCGTAGAAGAAGCCGAAGATCGCTCCAGTGAGAAGCAGGGATGCAAGCACGGAAGCAGTCAGGGCTCTGGGCATCGGGGTCTCCATGTAAGCGTACACACGTGTACGTCTTTACAGATACGTACATCAGTGTACGGTTTTACGTCAAGGGAGGATGCGGATGAAGGACGACGCGCGCGCCGGACGGCAGGAGGTCATCGAGGCTGCGGCCTACGATCTCTTGCGGGAGCACGGCTTTGGCGGGTTTTCGATGTTGCGGGTTGCGAAGGCGGCGAAGGCGTCCAACGAGACGCTCTACCGGTGGTACGGAGACAAGGCGGGCCTTGTTCGCGCGCTCGTGGACCGGAACGTGGAGCATGTGCGGGCGCGGATCGAAGAGACGGCGGATGCCACTGATCCGATGGAGACATTGCGGGCCATCGCGCCGGTGCTCCTGACCATGCTGGTGGGTGACAGGGCGGTGACGCTCAACCGTGCGGCGGCGGCGGACCCGTCCGGCGTGCTGGGTGGCGCGATTGCCGCGGGTGGGCGCGATACGGTCGCACCTCTGGTGGGCGGGGCCATCGCGCGTGTGCTGAAGGCGCGCGGGTCGGATTTGCCTGTCGAGACTGCCACGACACTGTTTCTCAACCTGCTGATCGGGGATGTGCAAATCCGACGGGTGATCGGCGTGCTGCCGCCTCTAACTGAGGCGGAGGTGGCCGAGCGTGTGGCGCTGACGTTTGGTGCGTTTGACCGGATCATCGGTGATGGTCAGCTGCGCACTGCACACTCCTGACAGAGGGCGGTCGTGGCTGACCCGTCGGGGGAAATCGTTGCGGCAAGAGAGCGTGATACTTTAGCTCGTTTAGTTGGCAAGGGTGCTGGAGACGCTCTCAGCTGATGTACCGGTCGAGGTGGGCAAGGCGGACCCGTGACTGGTGGAAGCAGCGTCGAACTACCTGGGCGCAGTGACCGCCGCTGCAAATGACTGGGGCTCCGTGGCGCGGCTGATTTGCCGGACCTTTTCGGCATGTAGGTAGGACAGGAGCGCGCTGCTGGAAGGCAGAGTCGTCTGGAGTTTAGGGAGCTCTCGAGCCGGATGTGCCGGTTTAGGCGGTGACAGAACTGTTTCAGAGCGCGGTGTTCGACGGAGTGCGAAGCGGAGGGGCTATCGCGGGCTGGTGTCGCTGGCGAATTGGCCGGGGGACGAAGTAACGTTGGCGTTTCCTGCCGTGAACTGCATCGCGGGTGGCACCGGGGCGACGCGCGATGCGGACCGTTGACCGCGCGCGGCGGCTGGGGTCCTCTGCGTCCATGGAGCACAGGTGGTGACGGCGCTGCTGGAATGGATTGGTGCGCGGGCGCGGTGGGTGCTCGCGCTCGGCTGCATCGCGGCGCTGTTCCTCGAACCACTCTCGGCCGCACTGCGCCCGGTTCTGCCTGCGCTCGTTTCGCTGGTCCTCGGGCTCGCCATGGCGCGGGTGGACCTGCGGCAGGTCATGCGCAATCTGGGGCATCGCAAGGCTGTGCGCGGCTGGCTGCTGGCGACGATGGCGATGATGCCGCTGACCGGGTGGCTCGGATGGTCGCTGGCCACCGGGCTGGGCCTCGGGCCGGAGCATGGGTTTCTGTTCATCCTCTATGCGGCCGCCCCGCCCATCGCCTCCTCTGCGGGGCTGTGTTTCCTGCTGGGATACAACGCACGGCTGGCGGTGGAGGTCACGGTGACGGCGACGGTCCTCACCCCGATCCTCGGGCCGATGATGCTGGAGACTGTGGCACCGGGTGCAAGCGGGCTCAACCCGCTCGATCTTGCGGCCCGGCTGGGGCTGATGATCCTGGGCGGCGTGGCGCTTGCTCTCGCGCTACGCCGGGTGCTGACGCCAGAGCGGATCGCCCGGCGGGGGCGGGCGTTCGACGGGGTGGCGGCGTGCGTGATGGTGCTTTTCGTCATCCCGCTTTTTGACGGGGTGGGGCGGACAATACTGGCGGAGCCGGGGCTGGCGCTCACGGTGTTGGTCGCCGTTGTGGCGCTCAATCTGGGATCGACCATCGCGATGCGTGCCCTGCTCGCGCGGGGTCTTCAGGCGGGCGATGCGGGGGCGCTCGGATTGATGTGGGGGAACCGGACCGTGGCGCTTTACCTCGCGGCGCTGCCTCCGGACCCGTTGCTGAGCCTTTTCGTCGCGCTCTACCAGTTCCCGATGTATTTCACGCCGGCGGTGCTGATGTGGCTCGGGCTTCAGGCCGATCAGGCGGGGCGCACGGCGCGGGGTGGTTGAGGTCGCCGTGCGTGGCCGGGTACGGGTGAAGCTGCCAGCTTCCTCTGAGTGTCCGCCGTGGTGGATATCTCTTTGGACCGGTGACACTTGATCACAAGAGATCTGACGGTGCCTTTCGGCACCAAGTTCGGCGCCTGCCGGATTGCACCATCGTCTGGTTCGGGTTTGTTGATGAGCCGGTGGGGGTATGAAGCAGGTCTGCGGGGCGAGACCCCTGGCTTTGCGGCAATCATAGTTGACCCCTTCGTCCAGGAACTAGGATGCTCAGCGCTGGTCGAGGGGCCTCCAACCTAGAAGCAGCGCTCGCAGTGCGCGTGTCAGGTCCTAAACACTTGTCGCATCCGACGCTGGTCAGCTGCAGAGGCTAGAAAAGGGACGGCAGGAAGCCCGGTGCCAGACAGCGGACCTAGAACCGGCGTTTGAGTGCCGCCTCCGTCTCGCCCATCCGCTCTCCCCAGTCAAAGCCGGAGCGCGCGAGCCATGCCTCGCTGTAGGGAAGCAGACGGCGGTAAAGCCGGCCGACGAGGTCCCGGGCGGGCTCGCCCTTCCATCCTGGTGGATGCAGGTCCCGGGGCAGGTCCGGATGGCGCAGCACAAGGCGGCGCCAGTGATGGATGAGCAGGACACGCGCGGCGAGCGCCTCCCGCTGAGACGGGCGGCCCCCCGCCTCGATCGCCGTCATGAGCGGGCGATAGCGGGCAATCAGGATCTCGAACTCCTCGTTCAGTTCCCGCGGCGCCAGCCGGTCCCGCGCCTCGTCGGACAGCCGCAGCGTGCCATGCGTCAGCGTCGCCTCGGGCGGAATGCTGACGATGGGGGCGGGTTGGGTCAACGACCAGAGATACAGCCCGTTGCCCGCGTCGAGAAATCCCGTGTCCCGCAAGGCGTCCACAGCCGTGTCCGGGGCGGTTGGGGACAGGAACGCGGTCAGCCACTGGCCGTTGGACACCTGCGGGCCCGAGGCGTAAATTCGCTTTTCCGCCGCGGCGAAGACCGCCCGTTCCTCCCGCGCGATGCGGTAAATGCTGTTGCGCCCCTCCTTCTCCCGCATCAGCCAGACATTGTCCTTGACGAGGCGAGAGACGGCGGTGCGCAGCGCGCCGGGCTCGATATGGACCGACTGGGCGATGCGTTGAAGCACGGACATGGGGATCGCGCCACCCCGCGGGGCGACGATGTCGCCGAAGATGGTGATCACCACGGACCAGACCCGGAAGGGTTCACCATGGGCCGCCTCGATGATCTCCCCGACGCGGCGGTCAACCTCGATGGATTCTGTGGTGCGCTGCTCCACCGTCTGGGGGGCGGGGTCCATCACCCCTCCCCGCGCCGGTCGACGACGCGCACGGCCTTTCCCTGGGACCGTGCGACGCTGCCGGGTGCGCCGAGGGTGACGGTGGTGGTGATGCCGATCACGTCCTTGATCCGGGCCTGCAGATGGGCGACCGCGTCGCCGGTCGCCCCATCCTCGGGCTTTGCTGCCTCCACATGCACGATCATCTCGTCGAGACGCCCCGGGCGGGTGAGCTCGATCTGGAAGTGCGGGGCGAGGGCGGGAATGTCGAGCAACTGCTCCTCGATCTGGGTCGGAAAGACGTTCACGCCTCGCAGGATGATCATGTCATCCGCGCGGCCGGTCACCTTTTCCATGCGGCGCATGGACCGGGCTGTGCCGGGCAGGAGGCGGGTGAGGTCCCGGGTCCGGTAGCGGATGATCGGGAACGCCTCCTTGGACAGGGAGGTGAAGACCAGCTCGCCCAGCTCACCTTCCTCCACGGGCATGCCCGTCTCGGGATCGATGACCTCCGGGTAGAAGTGATCCTCCCAGATATGGAGGCCATCCTTCGTCTCCACGCACTCGTTCGCCACGCCGGGGCCGATCACCTCGCTCAGCCCGTAGATATCGACCGCGTGCATGTCGAAAGCTTCCTCGATCTCCGTGCGCATGGCGTTGGTCCAGGGCTCTGCGCCGAAGATACCGACATTGAGCGGGCTCTCCCGCGGGTCGCGGCCCTGCGCACGGTACTCATCGAGGATCGAGAGCGCGTAGGACGGGGTGACCATGATCGCCTTCGCCCGGAAATCCTCGATCAGGGTCACCTGCCGGGGTGTCATCCCGCCAGAGACCGGAATGACGGTGCAGCCCAACTTCTCCGCCCCGTAGTGCGCGCCGAGCCCGCCGGTGAAGAGACCGTAGCCGTAGGCCACGTGTACCACGTCACCCGGACGCACGCCCGACGCACGGAGGGAGCGGGCAACGACGCTTGCCCACGTGTCGATATCGTTCTTGGTGTAGCCCACGACGGTCGGCTTCCCCGTGGTGCCGGAGGACGCATGAACCCGGCTCACCTCGTGCCGGGGCACCGCGAACATGTCGAAAGGGTAGTTGTCCCGCAGGTCCTGCTTCACCGTGAAGGGAAACTTCGCCAGATCCGCGAGGTCCACGAGGTCGTCCGGATGGACACCTGCCGCGTCAAAGGCGCGGCGGTAGTGGGGCACGTTTTCGTAGGCATGGCCAAGGCTCCAGCGCATGCGCTGAAGCTGGAGCGCCGAGATCTCGTCCCGGCTGGCGATCTCAATTGGGTCGAGAGTGTCCCGCGGCGGGGTCAGATCCTTCATGGTCGCACCTCCTGCGCGGAGCCGTTCTGTTACAAGAATTGCGCAGACCGGCATTTCTTGTCACATAATCACGGCGCAATCTGGCGGTCAAGCACGGGGCGACCGGCCTTGCAGCCCCCGGAAGACGGCATAGGTGCTTGAGCAGAAGGGGAAAGAGGATCGGATGGCACGGCACGCGTTGGTGACGGGGGGCAACAGGGGGATCGGCCGGGCGATTGCCGCCGGGCTGGTTCGGACGGGCCACAGGGTCACCCTCACCGCCAGGAATGACGCGGAGGGTCATGCGGTGGCGGAGGAGATCGGTGCGGAGGCGGTCCATCTCGACCTGACAGACCTGGCAACCTTTGGCAGGGTCCTCGCGAGCCTGCCGGCGGTCGATATCCTCGTGAATAATGCGGGCGTTCTGGACCGTCGCGGCCTCGTCGAGGCGCCGGACGCGTTCGAGGAGGCGATGGCGGTCATGCTTCACGGCCCGTACCACCTGATGCAGCAGACCCTGCCCGGCATGGCGGACCGAGGATGGGGGCGGATCGTCAATGTCTCCTCCGACTGGGGCTCCTGGCACGACGGTCTGGCGGGGCCGGGCGCCTACAGCGTGGCGAAGGCGGCGCTGAACGCGCTCACCTTCACCATGGCGCGGGAGGTGCCTGCCGCCATCAAGATCAATGCGATGTGCCCGGGCTGGGTGCGCACGCGAATGGGGGGAGCCGCAGCGGCACGGTCGCCTGAGGAAGGCGCGGACACGGCCCTCTGGCTGGCGACCCTGCCGGATGACGGACCCACGGGCCGGTTCTTCCGCGACCGGAAGCCTCTCGCATGGTGATCCCGGGCCTGTCGCTTCCGCCCGCGCTGGGGTACAGAGGCTCATGACTGACCTTCGCGCCAGGGCCCCGGCGGCCACCTACATGCCTGCGATCTGGGTGCTCGTCGGCATCATGGTCGCGCTCGAACTGCTGTTTCAGATCACCGACGGGCTCGACCGGCGCGATGTGCGGCTGGTGGCGCTGCAGCTTTTTGGCGTGCAGCCCGCGCTGGCTTGGGCGCTTGAAGGTGTCTATCCGCTGCAGCCTTTCATCGTGTTCTTCAGCCATGCGTTTCTGCACGGGGACATGCTGCACCTTGCGATGAACGCGACGGTGCTGCTCGCGCTTGGATCCGTAGTCGTGACGGTGACGGGGCAAAGGACGGCGGTCGTTCTCTTCCTGCTTTGTGCAGTGGCGGGAGGTGTCCTGTTTGCGCTGGTGAATGCGGGGCAGACAATCTTTCTGGTTGGGGCGTCGGGAGGTGTCTTCGGCTTCATCGCCGCGTGGAAGCGGTGGGAGCTGCAGGTGCTGCGGCACCGGCGGCTGCCGACGCGGAAGGTCCGTTCCTTCCTCATCGCGTTCCTCGTGGTCAACGTCATCCTGCAGTTCGTCTATCCCAACGTGTCATGGGAGGCGCATCTGGGCGGGTTCGCAGCCGGATGGCTTATCGCCCCGCGCCTGCGCCGCCGGCATCTGGGCTATCGGGAGTAGCGGCGGAGGCCTCCGTCGCCTATATCCCGCCGGAACAGATAGTGAGGCATGACATGAGCGGTTTCAACGACTTCCCCGGATGGCACGGCACCACGATCGTGGGCGTCAAGAAGGGCAACAAGGTCGTCGTCGCAGGCGACGGTCAGGTGAGCCTGGGCCAGACGGTGATCAAGGGCAGCGCGCGGAAGGTGCGGCGGCTGTCACCCGGCGGCCACGAGGTCGTCTGCGGTTTTGCCGGGTCGACGGCGGATGCGTTTACCCTGCTGGAGCGGCTGGAGGCGAAGCTGGAGGCCGCACCGGGGCAACTCGCCCGCGCCTGCGTCGAGCTGGCCAAGGACTGGCGCACGGACAAGTACCTTCAGAAGCTCGAGGCGATGCTGATCGTGACCGACGGCGACACGCTCTTCATTGTGACCGGGGCGGGCGATGTGCTCGAACCCGAGCATGACATCGCCGCCGTGGGCTCCGGCGGAAACTACGCACTGGCTGCGGCCCGGGCGCTGATGGACACGGACGCGGATGCGGAGGCCATCGCGCGCCGGTCGCTTGAAATTGCCGCGGACATCTGCGTCTACACCAACGGCAACATGGTGGTGGAAAGCATCTCCGCCTGAGCCGTGGGTGCGGCCAGAAACCGATGGCTTTCGTATCCGATCCACGCGATGCTTTTGCACCCTGGGTGAGGATGGCGATGCGTGGATTTGGCGTGGTTGCGGCCTGCGTGGCGCTGGCAGCCTGTAACGGGCAGACAACGGACGGGTTCTCTTCCGCCGACACGATCGAGGCGAGCGGGACCAAGATCCTGCGCGATTTCAACGGCACGGCCTTCCCGCTCCGCCAGCATACGGCAGCAATCACGATCACGTCTTCAGGACCGGGAGGAACCGTCGATGTGGCGGACGGGGACGGCAGTCCCGCCAACATCGTGACGGGATCGAGCCAGGATCTCAACACCCGGGATTTCGGAAGCTTCAACGGATTTGATATCGGCTCCGTCTCCGGATCGGACACGGTCGGGATCATGACGCTTCAGACCGCGCGGGCAACCTACACAGGCTACGGCGTGTGGAAGGCGGAGCCGAACATCGGGCCGACCGTGATCACCGGCTTCCACTATGGTCTTGAGACCCCGGAATCGGCGCTCCCGACCCGAGGCGGGACCGCGACCTATGTTGGCCCCGCGATCGCGATCTACTTCGCCCAGGGTGCCACGGGCACGCGCCGGATCCGCGAGTACACGGGGGTCGCATCGCTCGAGGTGAACTTCCACATCGCAGCCGATGCGGTGACCGGAAGCATCCGCAGCCTTACGTCAGGTACCTCATCGGTTCAGGACCTTCTTCTGACCGGAACGCGTTCGGGTTCGAGCTTCGCCGGCGAGGTCGCGCCCGACACGGGGTCAGTGGGTGCGGGCAATTCGTTCGATCCAACCGCACGGGGCGTCTTCTCCGGCCAACTCTACGGGCCCAGGTTCGAGGAAGCGGGCGCCAGTGGCTCGATCTCGGATTCCGGCGGAACGCTCGTTTTCGGCTTCGGCGGGGACTGAACCTGCCGGTTTAGGGCCCTAAACCGGGGCTTATACGCGCATCTCCCCGCTTCCGGCGAATTTCTAACCCTGCAGATCGCCGCGACAACGCTCCTGTCTCAACGCACAGGAGTGTTCGCCATGACCCGCACGACCAGCATGATCCTTACCCTTTCCACCCTCGCCCTGTCCGCCTGCGCTGGCGGAGGTGACGGCAATGACGATGGCGTCTCGGGGGGCTTCGTCAGCGCGACCGCATTGGTCGCGACCGACGCCACCCCCCTGCGCACCAAGGAAGCGGGCAGGACCGTTCCCCTCCGCCAGCATACCGCGACGATTGTCGGCGTTCCGCGGAACAACACGCGGACGCTGTCCGGGGGCGACGGAAGCCCGGCAAACCTGACCCGCGACAGCGAGTCGACCCTGCACACCCGCGAGTTCGGGGATTTCCGCGGCCTTACGCTCGGATCTTTCGGCGGGACCGACGCGGCGACCAACGACGCGGGCACGGCGAATGTGACCCTGACCTCCAACCGCTCGACCTATGTGGGCTTCGGCACCTGGGCAGCCGAAGAGCTGGGCGCAAACCGCACGGTCATCGCGGGCTTTCACCGTGGCGCGGAAACCCCGAAAGCCGCGATCCCCCGGTCGGGTCAGGCGAGCTACAGGGGATCAGCGACCGGTCTGTTGCACTCCGCCTCCAGTACCGGTCCGCGGGAGCTGCGGACGTTCAGTGGGCAGGCCTACCTCGACGTGCGCTTCGGCGCGGGCAACGCGGTTACCGGAGACATCTTCGGCATGCAAAGCGGGAGGACCTCGATGCAGGCCCTGAGGCTGGAGGGCACGATGAACGGGTCGGGCACGGGGTTCTCCGGCGTGATCGCCCCGAACACCGCCACCACCGGATCGGTGCGGTTCGACAGTCGGCGGCGGGGCACGTTTTCCGGCACCTTCTACGGACCGAACCCGACGGAGGTTGGTGGCAGCGGCTCCTTCGCGGACAGCGAGTACACCCTCGTGGTGGGGTTTCAGGGGGATTGAGCATGCCCCCACCCCGGGCGCAGCCTTGCCGTTTGCGCCCGCGCCCCTTACCTGAGCGCAGGACAGAGGCAAGGAGTAGCACGTGACAGAATTGACCCCGCGGGAAATCGTATCGGAGCTGGACCGGTTCATCATCGGTCAGAAAGACGCCAAGCGGGCCGTGGCCGTCGCGCTGCGCAACCGGTGGCGGCGCCAGCAGCTCGACGACGCGATGCGTGACGAGGTCTATCCCAAGAACATCCTGATGATCGGGCCGACCGGTGTGGGCAAGAC
>JBCBAP010000028.1:0-43986 GCA_038532435.1 Pseudomonadota bacterium | reverse complement strand
AAGGGGGTCAGAATTAGGCGCCGATATGGGGTCACGTTTGGATGCCGATTGACAGACCTGCCCGCTTTCGGGAAATTTGAGATGCCATTGACGCACGCGCTCCTTCGAACTCCGACAAAGGCTCTTCTTGCGGTGGCAGTGAGCGGGAAAGTCATGCTCTGCGCATCGGTGAGATCGGACGGCTTCCCTGGCAAGAAGAGACGGGATATGGCCGAAGGAGCATCGTCGAGACCGGCGTCTTCCGTCTCAAACAGATTGCTGGAGGCCGTCTGAGAGCGCAGTCCTCCGGTGCGCAACAAGCCGAAGCGAAGGTTGCCGTAGCGGCGGCGAACAATACGATCCGAACGGCGAAACCGATTCTGGTCGGGCAAGCCAAGAGGATCGACCAAGCCGAGCTACGCTTTGTGTGCGCGATGCACGACGGCCAATCACGACTCTGAACTACCGAAAGAAATAACAGATGGGGCGCCTTTGTTCGTCGTCTTGTGCTGTGACCTTCTGCGGCTTACAACCGGCAGAAACGCAAAGCGCAGGTCTTAATTTGATCGGAACAACGGGGCGACAGGTTGGAAAACAAACCGATAAGCAGTGCTCAGATAGAAAAGTATGCGAGTTCTGAAATTCCAGATAGTGTTGCGGACCACCCCGGCATGACATCGATTCAAGAACGCGCACTTTTGTACGGGCTTGCGAGGTCGTATTTCACTGGTCAAGGCGTCATTATCGACGCAGGTGTTTTTTTGGGTGCATCATCGGCTGCTTTCGGGGAGGGTGTTTTGGAAAACACAAATATCCCAAGCGCCAATGAAGCCGTTATCCACAGCTATGATATTGCAATTTGGTTAGATGGCTTCAAAAAGTACCTGAAGAGTGACCCGGCTTCGCAAGCGATTCAGAGTCACAATCTCCAATCGGGCAGTAGCTTTGAGGAGCCCCTCAAGCAGGTTTTGAAAAAGTATGCGAGGCTTCAACGCTTTGTCATCGGGGATATCGTTTCTTTGGCTCCTAATCATCGAGGGCCAATCGAAATCGCGTTCTATGATTGCCTGAAAAATTACGAACGAGACGAAGCCGCATTTTCCGCGTTTACGCCCCATTACATTCCTGGCCGCACAATCGTTTTGCAGCAGGATTACTTCTATGAGTTGGCGGCATACAATAAGATTCGCCAAGAATATTTTATGGATCACTATAAGTTTATTGGTGCGGTCAAAGATACAGCAGTCTTTCTGTGTACATCTCCACTGCCAAGAATAGACAAAGATGATGATCCAATTCTTCGATTGACCATCTCCGAGCAACTAGCGCTCATAGAAGTCGCCGCAGATAGAACGGCTGACAGATTTCGGAGAATTAAAGTGCGTCTTGCGGGCCTTCAGCATGCCATAGACCTAGCCGAATATGGTCATGCGGCTCGGCTTGCGTCATCGATTGGTGACGAAATTAGGCATACAGGTAATGCCTCAAGACAAGAGCGCATTCGCTCAGTATTCAATAATTGTGCTCAGAAGGTCAATAATCACAACCCCGAAAGCCAGAAAATTGAATTGATACAGGTATTTAGAGAGAGTATTCGGAAGCGGCTCAAAGCACGCCTTAGAAACAATTTTGGCCGCTCATAAATCTGATCAGCCCCACCTGAGTGGTCCTGTTTGAGTGCTAGTGCATGACCGGCCTCGGGTCCATGGGGACGGCTTCGGGGGCTGGCGGGCGGTAGGCCCGAATGCGGTGTGGTCGCTTGGTGTTGTGATGTTTCCTCCATTGTTCGATCAGGATATGCGCCCCGCACAGCGAGTAGAAGACCTCACCATTGAGCAACTCATCTCGAAGCCTTGCATTGAAGCTCTCGCAATATCCGTTCTCCCAGGGCGACCCTTGCTCAATATAGGCGGTCTTGGCCCCCAGCGGCTGCAATCCAATCTGGGACGGCCCGAGAAATGAACTCCGCGCCATGGTCTGATCGGATGGAGGCAGGAACACCCCGTCGGATGAAAAGGTCGGTCAGCGTGTTGATCACGTCGGTCGCGTTCAGTCTGCGCTTCATCCGGATAGCCGGGCATTCCCGGCTATGTTCGTTCAGGATGTTTAGGGTTCTTCAAGCCTTCCCAGTATCGGTCCTGTGATGCACGACGTCATATGGCCAGACATGGTCACGATACACCGGTTGTAGCCGAACAGAGGAACCATCGTTTAGCCAGAGACGCCCTTTCTTCGGCTGTTTCATCGGGACCTTGAGCCCTTCACCTCGCCATGGGTGTTCGACGCTATTGTCGTGCACCAACCAGCCAGCATCCCTCAGCAAAGCGACAACCCGACGATACCCGTATCGACCATAGTGGCGGGTCAGCGCGATCATGTCGGCCACAAGGCGATCTTTATCGGCACGCCCAACCGGCATCCTCCTCCGCGTCGACCGATGCTGTCCCAAAACACGACAAGCCCAACGTTCTGAGAAGTGGAACTGGCTTCGTACATGTGAGGTACAGGCACGACGGCGCGAAGGGCTCAGAAGTATCGCCGCGCAGCTTCCGAAGGAATGAGATTGTCCAATGTCAGGTCTGACACGGCCCGTCTCAGACGCTCATTCTCCGTCCAGAGCCGCTTTAGCTCTTTCAGGTGCTGGGTTCCCATACCTCCATCTTGTGTATTGCGCCCCTGGTTGGGGCCCCGCTGAGCGGAGCGAGGTGGGGAGTGCAGTGGGTGGGGTGCCTTTTAGGAGGGGCCGAAGCTGGAAAATGCTTTGAGGGTAACGCCCTGCGAGGTGAAGGGGCCTCGTAAGTACAGGTGGCTTTTACTTCTCGGACCGTTCGACGCGCCCCTGCGCTCAAACTCGATCATCTGCTTCACTCCTCGTCGAGCCCTATCGCGACTTGGCAACCGCATCCCGCTGACGAGCGCCTGAGAACCCGGCGGGAGGGGGTACACTTTGGAGGTCTCACGCTGCCAACTTGGGCCCTGGCGCCGCAAGGACGGGACGCACAGCACACCCTCACCTTCCAAGTGGAGCACGCGCAGGATCACCGGCCCGGTTTCTCGACGACGGCGGTTTTCACGTCTGCCCCTCGAGCGCCGAACGTTCCGTCGGCGAAACGGTCGCATGTGATCTGCTTGAGACGGAAGAGGCCGGTCTCCCCGGTGCACTCCGCGGGCCAAGGAGCCTGAGAAAGGCGAATAGCAGAACCGGATCAGCCGGCGCGATCCGTCCGCGAGCGTTTTGGGATGCGCTCACAGAACGCCGACCGCGCGCCACAGTCGCATAAACTGGCGTTCACAGGATGTGCATGAGGCCCGCCGTCCGGCTGCAGACAGACCCTTCCGTCTGCACAACCGGCACTGTGAACACCGCACTTACCCTGAGGCACAGCGGTGCAGCACGCTTGATCAATCTACGCCCGATCGCCTCACTGGAAAGAAGATGCAGCCGATATCCCCACAAGGCGACAACGAGCTCTTAGTCGGCCCGGAAATGCTTGGAGAGCTTGAGGCCCTGTCCCTGATAGTTGGAGCCCATGTCGCGCCCGTAGAGCTTTTCCGGCCGCGTCATCATTCGCTCATAGACGAGCCGTCCGACGACCTGCCCGTGTTCCAGCGCGAACGGGGCTTCGTGGCAGCGCACCTCAAGCACGCCGCGGGATCCGGCCCCGCCAGCCCCCGCATTGCCGAACCCGGGATCGAAGAAGCCCGCATAGTGCACGCGGAACTCGCCCACCATGGCGATGTAGGGCGCCATCTCCGCGGCATAGTCGGGGGGCACGTGCACCGCCTCCCGGCTCACGAGGATGTAGAAGGCACCAGGGTCCAGCACGATCCGCCCGTCCTGCGCCGCAACCGGTTCCCAGAACTCCGCAACCGGATAGTGCCCGATCCGGTCCAGATCGATCAGCGCCGTGTGCGGCTTGGCCCGGTAGCCCACGATCTCCCCGTCACGGGGCCGCAGATCGACGGAGAAGGCGAGGCCGTCGTCGATGTGCGCGTCCTGATCCACGAGGCCTACATCCGCGTGCAGCGCCCGCAGCGCGGTGTCGTCGAGCGTGGCATGCCCGACCCGGAACCGCACCTGGTTGAGCCGCATCCCCGGCCGCAGCAGGACGGAGAAAGAGCGCGGGCTGATCTCCGCATAGAGCGGTCCCGCATAGCCCGCCTCGATCCTGTCGAACTCGGTCCCCCGGTCCGTGATCAGGCGGGTGAACAGATCGAGCCGCCCGGTGGAGCTCTTCGCATTGGCAACCGCCGACATCTCGGAGGGCAGGGCCAGCCCCTCCTGCAGCGGCACGAGATACACGCACCCTTTTTCCAGCACCGCGCCGGGGGTGAGGTCGATCTGGTGCATCTCGAAATCAGACAGCCGCTCCATCACCGTGCTGCCCGCACCGGGCAGGAAGGATGCGCGGATCCGGTACGCCACATCGCCGAGCCGCAGGTCAAGGCTCGCGGGCTGGATCTGATCCTCCGGCACCGGTGCGCCAGAGGTGACCTGCCCCTGCGCGATCATCGCGGCGATGGCCTGAGAGGGTACGACCCCGGTCACGCGGTCATCCTTCGATCGAGATGGTGAAGTGGTCGGGCCAGCGAGATTCGAACTCACGACCTTCCGTCCCCCAGACGGACGCGCTACCAGGCTGCGCTATGGCCCGACCGTGGGAGGCTGTTTGCCCTAATTGATGGGGGGAGGCAAGCGCGAACCAGCCGTCCGCGTGGATCATTTCTCACCTTCCGCGATCATCTTGTCCCGCAGCGCCTCCAGCCGGGTAAGCACGCTGCGCATCGCCGCGACCTTGGCAGGGTCACGCTTCGGCCGGGCAGGGGCCGCGGGCTTCTGATCGGTCTCGGGCAATTCGGCAAGTCCTTCCGGCGGCACGTCGTTCCACAGATCCCCGTCGCCGTCCGCAACCTGCTCCGCCGGGACAGGGGCCGCATCCGGGTCCGAATACTTCTCGACCAGCGCCTTCACGCTCGTCTCCTTCAACAGCTTCTGCACGCCCCGGATCGTGAACCCTTCGGTGTAGAGCAGCTCCCGGATTGCGGTGAGCAGGGAGATATCCTCGGGCCGGTAATAGCGCCGTCCCCCGCCGCGTTTGACCGGCCGGATCTGCGTGAACCGGCTTTCCCAGAATCGCAGGACGTGCGCAGGCACGTCGATGGTCTCGGATACCTCCGAGATGGTCCGGAACGCTTGCGGGGACTTTTTCATCGTCGTTTAGGATTTGCCCGAGGATTTGTTTCCGGCGTCCACCCGATCCTTCATGATGTGCGAAGGGCGAAAGGTGAGGACCTGACGCGGCTCGATCGGCACCTCTTCCCCGGTCTTGGGGTTGCGGCCCACGCGGGCGGTTTTCGACCGGACGGAGAAGGTGCCAAAGGAGGAGATCTTGACCGACTCCCCGCGGACCAGCGCGTCGGACATATGCGTCAACACGTCTTCGACCAGCGAGGCGCTTTCATTCCGGGACAGTCCAACTTCACGGTAGACCGCCTCGCTCAGGTCCATCCGCGTCAAAGTACGTTCACTCATCGGGTCTCACCTTCGTCTGTCAGACAGGGTGCCCCCACCGGGGAATCCCTTGATGTTCAAAGGTATTTGGATTCTGGAAAGGGAGTCAATAACAACGACTTGCGCGGAATTCCGTATGTTCCGCCACAGGTTCCATTACCAGCGGAGAAGTGCCGATCCCCAGGCGAATCCGCCGCCAATTGCCTCCATAAGCAGCAAATCGCCCCGTTTGATGCGTCCCTCTGCGCACGCAACCGACAGGGCGAGCGGGATCGATGCCGCGGAAGTGTTGCCATGGTCCTGCACCGTGACCACCACTTTCTCCAGCGGAAGTCCCATTTTCTGGGCCACTTTGCGGATGATGCGCAGGTTCGCCTGATGGGGCACGACGAGGCTGATATCCTCCGGCGTCACGCCCGCCTTGGCCATCGACGTCTCGCCGGAGGCGGTGAGTTTGGACACCGCGTGCTTGAAGACTTCCTGCCCCTCCATGCGCAGAACGCCCACGCTCTGGGTCGAGGACGGACCGCCATCCACGTAGAGCAGATCGTTGAACCGGCCGTCGCTGTGCAGGTCCGTGGTGATCACACCTCGGTCCGCGGGCGTGCCCGCGCCGGTTTGCGCCTCGAGGATCACCGCGCCCGCGCCGTCCCCGAACAGGACGCAGGTGCGCCGGTCCGTCCAGTCCATGATGCGGGAGAAGGTCTCCGCCCCGATCACCATCACCCGCTTCGCCTGCTCCGCCTGGATGAGTGCCGTGGCGTTGCCGAGCGCGTAGATGAAGCCAGCGCAGACCGCCTGCAGATCGAACGCAAAGCCCTGGGTCATCCCGATGGCCTGCTGCACCCGGGTCGCGGTGGACGGAAAGGTCTGGTCCGGCGTAGCGGTGGCGAGCACGATCGCGTCGATGTCCGCACCGGTCAGCCCCGCATTCTCTAGCGCTGCGTTCGCCGCGCGGATCGCAAGGTCGGAGGTGAACTGTCCCTCGGCGGCGAAGTGGCGCCGCTCGATACCCGTGCGCGCCCGGATCCATTCGTCGGAGGTGTCGAGCGTCTTTTCGAACTCGGCATTCTCAACCACCCGCTCGGGCAGGTAGTGCCCGCATCCCAACGGAACTGCCCGAATGACGCTCATCCTCCGGTCCTTTTCTGGTCTTCCTGCCGGCCGTTCCGCTCGGTCGCGGCCTCCGGCGTGACGGACGCGATACGCTGCGCCACCTTTTCGGAAAACTCGTCCCGCGCCAGCGTGAAGGCAAGCTTGATCGCGGAGGAGACGCCGGTCGCGTCAGCACTTCCGTGGGATTTGACCACCGTGCCGTTCAGCCCGAGGAACACGCCGCCATTCACCCGCCGCGGGTCCAGCCGCTTTTGCAGACGCTTGAGCGAGGTGAGGGCGAAGATCGCGCCGAGCCGCGACCAGATCGAATAGTTCATCGCCTCCCGCAGGAAGTCGCGGATCTGCGTCGCGGTGCCCTCTGCCGTCTTCAATGCGATGTTGCCGGTGAACCCGTCAGTGACGATCACGTCCACCCGTTCGGAGGCGATGTCGCCCCCCTCCACGAAGCCCACGAAGTCGACGGACGCGCCCGGGTCCCCGGCAAGTTCTTCGAGCCGCTGGGCCGCTTCCTGCAACACCGGATGGCCCTTGTGCTCCTCCGTGCCCACGTTCAGCAGGCCCACCCGGGGGCGCGAAAGGTCAAGGCCGAGGCGGGCATACTCGACACCCATGTTGGCGTACTGCACCAGGTCGCGGGCGTCCGCACGGATGTCCGCACCCGCATCGAGCAGGATGTTGTAGCCCGCAGGATTGCGGGAGGGCCAGTTGATGGCGATCGCCGGGCGGTCGATGCCCGGGGCTTTGCGCAGGCACAGCATCGCCATGGCCATCAGCGCGCCCGTGTTTCCACAGGACACCGCCACGTCCGCATCCCCGTCCGCGACGGTCTGCAACGTGGCCCACATGGAGGATTTGCGCCCCTTGCGCAGGGCGATGGACGGCTTTGCGTCCATCTTCACCACATCCGTGGTGTGTCGGATCTCCACGAGATCCGCCAGTTCCCGACGTTTCGCGATCAGGGGGGCGAGCGTCGGCTCGTCCCCGTGGACGATATAGCGAATGTCGGGGTTCTTCCGTGCCGACCGGGCCATCCCGCCGACTATGGCAGCGGGACCCGCATCACCGCCCATCGCATCAATCGATATGACGGCTCTATCGGACTTCATGCAGAACGCGCTTCCGTGCAACGGCGTGTGACTTGGGCGCGACTGACCTGAGCTTATGCCGCGTCGTCTTCGAGGTCGATTTCTTCAACCATAGCGACGACTTCCCGGTCTGCATAGTGGCCGCAGGACGGGCACACGTGATGCGGACGGCGCAGCTCACCACAGTTGCTGCACTCGTTCGGGTTGGCCGCCACGAGCGCATCGTGGGACCGGCGCATACCACGCTTGGACCGCGTGATCTTACTCTTGGGGACTGCCATGTCGTAACCTCAGATATGCCGGGGGCGTTGCGCCCTGTTAATCCGGCGTACAGGCGGGCGCAACCCTCGTCACGTCTCAGCACCATTTCCGGAGTTGAAAAGAGACCGGCAAAATACGGATTCGCTGTGCGGGCGCAAGTGTTTTCTGACGCAAAGGCAGCGCTGGACGCGGCGTTTCTCAGCCCTTGTCTTCCAGCTTCGCCTTCAACTCCGCAAGAGCGGCAAAGGGACGTGGCTTTTCAACCTCTTCCTCGGGCTCCGCGGGGGCAATCTCCGGCGCGTCTGCGGCACGCGGATAGGGGGGCAGGGCGAGTGCGGCCGCCTCCGTCGCGACCTGGCCGATGTCGACCCCGTCGTCGAGGTCGTCGACATCCTCGTCGCTCTCCGAATCCACGGTGATCTCTCCGGTCATCGGCTCACCCCCCGGGATCCACCGCCGCTGGACCGGCTCGCTCAGCGTGGTCACCACCGGTTCCAGCGTCACCACGCAGGTCTGCACCAGCGTCGCAGTCAGCGTCGCATCGAGCGTCCAGCTCCCTTTGCCCGCGGGGCGCAGAGTGCCTGCGATGCGAAACTTGCGCACCTCCTGCGCGTCGAACAGCTCGGCGAGCGCCGCCTTCTCCGCGTCCGTCGCCGTCTCCCGCACCGGGATCTCCGCGGCACCGGACAACAGCTTTGCCGGGACGGGTCGGGAAAACTCCGGGCGGGGGGAGGATGCGGCATCGCTCATCGGGATCGGTCCTTCGCTTGGGGCCCGGGCAGGGCGGCAAGACTGCTTGCACTTAGACCATGCCTGCGATACCCGGGCAAGACGGAGCGAAGGAGACGCCGACGATGCGAACCCCGCACAGGGGCCGGGCAGCCCTCTTGATATCGGGCCTCATGCTGGCCCTGGCAGGCTGCAGTGCGACTTACACCAACCATGGATTTACCCCTCCGGAACAGGAGCTTGCGGAGATCGTGGTGGGTGTGGACACGCAGGATGACGTGGCCACGAAGGTCGGACGTCCGGCCGATACGGGCCTCGTCGATGATGACGCCTGGTACTACCTGTCGTCCCGCGTCCGCAGCTTCGCCTTCTACGATCCGGTGGTGACCGAACGCAGGCTCGTCGCGATCCAGTTCGATGAGGCGGGCTTCGTCCGTGACGTCACCACCTACGGCATGCAGGATGGCCGTGCCGTGGAGCTCGTGACACGGACGACGGAGACCTACGGGCAGGAGCTCACGGTTGTGCAGCAGTTCCTGGGCAACCTCTTCAACTTCGAGATTGGCGGCGGTTGACGTCTCAAGAACGTCGTTTAACCGCCTGTTAAAGAGTGTAAATTTGCGTTAGCTTGTTTCGCGCGCGAAACATTTTCGGTTCTGTCAGTCCTCGACGGGTTCGTAAACCAGCGCCACCCCGTTCATGCAGTAGCGCAGGCCCGTCGGCGCCGGTCCGTCCGGGAAGACATGGCCCAGATGCGCATCGCACCTTGCACAGGTGATTTCAGTCCGGCGCATGAAGAAGCTGCGATCCTCCCGCTCCTCCACCGCGTCGCCATCAATCGGCTGGTAGAAGCTGGGCCACCCCGTGCCGCTTTCATACTTCGCTCCCTGATCGAACAGCGGGAGGTTGCAGCAGACGCAGCGGTACAGGCCCGGATCCTTGGGGAAGTTGTCGTGGGTCCCCGCCCTTTCAGTCCCGTGCTTGCGGGTTACCTTGTAGGCCAGGTCAGACAGTTGCTCGCGCCATTCCGCATCCGTCTTTGTGAACTTTTCATGCATGCCGCAGCTTTTCCTTGAAATTTGGTTACGAAGGATGAATGTCATCCCAATCTGTTCTGCCCGACATATATAGGGCGTGACCCAGGAACTGGAGGCCGAGATGCCAGTTTTTTCCCGAGGCCGCTACAGAGCGAGGTTCTCCCGTGAAATCAAGGATGTGGAAGCAGCGCAAAAGCTGCGCTTCCGCGCCTTTCGCGGAACCGATGACGAAGAGGTGTCCGGACTTGATGCGGACGATTTTGACCAGGATTGCATCCATGTGCTGATCGAGGAGGTCCGCGGGGACCGGCTCGTGTGCTGTTTTCGCATGCTCCCGTTCGAAAACGGTTCCGAGATCGAGAGATCCTATTCCGCGCAGTATTACGAACTCTCGGCCCTGCGCACCTACGAAGGGCGGATGGTGGAGATGGGGCGTTTCTGCGTCCTGCCCGGCCTCAACGATCCCGACATCCTGCGCGTCGCCTGGGCGGCGATGACGAAGTATGTGGATGAGAACGGGGTCGATCTGCTGTTCGGCTGCTCCTCCTTCTGGGGGACGGAGGCGGAGACCTACAAGGATGCCTTCGCGCTCCTGAAGGAAAAGCACCTCGCACCGAAACGCTGGCTGCCGCGGGTCAAGGCGCCCAAGGTGTTTCGCTTCGCCACGCAGCTGCGCCTGCGCAAACCGGATCTCAAGCAGGCCAACAAAGGCATGCCGCCGCTCCTGCGCAGCTACCTCGTGATGGGCGGATGGGTGAGCGATCACGCCGTCGTGGACAACGACCTCAACACGCTCCACGTCTTCACCGGGCTGGAGATCAAGGGCATCCCGCCGGGCCGCGCCCGGCTGCTGCGGATGAGCGCGGCCTGAACCCCCTTGCACCCTGACAACGGAGCGGGAAGGGTGGTCCGGTGTTGACTGCCGGAGGTTCCATGTTCCCCGATCCCGCCCTGTTTCGCGATGCGGCCATCGCGCCGGAGACGCGCGCGTTCAACGAGGAATTCGAGCGGCTGGTCGCCGACCTGCCACCGACCCACACGGTGCCGCCCCAACTGACCCGGGCGGCGCGGGACGCGGGCAAGGGGATCTTTCCCTCCGGCGGGCCGCTCGACGGGTCCGACTGGCTCGACCTGCCCGGCGCACCTGGCGGCTGTCGCGTGCGGGTCAGCCCCGCACCGGGCACGCCAAGGGGCATCTACCTGCACATCCATGGCGGCGGATGGGTGCTGGGGCGACCGAGCCACTATGACAAGCAGAACCAGGCGCTTGCCCGGACCCTCGACATTACCGTTATCTCGATCGAGTACCGGCTGGCACCGGAGCATCCCTGGCCCGCGGCGCGGGAGGATTGTCTGGCAGCGGTGCAGTGGGTGCTGGCCCATTGCGAAAGCCGGTTCGGAACCGACCGTGTCGCCCTCGGGGGGGAAAGTGCGGGGGCGCATCTGAGCGCTGTCATGGCCCTGACGCTCCGCGATCTATACCTGGCGGACCGGCTGCGGGGACTTGTCCTGAACTATGGCTGCTTCGATCTGCAGCTCACGCCGTCGGCGCGGCTGTGGGGGGAGCGTCAACTGGTGTTGAGCACGCCCACCATCGACTGGTTCGTCGACCAGCTCGATCCGGAGCGACGGGCGCGCGCGGGACAGACGGCCAATCCCCTGCGCGCGTCCCTGAAGGGTCTGCCACCGGCGCTCTTTCAGATCGGTACGGCGGACCCGCTCCTCGACGACAGTCTGATGATGGCGGCGCGCTGGGCGGGTGCGGGGAACCAGGCGGAGCTTGCGGTCTATCCCGGGGGCATCCACGCCTTCGACATGTTCGACCTGCCCATCGCGCGGGACTTCGCCGCGCGGCAGGAGGCATTTCTCGGCGCGCTCTTCGACTAGCGGGCTCAGTCGAACGCAAATCCCTCGGCCATCGCCTTCAGAAGCGGGGCGCGATGCCGGGCAGTCCGGCTGTTGGTGCCCGCGGCCTGCGCCCATTGCCGGAGGATCAGGGCGCAGAGGTGGGGTGGGATGAATTCAAGGTCTCGTTCCTCTAGCCCATACCCCGCCTGCACCTGATCGAGCAGGGCGGGCGGCAGGCCCCACCGTCCGCGTGTCCCCGTATCACCCATGTCGATCGAGGCCTCGAGCAGGAAGTGCGCGAGGTCCATCTCCGGCATGCGCCAGCGGGTGTTGGTGAGGTCCACGGCCCAGGTCATGTCCGCCCCGATCAGCACGTTGCGCGGGGCGAAATCCTTGTGAAACTTGACGAAGGAGGTCTGGTGCCGGTCCAGTTCCGCCGCCCGCGCCATGAACCCCTCCCGAAGCTGCCGGATCGGGGAGGGAAGGTTGCGGGAGACAAGATCGCGCTCGACGGCCTGCGCGATTTCACCGAAATCGCAGGTGCCCGGACGCCCGGGAAAGGCCCCGTGCAGGGCCGAAAGCCACCGGGCCGCGCGGGTCACCCCATCCCCGGCTGTCCCCCGGGTCAGGAGCGACTGGAGATCCGGCGCATCAATGAACTCCGTGACGACGCACCCGGCCTCGGGCAGCACCGCAACGGCCCGGGGAACGCCCATGCCCGGCATATCCGCCAGATGAACCGACAGGTTCTCGTGGGCGAAGAAGACATTCTCCGCCACCTCGGCAGGATCGTTGCGGTGGAAGAAGAGGGCGAGGCGGGTTTCGCCCCCGGACCCGATGCGCAGGATCGTCTTGGTCCGGCTGATCCGCCAGATGTCGGTGAGGGTCGCGCCGCGAAAGGCGTCCGACCCCGCGCGGAGTTTCGACATGAGGTCCTGCGCGACCTTCCGGTTGCGCCGGCCCCGCAGCCAGCGTCCGATCATCCGCCCGTGTGGCTCATGTGCCGTAGCATCTCACCGGAGACGGTCTGCCGGGAGTAATCGAAGTCATGACCCTTGGGTTTGCGCGCGATGGCCTTGCGGATCGCCGCGTGGAGGGGGCCGATGTCGTCGGGATGGGCGCGCAGGACCTTGCGCAAGTCCGCGTCGTCATCCTGGCCGAGGCACATGTAGAGCTGCCCGGTACAGGTCAGGCGCACCCGGTTGCAGCTTTCGCAGAAATTGTGGCTGAGCGGGGTGATGAAGCCGATGCGGTGTCCGGTCTCCTCCAGCCGCACATAGCGGGCCGGACCACCGGTGTTGAGCGGTATGTCCGTGAGCGTCCAGCTTTCCCGCAGGGTGCCGCGCAGATCTTCAAGCGACCAGTACTGGTCAAGCCGGTCGATATCGTCACCCATGGGCATCACCTCTATGAAGGTGAGGTCAAAGCCTCGGGCGCCGCACCATTCGACCATGTGGTGCACTTCGTCATCGTTCACGCCCTTGAGCGCGACGGCGTTGATCTTGATCTTGAGCCCGGCCTCCACGGCCGCGTCGATCCCGTCCATGACCTGAGCGAACCGGCCCCAGCGCGTCACCTCGGCAAACTTCTTTTCGTCGAGCGTGTCGAGGGAGACATTGACCCGCCGCACGCCCGAGTCCGCAAGCGGCTGCGCGAAGCGGCGCAGCTGGCTGCCGTTGGTGGTCAGCGTCAGTTCATCAAGCGCGCCGGTGCCGAGGTGCCGCCCCATGCCCTCGAAAAAAGTCATGATGCCCCGCCGCACCAGCGGCTCGCCGCCGGTGATCCGCAGCTTGCGCACGCCCAGATCGACGAAGCCGGTGCAGAGCCTGTCCAGCTCCTCCAGCGTCAGAAGCTCCTTCTTGGGCAGGAACGTCATGTTCTCCGACATGCAGTAGGTGCAGCGGAAATCGCAGCGGTCGGTCACCGAGACCCGCAGATAGGTGATCGCCCTCGCGAAAGGGTCGATCAGCGGGGCGGTCGGTTGCGTGTCGGCCATCGGGCTCTCCTGTTGCACGTCTTGGAGACTAGAAGTCGTCCGATCGTCTTTCAAGGACCGGTGGGGCGAAACGCTCTCCCGCTTTGGTCTTAGACGCTCTATATGACCGCCATGGTGAGAGACTGCTTCCGACCGATGATGCTGACGGCACTGCTGGCGGCCTGCGCGCCCGCGCCGGAGGTGCGGCCCGTCCAGGTGGAGACGCCGACCTTCGGCGCCTCCCCGATCAACGCACGCTACCTGGACCGGACGACCGTGGAACTGGGCCCCGTGACCACGCCCGGGATCTGGGTGACTTCCCGCGAGGTGGTGACCGCCCAGCAGGGCTGGATCGAGGATCAGGAAACCGGCCGCGCGACCCGGGCGCTTCTGCTGCCGCGGATGCGCGACAGCGAGGTTGATCTGATTTCGGTTGATGCGGTTCGCGCGCTCGGTGTTACTGTGCCGCGGCTGGTCGTGGTCACGCTCTACAAGGATGTGAGGACGCTTCCGGCGGAATGATCTGACTGCCGGGAGACCCCCCATGATACTCTACGGACGCGACCTGTCCCCCTTTACCCGCCGCGTGGCAATCTGGATGACCCTGCAGGGGCGCGCGGTCGAAAGGCGCAAGATCACGGTCGCGGGGGAGGATTTCGAACAGCTCAAGACCGTCAATCCGGTTGGCCGGGTCCCCGCGCTGGTGCTCGATGACGGGTCCGTGCTGGTCGAAAGCGCGGCTATCGTGGACTGGCTGGAGGACACCGCGGAAGAGGGCCAGCGCCTGATCCCTGCGACCGGACCGGCGCGGCGGGACTGTCTGCAGCACATGGCCTATGCCCAGTCGACGGCGGAGAAGACCGTCGCCTTCGTCTATGACAAGGTGCGGCGGCCCGAGGAATTTCACTACCTGCCCTGGATTGCCCGGCTGGAGGGGCAGGTGCGGGCAGGACTTGCGGCCCTGGAGGACCGGGTGCCGGAGGCGGGCAGGTTCGGCGGGGACGCCCCGAACGGAGCGGACATCGCGGTCGTCATCGCCTGGGACATGGCGACGACCGTTGCCCCTCATCTGACCGAAGGCCCGTACCCGAAGCTTGCCCGCCTCTCCGCCGAGGCCAACGCGATGCCCGCCTTCGGCGACACCCATCCGGGCGCGTGACACCGCTGCTCACACCGGCCCCGTGGGAGGAGATGCGCGCGGCGTTCCGCTGGCAGATCCCCGAACGCTATAATATCGCCGAGGAGACCTGCGAGCGCTGGGCGCGGACGGAGCCGGATCGGACGGCGCTCATTTATCTGCGGCCCGAAGGCGATGTGCGGACCTATTCCTACATCGAGCTCAGCCGGGCCTCCTCCCGCCTGGCCAACGCGTTGCGTCGGCGCGGCGTGCGCAAAGGGGACCGCTGTGCGGTGCTGCTGCCCCAGACGCCGGAGACGGTGCTGACCCACCTGGCCTGCTACAAGATCGGGGCAATCGTCGTCCCGCTCTTCACCCTGTTCGGCGAGGATGGCCTGCGGTTCCGCCTTGCGGATGCGGGGGCGAAGGTCGTGGTGACCGACGGCGCAAACCTCGAAAAGCTGTTCAACATCAAGGATGAATTGCCCGATCTTGAAGTGATTTTCTCGATCGACAAGCGACCCCGGGATGTGCGCGGCTTCTGGCAGGAGCTGGGTCGGGCTGCGGATGGGTGCGAGATGGTGGAGAGCGGCCCGGACGATCCGGCCTTCATCTCCTACACCTCCGGCACCACCGGGCCGCCGAAGGGCGCGCTGCACGGGCACCGGGTGCTGCTCGGGCACTTGCCCGGCTTCGTCACGCACCACGGTTTCGCCCCCCAGCCTGGAGACCGGATCTGGACCCCGGCGGACTGGGCGTGGATGGGCGGGCTAATGAACGTGCTGATGCCCGGTCTTGCACTGGGCGTTCCGGTCGTGGCGCACCGGATGCCGAAGTTCGATCCGGAGCGTGCCTTCACCCTCATGCGGGAGCTGGAGGTGCGCAACGCGTTCCTGCCGCCGACCGCGCTGAAACTGATGCGAAGGACGGACCTGAACATCGACAGCCTGCGCAGCGTGGGATCCGGCGGCGAGGCGCTGGGCGCAGACCTGCTGGACTGGGGCCGCGGGGCGCTGGGCGTCACCATCAACGAGTTCTACGGGCAGACCGAGTGCAACCTCGTCCTCGGCAACTGCGCGGAGGTGATGGAAGCGCGCCCGGGATCCACGGGCAAGCCCGTGCCGGGCCACCATGTCGCGATCATCGACGCCGAAGGCACGCCGGTTCCTCCGAACACGCCGGGGGAGATCGCGGTGCGCCGCGACGATCCGGGGATGTTCCTGCGCTACTGGAACAACTCGGCGAAAACGGAGGAGAAGTTTGTCGGTGAGTGGATGCGCACCGGGGACGAGGGGCACATGGATGCGGACGGCTACGTGCATTTTGCCGCCCGCAGTGACGATGTGATCACCTCGTCGGGGTACCGGATCGGACCGACGGAGGTGGAGGAATGCCTCTCCGGCCATCCGGACGTGGTCATGAGCGCGGTGATCGGCGTGCCCGATCCGGTGCGGACGGAGGTCGTCAAAGCGTTCGTCGTGCTGCGGGACGGGGCGGTGGAGGAGGGGCTGGAGGCCGCCCTCATCGCACGGGTGCGGGAGCGGATCTCCCCCCACGTGGCGCCGAGGGAGGTGGCGTTCGTCGCCGCGTTGCCGATGACGGCAACGGGCAAGATCATGCGGCGCACGCTGAAGGCGCAGGAGGTATCGTGATGCATCACGAGGGGCTCGATCCGGTTCTGGTGTTCGCCCTGATCGGGGTTTTGGGCGTCGGTTCGCAATGGCTCGCATGGCGGTTCCGCCTGCCGGCCATCGTGCTGATGCTCGTCGCAGGCCTTGTTGCGGGTCCCGCGACCGGGATCCTGAACCCGGCGCGGGATATTGGTGACTTGATGCGGCCCATGGTGGCCATCGCCGTTGCCATCATCCTGTTCGAGGGCGGGCTGACCCTGAACCTGAAATCCCTGACCGGGGCGAGCCTGCCAGTGCGGCGCCTCGTCTTCGTCGGGGCGCCGCTGGGCTGGCTGCTCTCCACGCTTGCCGGGCACTATGCGGGCGGGCTGAGCTGGGAGAGCGCGGTCGTCTTCGGCGGCATTCTGGTGGTGACCGGGCCGACGGTGATCGCGCCGC
The DNA here is from genome assembly GCA_038532435.1 of Pseudomonadota bacterium. Classification (GTDB taxonomy): domain Bacteria; phylum Pseudomonadota; class Alphaproteobacteria; order Rhodobacterales; family Rhodobacteraceae; genus JBCBAP01. Next base: position 27,258 of record JBCBAP010000028.1, on the reverse strand, counting down.
TGCTGCGGCAGGCAGCGCTCGCCTCCCGCCCCGCATCGATCCTGAAGTGGGAGGCGATCGTCAACGATCCCGTCGGGGCGCTCGCGGCCGTGCTCGCCTTCGAAGTGGTGAGCGCGCTCAACACACAAGGCAGCCTGCTGGCCGCGGCGGAGCATCTCGCCATCGGTATTGTGGTTGCCACCGTTGCGGGCTTCGCCGCGGGCTGGGCGATCGTCTGGACGTTTCAGCGCGGGCACGTGCCGGAATACATGAAGGTGCCGGTGCTCTTCGGCGCGGTGCTGGCGGTCTATGCGGGATCGGACACGCTGCTCCACGAAAGCGGTTTGCTGGCGGTCACGGTCATGGGCCTTTACATCGCCAACTCCCACCTGCCGAGCTTCACGGAGATCCTGCGGTTCAAGGAGCATGCGACGGTGCTGCTCGTGTCCGGCGTGTTCATCCTGCTCGCCTCGTCCCTCACGCTCGACATGCTGATGCTTCTCGATTGGCGGGCGCTCGCCTTCGTGCTCGCCATCGTGTTTGTGGCGCGGCCGCTGACGGTGCTCCTGTCCTTCGTCGGCACCGATCTGCCCCGCAATGAGCGCATTCTAGTGGCCTGGATCGGGCCGCGTGGAGTTGTTCTGGTGGCGGTCGCGGGACTGTTCGGCACGCGGCTGGAGGAGCTTGGGATCGCCGATGGTCCGCTGCTCGCGCCGCTTTCCTTTGCGCTGGTTGCGGCGACAGTGGTGCTGCACGGCTTTTCCATCGCCCCGCTTGGGCGCGCCCTCGGCCTGGGTGCGAAAACGGCACCGGGGCTCTTGATCGCCGGGGGCTCGAAATGGACCGTGGCACTGGCGGAGACGCTGAAGGAGGCGGACGTGCCGGTGCTGATTGCGGACCGGAACTGGTTCCGCCTGCGCTCCGCGCGGCAGGCGGAGATCCCGGTGTTCTTCGGGGAGGTGCTGTCAGAGGCGGCGGAACATTCGCTCGATCCTAACGCCTATGCGTTCGTCCTCGCAGCCACGGACAACGACGCCTACAACACGCTGATCTGCACGGATCTGGGGCCCGAGTTCGGGCGCAACCAGGTGTTCCAGGTGGGGCGGCACGAGGGGCAGGAGAACGACCGGGATCTGCCGGTGACGCTGGGCGGGCGGGGCTTCGCCGCCGGCTGGCCGGTGGAGGAGTATGCGGACCGGCTGGCCGAGGGCTGGCGGTTCCGGGTGACCGGCCTGACGGAGGCATTCGGCCCCGATGCCTACCGGGAGGCAAACCCGGACGCACTGATCCTCGGCGCGATCGACAAGGCGGGCGGGCTGCGGTTTGCCGATCCGAAGACGGAGTTTGCGCTCAAGGGTGATGACCGGGTTCTCGGGTTTGGTCCGCCTGACTGACGCGGGGTGGGGTGCGTGACACGCGACTGACCTGGCCGGGGATGTCGGGCGGTGGACGGTTCCCCGTTGGAGCGAAGCGGCCAAGCATTGGATGCTTTGGGCTGTGAAGCTGACAGCTCCGGTCGTTCTCGCGCCGAGATGCGCGTAAAGACTGGATCCCCGGATGGTGTGCGGGTCTATCCCGGCAGGTTCCGGGTCGCGTCCTTTCGGGCGAAGGCCTTCATGTCTGCGCCGTGGGCCTCCACGAACGCGCGAACCCGGTCCGGATCGTGCTTGCCGAGGGTGCGGAGCCACCAGCTCACGGATTTCTGGATGAACCAGTCCGGATCGCTGGTGTAGCCCGCGGCCCAGCTCAGGATACGCTCCCGTGCCGCTGCCTCGTCCGGTTTTGGGTGGCGGATCTTGGCCCAGGGCAGGGTGAAGACGAGGGCCGCACGGCGGACCCACTTGTCAGGGTCGGTCGTCCATTGGGCGACCTCGTCGAGCCGCTCGGGTGCAGCACTCAGTCGCCGCGACCCCGCCGCCGCCGCGTGGTCCGAGATTGCCCAGGCGTCGAACCCGGGGACCCAGCGGGTGACCTCCGCCCAGACCGCCTCATCCGGACGGATGCGGGCCTGGGTGAGCAGCTTCGCCGCGGCGATCCGTGCTTCGTGAATGTCGCTGTCCCAGAGGTCCGCGGCGAGCGCAACGCGCCCGTCGACGTCACGCGCCGCGCGCCATTCCTTGACCAGATCGTCGATCACCGGGTTGGCGACGCCGAGGTAGCGCCGGGGCGCCTTGTGATAGGCCGCCATCTCCGCCGCCTTGGTCGCGTCGCCCCGCGCCTCAAGGCTGGCAAGCGCTTCCGCGCTCATGACTGGGGGGTCAGGATGACTTCCGCGGTGCGGCCCCCGGGTTCGGTGCGGGTGCCGTACATGAGCCCGTCCTCGATCCGGTATTCCCGCCGCGTCCCGTCGGAGATGATGACGAGCCGCCCGTCCTCCGTCAGCATCGCCGGACGGCGGAAGGCGCTGGCGCGCAGGTTCCGGTAAGGGGCGACGGTGTCGAGGACGACAGCGGAGCCGTCGGCAAAGACTTGCGTCACGTGGATCTCGTGGCACTGTCCGCCATCCCACGCACCCTGTCCCCAAACGCCGGAGAAGGCGGCCCATTGCGGCTGCACCGCTGCGTCCGGTGGCAGGATCTTCCGCCGGGCATGTCGATCGTCGAAGATGTCGACGGTGTAGCACTCCGCCTGATTGAGTTCCGGTGGTTCCGGCGGCTCGAACGCGCAGGCACCTGCGCTCAGTGCCGCTGCTGCCGCGATCCATACCCGCATCGTTCTGCCTCGCTCGTGTTTTGCCACGACCCTACTCGACGGTGACGGATTTGGCGAGGTTGCGCGGCTGGTCCACGTCCGTCCCCTTGGTCACTGCGGTGTGATAGGCGATGAGTTGGGCGGGCACCGCGTAGGCGATTGGCGCAATGAGCGGGTCCATGTCCGGCATGATGAGCGTGTGCATGGTGCCATCGCCCGCGATTTCCGCACCCTTCGCGTCCGTCACGAGCAGGACCCGGCCGCCGCGGGCCATCACCTCCTGCATGTTCGAGATCGTCTTTTCGAAGAGCGCATCGCAAGGGGCGAAGACGATGACCGGCACGGTTTCGTCAATGAGCGCGATGGGGCCGTGCTTGAGCTCCCCGCTCGCATAGCCTTCGGCATGGATGTAGCTGATTTCCTTCAGCTTCAGCGCTCCTTCGAGGGCGAGCGGGTAGAGCGGGCCGCGGCCGAGGAAGAGGATATCCCGCGCCTTCGCCAGCTCCTTGGTGATCTCCGCGATCTGGCTTTCGAGGCGGAGCGCCTGGTTGAGGCGGCGGGGCAGTTCGTAGAGCTCCTCGATGAGCGCTGCCTCCCGCGTGGCGTCGATGAGGCCGCGCTGGCGTCCCGCGCGGATCGCCAGCGACAGGAGCACCGTGAGCTGGCAGGTGAACGCCTTGGTCGAGGCGACCCCCACCTCCGCCCCCGCATAGATCGGCAGCGCGACATCGGAGGCGCGGGCGATCGTGCTTTCCATCGCGTTGACGATGGAGACGATATGGCCCGCCTTTTCGGTGCAGTATTTCAGGGCGGCAAGGGTGTCCGCCGTCTCCCCGGATTGAGAGACGAACAGGCCAAGGTCGGTCGACACCACCGGCGGTTCGCGGTAGCGGAATTCGGAGGCGACGTCGATTTCGACGGGCAGACCCGCGAGCGCCTCGAACCAGTATTTCGCAACGTGGCAGGCGTAGTGGGCGGTGCCGCAGGCCACCATGATCACGCGGGAGATGCCGGTGAAATCGACCGCATCAGCGGGTCCGTTGACCCGGGTGCGGTCGGCGCTCACATAATGGCCCACCGCGTAGCCGGTGACCGTCGGCTGTTCGTGGATCTCCTTGGACATGAAGTGACGGTGCGCACCCTTGTCGGCCATCACCGCCTCAACCTCGACCATCCGGGTCTCCCGGTTCGCGAGCGTTCCCGCCTCGGTCCGGATTTCGGCGCCTGCGCGGGTAAGGATCGCGTAGTCGCCTTCCTCCAGGTAGGTGATCCGCCGGGTCATGGGCGCGAGTGCGAGCGCGTCGGAACCCACGAACATTTCCCCGTCGCCATGGCCGATGGCAATGGGCGAGCCCTTGCGGGCGACGATCATCAGATCTTCCTCCCCCTCAAACAGGAAGCAGAGGGCAAACGCACCGCGCAGGGCCTTGAGCGTCGCCTCGACCGCGGCAACCGGGGAGCCGGTCAGGCCGAGCTGCCAGTTGCAGTAGGTGGCGACGGTCTCCGTGTCCGTGTCGGTCTCGAAGCCGAGACCCTTCGCGGCGAGCGTGTCGCGCAGAAGCTGGTAGTTTTCGATGATCCCGTTGTGCACAACGGAGACGCGACCCGCGTGGTGCGGGTGCGCGTTCGTGAGGTTTGCAGCGCCGTGGGTGGCCCAGCGGGTGTGGCCGATGCCGATCTTGCCCGGGATGGGCTCTTCGACCAGCAGGTCGGAGAGGGCGGCGAGCTTGCCCACCGCGCGCCGACGGTCGAGCACTCCCTGGTGCACGGTTGCGATGCCTGCGCTGTCATAGCCCCGGTATTCGAGCCGCCGGAGCGCGTCGAGAATGATGGGGGCGGCTGCGTTGTTGCTCAGGACCCCGACGATACCGCACATCTACTTGCCCCCGCTCTGTTTTGCCTTCAGCGCCTTGAGCCGCGCGAGCATGCGCGCACCCAGCCCGGGCTTGTTTTCCTGCCGCGCCCGGGCGATGGCGAGATCCCCGGCGCCCACATCGCTGGTGACCACGGACCCCGACGCGACATAGCCGCCGTCGGCGATTGTCAGCGGCGCTACGAGGGCGCTGTTTGAGCCGATGAAGGCACGCTCCCCGATCACGGTGCGATGCTTGAACACGCCGTCATAGTTGCAGGTGATCGTGCCCGCGCCGATGTTGGCCTCGCGGCCCACGTCGGCGTCGCCGACATAGGTGAGATGGTTGACCTTTGCCCCCTCCCTCACGTCGGCATTCTTGACCTCGACGAAATTGCCGATGCGCGCGCTGCCGCCGATCTCCGCCCCCGGGCGCAGGCGCGCGAAGGGGCCGATCTGCGCACCTTCGGAGATGTGGCAGCCTTCTAGGTGGCAGAAGGCGCGGATCTCTGCCCCGGTCTCGACCGTCACGCCGGGGCCGAAGACAACGTTGGGCGCGATGGTCACGTCCCGCCCGATCACCGTGTCGAAGGAGAGAAAGACGGTTTCAGGTGCGGTCAGTGTCACCCCGCTTTCGAGCAGTTCGGTCCGTGCCGCGGCCTGGAATATAGCCTCCGCCCGGGCGAGATCGGCGCGGGAGTTGACGCCGAGTGTCTCCTCCTCCGCGCAGGTGACGGCGGCGGTGGAGAGGCCGCGGGCGCGGGCGAGGGCGACGATGTCCGTCAGGTAGTACTCGCCCTTCGCATTGTCGTTCCTCACCTCCGCCACGAGGGAGAAAAGATGTTCTGCGGATACGCTCACGACGCCGGAATTGCACAGGGTTACCGCCTGCTCCGCCGTTGAGGCATCCTTCTGCTCGACGATGCGGGTGAGCTCGCCGTCCTCGACGATGAGGCGGCCGTAGCCCGTTGGGTCCGCAGCCTCGAAGCCCAGCACGACCACGTCGGAGCCGGCGCTGCGCGCCTCCGCCATACGTTCGAGCGTGGCGGGGCGGATGAACGGGGTGTCTCCGTAAAGGACGGTCACATCGCCGTCGAAGCCCGACAGGGCCTCCCGCGCCTGGGCGACCGCGTGGGCGGTGCCAAGCTGGTCGGCCTGGACCACGGTTTCCACCGTTTCGTCCCAGGACCGGGCGGCGGCGGCCACCTGTTCGGCCCCGTGACCGGTGACGATGACCGTCCGTTCAGGGTCCAGCGCGGCGCCGGACCGCAGGGCGTGCACCAGCATCGGCGCACCTGCGATGGCGTGCAGGACCTTCGGCAGATCAGAGTGCATACGGGTGCCCTGGCCCGCGGCCAAAACAACGAGGGAGTGTTTCATTTTTCTTGGCTCCACTGCTCGCAGCGGCGTATATCAGCGCGCCCGGAGCAAGCAAAGGCCCGGCGCGTCACATATGATTACATCAGATTTCGCCGGGCGCGGGCACCGGGAAGCGGGGGCACATGCGCAGCGCGATCTTCGATCTGGACGGGACACTTGCGGACACGAGCGGCGACCTCATCGCGGCGGCGAATGCCTGTTTCGCGGCGCGCGGGGTGACCGTGCGGCTCGACCCGGTGACCGATGCCGGGACGGCGCTGCGCGGCGGCCGCGCGATGCTCCGCCTCGGCTACGGACGGCTCGGCGAGGTGGATGAAGAGCTGGTCGATGCGGACTATCCCCGGCTCCTTGCGGCCTACGAGGCGGGGATCGCGGAGCGTACGCGTCTCTATCCCGGGGTGGTGGCGGCGCTGGACGACCTCGCGGCCGCGGGTTGGCTGCTCGGCGTCTGCACAAACAAGCCCGAGCGGCTCGCACGGATCCTGCTTGGCGAGCTTGGCGTGCTTGACCGGTTTGCGGCCCTCCTGGGCGCAGATACGCTTCCTGTGCGGAAGCCTGATCCACTGCACTATACCCGGACCGTCGAAGGGGTCGGCGGCAGCGTGGGGAAGTCTGTCCTGATCGGCGATTCCGTCACCGATCGGGACACTGCGCGCAACGCGGGCGTGCCCGTGGTGCTGGTGGGTTTCGGGCCCGCGGCAGCGCAGATGCCGGCCCTCGAACCGGACGCGATCCTCGACAGCTTCGCCGATCTGACCCGGCTGCTCGACGGCCTGATTCCGCTTGACCCCGCCAGCGGAACCTGACATCTGCTCCGCTACCAGATCGGGACGTTAGCTCAGTTGGTAGAGCACAGTGTTCACATCGCTGGGGTCACTGGTTCGAATCCAGTACGTCCCACCACCGATCCTTCAGACCAGACCGAAGAGTTCCCCGCGCGGCGCGTGTCACGGGGTTTTAATGTCCTGTGGAGTGTGGTCACGGGGTCGTGCCGTTGAAATTTGCGATTTTATCAAATAACAAAATTTGAAACGGGAGAGGAGGCGACATGCGCAAGCAGGCGAAGGTCCGCCAGGCGGACGTCCTGAACATCCTCGCCGGTCGCGACAAGCCGATGACCGCCTACGAAATCCTCGGCCTTATGAAGGATGACGAGCCGCAACTGGCGCCGCAGACCGTCTATCGCGCGCTTGGCGCGCTGACCGAGCAGGGGCGGGCGCACCGGCTCGAGTCCCTTAACGCCTTCATCGCCTGCCGCTGCGATCACGACTCGAGCGTGCCGGTGCTGGCGATCTGCGATGAGTGCGGATCGGTGGAGGAACATGACGGTGCCGCGCTTTTGCCCGCGGTGAGCGATGTGATCGGCGCCACCGGCTTTGCGGTGCGTCAGCACATCGTCGAGGTGCGCGGGCAATGCGGGACCTGCGCTGCCTGAGCCCCGACGGACACCAGACCCCAGAAGAGGATCCCAACCCATGAAGTATGCAGCCCCCATCGCCTTCGCCTGCCTCGCAGCACTTCCCGCCACTGCGGAGGAGGGGCGGCAGCTCGGCGCCCATGAGCACGGCGTCGGCGCGCTCAACATCGCCTTCGAAGGATCGTCCGTCGCCCTCGAATTTCACGCCCCCGGGGCGGATATTGTCGGGTTCGAGTATGAAGCGGAGACCGCGGAGGACAGGGCGAAGATCGACGTGGCTGTCGCCACGCTCGCCCGCCCCCTCGACCTGTTCGTTCTACCCGAGGCGGCGGCCTGTCAGGTGGTCGAAGCACGTGCGTCGCTCGAATCCGAGGAAGAGCACGATGATCACGGCCACGGGGATCACGGTCATGACGATCACGGCCATGACGACCACGGCCATGACGACCACGGGCACGATCAGGCGGAGGCCGAGGAGAGCCACACGGAGTTCGAGGCGCAGTATCTGCTGACGTGCGCCTCGCCGGAGGCCATCACCTCCATCACCTTCGCCTATTTCGACGTGTTCCCGAACGCGCGGGAGCTTGAGATCCAGATGATCTCCGAGTCCGGCGGGACAGCGTTCGAGGTGGAGCGCGATGAGCCGGTGCTCGATCTGAAGGGCGTTCTCTAGGCGTGACGGCGCCGGACCGCATCCTGTCCCTGAGCGGGGTCAGCTTCGCCTGGCCCGGGCGGGCCGCGTTCCACCTCGATGTGCCGGAGCTGGCGCTCGCACGGGGGGAGACGATGCTCCTCCTCGGGGAGAGCGGGTCGGGGAAGTCAACGCTTCTGTCGCTGATCTGCGGCACGGTTACGGCACGGGCCGGGACCGTGGCCGTGGATGGGACCGACCTTGCTTCGCTCTCGGCTGCGGGGCGGGACAGGTACCGGGCGGAACGCATCGGCGTGATCTTTCAGCAGTTCAACCTGCTGCCCTTCGCTACTGTCACCGACAACATCCTGCTGCCGCTCCGCTTCGCGCCGGAGCGGCGGGGCAGGGTGGTGGATCCGGCGGCGGAGGTCCGGCGGCTCTGCGATGCGCTGGCGCTGCCGCAGGCGGTTCTGGGCGAACGGGCCCGCCGCCTGAGCGTGGGGCAGCAGCAGCGGGTCGCCGTGGCCCGGGCCCTCATCGGCGCACCGCCGCTGATCGTGGCGGATGAGCCGACATCGGCCCTGGATGCGCAGACACAGGAGGCGTTCGTCGACCTTTTGTTCCGGCAGGCGCGGGCGCATGGAACCTCGGTCCTGATGGTCAGCCACGACGCCCGGCTCGGCACTCTGTTCGACCGGGTGGTGCGGATGGAGGATGTCGCGCGCATCGGGCGGGAGGCCGCATGATCCTGCGGCTGGCCATCGGATCCCTGCGTGCCCGGGCGCTGACCGTCGGGATGACGATCCTCGCCATTGCGCTTTCCGTTGCCCTGTTTCTGGGGGTCGAAAAGGTGCGGACCGGGGCGAAGGCGAGCTTCGCCGACACGATCTCGGGCACCGATCTGATCGTGGGTGCGCGGTCCGGGTCCGTGCAACTGTTGCTCTACTCCGTCTTCCGGATCGGGAACGCGACCAACAACGTCTCCTGGCAGAGCTATCAGGAGATCGCGGACCGGCCCGAGGTGGACTGGATCGTGCCCATCTCGCTCGGCGACAGCCACCGGCAGTTCCGCGTTATGGGCACGACGGATGCGTTCTTTGCCCGGTACCGCTACCGGGGCGACCGGGCGCTGGAGATGGCGTCGGGGCGGGGCCTCGACGATCTGTTCGATGCGGTGATCGGGGCGGATGTGGCCGCGACATTGGGGTACGTCATCGACGATCCGATCATCGTCGCCCACGGGCTTGCGTCCTTCACCGAGCATGATGACCAGCCGTTCCGGGTGGCCGGGGTTCTGGCGAAGACGGGGACGCCGGTGGACCGCACGGTGATCGTGAGCCTTGAGGCCATCGAGGCGATCCATGTGGATTGGCGCAGCGGTGCGAAGATCCCCGGCCAGACGACGCCCGTCGAGGTGATCCGGCAGATGGATCTGACCCCGGGGGCGGTGACGGCGGCTCTCGTGGGTGTGGAGAGCCGGCTTCAGGTCTTCCAGCTTCAGCGTGCGATCAACGACTATCGGGCGGAGCCGTTGATGGCGATCCTCCCCGGTGTCGCCCTGCAGGAACTGTGGCAGATCGTTGGCGTGGCGGAGACTGCGCTGATCGGGGTGTCCGGCATGGTGGTGGTCACGGCCCTGATCGGGATGATGGCGACGATCTTTTCCAGCCTCAACGAACGACGACGGGAGATGGCGATCCTGCGGGCCGTGGGTGCGCGACCGGGCACAATCCTGACACTGCTGGTGCTTGAGGCGGCGGTGATGTCTGCGGTCGGGGCGTTGGTGGGGGTGGTCATGCTCTACGCCGGGCTCGTGATCGCGCAGCCGCTGATCGATCAGGCCTTTGGCCTCTGGCTGCCCATCGCCGCCCCGACGACGCGGGAGGGCGCGGTTCTGGCCGCCGTCGTCGTCGCTGGCGCGATTGTGAGCGTGCTGCCCGCGCTCCGGGCGTATCGCCTGTCGCTGGCCGATGGTATGATGGTGAGAACATGACACAGACACGCAAGATGCCCGCCCTTTCCCGCCGCGCCGCCATGATGACCGGGGCGGCGGCGGCCCTTCTGCCGCACGCGGCCCGCGCGGCCACGCCCGTCGAGCTGACATGGGAGGATCTCATCCCGCTCGGCGTGCCCTACGGCCAGATCATCGGCGAGGGGGAGATCGACTATGTCAACGACACCTGGTCGCCGATCTATGATGCCAACGCGACCCGGCTCAATGCGGGGCTCGACGGGGCTTACATCAGGATGCCCGGGTTTATCATTCCACTGGAGCTGAGCGCCGAGGGCGTGACCGAGTTCGTGCTCGTGCCCTATGTCGGTGCCTGCATCCACGTGCCCCCGCCGCCGCCGAACCAGCTCGTCTTCGTCACCAGCGAAACGCCGTGGCCGAACGATGACCTGTGGGACGCCGTGTGGGTGACCGGCCGCATGCGGGCGGAGCTGACAACCACCGAGATTGCCGAGACCGGCTACCAGCTCACGGCGGAGCATGTGGAAATCTACCAGTGGTGACGGGAGCGGTTGACGGTTGGTCAGCCTATTCCTGAACGGTTCCGCTCACTTGGCGAGTTAGGGTCAAAAGGGAGAGCGGGCGTCCGACCCGGTCTGCCGGTGAAGCGTCGCCTCGCCAAGCTCAGGTCAGCGAGGTCCCGGACATCGCATCGGCCCCCAGCTCACCTTTATGAGCTGGGGTATGGATGGGAGCGGTCCACGGGACCGTTTGCCGACACTTCGGGTGGACGTCCGTTCTGCGAATTGACGTGTCTCTCGTCACCTCTGATCCCCATGCGCGCTTGGGCTTGCGACGCCTTTCCGACGGTCGTGTCGGAGTTCGGTGGCCCTCGTGGATCTGGGACAGCGCTCTTTCAAGCGGAGAGCGTCACCGGAGGTTTCATCATGCAGGTGCGGTGCCGGACAGCAGACATGGGACCCAAGCTTCGCTCTGATCACCTGCGCAGAGTTGACGTTTCAACGTTCTGTTGGAACAGTCGGGTGCAGGAGAGTGCGTCATGTCCCTTAAGTCGTCCCACGATCCCATGGCAGACCTGCCCGTGGATCAGTTTCTTACCTATCGCATCGCGCGGCTTCAGGCGAAGCTGAACGCCCAGGCCAAGGAAGTGCTCGCGCGCACGTCCGGCCTGTCGCTCACCCAGTGGCGGGTGCTCGCGATGATCGGCTCCCGGGAGCCTGTGCGCCCGTCGGACCTGACCCGGGATTCCGGCTTCGACAAGGGCCTTTTCAGCCGGACGACCAAGTCACTCGCGGCGGAGGGGCTGGTTCTGGCCACCACCGAGCCGCGGGATCACCGGGTCCAGCGCCTGACGTTGACGCCCCAGGGCCGCGCGGTCTTTCAACGGACGCTGCCGACGATGCAGGCCCGGCAGAGGGCGCTCAAGAGCAGCCTGTCCGAAGCGGAGGCGCACGCGCTGATGAACGCACTCGAAAAGCTCGAGCAGGCAGCGGATGCGGCAGTTCCCCCCGATCCCTGAGGCGCTGGAACTTTTTTCCTCACACCCCTGAAACTCTCGATGCGGGTCGCCCGTGTGTGCCTGTGCACGCTGGATGAAACGACGTTCGGCGCCCCCCTGACCGAAAGGATGTGACCCATGTTCCGGACCCTGACGACCCTCTCGACCCTCGCACTGCTCGCGACACCTGCGCTTGCCGATGGCCACGCGAGCCTGTCCGGCTTCGCCCTTGCCGAGGAGGGCACGCGGCTGGTGATGATGCCCGACATTTCGAACCCCGGCGTGGTTGAGATGATGGAGCTCGACACCCCGCTCGCGGCCATCGCCTACCGCCCCGTGACCGGCGATCTGATCGGCTATCGCAACGGCGCGATCTACCGGATCGATCCGATGACCGGCGACCTCAGCGATCTGGGTGCGGAGTTCGTGGCCGACGCGATGACCGCGGACGGTGCCTCCGTCGCGTTCGACTTCAACAACAAGATCGACGCGGTGCGCGCGGTCTCCACCGCCGGGGACAATCTTGTCTACTTCCCGGACGGATTCGGCGACGGGGACGACCGGGCGAACTCCGTCCGCCGGTTCACGAGCCTTGCCTATGCGAACCGTGATGCGGCCGCGGGCATGGCCCCGCAGGTGTTCGCCAACGCCTACTCCAACGCAATCCCGGGGCGCACCGCATCGACTACGTTCCAGTATGCCCTCGATGCGGAGGCGAACGCGCTGGTGAGCCTGGCCAACAACGCGGGCACGCTGGAGACCATCGGTCTGGTCACGGTGGAGGGGGCACTCGCGGACATCTCCGCCCTGGGCGGGTTCGACATCCTCTCGCCGGAGGAGGGCATCGACCAGGCCTATGCGATCCTGCAGATCGACGGACAGCGGAGCGCGGGCCTTTACGCCATCGACCTTGAGACCGGGGCGGCGAGCCTGCTGTCGGACCTCGGGATGGGGGGCTTTACCGGCTTCGCGGTGACCCCGGCAATGTAATCCACCGGGCCGCGAGGGCTTGGGGTGATCTGGTAGGCGTACCCCTCGCGCCGGAGGAGGAGGGGACACCCGGGCCGCGATGCGGGCCGGGTGTTTCCTGTGCCCCGGCACTTGACGGGCGGGGCATCGGGTCTGTTAGGGCAGGGATGGCATGACGACACGCAAAGACATCGAGGATCTGATCGCCCGCACCGCCCTGCGGGACCGGGCGGCGTTTTCCGCGCTTTACGATGCGACCAGCGCGAAACTCTTCGGTGTCTGCCTGCGTGTCTTGAAGGATCGGGGGGAAGCGGAGGACGCGCTGCAGGATGTGTTCGTCCGGATCTGGCACAAGGCGGACAGCTACGCGGTCACCGGGCACAGTCCGATGACCTGGCTGATCACCGTGGCCCGCAACCTTTCCATCGACCGGCTGCGCGCGCGGCGCGCGCCTGCCTCCGGGATCGACGCCGCGGTCGATCTGTCGGACGGGAGGCCGGGGCCGGAGGCGGCAAGCATCGCCGCGTCCGAGAGCCGCCGGATCGCCGCCTGTTTCGACGAGTTGCCGAGCGATCGGGCGGGGGCGGTCCGCGGGGCGTACCTTGACGGGGCGACCTATCAGGACCTGGCGGACCGCTACGAGGTGCCGCTCAACACGATGCGAACCTGGCTGCGCCGCAGCCTGCAGAAACTGAAGGAGTGCCTGTCCCGATGACCGATGCACCGAACATGCCGGAGGATGACGACGCGCTCGCCGCGGAGTATGTCCTGCGCCTGCTCGATGCGGAGGCGGCGCGGGCTGTCGAGGCACGGATGGCGACGGATCCGGTGCTGCGCCAGCGTGTCTGGCAGTGGGAGGCGGAGTTCGCAGCGCTCGGAGAGGATGTGCCGCCGGAGGAACCGCCTGCCCGGGTGAAGGCTCAGCTTATCACCCGGTTGCACGGACGGCGGCGGGCGCCGCGGCCCCGCTGGTTGCTCGGGCTTGCGTTTGTGACCGTTGTGCTGGTGGGGGTCCTGACGCTCGCGCCGCTCTTGCGGGCACCGGGGCCCGCGGCACCGAGATTTGAGGCGTCGCTCACCTCGGACGATGCCAGCCTGCAGCTCACCGCGGGCTTCGCACCGCTTGACGGGACGCTTCAGGTCACCCGCGCTGCAGGACAGGCGCGGCCCGGCCGGGTGCTCGAACTGTGGCTGATTGCAGAGGGGGCGGAGGCGCCGGTCTCCCTCGGCGTGCTGCCGGAGGAGCCTGACGCCCGGATCCCCGTCGCCGTGGCACTGCGCCCATTGCTGCCCGGCGGAACCCTTGCGATTTCCGACGAACCGCCCGGGGGCTCGCCCACCGGGGCACCGACGGGAGAGGTCCTCGCGGTCGGGGGGGTGGAGCCGATCTGAGGGAGCGGCAGGGGCCCTTCGTTCCCTGCGCAGGTCGATCAAGTTGTAATCTTTAGTAGACATTTGAGATGTAATTAAAAGTTGACGCTCGCGGGTGTCGCCCATTACCCTTGGGCATGCGGCGCAGCGAGAAGGTCAAAGCTATGTCTGACAGAGGCGGCGGTCGCCGGACTTTGGCATGCGGCACATCGACGACGGCGGGACGGGGTTCCCACCGCACGTCCGGCGCCGTTCTGCCACAGCGCCCCGCCCTCGCATCCTGCGCGCATGGCACCCCCACAAGCTCAGCGGAGACGGTAGGGCTGGAGGCCCGACGCACCGCCTCTCTCCCGCAACCCGTCCGCTAAAAGGATCCGCTCATGCAGTCCATCTTCTTTGGTCACACCGACCTTGCCACCGTATCCATCTGGCTTTTCTGGATATTCTTTGCTGCCCTGGTCTACTACCTGCAGCGGGAGAACATGCGGGAGGGCTATCCGCTGGAGGAAGACGACGGATCCACCGCGGGCAATCAGGGGATCTTCTCGGTTCCCGATGACAAGACGTTCCGCCTGCCCCACGGCCGGGGTGAGGTGACCGTGCCCTCTGGCCAGCATCCGGACCGTGCGGACCTGCCCCTGCGCCGGACCAGCACCTCCAACGGGTTTCCGTTCGAGCCCACAGGCGATCCGATGGTCGACGGGGTTGGCCCTGCCTCCTGGGCCCCGCGCCGGGACCTGCCGGAGCTCGACGGCCACGGCCATCCGAAAATCATGCCGATCTCCAGCAACGACGCGTACAGCCACAAGGCCGGGCGCGACCCCCGCGGCATGCCGGTCATCGCCGGTGACGGGGAAACGGTGGGCACCATCACCGACATGTGGATCGACGCCCCGGAGATGCTGATCCGCTACCTCGCGGTCGAACTCGACGCGGACCATGGTGGCGGCACTCGCCTGATCCCGTTCAACATGGCCGTGGTCAAGCGCGACCAGGTCAAGGTGACCTCGATCTACGGCAAGCACTTCGTCAACGTGCCGCAAGTCAAGAGCGGGTCCCAGATCACCCTGCTCGAAGAGGAGAAGATCGTGGCCTACTACGGCGGCGGGTACCTCTACGCAGACGCAAAGCGGCTCGAGCCGCAGATCTGATCGCGACCGGCCCGGGCAGTTTTCCGGGCCGGTCCGCCAAAGACGCTCAGGGAGACGACCATGTCGCATGAAGAGATCGCGTTCGAGCCGATCCGGGGACTGCCGGAGGCGCTGCCGGAAGGGGAGGAGATCCTCTGGCAGGGGCGGCCCGACACCTGGACACTGGTCAAGGAATCCCTCGCGCTGCGCTGGGTTGTCGGCTACTTCGTCCTGCTGGCGGTCTGGCGGGTCGGTTCGCTCATCGACCTGATGCCGCTGGGTGCCGCGCTGTCGACCGCGATCCCGTTCCTCGGCCTTGGCCTTCTCACCGGGGCGATCCTGTGGCTCGTGGCGCTCGTGCAGGCCCGCTCGACCGTCTACACGATCACCTCCGCGCGGGTGGTGATGCGGATCGGGGCGGCGCTGACGCTGACGGTCAACCTGCCCTTTGCTGCGATCGGCGGCGCACAGCTCGACCTGCGCAAGCGGGGGACGGGGACCATCGCGCTGCAGCTCACGGGCAAGACGCGGCTTTCCTACCTTGTCTGCTGGCCCCACGTGCGGCCTTGGCACATGAGCCCGACGCAACCCGCGCTCCGCTGCATTCCGCACGCGCAGGCGGTTGCGGACATCCTCGCCCGGGCGGCGGCGGCACGGATCGAGACGACCGTCGCCGAGGAGGCCGTCCCTGACCGCGGCCTGCCCGCCGCCACCATCGCCGCGGAGTGACAGACATGGCCAGCACCAACCGCATCCGCCACCGTCCCGAAGATCTGGTTCCGCGCCTGCTGATGCGCGCGGTTCTGCTGCTGATCTTCGCGATCCTGGCCATCGTTGCCTTCGCGCGCATCACGGACCGCCCGCTGGAGGCGCAACCGCCCCGCGGACCCATCGTCGCCGAGCAGGTGATCCACCTTTGGGGCGACACTTCCGGTGCGGCCCGGGTAACCGACGCGGACGGGATCGAGATCGCGACCTTCGCCCCGGGCGAGGGCGGGTTCCTGTCCACCATAGACCGGTTCGTCAGGCGCGAACGGGCGCGCCACAACGCGGATCCGGCGGGCCCGCTTCATGTCCGCATGCGGGAGGGCAACCGTCTCGCCCTTTTCGATCCGTCGACGGGGCGGGAGACCGAACTCGTCAGCTTCGGCAAGGACAATGTCGCGGCCTTTGCCAGCCTCATCCAGACCGAGTGACACCGGGCTCTTGCCGGGTGGGCCCTGCGGCGGAATGCGCAGGAAACACAATGATGTCACACGGGTTTACCTTTGGACGCTCCACCCTATCCTACTTTAGCGCAGAACGTGAGAAGGAGTTAATCATATGAAAATCACGCGGAGGGAACATCTGGCCCTGCTGGGCGGCACCATGGCAGCGGCGGCGCTGCCCGGGGTGGCTTCGGCGGACGGACACGCGCAGACCCACATCGTGGAGATGCTCAACGTGGATCCGGATGATCGCAAGAAGCGCCAGATCTTCAAACCGGCCGTGCTGCGCGCAAATCCCGGTGACATCGTGAAGTTCGTGGCGACCGATCGCGGCCATAACAGCCAGGTCGACGAGAAGATGATGCCCGCAGGCGGCGACACCTGGAAAGGGCGCATCAACGAGGAGGTCGAGGTGACCCTCACCGTGGACGGCGCCTACGGCTACTATTGCCAGCCGCACCGGTCCGTCGGCATGGTCGGCCTGATCCTCGTCGGCGACGCGGCTGCCTCCCTCGAAGAAGCGAAGACCGTGCGCCAGCGCGGCAAGGCGAAGCAGGTCTATGAGGAACTGTTCGCCGAAGCGGACGCGATGCTCGCCGCCGAAAGCTCCTGATACACGCGACACCCGGTGCCAGTGCGCCGGGTGTCACCCGCCGCCCGACCCCGGGCGACTTTTCTCTCCAACAGTCCTGATCGTACGCCGGATGCCCGCAATTTTCGGGCATCGGAAGCGTGCTCGTGCCGTTTCAGTACCTTCGCGGGGCTGTCCAGTCCAATTTACGAACCGATTGTCCAAAATATTTGACACTTAACAATGTAAGCATAGAATGACGATACGACGCACCCAACGCTCCGAGTCATTCGGAGCACTTGGGCACTTGGAGCAGTGAGGAGACCGATCGCGTGGAGAGAGCGCTCACCCGTCTCGCATCCCGATGCCGATCCCCGGAATGTCCTTTGTCGTGCCCGGGTCGCACCGATACGGGGCCTTCCACCCCCGTTGTACAGCGCCGTCGCCTCGCGCGCGGCCCCCTGAAAAGACGGAAGGAGCGCCACGGCTGAGACGACCGGCCTGCCCGCCGCGGGCCATATGGGGAACCGACCTGACGCCTCGCGCCGGAGCCCGGATCCCGACACAACAAACCGCACACGCCGCGGCCCGGGCAGAACCGGCCCATCCCCGCGGCAGAGTGATCTGACGAACAAGACGGCTGCACCGGAGATCCTGGCGCCTGCCGCCAAACGCGGAGACATGAGAGATGGCTTTGCTGTCCTTCGAAAGAAAGTATCGCGTCCGCGGAGGGACGCTGATCGGCGGCGACCTATTCGATTTCTGGGTAGGTCCTTACTACGTGGGCTTTTTCGGCGTCACGACCGCCTTTTTCGCCCTTCTGGGCACGGTGCTGATCTTCTACGGCGCGTCCCTCGGGGACACCTGGAACCCCTGGCTGATCTCGATCGAGCCGCCGGAGCTGGAGGTTGGCCTCGGCTGGGCACCGCTCGCGGAGGGCGGGCTCTGGCAGCTCATAACGATCTGCGCCCACGGCGCGTTCATAAGCTGGGCGTTCCGGGAGGTTGAGATCTGCCGCAAGCTCGGGATGGGCTACCACGTGCCGATTGCCTTCGGCATGGCGATCTTCGCCTACACCACCCTGGTGGTGATCCGTCCGGTGCTGATGGGCGCCTGGGGACACGGCTTTCCCTACGGCATTTTCTCCCACCTCGATTGGGTGAACAATGTCGGCTACGCCTACGGCAATTTCCACTACAACCCGGCGCACATGCTGGCGGTGACCTTCTTCTTCACCACCACGCTTGCCCTCGCGCTCCATGGCTCGCTGATCCTGTCCGCCGCCAACCCGGAGAAGGGCGAGGAGATGCGCGCGCCGGAGCATGAGGACACGTTCTTCCGGGACTTCATCGGCTACTCGATCGGGCCCCTCGGGATCCACCGCCTCGGCCTTCTCCTGGCGCTCAACGCCGGGTTCTGGTCCGCGGTCTGCATCGTGATTTCGGGGACCATCTGGTTCGAGGCCTGGGCCGACTGGTGGTTCTGGTATGTCGATCTTCCGTTCTGGATCGATCTTGAGGGAGGCATGAATGGCTGAGTATCAAAACATCTTCACTCAGGCGCAGATCGCCGGCCCACCTGAAATGGGCATGGTCGAGGATGCCGACCTGGGGGAGCGGGGCAAGTCTGCCTCCTTCTCCACCCTCCTTGGCTGGTTCGGCAATGCGCAGCTCGGCCCGTTCTACCTCGGTGCGTGGGGCGTCCTGTCCCTCGCCACGGGTCTGATCTGGTTCACCATGGTGGGCGCTCACTACTGGGGACAGGCCGGGTATAATCCGGCGGTGTTCCTGCGGGATCTGTTCTACTTCTCGCTCGAGCCGCCCTCGGCGGAGTATGGCCTCGGCTTCGCGCCGCTGGCCGAAGGGGGCATGTGGCTCATTGCGAGCTTCTTCCTCCTGATCTCGGTGATCTCCTGGTGGGCGCGGTCCTACGTGCTGGCGCAGCAGCTTAAGATGGGCAAGCACGTGTTCTACGCCTTCGGTGCCGCGATCTGGCTCTTCCTCGTGCTCGGCCTCTTCCGGCCCATCGCGATGGGCTCCTGGTCAGAAGCGGTGCCGTACGGGATCTTCAGCCATCTGGACTGGACGCTCGGGCTGTCGGTGACCTACGGCAACCTGTTCTACAACCCGTTCCACGCGCTTTCGATCGCGTTCCTCTACGGCTCTACGCTGCTGTTCGCGATGCACGGGGCGACGATCCTCGCGGTCTCCCGCTTTGGCGGCGATCGGGAGCTCGACCAGATCGCGGATCGCGGCACGGCGACGGAGCGTGCGGCGCTCTTCTGGCGCTGGACCATGGGCTTCAACGCGACAATGGAGGGTATCCATCGGTGGGCCTGGTGGTTCGCGGTTCTGACCCCCATCACCGGTGGCATCGGGATCATGCTCACGGGCACGGTTGTCGACAACTGGTATGTCTGGGCGCAAGAACACCGTTTCGCACCGCTCGACTGAGGAGAAGAGGCTATGAACGCGCAAAATGACGGTCCCTACGGCGACGGTGAGATCGACCGGGACAACCTCTTCCTTGATGTGACCAAGCAAATGCTGGTCGGGGCCGGGGTAGCGGCTGCGGTTGTCGTGATCCCGGGTGTCTTCATCTTCGGGCTCTATCTGATCGGAGAGTTGCTGCCGCCGGAATCGAAGGAGGCGGTGGATCCGACGCCGGACTCCTTCTCTTCCTACCAGATCGAGGTCACGTCCGAGGTCGTCTGATCCCGGACATCCCGAACGACCCTTCGCCGCCGCGCCCTGAAACGGGTGCGGCGGTTACCGTCTGGGAACTGTTCGGGCGGATGGTGACGAACCTGATCCGCTCGCGCTTGATGATGTTCGAGACGACTATCCAGCGTTTTCGGGAATGGGTGATGCCCTTCGTTCCTAGCAGGGGACAAAGGGCCAGCCGGTGATCTTGTGATCCCTCCAGACTGCCCCTCCGCACAACGGCGGTCCGGGTCGCACCGGGTGAACGACGTCTCGCCAATCGTCGAGCGGGACAACCCTGACCGCGGACGTGGTCATTGGCCGAACGTTAGGCCACGTCGGAGCATTCAGTTGTAGCCGACTAGGGGCCCTTCGCCGAAGTCGAGACGTTAAATGCGGCGTCTCCCGCCATTCAAGCGGGGAGGGCGGGCCCGTGCAGCCCGCCGTCGCATCATGCGTGGTTCTGGAAGATGCGGGCGCGGCCACCGGGCAGCACCAGGAGCGTGTCGAACGCGTCCCGCCGTGTGCCCATCTCCATCCCCGGTGAGCCCATGGGCATGCCGGGCACCGCGAGGCCGATGCCAGCGGGGCGTTCGGCTATGAGGCGTCGGATATCCTCCGCAGGCACGTGCCCCTCAACCACATATCCATTGATAAAGCCGGTGTGGCAGGAGCTCATCTCCGGCGGGATCCCGGCGCGGGCCTTGAGATCCCAGAGCGCATCCTGATCCATGTCCTCCGCCCGCACGTCGAAGCCCGCGGCCGTCATGCGGTCCGCCCACGCGGCGCAGCATCCGCAGGTCGGCGTCTTGTAGAAGTCGATGCGAGGAGGGGCCGCGAACGCGGGTTGCACGGCGAGCGGAAGGCCGAGCGCGGTGAGAAGAAGGGTTCTGCGGTCCATGGGTCGGATCCTTTCGATGGGGCTGCAGTCAGGCAACGCGCAGCCAGGTTGTCATGCCGCCAGCGGCGTGTTCGAGCATGTGGCAGTGGAGCAGCCAGTCGCCGGGATTGTCCGCGACGAACGCGATCTCAGCGCTCTCGCCCCGGTTCAGGAGGATCGTGTCGCGCAGGGGGCCCGGGCCCCCCGCCGCATCGATCTGCCGGAAATGGTGTCCGTGGAGGTGCATCCCGTGGGGCCAGTTGGTGTCATTGACGATGGTGATCCGCACCGTCTCCCCCCGCGCCACGTCGAGGAGCGGTGCGTCGGGCATGTCCGCAGCACCGTTGAGCGCCCAGACCTTGCCTTGCTGTGCCATCTCCCGCGCGCTGACCGAGCGACCGTTGAGCGTGGCCCCGCGCATCCGCCCCATGGCGCCACCCTCCATGGTGAGCTTCGCGCGCCGGGCGGTGTCGAGCGGGCCGAGGGCGGCGACCGGGTTGGCGGGCAGGGGTGCCGGAGTGGGGCGCGCCGCCGCCCGCTTTGGGCTCTCGACCTGGAAGGTCGCAAGGGCGTAGCCGCCGTCCCGCTCCCGACTGAAGAGGAAGGCCTCACCGCCTGCCTCCGCGGTCACATCGACGATGACATCCGCCCGCTGGGCGGGGGCGAGCGTCACCTGCTTCAGCGGGTGCGGCGCATCGAGGGGCATGCCGTCGAGCGCCACGACCCAGCCCGTCAGACCCTGCGCCCCGAGGTCGAAGACCCGGGCGTTCGCGGCGTTCACCAGCCGCAACCGCAGGCGGGCGTGTCGGGGCACGGTCCGGCCCCAGGCAGCCTCCCCGTTCACGGTGATCCAGTTGCCGATGCGCCCGCCATGGGACCAGTCATGCAGGTTGCCGAAGCCTGCCGCGATCTGGCCATCCCGGTCGAGCCGCCAGTCGTCGATGAGCAGGACCTCGTCCATGTCCACATCCGGCGCGCCGGACGCTTCCTCCACGATCAGGGCACCGTAGAGGCCCCGCGCCATCTGCTCCCACGTTCGGTTGTGGGGGTGATACCAGTAGGTCCCCGCATCCGGCACACTGAAATCGTAAAGGAATGTCGCGTCCGTCGGCACGGGCTCCTGAGTCAGATAGGCCACGCCATCCATGGCGTTCGTGATCCGGATCCCGTGCCAGTGCACGCTGGAGGGTTGGGGAAGCGCGTTGCTGAAAGCCCGCGTCAGCCGAGCCCCCTGCGGCACGCGGATCGTCGGCCCGGGCACCGCCCCGTCATAGCCCCAGATCGCCGTCGGCGGGTACCCTTCGGGCGTGAGCTGCGCAGTGCCGGAGCGTGCGACAAGCGGCGTGGCCTCACCTGCCATGGAGGGGAGGGGCAGGCCCGTGAGGGCGGCGGCGCCAGCCGCGCCCTGCAACAGTGTGCGACGGGTGATGGAAGTCATGCGACGGTCCTTTCCAGGGTGACGCGAGCGGTCGTTTCGGGGGCCTGCGGAGAAGTGACTGTGGTCAGCGTCGCAGTCGTCAGAAGAACTGCGACGACCAGGGCAGCCTCCACCCGGATCGATCTGCGCAGGCGGTCCGGGGCCGAGATGTCGCCCGCCAGAAGCGCGGGCGTCAGGCGCAGCTTGTTGAATGCTGCGAGGCCGATGACCCCGACGAAGAACGCAAGCTTGAGCGCGAAGGTCTGACCATAGGGCGTTCCCAGCGCCTGGGGTGATGCCACGCCGAGAGTGGCGAGCAGGGCGGCTCCGGCGACGATGAGCGCGCCCACGATCCAGAGCGCCTTCGCGCCGAACTCGTGCGCCAGGTGCCCTGCATCGGCAACACTCCCAACGCGGGCGGCGCGGGTCAGCGGGGCGAAGGCGCCGACCCAGAAGGCAAGTCCCAGCATGTGGACCGTGATCAGCCCGGCCAGCACCCAGCGCGGATCGCCCAGCGTGTGCCCCTTTAGCGCGAAGGACGCGCAGGCCAGCACGGCCCCGACCAGCGCGACGCCGCGCCCCGTTCTGGTTCCCAGAAGGGCCGCGAGGATCAGGCTGAGTCCGAGCAGCCGGGTGACAAGGCTGGTGCCGAGGGGGCTGTCCATCACGATTGCCAGCAGTCCGGGGTCGAAGCTTCCGGCCCATGTCCCGCCCATCAGAAAGCTCGCGCGCAGCGGCAGCGCCGCGGCGCTTGCCATGGCGGCGACCAAGGCAAATGCGATGGCCTGGAGGCCGAGCACGCGCCGTCCCTCCGCGCTTAAGTGCGTCAGGGTAGAGGCGACGAGGACGCTGCCCGCGGCGAGCAGCGTGGCGCCGTAGGCGAGCGCCTTGACCAGGATCGTGATCCAGGTCACCGCGTCGGTCGTTGCGAGGGTCGTCAGCACGGATGGTTCAGTCCGCGACCGTGAAGCTGAAGCTGCCCTGCATCGGGTGTCCGTCGCCGGAAAGCCCGCGCCATTCAACCGTGTACTCGCCCGTCGACAGGGCCGCCGGGGTCGCGACGAAGTCGGTCGTCGCCGTCATGCCGCCGGTGCGGGAGATGTCAATTTCCACGCCCGCGCTGTCGGTCAGACGCACGAGGGTGACCCGCATCGGGGTGTCGAACGTCATCCCGATCGTTTCGGGCGCCTGCTGCAAGACGGCCCCGTTCGCGGGCGTCGTCGCCTCTTTCTTGGAGTGGGCGACCGCGGCGGTTGCGCCAAAGGCCAGTCCAGCCGACAGGAGGGCTGCGAGATACTTCATGGTCGTTGCTTTCATGTCTGTTCGCTCCCGGCGAGGTCGTCGAGGATCGGGCAATCCGGCCGGTCGTCCCCGTGGCATTGTGTGACGAGTGTACTGAGCGTGACGCGCATGGCCTCGAGCTCTTCGATTTTGCGGGCAATCCGCTCCAGGTGATGTTCGGCCACGTCCTTCACGTCCGCGCTCGCCCGGCTGCGATCCTCGTAGAGCGACAGCAGGGTGCGGCAATCCTCGATCGAAAAGCCCAAGGATCGGGCGCGGCCGAGAAACGCGAGCTTGTGCGCGTCCCTGTCGCTGAAATCGCGGTAGCCATTGGTGCCACGGGCCGGGCGCACGAGGTCGATATCCTCGTAGTATCTGATGGTCTTGGGCGGCAGCCCGCTGGCCGCCGACACCTCGCCGATGTTCATGTCGGGTCCTCCTCGGTCGCCCTCATATGCGCCTTCCAGTTGCTGGAAGGTCAAGAGGGCATCGCGGATTTGCGGATCGGGGGAGCAGTAACCGGGAGCGTGTGGTCCCGGAACGTATTGATTCTAAGCGATTAACCACTCCACCCGACATTGATGTCGCAGGTGGATGGACGCTGATCCGGGTGTTGGTTGGGCCTTGAGGCTTCCAGTCAGCACCTCTTTACCGCTTTCCGCAACGGGCAGGCTTGACCTTCCAGTTGCTGGAAGGACTAAGTCCGGGGTCAACGAAAGGATTTCGACATGACCGACGTGGCGACTGCCCCTGAAACGATCACCCGGGACCCTGTGTGCGGCATGACCGTGGACCCGGATGCGGGCAAGCCACGGACCGAGCACGGGGATCACACCTATCACTTCTGTCACGACGGCTGCCGGGAGAAGTTCGAGAAGGACCCGGAGAACTATGTGCAGGCGGAGGATCCGGTGTGCGGCATGCAGGTGCACCGTGCCACAGCGCGGCACATGTCGAAGCTTGCGGGCGAGCGCTTCTATTTCTGCTCGGGCCGGTGTCAGGAGAAATTCGACGCGGAGCCGGACACCTATCTCGGCGACCGCCCCGCGCCGGAACCCATGCCGGAGGGCACGCTCTTCACCTGCCCCATGGATCCGGAGATCGTGCAGGAAGGGCCGGGGGACTGCCCGATCTGCGGCATGGCGCTGGAGCCCATGATGCCGTCCGCCGATTCGGGGCCAAATCCGGAGTTGATCGATTTTCGTCGCCGGCTCTGGATCGGTGCGCCCCTCGCGCTTGCCGTGTTGGCGCTGGAGATGGGCGGCATGTTGGGCCTGCCCTGGAGCGAGATCTTCGGCACGCAGGGGGTGCGGTGGATGCAGTTCCTCCTGGCTACGCCGGTGGTGGTGTGGATCGCGCAGCCGTTCTTCAAGCGCGGTTGGTCGTCCATCGTGACGGGCAATCTCAACATGTGGACGCTGATCGCGATCGGGACGGGGGCGGCCTACGCCTTCAGCCTCGTCTCCTTGCTGCTGCCCGGGATCTTCCCGGTCTCGCTGCAGTGGGCGCATGGCCCGCCGCTTTATTTCGAGGCGGCAGCGGTGATCCTGATCCTTGTGCTGGTCGGGCAGGTCATGGAGCTGACCGCGCGGGACCGGACGGGTGACGCGATCCGCGCCCTCATGGATCTTGCGCCAAAGACGGCGCGGCGGGTTACCGCCTCTGGCACGGAGGAGGATGTGCCGCTTGACGCGGTCGCCGCGGGGGACCTGCTGCGGGTCCGTCCCGGAGAGGCGGTGCCGGTGGATGGAGTACTCCGCGAAGGACGCTCAGCCATCGACGAGAGCATGATCTCCGGCGAGCCTGTACCGGTCGAGAAGGTGGACGGGGATGCGGTGACCGGCGGCACGCTCAACGGCACAGGCTCTTTCGTCATGGAGGCGCAGGCCGTCGGGGGCGATACGGTGCTGTCGCGCATTGTTGCCATGGTTGCGCAGGCCCAGCGGTCCCGCGCGCCGATCCAGGCGGTGGCGGACCGGGTGGCGGGCTACTTCGTCCCTGCGGTGATCGCGGTGGCCGTCATCGCCTTTTTCGTCTGGCTCGCGGTGGGGCCGTCGCCCGCGCTCGGATACGCGGTCGTGGCCGCGGTGAGCGTGCTCATCATCGCGTGCCCCTGCGCGCTGGGCCTCGCCACCCCTATGTCGATCATGGTGGCGACAGGACGGGGCGCGCAGGCGGGTGTGCTGATCCGGGATGCGGAGGCGCTGGAACGCTTTGCCGAGGTTGATGTGCTGGTGCTCGACAAGACCGGCACGCTGACGGAGGGCCGCCCGAGCCTCACGGATCTGGTGCCCGTCGGCGGGTTGGATGCGGATCGGCTGCTCGCGCTTGCGGCCGGGCTGGAGAAAGGGTCCGAACATCCGCTGGCGGAGGCGATCCTGACCGGCGCGGCGGAGCGCGGAGTTGCGGTGCCCGATGCAACCGGGTTCGAGGCGGTGACCGGCCGCGGGGTCCGGGGCGCGGTCGACGGGGCGCAGGTGGCGCTCGGCAACGCGGCGCTGATGGCCGACATCGGCGTCGACGCGCAGGCTGTTGAGGACCGGATGGCGGAACTGGAGGCCGCGGGAAAGACCGCGATGCTGCTCGCCAGTGACGGCACGCTCGCAGGCATCATCGCGGTCGCGGACCGGATCAAGGAGACGACGCCCAAGGCGATCGATGCGCTGCACGCGGCAGGACTGCGGATCGTCATGGCGACCGGCGACAGCCGCCGCACGGCGGAGGCGGTCGCCCGAACGCTCGGCATAGACGAGATCCGCGCGGGTGTCTCACCGGAGGACAAGGCGGCGCTGGTGGCGGAGCTGAAAGCGGCGGGCCACGCGGTCGCGATGGCAGGGGACGGGGTCAATGACGCCCCCGCGCTCGCCACCGCCGACGTCGGGATTGCCATGGGCACCGGTGCGGATGTGGCGGTGGAAAGCGCGGGCGTGACCCTGCTCAAGGGCGATCTGCGCGGCATCGTCAGGGCCCGGACACTCGCGCAGGCGACGATGCGCAACATCCGGCAGAACCTTTTCTTCGCCTTTGTCTACAACACTGCCGGGGTGCCGGTGGCGGCGGGTGTGCTGTTCCCGATCTTCGGTGTGCTCTTGTCGCCGATGCTCGCCGCGGCGGCGATGAGCCTCTCATCGGTCTCGGTGATCGGGAACTCCCTGCGCCTGCGCGCGATGCGCCTGTGAGGGGTATCGCGCTCTCCTTCCTGCTGCTGGCCAGCACCCCGGTTGCGGCGGAGCCGAACCTTGAGAGGGGCGCGCGGATCTACGAAGAGGCCTGTGCCGCGTGTCACGGCGCGCGGCTTGAGGGAGAGCCGGACTGGCGCGTCGCGGGGCCCGACGGGCGGCTGCCCGCGCCGCCCCACGACCGGACGGGCCACACCTGGCACCATCCGGACCGGGTGCTCCTCGACATCACCATGCGCGGCACTGCGGCCGTGGTGGGGGGCGGGTACGAGAGCAACATGCCCGGCTTCGCCGACCGCTACAGGCTTGAGGAGATGAAGGACGTGCTCGCGTGGATCAAGGCCCAGTGGCCACCGCGGGAGCGGGCCTACCAGGCGGAACTCACGGAGCGGGACGAGGCCGAGCGGTCCCGGTGACCAGCGCGACCCGGCCCCGTGCAGGCCGGGTGAGCTTTCCGTTCGACTCAAGATCAGCGATCGCACGATAGAGCGCGGGGGCCGTGACGCCGAGATCCGTTGCGAGCGCGGTCAGGGGCCGGGTATCGGGCACTGTGCCATCGGCATCCGCCAGATCGCGGAGGCGGGTCAGGAGCCGCTCCGTCAGCGGTGTGATCGCGCGCAACTCCAGAAGCCGCCGCGCGCTCATCAGCGACCCTGCGAGGTGCTGGGCGAACCGCCCGCCAAGCGATGGGTCGGCGGCGAAGGCGGCCAGCACCTTCCGCTTCGGGATCTGTCGCACCCGGGACCTGACCGCCGCGACCGCGTCGCAGTGGCAGGCAGAGGCGTAGAGCGATGCCTCCGCGAACGTCTCCCCCGCATGGGACGTGTGGATCCGCACATCCTGTCCGGATGCGGTCCAGCGGATGAGATCGATCTGTCCGTCCATGACCCGCAACAATCCCAGCGGTGCTGCGCCCTGCAGAAAGAGGTTCGTGCCCTGTTCGAGCGCGTGATCCCGTGCGACGCCCGGGCCGCAGGCGCGCTCCACCTCCGTGAAGAAGTCACTTTCGTTCATGATCGAGATCATATTGCACGCAGGGCCAAGGTGATAGCCTCAGATCGACCAAGTGAGGAGACAATCAGGATGTGGAAGATCATCGGGGGGATGGCGGCCGGGCTCACGGCCCTGAC
>JBCBAP010000027.1:0-46179 GCA_038532435.1 Pseudomonadota bacterium | reverse complement strand
CATGGATGCGTTGACGGAGTGATGTGATGCAAAGCCCAGTCTATGTATGTGCCGTCGCCCTCGTGGTAGCCGTCGCGACGTGGGCCTACGCGGTGAACTACGAGACCCGCGCGGCCGAAAAACGCGTGCATGTCCTGCAGGATAGCATCGCGGCAGAGCGGGAGGCGATCGGGGTTCTCGACGTCGAATGGGTCTATCTCAACCGGCCCGAACGGATCGAGCATCTCGTCGGCCTTCATGCGGCTCAACTGGGATTGATGCCCCTCGACCCCGCACACTACGCCCCGCTGGGCCTCGTTGCCTATCCGCGCGCGGATCACAACGTGCCGCCGCTGGCGCTGCAGGTCCGGGGGCGGAGCGATGCGCTGCTGCCGATGACGCTGCCGGATGCGATGGAGCTCATGCGCGTTTCGGGAGAGGCGCAGTGATGCGCCGCCTTTCCCAGAGGACCAGGACTGTTCTCATCGGGGGAGGTGCGGGATGATCCGTGTCCCCCTCCGCCCGCTTGCCCGGGTTATCTCGGCGCGGACGCAAGGTCTGGATCCGGATCTGGAGGAGGCGGAACGCCGCGCCGCCGCCCATCGGGCGCGGCAGGCCGAGGAGCGCCGCCGCGCCGAATGGCGGTTGCGGCTTCTGGGGTTCGCCTTTCTCGTCGCCTTCGCCACTGTCTGCGGGAAGATGGCGATCCTCGCCGCCACCGACCCCGTCGCCGGGCGCAACGTGGCGGGTGACGCGCATCTGCGTATGCAGCGGGCAGACATCGTGGACCGCAACGGCGCAGTCCTGGCGACCAACGTGACCACCACAGCACTCTCGGTCGAGGCGCGCCACATGGTGGACAAGGACGCCCTTGCCGAAGGGCTCGCGGGCATCTTCCCCGACCTCAAGGCAGGGGAGTTGCGCACCCTTTTCGACAAGCCGGGCAACAACCATCCGGTCAAGCCGCAGATCAGCCCGGAGCAGCGTCAGGCGGTGCATGAATTGGGCGAGCCCGGTGTCTTTTTCGGCACGCGGGAGACCCGGGTCTATCCCAACGGCCAGCGTCTGGGCCATGTGCTCGGCGGCACCCGGTTCGACAAGGGGACTTGGCGTGCAGCGGAGATCATCGGAGTGGCGGGGCTTGAATTCCTGCTCGATGACAGGCTCGGCGATCCTGAGCGGGTGGAAGAGCCGGTGCGGCTTTCCATCGACCTGCGGGTGCAAAACGCGCTCCGCAACGTGCTGTCGGAGGCGATGACGCGCTATCACGCCAAAGGTGCCGCCGGCGTTCTGATGCACGCGCGCACAGGCGAAGTGCTCTCCCTCGTGTCCCTGCCCGACTTCGATCCGAACGACAGACCGTCCGAGCCGAAGGACCCCCAACTCTTCAGCCGGGCGGCGCAGGGGGTCTATGAGCTTGGCTCCACCTACAAGACCTTCACCGTGGCGCTCGCCATGGAGCGGGGGGTCGCCGAGCCCACCACGATGATCGACATCCGTGGCCCGTTGCGCACCGGCGGCTTTGCCATCAAGGACTATCGCTACCACGGGACCGAACTGAGCCTGACCGATGTGCTTGTGGAATCGTCCAACATCGGCACGGCGCGGCTCGCGATGGAGATCGGAACGGATCCGCTGCGCGCGTTTCTGGCCTCGCTCGGCCTCTTCGCCCCCTCTCCGGTGGAGCTGCCCGAGGCCCGCTCGGCCAGCCCGATACTGCCACGAAAGTGGGGCCCGACAGAGACGATGACCGTGTCCTACGGCCACGGCATCGCCGCATCCCCGCTCCACCTCGCCGCGGCGTACGCTTCGATCTCCAACGGTGGCTTGCGGGTCCAGCCGACGCTCCTCGCCGGTGCCGCCGAGGCGACGGAGGCGGACCGGGTCCTGAGCGCGGCCACATCCGTGAAGATCCGCCGGATGCTGCGGGACACGGTTCTGGGCAGCAGCCTGCGGCTCGCCGACGTGCCGGGCTATTCCGTCGGCGGAAAGACCGGTACGGCGGACAAGCCGAGCGGCGGGGGCTATGACGAGAACCGGGTGATCGCGACGTTCGCCGCGATCTTTCCGAGCACCAACCCGGACTATGTGCTGATCGTGACCCTGGACGAGCCGGAGGACCGGAGCGGCCGTATCGTGCGCCGTACCGCCGGTTGGACCGCCGCGCCGGTTGCCGGAACGGCGATCCGGCGCATCGCACCTATTCTGGGGATGGAGCCCGGTCCGGACGTGCAGCCCGATCTTGGTGGTGCTATGACCCTGACGGGAATGCGGTAGCAACGAAGGTGAGTTCCGAGGGATGTGCGCCCGGATGGTCAGCAGCCTTGATGAATTGAACCTGCGGGGGGACGCCGCACTGATCGGACCGTCAGATCTGGCCCGGCCCCTGACAGGGCTGTCCGTGGACAGCAGGACGGTCGAGCCCGGGCATCTTTTCGCGGCACTTCCGGGTACTCAGGTGCATGGGGTGACGTTCGTGCAGCAGGCGCTCGATCGCGGTGCAGTCGCGATCCTCACCGATGCCGCGGGTGCCCGGGACCTTGTCGTGCGTGGTCTGGCGGAGGATGTGGCGGTCCTTATCAGCGAGGACCCGCGGGCCGCGCTTGCCCGCGCTGCCGCCGCCTGGCACCGGGCCCAGCCGGAACATGTGGTTGCCGTGACCGGGACCAACGGCAAAACCTCCGTTGCGACGTTCCTGCGCCAGATCTGGCAGCATCTTGGCCACGAGGCCGTCAATTTTGGCACCACCGGGGTGGAGGGTGCGGTCTCCGCCCCGCTGGCCCACACCACGCCGGAGCCGACGGAGCTTCACGCGCTCCTGGCCTCTCTGGCGGAGCGGGGTGTGACCCATGCGGCGATGGAGGCGTCCTCCCACGGGCTCGAGCAGCGACGGCTCGACGGGGTGAGGCTCGCGGCTGCAGGCTTCACCAACATGTCCCGGGATCATCTCGACTATCACCCGACCTTCGAGGCCTACATGGCGGCGAAGCGTGGCCTTTTCGAACGCGTTCTGCCTTGCACGGGTGTCGCGGTCATCTTCACCGACGATCCGGTCAGCGCGGAGTTTCGTGCCGCGGCAGAGGCCAGGGGCCAGCAGGTGATGACCGTAGGGCGCAGGGACGATGCGGATCTGCGCCTGCTCGCCAGCCGATTTACGGCCTCCGGTCAGATCATCCGTTTTCAGTGGCAGGGGATCGAGATGGAGCGGCATCTGCCGCTCATCGGCAGTTTCCAGGCCAGCAACGTGTTGCTTTCCTGCGGTCTGGCCCTTGCGGTTGGCGGCGACGCGGATCCGGTGTTCGCCTCTATCGAAGCGCTCAAGACCGTGCGCGGCCGGATGGAGCATGTGGCGGAGCGGGCGAACGGCGCGTCGGTCTTCGTGGACTATTCCCACACGCCGGCAAGCCTTGCGACGGCCCTGTCCGCGATCCGCCCCCACGTGGCCGGGCGGCTTGTTGTCGTCTTCGGCGCCGGGGGCGATCGGGACCCGGGCAAGCGCCCCATGATGGGGGCAGCGGCTGCAGAGGGTGCCGACATTGCGATCCTCACCGACGACAATCCACGCAGCGAGAATCCCGCTGCAATTCGTGCCCAGGTGCTTGAGGGGTCCCCGAAGGCGGTCGAGATCGGTGACCGGGCGGAGGCCATTGCCCACGGGGTAGGTCTTCTGGGTCCCGGCGACCTCCTGCTGATCGCCGGAAAGGGGCACGAGACCGGACAGACTGTCGGTGACCTGGTCCTGCCCTTCGATGACCGGGAGGAGGCGATCAAGGCGGTCGCGGCGGCAGACGGGTGTGTATCGTGAGCTGTCGCTACGTTCTGGAGGCCTTGCCTCGCGCAGGATCGCCGCCTGAACCGCCGTTCCTGTACGGAGGGGGTCCGACGGTACGCCACTACGCGACGGTGGGCTGGAAAAGCTTCGCGAATGACATCACGTCGACACGTCGCTGCGGCATCGCGCGCACCACACATCGCTCCACACCAAACCTTCGGCCTCACCTCACCCGGGATCGCTACAGTGTTGGCCACCTTTCACACCTCATCGGTGGGCCAGTCCGGGAGCACCGTCCGTCCGTTCCCGACCGCGGGCGGGTGCTCCGATGACCCCCTTGTGGACATCTGATGAGGCCGCGCGCGCGACAGGCGGGCAGGCGACCGTGCCGTTCAAGGTCACGGGCGTGACCATCGACAGCCGGGAGGTTGCGGACGGTGACCTCTTCGTCGCGCTCAAGGATGCGAGGGACGGCCACGATTTCGTCGCCGACGCGCTGAGGAAAGGTGCCGCCGCCGCGCTCGTCACCCATCGGCCCGACGGCGTGGCGGAGGACGCGCCGCTTCTGATGGTGCCGGAGGTGCTGCCTGCGCTGGAGGCTCTGGCCCGTGCCGCGCGCGCGCGCAGTGCTGCCCGAGTCATCGCCGTCACCGGATCCGTGGGGAAGACAGGCACCAAGGACATGCTGCAGCATGTCCTCGCGCCGCAGGGGCGCGTGCACGCGGCGGAGCGCAGCTTCAACAACCATTGGGGTGTGCCCCTGACGCTCGCGCGGATGCCGCGGGACGCGGAGTTCGCCGTCATCGAGATCGGCATGAACGCGCCGGGGGAGATCGCGCCGCTCTCCTGCCTTGCGCGGCCCCACGCGGCCATCGTGACCACCGTCGCCGCGGTGCATGCGGCGGCCTTCGTCGATGTGCGCGGCATCGCCCGGGAGAAGGCCTCCATCTGCGAGGGGCTGGAGCCCGGGGGCACCGCGATCCTGAACCGGGACATGGGAACCTACCGGCTGGTCCGTGCCCGAGCCCTGCGCGCGGGGGCGACTATCGTGCCCTTCGGCGGCGCGGGTCGCCCACCCTACCTGATGCGGAAGGCAACCCTGCGCGGTCGGCGGACGCTGGTCGAGGCCCGCATCCGCGGCAACCGCATGTTTCTGAAGATCGCCGCACCCGGTCGGCACCTCGCGCTCAACGCGATGGCCGTCCTCGCGGCGGTGGAGGCGGTGGGTGCCGATGTGGACCAGGCCGCGCTCGCGCTTGGCCAATGGGCCCCGCCCGCGGGCCGTGGAGCCCGCTGGACCGTTGCGCTGGGCGACGGACAACTCGACGGTTCGGTGGAGCTGATCGACGATGCCTACAACGCCAACCCCACTTCCATGGCCGCTGCCTTCGAAGTGCTCGCCGCATCCGAACCCCGTCACGATATCGGGCGGGTCGCGAGAGGACGGCGGGTCGCGTTCCTCACGGACATGCTTGAGCTCGGGCCCACGGAGGCTGCGGAACATGCGGGTCTTGCGACCCTTGCTGCGGTCCTTGCCGCGGACCGTATTCACACCGCAGGCCCGCTGATGGCTCATCTTCACACCGCGCTGCCGCCGGGCCAGCGCGGGGAGCATCACGATGCTGCCCAGACCCTGGCCAAACGCGCCGGACGCCTGCTCGACGCGGGTGACGTTGCGCTGGTCAAGGGGTCGAAGGGCTCCCGCGCCGCAATCATCGTTGACGCGATCCTGAAACTGGGCCAAGCGATGCCCGCTGACACACAAGATGATGGGGAGGGCTGATGCTCTACTACCTCACGCAGTTTTCGGACGGCGGGGACGTGTTCAACCTGTTCCGCTACCTCACGTTCCGCTCCGGCGGCGCGTTCTTCACCGCGCTTTTCATCGGGTTCCTGTTCGGACGCCCGGTGATCAACCAGTTGCGCAAACGGCAGAAGACGGGCCAGCCGATCCGCGATGACGGGCCGGAACGTCACCTGCTGGAAAAAGCGGGCACGCCGACAATGGGGGGGGTGCTGATCCTCATGTCGCTTCTCGTGGCGACCCTGCTTTGGGCGCGATGGGACAACGGCTATGTCTGGCTGGTTCTGTTCGTGACCCTCGGCTTCGGCGCCATCGGCTTCGCCGACGATTTCATGAAGGTATCCAAATCGAACAGCAAAGGGGTCTCGGGCCGCATCCGGCTTGCCGGAGGCTTTGGCATCGCAGCACTTGCAGGCATCTGGGCGATGTATCTGCACGAGCCCCAGCTGTCGGGTCAGCTCGCCTTTCCCGTCTTCAAGGACCTGCTGCTCAATCTCAGCTATGTCTTCATTCCCTTTGCGATGATCGTGATCGTGGGGGCGGCGAATTCCGTGAACCTGACGGACGGCCTTGACGGGCTTGCAATCATGCCGGTGATGATCGCGGCAGCGAGTTTCGGGATCATCGCCTACTTCGTTGGGCGCACCGACTTTACCCAGTATCTCGACGTGCACTACGTCGCCGGGACCGGGGAGATCACCGTGTTTTGTGCCGCGATCATCGGCGCCGGGCTTGGATTCCTGTGGTACAACGCGCCGCCTGCGGCGGTGTTCATGGGCGACACAGGGAGCCTCGCGCTCGGTGGCGCGCTCGGGGCAATCGCGGTGGCGACAAAGCACGAGATCGTGCTGGCGATCATCGGTGGGCTCTTCGTCGTCGAGGCCTTGAGCGTCCTGATCCAGGTTGCCGTCTACAAGCGGACGGGCAAGCGGGTGTTCCTGATGGCCCCGATCCACCACCATTTCGAGAAGCTGGGCTGGGCGGAATCGACCATCGTCATCCGCTTCTGGATCATCTCTCTGATCCTTGCGCTGGTTGGACTCGCAACGTTGAAGCTGCGTTGAACCTTTGGCGGGCGCGGTGAAGCGCGGTGGCGAAACGCGCCCGAAGCGATCAGCATGATAGCCCCGTCGACCCACTACGCTGCACCGTGACCAATGTCGGACAGTGAGGTCCGACGTCCAAGTGTGCGATGATCGATCCCGGACCGGAGAAGGACGCGGAGATGTCACCCGTCAGCCCCCGCATCGTCTTCACCGGCTGCTCCGGTGCGGGCAAATCCACGCTGTTGGAGGCACTCGCCGCGCGCGGTCACGCAACGGTGCCGGAGCCGGGGCGCAGGATCGTGCGGGCATCGCTGAAGGCCAGGGAAGGTCCCCTGCCGTGGGACGACCCTGCCGGGTTCGCCCTCGCGTGCGTCGCCGTCGCCCGTGCTGATTTTGACGCGGTTGCCACCGAACCGACGCCAGTGATCTTCGATCGCTCCATGGTCGATGCGCTGGTGGCACTCGACCGCCGCGGCATCCCAAACCCCGAACCGGTCCCGGCCTACAGCCGAGCGGTGTTTCTGTTCCCGCCCTGGCCCGAGCTTTTCAAGACCGACGCGGAGCGGCAGCATGATTTCGACGCGGCCGTGTCTGAATACAATGCTTTGCATGACGGCTACCGCGCGAGAGGGTATGACCTGATCCCGGTGCCCCGCCTGCCGTTGGACGAGCGGGTCATCTGGATCGAGGACAGACTGGAAGGAAGACCGACATGATACCCGTCCGCGGATACGAAGGGCGCAAGGTGGGCGTCCTGGGGCTTGGCCGCTCGGGCCTGGCCGCGGCGCGTGCCCTCCTTGCAGGCGGCGCGGATCCGGTCTGCTGGGATGACGGCGCGGACGCACGGGACGGCGCAGAGGCGGAAGGCTTCACGGTTGCCGATCTCACGCGGGACCGTCCGTGGGAGGATATGGCCCTGCTCGTCACCTCCCCGGGTATCCCCCATCTCTATCCCGCCCCGCACAAGGCGATCCAGCAGGCCTGGCGGTTTGGCGCCGTGGTCGACAATGATGTCGGCCTCTTCTTCCGCTCCTTCGCCACCGAGGGGTGGGAAAGCTTCGACAGCCCGCCGCGGATCGTTGCAATCACCGGCTCGAACGGGAAGTCCACGACCACAGCCCTTCTCACCCACATCCTCGAAACGGCGGACCGGCGGGTCCAGATGGGCGGCAATATCGGGCGCGGAGTGCTCGATCTCGACCCGGCGGAGGACGGGGACACGATCGTGCTGGAGCTCAGTTCCTATCAGATCGAGCTTGCCCGGGCACTCAGCCCCGACATCGGCGTGTTTCTCAACCTCAGTCCGGACCATCTTGACCGCCACGGGGGCCATGGCGGTTACTTCGCTGCCAAGCGACGCCTCTTTGCTGAAGGCGGGCCGGAGCGGGCGATCATCGGCATCGATGAGGTGGAGGGCCGGTTCCTCGCCGCCCAGATGCGGGAGGAGATCACCAACGGTGATCCGGTCGTGAGGATCTCGACCACCGAACAGTTGAAGGGCGACGGCTGGTCCGTGTTCGCCCGCAAGGGGTTTCTCGCGGAATGGCGGCGCGGTCGGCAGGTATCGAGCATCGACCTGCGGGACGTTCCGGGCCTTCCGGGCACCCACAACCACCAGAATGCCTGCGCCGCCTACGCGGCGGCGCGGTCCCTGCAGGTCCCGCCGAAGGTGGTCGAGACCGGGTTGCGCAGCTATCCCGGGCTGCGGCATCGGTGCCAGATCCTTGGTCAGACGGACGGCGTGACCTGGGTCAATGATTCCAAGGCCACCAACGCGGATGCGGCGGAAAAGGCGCTGCTCGCCTTCGAAAACATCCGCTGGATCGCGGGTGGAGTGCCGAAGGAAGGGGGGATAGCACCGCTGCTGCCTTTGATGGAGCGGGTCCGGAAGTCCTATCTGATTGGAGCGGCGGCTGACGATTTCGCAACAACGCTCGGCGGGTGGCCCCATCAGGTATGTGGAACGCTGGAGCAGGCGGTCGCGGACGCGATTGCGGAGGCAGAGCCGCGCGAAGTGCTGCTGCTCGCTCCGGCCTGCGCGAGCTTCGACCAGTTCGCGAGTTTTGAGGCGCGGGGGGAAGCGTTCGAAGCGCTCTTTGCTGCGCGGGGATGACCGGCGGGTGCGCCTGTGGTGCCGTGCGCTACCGGCTCGATGAGCCGCCGCTTTTTGTCCATGCCTGCCATTGCAGGCACTGCCAGCGTGAATCCGGCGCCCCCTTCGTGATCAACGCGATGGTCGGGCGCCGTTGGATCGAGATCGCGGGGGAGGTGCCCGTGGCGGTAGCGGTGCCCACCGCCTCCGGATCATACCACGCGATCCACCGCTGCCCGACCTGCCAGACCCCGCTCTGGAGCGCCTATGCGCGGCGGGCGCGCATGATCTACCTCCGCGCCTGCACCCTGGACGCGCCGGAAGAGATGCGTCCTAGCGTCCATATCTACACGGCTAGCAAGGTCGACTGGTTGGACCTTCCTCCTGGGGCTCCGCAGTTCCCCGCGCATTATGACCGATACAAGGTCTGGCCCGCCGACAGTCTCGCGCGGTTGGACGCGTTGCAATAACGGCCTTCGGTACGGCATCGGGCTGGTCCCTTGATCTGCCTCCCTCCGACGGTTCGCCAAGCTTGATCAAACCCGGGCATAGCCACGCGCGGGACCCGGCTGAGCGGCTCCACCGAGCGTCAGATTCGATGCGGGGGCCGTTTCGACGAACCCGGAGTTTCGAAGCAAAGGGTAAGCGTCTGGACAAACAACCTCAGTGAAATCCCGCGGTGACCAGGGCGGCGGTGCAAACGGAGGGCACACCTGATACAAGCCGATCTCGAATGCCCTTGGCTCCGACCCACCCAGACACTGGCGCTTTCGCCGCCCCTTCGCTACACTCCTGCGATGACCCGGAAACCGGGCATTTGATCAGGCATGAGGACGGGCAGTATCCCATGGCCGAACTGAGCATCACGCCGCCTCACGCGGGAGGCGAGGCGCTGCTGTCCCGCTGGTGGCGGACGGTAGACCGGTGGACTCTGTCCGCCGTGCTCGTGCTGTTTCTGGTCGGCATGCTCCTCGGCCTTGCTGCCTCACCCCCGTTGGCGGAGCGCAACGGGCTCGGGCCGTTTCACTACGTGATCCGGCAGGCAATCTTTGGTGGCGTCGGCCTCTCGGCGATGTTCATCGTATCGTTGATGTCGCCCAAATGGGTGCGCAGGCTCGGCGTTCTGGCCTTCGCCGGTGCGCTGATCTCCATCGCGCTTTTGCCCGCCCTCGGCACGGACTTCGGCAAGGGCGCGGTGCGGTGGTATTCGCTTGGCTTCGTCTCCCTCCAGCCGTCGGAGTTCGCCAAACCCGCCTTCGTCATCTTCGCGGCATGGCTGATGTCCGCGAGCTTCACGAGGAACGGCCCACCGGGGAAGTTCCTCTCCTTTATCGTGACCGTGCTGCTCGCGGCCCTTCTCGCGCTGCAACCGGACTTCGGACAGGCGAGCCTTGTTGTGGCGACCTGGGGCGTGATGTATTTCGTGGCCGGTGCGCCGATGGTGCTTCTCATGATCCTCGCCGGAATCGTGGTGGGCGTGGGCACAATCGCCTACCACGCCTCCGAACATTTCGCCCGGCGCATCGATGGCTATCTCAACCCGGTGATCGATCCGACGACCCAGCTCGGCTACGCAACGAAAGCGATCAACGATGGCGGGTTCTTCGGTGTGGGGATCGGCCATGGTGAGGTGAAGATGCGCCTGCCCGACGCGCACACGGATTTCATCATCGCGGTCGCGGCGGAGGAGTATGGCTTCGTGCTCGTCGTCATCATCCTCGCGCTCTTTCTGACCATCACCCTGCGCGCGCTGCACCGTCTGGTCCGGGAGCGGGATCCGTTCGTGCGGCTGGCGGGCACGGGCCTCGCCGCCGTCTTTGCGTTTCAGGCGATCATCAACATGGGCGTGGCCGTCCGGCTTTTGCCCGCCAAGGGGATGACGTTGCCCTTCATCAGCTACGGGGGATCATCCCTGCTCGCCGCCGGTGTAGCGCTGGGCATGCTGCTCGCGCTGACGCGGACCCGACGGCAGGATGATCTGGAGGACGCGTTCGTCGCGGGGCGCTATGGCTGAGGCACCGCTGCTTGTCATCGCCGCCGGTGGGACCGGTGGGCACATGTTCCCGGCCCAGGCGCTCGCCGAGGAGATGCTGGAGCGCGGGTGGCGCGTGCACCTGTCGACCGATCCCCGTGGCGCCCGCTATGCGGACGGTTTTCCCGATGAGGTGACGCGCAAGGTCTACTCCTCCTCCACCTTCGGGCGGGGCGGGGCGGTGGACAAGGCCATGGCCCCGGTGAAGATCCTGACCGGTTCCCTGTCCGCCAGCCTTTCGGTCCTGCGGGACAGGCCCGCCTGTGTGGTCGGCTTTGGCGGATATCCGGCGATCCCGGCGATGACGTCCGCGGTGCTGTTCGGTGTCCCGAGATTGATCCATGAACAGAACGGCGTTCTCGGCCGGGTCAACGCGCTCTTTGCCCGCCGGGTTGCTCGGGTCGCCTGCGCCGTCTGGCCGACGGAGTTGCCTTCCGGCGTTGTCGCGGAACATGTCGGCAATCCGGTGCGGGAGGCGATCCTCGCGCGCCACGGCCTGCCCTACGAGATCGACCGGGAGGGACCGCTGCACCTCCTTGTGATCGGGGGCAGCCAGGGCGCGCGCATCCTCAGCGAGGTGGTGCCCTCCGCCATCGAGGCGCTTCCCTTCGACCTGCGGGACCGCCTGAGCGTGTCCCACCAGGCGCGGGACGCGGACGTCGGTCGGGTGACCGGCGCCTACGAGGAGATGGGGGTCGCAGCGGAGGTTGAACCGTTCTTTCACGACGTGCCCTCCCGGCTCAGCCGGGCGCATCTGGTGATCTCCCGCTCCGGCGCGTCGTCGGTCGCGGACATCGCAGTGATCGGCCGCCCGTCGATCCTGATCCCCTATGCCGCGGCTGCACAGGACCATCAGACCGCGAACGCGCGGGGGCTGAC
The DNA here is from genome assembly GCA_038532435.1 of Pseudomonadota bacterium. Taxonomy (GTDB): domain Bacteria; phylum Pseudomonadota; class Alphaproteobacteria; order Rhodobacterales; family Rhodobacteraceae; genus JBCBAP01. The sequence continues at coordinate 34,575 of JBCBAP010000027.1, read as the reverse complement.
GGAGTGCGGCGCGGCCCTTGCCGTTGCGGAATCCGAGTTGACGAGCGCAGGCCTCTCATCGCATATCGCCGCAATTCTGTCAGACCCGAACCGGGCGCGGTCGATGGCGGAGGCCGCCCTGGCGCAGGCCCGCCCGAACGCGGCCCGGGATCTGGCGGATCTTGTGATCGAGATTTCAGGACAAGGACGAGCGACGTGACCAACGCGACCCGCCTGCCGCAGGACATCGGCCCCATCCACTTCGTTGGCATGGGCGGCATCGGCATGTCCGGGATCGCGGAGGTCATGGTCACCCTTGGCTACAAGGTGCAGGGCAGCGATCTGCGGGACGGGCCGATCCTCGAACGGCTGCGCGGTCTGGGAGCGAAGACCTTCATCGGCCAGTCCGCCGAAAACCTCGCGGAGGCGGAGGTCGTCGTGATTTCCTCTGCCATCAAGGCGGGCAATGCGGAGCTCGATGCCGCCCGGCTGCAGGGCCTTCCCATCGTGCGGCGGGCGGAGATGCTGGCGGAGCTCATGCGCCTGCGCTCCAACGTGGCCGTCGCCGGAACCCACGGGAAGACGACCACGACCTCAATGGTCGCCGCGATCCTCGATGCAGGGGGTGTCGATCCGACCGTGATCAATGGCGGGATCATCCACGCCTACGGCTCCAACGCCCGGATGGGGCAGGGGGATTGGATGGTGGTGGAGGCGGACGAGAGCGACGGCTCCTTCCTGCGGCTGCCCGCGACGATCGGGATCATCACCAACATCGATCCCGAGCATATGGATCACTATAACGACTTCGACACGCTGCGTGCGGCGTTCGACAGTTTCGTCGCCAACATCCCGTTCTACGGTGCTGCGGTGTGCTGCATCGATCATCCGGAGGTGCAGGCGCTCGTCGGTCGGGTCAGCGACAAGCGGATCGTGACCTATGGCTTCAGCCTGCAGGCGGACATCTGTGGGGTGAACCTGCGCTATGACGGTGCCACGGCCTGTTTCGACGTGGTCGCCCGCCACCGGCACGGTGAACGCCGGATCGAGGGGCTGAAGCTGCCCATGCCCGGCGATCACAACGTGCAGAACGCTCTTGCGGCGATCGCCGTGGGGCTCGATCTGCGCATCTCCGACGATGCCATCCGCTCCGGCCTTGCCAATTTCGGCGGCGTGAACCGGCGCTTCACCCACGTGGGTGAGGTCGATGGCGTGACCATCATCGACGATTACGGCCACCATCCGGTGGAAATCGCAGCGGTGCTCAAGGCCGCGCGCAAGGCGACCCGGGGCAAGGTCATCGCGGTCCACCAACCCCACCGCTACACCCGGGTGGCGAGCCTTTTCGAGGATTTCTGCACCTGTTTCAACGATGCGGACGTGGTCGCGATTTCCGACGTCTACGCAGCCGGTGAGGAGGCCATTGCGGGCGCGGACCGGGACAGTCTCGTCGCCGGGCTCAAGTCTCACGGGCACCGCCGTGCGCTGGTGCTTGAAAGCCCCGAGGACCTGCCCGCACTGGTGCGGGAAGAGGCGCAGCCGGGCGACATGGTCGTCTGCCTGGGCGCAGGTACCATCACGGCGTGGGCCCATGCCCTGCCGAGGAGCCTCGCCGCGTGACGCTGCCCGCCGCGATCCTGGGATATACCGGGCTGCTGCTGCTGTTGATCCTGATGTCGGCGCGGCAGACGCAGGTGCTGCGGATGGGTTTTGGCGTGGCTCTCGCACCCCACGCGGTGCTCGCGACCCTTGCGATTGCGGGCCATTCGGAGGGGCAGGATCTCGGCCTCGGTCAGGCGCTGCGCGGGGCGTTCGTGCTCTGGACCGCGCCCATCCTTCTGATCACCGGCGTCGGTTCCTTCATGCTGATGTGGGTGCGGCGGAGGCGCGGCGATGCCTGAGGCGCTGCTAGACCGCCTGCCGCCGGTCCGCGGCACACTCACACCGAACCGCCCGATGGCACCGCTGAGCTGGCTCCGCGTCGGCGGGGCGGCGGAGGTGCTGTTCCAGCCTGCGGACGTCGAAGATCTCGCAGGGTTTCTCGCAGGGCTTCCGCCGGAGGTTCCCGTCCTGCCCGTCGGCGTCTGCTCCAACATGATCATCCGGGACGGGGGCCTGCCCGGCGTCGTGATCCGGCTTGGCCGCGGGTTCAACCGGATCGAAATCGTGGATGACAGGACTGTCCGCGCCGGCGCTGCTGCGCTCGACGCTCATGTGGCGCGGAAGGCGGCGGAGGCCGGCATCGACCTTGCCTTCCTGCGCACCATTCCCGGTGCCATCGGTGGTGCGGTCCGCATGAACGCGGGCTGCTACGGGACCTACACCGCGGACGTGTTCGTCGAGGCGGAGGCCGTCACCCGCTCCGGCGAGACGATTCTATTGAACGCCGAGGATGTGGGTTTTGCCTACCGCTCCTCCAACCTGCCTGATGGCATGGTGCTGACCTCCGTCCTGTTGCGTGGCACCGCAGGAGATCCGGCGGCGATCACCGCGAAGATGCACGATGCGCTTGCCAAGCGTGCTGCGACCCAGCCGGTTAATGACCGGTCCTGCGGATCGACCTTCCGGAACCCCGCCGGATATTCCTCCACCGGGCGCGACGATGATGTGCACGATCTAAAGGCCTGGAAGGTGATCGACGATGCGGGCTGTCGCGGCCTGCGCCGGGGCGGGGCGCAAATGAGCGAGATGCACTCAAACTTTTTGATCAACACCGGCACCGCCACCGCCGAAGATCTTGAGCTTCTGGGCGAAGAGGTTCGAGAAAGGGTCTTCAAAACAAGCGGAATTTCGTTAGAGTGGGAGATCATGAGGATCGGACGCAGAGCCGAACCGTGAGGCGCGATCCGGGATCAACCCGGACGGCCAGCGAACGAGGCGGGTGATGTCGAGCAGTGGCAGCCCCCGGATTGCGGTACTGAAAGGCGGCCCCTCGGCAGAGCGGGACGTGTCGCTCGTCACCGGGCGGGAATGCGCCGCGGCACTCCGGGTGGAAGGATATGATGTGGTGGAGATCGACGCGGGCGACAGCCTCGTTGACGATCTGCGTACCGCAGCCCCTGACGCCGTCTTTAACGCGCTCCACGGCCGCTGGGGGGAGGACGGGTGCGTGCAGGGCGTGCTCGAATGGCTCAAGATCCCCTACACCCACTCCGGCGTTCTCGCCTCCGCCCTTGCCATGGACAAGCCCCGGGCGAAGGGGGTTTACCGCGCCGCGGGGCTGCCCGTGGTTCCGGACCTGCTGACCTCCCGCGAGGCTGCGTCCGCGGCCCATCCGATGAACCCGCCCTATGTGGTGAAGCCCGCGAATGAAGGATCGTCCGTCGGGATTTACATCGTGCAGGAAAGGGCCAACGGACCGGCCCGCCTTTCCCCGGAAATGCCCGACACCGTCATGGTCGAGGCCTATGTGCCCGGGCGGGAACTGACGGTCACCGTGCTCGGCGACCGGCCCCTCGGCGTGACCGACATCATCTCCAACACCGGCTGGTACGACTATGCCGCGAAGTATGAAGAGGGCGGATCGAGGCACGTGGTGCCGGCGGATCTGCCCGCGGAGGTGACCGCCGCCTGCCTCGACTATGCGCTTCGAGCCCACCGCGCACTCGGCTGCCGGGGCATGAGCCGGACGGACCTGCGCTGGGACGAGGCGCGCGGGCTCGACGGCCTGTTCCTGCTTGAGACAAACACCCAGCCGGGGATGACGCCCACGTCTCTCAGCCCGGAACAGGCGGCCCACGTTGGCATGAATTTCGGCGCGCTCTGCCGCTGGCTGGTGGAGGATGCCTCATGCGCCCGGTGATGCGGAAGGACTATGCCCCCTCCCGGCTGCGCTACCGGTTGAGCCGTCTCTGGCTCTCCCGCCGGGTGCGGATCGCGGTGACACGGGTCCTGCCGGTGCTTGCGGTGGCCGGTGCGCTTGCCCATGTGGCGACCCGGCCCGGCGTGATCGTCTGGGCCGAGCGGCAGGTCGACATCGCCATGACGGCGGTCATCGAGCATCCCGAGTTCCAGATCCGCTCCGTCGAGGTGACCGGTGCGGCACCCGAGCTTGCCGCCCGGATAGAGGCTCTGCTCGAGGAACCGATGCCTACCTCGGCGCTGACCCTCGACCTTCTGGAGCTGCGGGAGCGGGTGAACGCCTTCGATCCCGTGTCGGAGGCGGAGCTGAGCATCGGACATGACGACACCCTGCGGGTCGTGGTGACCGAACGGGTGCCTGTGGCCGTCTGGCGCGGTGCTGACGGCCTGTTCCTCGTGGACGAGAGCGGTGCGACCGTCAGCCCTGCCGAGGCGCGCGCCAGTCATCCGAAGTTGCCCTTCATCCTCGGTGATGGCGCGCCGGAAGACATCGCAACGGCGCTCGACCTTGTGGCCGTCAGCGAACCGATCGCCGACCGTATCCATGGTTTCGTGCGCGTGGGCGCGCGGCGCTGGGACGTGGTGCTGGACCGCGACCAGCGGATCAAGCTGCCCGAGACGCGCCCGGTGGATGCGTTCCTGCGGGTGCTCGCCCAGCATCTGGGCAAGGATGAACTGCTGGACCGGGACATCGCCGTCATCGACATGCGCGAACCGGACCGGCCAGTGCTGCGCCTCACGCCTCACGCGGTGAGCGAGATGCGGCGGCTGAAACTCAACGAGGCGGGAGAAGACGCATGACCACGAGCCTGCACCAGAGCCAGCGGATCATGCGCAACCGGCGCGAGGCCGCGTTGCGTCAGGGGCATGTGGCCGTCATCGATATCGGATCGAGCAAGATGACCTGCCTGATCCTCGCGATCGACTACGGATTGCTGCGGGCCCAGAAGCTCGACGGTGTCGGGAAGCTCGACGGCCATGCGGGTATCAAGGTCGTTGGCGCCTCCACCACCCGGTCCCGCGGTGTGGAGCTCGGCGAGATCGCCAACATGGATGAGGTCGAACGCGGTCTCATGACCGTGGTCCAGGCCGCGCAGAAGATGGCGGATACCCGCGTCGATCACGTCGTTGCCTGCTTCTCCGGCGGGCGACCCCGCTCCTACGGCCTGCTCGGCGAGGCGGAGGTCGAGCATGGGGAGGTGACCGAGAGCGACATCGGCCGGGCGCTCGCGCTCGCGGACGTTCCCGACTACGGCGCAGGGCGGGAGATCATCCAGGCGTTGCCGGTCAACTACACGCTGGACTACCATACCGGCCTGAAGGATCCTCGGGGTCTCACCGGGGCACGGCTGACCTCCGACCTGCATATGCTGACCCTCGGCACAGCTCCGATCCAGAACCTGCTGCAGGTGATGCGCCGGTGCGATCTGGAACTGTCGGGCCTCATCACCGCGGCGCACGCGGCGGGGCTTGCAAGCATGACGGAGGACGAGCTCGAGCTTGGTGGTGCCTGTATCGACATGGGCGGCGGCTCGACGGGCCTGTCGATCTTTCTCAAGCGGGGCCTGATCTACGGAGACAGCGTGCGGCTCGGCGGGGACCATGTGACCGCGGACATCTGCCAGGGCCTCAACGTGCCGGTCCATCAGGCGGAGCGGATCAAGACGTTTCATGGCGGTCTCGTCGCCACGTCCATGGACGATCGCGAGATGATCGAGATCCCCGACGGCGATCCGTCGCGCCCGGACGGTCGGCGCCTCGTGAGCAGAACGGAACTGATCGGGATCATGCGGCCCCGGGTCGAAGAAATCCTCGAATCCGTGCGGGACAGGCTGGATGCGGCAAGCTTTGAGCATCTGCCCGGGCGGCGCATTGTGCTGACCGGCGGTGGCAGTCAGGTCCTCGGGCTTGAGGATATCGCAACGCGGATACTCGGCCGCCGGGTACGCCTCGGCCGGCCCCTGCGCATTCCAGGTCTGCCCCAGGCGAAGACTTCGGCACAGTTTTGTGCCGCAGTCGGTCTCGCGCTGCATTTGGCGCGCCCGGGGGACGGGTGCTGGGACTATGATGTGCCGCAGGACCGCTACGGCTCCCAGCGCATCGCCAAGGCAATGCGCTGGTTCCGGGAAAACTGGTAGACGTCAGTCCAGAACGGCGACGCCGGTCACGGAGCCATTATCGCCACGGAACTGGTAGCCGTAGCTGATCTCGTCTGGGATGCCGTCGCTGTCGATGCCGTGGAAACCGCCCTCAAAGTAGCCGAAGGGTTCCGTTCCGCTCGACGAGTCCGCATTGGGACCAATCACGTCATCCTGAACTGATACGCCGCCGCTCAGCAGCGTCCATCCGGAATCGGGATCCTCGATCAGTTGGTTGCCCGTGATCGAGAGGCCTGTGTAAATCTCATCGAAGGGTAGGACGCCAGCTCCGCCGGTTGCGGAAACGACTGTGAAATTGTCGATGGTGATCTCGATCTCGCGGGACGAGAAGCGCGCCACTGCGGAGGCATCGGCTTCAACCTCCCAGGTCGGCGTGACGCTCGGATCGCGCTCGTCCGTCGCGGTGAATGCAGCCTCCCCGCTGTAGTTCGCCTGACCCACGTTCGGCATCTCTGCGGTCGGGGTCCGGTCGCCCAGGATTGCGCGGCCTGTGATGTCCCGCCCCTCGAGCGTCGCCGTGAACGTGTAGACGTTCAGATGATCGTAGGCTGCAAAGGACGCGTCGTCAGTAAAGGTACCGTTCGACGCGGTGATCCCGGTCTCGAGAGTGCCGGTGCCAGAGACCGTTCCGCTTGCCGCAGGTGTCGTGATGGTAACGGACCCGTTCCCGCCGCTGAAGTTGCCGCTTACCCCGGAAAGTTCCAGCCGGTCACGCCCATCAAGGCGGAAAGCTGTCACACCTTCAAGCGTGTCGCTGCCATCGCCACCAGTGTCGCCCCCGGTATCCCCGCCGGAGGCGTCACCTCCGCTGGATCCACCGGAGCCTGTGCCGCCGCCGAAACTTGCCGCACCGGACTCAGCATCGCCGTTGCCGCAGGCCGAGAGGGCCAGAAAGGGAATGATCAAAAAGGGAACAATCTGTCTCATCGCGCTGGCCAGCCTTCTTCTCGTGTCGCCTCGATGTGGGCGTCGATCCTGCCTGTGGGAGATGTGTACCCGCGATTTCGACAGTTCGAAAGCGTCTTTGCGGATGTGCAGTCGGTGTCTGATATACAACCGCAAGTGCCCCCAGCCTCAGCGGCTACACGCCGATTGCGGCGAAACCGTGACCCTTCAGGGGATTAGTCCGTGACCGACCAAAGGCTTTGAGTTACTCTAACGAATCAGGGGCCACCTACAGAAAAAACAAGGTCCCGACGGTAGAGCAAAAGACAAACAGGCGGACTCCAAATGGGCTTGAACCTACGGATGCCGGAGCAGACCGAGCTGAAACCGCGTATCCTGGTTTTCGGCGTCGGTGGTGCTGGCGGCAATGCAGTCAACAACATGATCGACAAGCAGCTTGAGGGCGCGGAATTCGTTGTTGCGAACACCGACGCGCAGGCGCTTGCCCAATCCCAGGCGAACCGGAAGATCCAGCTGGGCGCGCGTGTGACCGAGGGGCTCGGCGCGGGCGCGAAGCCCGAGGTCGGCGCGGCGGCGGCCGAGGAGAGCATCGAGGAGATCGTGGATCACCTCGCGGGCTCCCACATGTGCTTCATCACCGGTGGCATGGGCGGCGGTACCGGCACCGGTGCTGGCCCGATCATCGCGCAGGCCGCGCGGGAGATGGGCATCCTTACAGTCGGTGTGGTGACCAAGCCCTTCCAGTTCGAGGGTGCCAAGCGCATGCGGCTTGCTGAGGAGGGCGTCGAAAGCCTCCAGAAGCATGTCGACACGCTGATCATCATCCCGAACCAGAACCTCTTCCGCCTCGCGAATGAGAAGACCACGTTCACGGAGGCGTTCAGCCTCGCTGATGACGTGCTCTATCAGGGTGTGAAGGGCGTCACCGACCTGATGGTGCGCCCCGGTGTAATCAACCTCGACTTCGCCGATGTCCGCTCCGTCATGGATGAGATGGGCAAGGCGATGATGGGCACCGGTGAGGCTACCGGCGACAACCGGTCCGTCGAGGCCGCGGAAAAGGCGATCGCCAACCCGCTGCTCGACGAGATCAGCCTCAAGGGCGCGAAGGGTGTGCTCATCAACATCACCGGTTCTCACGACCTCACGCTCTTCGAGCTCGACGAGGCTGCGAACCGGATCCGGTCCGAGGTCGACGCGGATGCCAACATCATTGTCGGCTCCACCCTCGATCCGTCCATGGAGGGTGCGCTTCGCGTGTCCGTCGTGGCCACCGGGATCGATGCGGAGGAGCAGGTCGAGCCCGCGCCGAAGCCGGTCACCGTCGCTCCCATCGAGGAGCCGGTCGCCCAGGTGCCGGTCGTCGAAGACGTGATCCCGGAGCCAGAGCCCGAGCCAGCCCCGGTCCTCAACGAGGTGACGCCGGAAGATGCGTTCATCACGCCCAAGGCCGCGGTTCCCGGTGAACCCTCCGAGGACACGATCCGTCGTCTGCAGGCCGCCGTGGCAAAGCAGCCGGAACGCCCGACGATGGCCCCGCCACGGGTGGTTGCGGAGACGCCCGAGCCCGCTGCGCAGGAACCTGAGGGGGAGGATCGCTCCCGCTTCGCGATCAACACCCTCATCCACCGGATGACCGGCACCGCCGAGCGCGAGGCACCCGCCACACCCCGTGCGCCGACGGCCGGAGAGGACCTTGATGATGCGGAGCGTGCACGGATCGAAATCCCTGCATTTCTGCGCCGTCAGGCCAACTGAAACAGAGCAGCGTTGCTGCGCCGCAAAACGCCACCGCCTCGCGGTGGCGTTTTCGCGTTTAAGATCATGTGGTTACGGCTGTTACAATCAGACACATTGTTTGATTTGAAGGCGCGCCGGTCGTTTCGTATCTACACTACCGAACAAGGGTGAACCAAACCCGCGATGCCGAAAAGGCAGAGGTAGGATCGTGCAGACGCATTATCAGACGACGCTCAAGCGCTCCGTGACGCTGACCGGGATCGGCCTTCACAAGGGCCACCCGGCCCGGATGGTCATCCGTCCGGCGGTCGCGGACCATGGCATCTGGTTTAAGCGCACAGATGTGACGTCCGGCGATCAGCTGGTGCCTGCCGCCTATGACAATGTCGACAACACCACCTTGTGCACCCGCATCGCGAACGCGGATGGTGTGACCGTGTCGACCATCGAACATGTGATGGCGGCACTCGCGGGCCTGGGCGTGACCAACGCGCTGATCGAACTCGACGGGCCCGAAGTGCCGATCATGGACGGCAGCGCCGCTCCCTTCGTGGAGCGGATCCAGGCGGTCGGTCTGATCCGTCAGGATGCGCAACGGCTGGTGATCCGGATCCTCGAGACCGTCTCCCTCGACGAAGGGGAGGCTTCCGCCCGGCTGGAACCGGCGGACCGGTTCGAAATGGATTATGAGATCGACTTCCCCGATGCGGTGATCGGTCAGCAGACCCGCAGCATGGCTGTGGTCAACGGTGCTTTCGTCGATCATCTGAGCGACAGCCGGACGTTCTGCCGCCAGTCCGATGTGGACAGCCTGCGTGCCAACGGTCTGGCGCTCGGTGGATCGCTTGAGAACGCGATCGTGGTCGAGGATGACCGCGTGGTAAACCCGGAGGGTTTTCGGCACGCTGACGAATGCGTCCGGCACAAGATGCTCGACGCAGTGGGTGATCTGGCACTGGCTGGCGCCCCGATCATCGGGCGCTATTCCGGCACCAGGGCAGGCCATGGCGTGACCAACCGCCTGATCCGGAAGCTGTTCGCCACGCCCGGCGCATGGCGGGTCGAGATCTGCGCACCGGAAGACGCGTTCGGACTGCCCGGCGCGTGCGAGAGCGAGGCCCTCGGCATCGCGGCGGAGTGATCCGCCGCGACGCGACCACCCTCCGACCACCCTTTCCCCTCCTTTGCGACTTGTGCTAGGTCAGACCAACCGCGGACCGGAGCCGCGAAAACGATCTGACGGGGACCCCTGAACCATGCGCTGGATCCTGCGATTTGCCCTGCTGAGTGCCGTGGCCCTTCTGGCGGCCTGCGCCGAGCCGGAACAGGATGTTAACGACCTCTCTGCCGAGGAGATCTACCGCCAGGCGGAGGCCGATCTGGACGCGGGCGAGGCGCGCACCGCAGGCCGCGGCTTTGCGGAGATCGAGCGTCTCTTTCCCTATTCCCAATGGGCAAAGCGCGCTCTGCTCATGTCCGCCTACTCATTCTATGAGGCGAAGGATTTTCAGGAAGCGCAGAGTGCCGCGAGCCGCTATCTCGACTTCTACCCGTCGGATGCGGAGGCGCCATACGCCCAGTATCTCATCGCGCTGTCCTACTATGACCAGATCACCGACGTGGGGCGTGACCAGCAGAACACCGTCGAGGCGCTTCAGGCCCTGCGAGAGGTCGTTCAACGCTACCCGAACACCGAGTACGCCCGCGATGCGGAGCTGAAGTTCGACCTCGCCCTCGACCACCTGGCGGGCAAGGAGATGGAGATCGGGCGCTACTACCTCAAGCGCGGCCACAACCTCGCGGCGGTCAACCGGTTCAAGGCGGTTGTCGACGAATACCAGACCACGACCCACACCGAAGAAGCGCTTCACCGCCTCGTGGAGGCTTACATGGCGCTTGGCCTGATCGAGGAGGCGCGCAAGTCCGCAGCGATCCTCGCCTACAATTTCCCCGGCTCCTCTTGGTATGAGGATACCTACGCGCTGATCCAGACCGATGGTCAGGCGAACGCGAGCGACGAGGGCAACCTCTTCACCCGGACGTTCCGACAGGTGATCCTGGGCGACTGGCTCTAGACCGCTCCTCCGGCGATGCTGCGCAGCCTCTCCATCCGAAACATGGTCCTGATCGAGGCGCTGGACCTCGACTTTGCGCCTGGGCTGAACGTGCTGACGGGGGAGACGGGCGCGGGCAAGTCCATCCTTCTCGACTGCCTCGGTTTCGTCCTCGGGCGCCGCGGGCGTGGCGATCTGGTGCGTGCGGGTGCTGTGCAGGGTGAGGTGATCGCCGAGTTCGATTTGGCCCTCGGGCATCCCGCGCGGGACATCCTGACAGAAGCCGGGATCGACGCGGAAGAGGAAATGCTGCTTTTGCGCCGGGTGAGCACCGCTGAGGGGCGCAAGACCGCCTACGTGAATGATCGCAAGGCCTCCGCAGGGCTCCTCGCCGCGCTGGCTGAGACGCTCGTCGAGGTGCACGGGCAGCATGACGACAGGGGGCTGCTCGACCCCTCCGGCCACCGCGCGCTTCTCGATGCGTTCGCGGGGCACGGTGACCTCCTTGAGACGATGCGCGAGGCGGCAGGGGCGGAGACCGCCGCGGCCGCGGCACTCGCAGCGGCGCGCACGGGCCTTGAGGCGGCCGCACGGGACGAAGAGTACCTCCGCCACGCGGTCGAAGAACTGGCCAAGCTCGATCCGCAGCCCGGAGAAGACGCAGAGCTCGACACATCTCGCAGGCGCATGCAGGCGGCAGAACGGATCCGCGCGGACATTGCCCGCGCGCAATCGGCGCTTGGCACCGACGGGGCGGAGCGCCCGATCGCCGACGCCCTGCGCTGGCTTGAGGATGCGGCGGAGCATCTGCCCGGGCAACTCGACGCCCCCATCGCAGCACTCACGCGGACGTTTGCGGAACTCGCGGAGGCGCAGTCCGGTGTCGACACGCTTCTGAACATGCTCGACGTCGATCCGCTGGAGCTGGAACGGACGGAGGAGCGCCTCTTTGCCCTGCGCGCGCTGGCACGCAAGCATGATGTGCTGCCGGACGCGCTGGCGGAGCTGGCCGAGGAACTCACGGCCCGCCTTGCTGCCATCGACGGGGGAGCGGAGGCCATAAGCGGTCTTGAGGCCGCTCTTGCGGAGGCGACACGCGACGCAACCGCGGCGGCGGAGGCCCTGACCGCATCCCGTCGCGCGGCGGCCGCACGGCTCGACGCTGCGGTGATGGAGGAGCTGAGCCCCCTCCGCATGGATGCCGCCCGGTTTGAAACCCTGCTCGAGACCGTGGAGCCCGGTCCCGGGGGGCAGGACCGGATCACCTTCACGGTGGCGACCAATCCGGGCGCGCCCGCCGGGCCTATCAACCGGATCGCTTCGGGGGGCGAGCTGTCCCGGTTCCTGCTGGCGCTTAAGGTCTGTCTCTCCGCCCGGTCCGAGGGGCTGACGATGATCTTTGACGAGATCGACCGCGGCGTGGGCGGGGCGACCGCGGATGCGGTGGGGCGGCGTCTTCATGCGCTCGCGGACCGGGCGCAAGTGCTCGTCGTCACCCACTCACCGCAGGTGGCGGCCCGAGGCGCATCGCACTGGCGGATCGCCAAATCCTCCGACGGGACAACGACGCGCACTGATGTCACCGCGCTTGGGCCCGCTGATCGGGAGGCGGAGATCGGCAGGATGCTTGCGGGCGAGTCCCTCACGGACGAAGCACTCGCCGCGGCTCGCGCCCTCCTCGCGGGGTGAAGCGGAGCGCAGGCTGGCCGCCCCCCCCCACCCGTGTCACTTCTGTCCGGCTCGTTCGGTCAGCCAGAAGCGCCAATCGCCCGAAGGGCTCAGGGGAATGCTGCGGGCCTTGCCCGCCGCGCCGCGTGACAGCCGCACGCGGGCGGATCAGTTGACCTCGACGACCTTGCCGGGATTGAGGATGTTGCGGGGGTCGAGCGCGCGCTTGATCTCGCCCATCACCTGCCAGCCCGGGCCGTGTTCCGCGGCCATGTAGCGCTTCTTGCCCTGGCCGACGCCGTGTTCGCCGGTGACCGTGCCACCCACCGCGAGCGCCCGCTCGGCCATCCGGTGCGCGAGGTCCTTCGCGCGGGCGAGTTCCTCGGGACGGTCCGGATCCACAAGGATCGCCGCGTGGTAGTTGCCGTCGCCCACATGCCCCAGCATCGGCCCGATCAGCCCGCTGTCGTCGATGTCGGCCCGGGTGTCCTCAACCGCCTCCGCAAGGCAGGAGATCGGGACACAGATATCGGTGGTGAGCGCCCAGCATCCGGGCTTCAACGCCTTCTGTGCGTAGAACGCGTTGTGGCGCATGTGCCAGAGCGCCTTGCGGTCCTCTGCCCGGGTGGCCCATTCGAACGCGCCACCACCCAGTTCTGCAACGATCTCGCCGACCCGCTCCGCCTGTTCGGCGACCCCGGCCTCGGTCCCGTGAAATTCGAGGAACAGGTGGGGTTTTACCGGCATTGAGGCGCCCGCATGGGCGTTGAACCCGGTGACGCAGACCTCGTCGATGAATTCGATCCGCGCCATGGGCAGCCCCATCTGGATCGTCATCTGCACCGCCTCCACCGCGGAGCGGATGTCCGGAAAGGCACAGGTCGCGGCGGAGACCGCCTCGGGCTGTCCCTGAAGCCGCAGGGTGAGCTCGGTGATGATGCCGAGCGTGCCCTCGCTGCCGACCATGAGCTTGGTCAGGTCGTATCCAGCGGAGGATTTCCGCGCGCGCGTGCCGGTGCGCACGATCCGGCCGTCCGCCAGCACCACCTCCAGCGCCAGCACATTCTCCCGCATCGTGCCATAGCGCACTGCGGTGGTGCCCGAGGCCCGGGTGGCCGCCATGCCACCCAGAGAGGCGTTCGCACCCGGATCAACGGGGAAGAAGAGCCCCGTCGCCCGCAGATCCTCGTTCAGGGCCTCGCGGGTGCAGCCGGGCTGGACGGTCACGTCCATGTCTTCCGCGTTGATCTGCAGCACCCGGTCCATCCGCCCCATATCGAGGCTGATGCCCCCCTGTGTGGCGAGCGCGTGACCCTCAAGCGATGTCCCCGTTCCCCACGGCACGATGGGGCATCCTTCGTCCGCGCAGATGCGCACGATTTCCGCCACGTCCTCGGTCGTGTCCGGAAAGACCACCGCATCCGGCAAGGTCACGGGAAAGTAGCTCTCATTCTGCCCGTGAAGATCGCGCACCGATGCACCGGTGGACACCCGGTCGCCGAGGCTGTTGCGCAGCCGCTCGATCGCCGCTTCTATGGACATGGCCGACCTCCCCAGATCATCGCGCGTTGGCGTGGTCCGCAGTCTAGGCGGGAAAGGGAGGTGGCGGAAGCGAAAAGGACAGCACCTGTGACCCAAGACTCGCCCGAAGGGCATGACGGCCCCTATGAGGCACCGATCCGCACCGCTTCCCGCACGGTTCCGCCGGAGTGGATCGACTATAATGGCCACATGAACGTGGCCTACTACACCATGGCGGCGGATCACGCGCTCGACCGGTTTCTCGAGGATCATCTGGGCGTGGGGGAGAAGTTCGCGGCGGAGGCGCGCCAGGGACCCTACGCAATCCAGTCTCACATCCATTATCTGGGGGAGCTGCTGGAAGGGGCCTCGTTCCACGCCTGCCTCATCCTTCTCGACTGCGATCCGAAGCGGGTGCATGTCTTCATCGAGCTTGTCGCGGACGCGGATGGCAGCGTTGCTGCGGTTTGCGAAACCCTCCTCATGAACGTCGATCTGGAGGCCCGGCGCAGCACGCCCTACCCGGGCTGGGCGCAGGCCCGCATGGCCCGGATGAAGGCCGATCACGCGGATGTGCCCAGATCTGAGCTGATCGGCGCACAGATCGCGATTCGCCGCAGGGGCTGACCCTTCCAAACGTGAATCCCGGGTGTTAGGGAGGATCAAGGGACAGGTGTATGTGGCAGAGTCTTTCTCAGGCAGTCCGCGGGGCCCGCGATCATTGGAGCGCGGTGTGGAAGCGGGTGCAGCGAAACGGTCCCGGTCAGCTCCAGTTTTGGCTCATAGCCCTGTGCATCGGCATTGCCGGCGGGGTCATCGCGGTGATGTTTCGCGAAGGTATCGCCTTCCTGCAGGAGCTGTTCTACGGCGAAACCGATGAGATGCTCCACTCCCGCCTGAGCGAGCTGCCCGCGGTCTGGGTGATCGGTATTCCAATCCTTGGCGGCTTCATCGTCGGACTGATCCTCTGGATGTTCACCCCGGACGGCCGTGCCCGCTCCGTCGCCCACGTGATCGAGGGGGCGGCGCTGCGCCGGGGCCGGGTGGAGCGGGAGGCGGGCCTCGCCTCCGCCGTTGCCTCGATGATCACACTGTCGACGGGCGGATCCTCCGGGCGGGAGGGGCCGGTCGTGCACCTTGCCGCCGTCGTGGCAAGCTGGGTGTCCGACGCGCTCAAGTCGAACCAGGTGACCGCGCGCGATCTGTTGGGCTGCGCCGTCGCCGCTGCGGTCTCCGCCTCCTTCAACGCACCCATCGCAGGCGCGCTCTTCGCGCTGGAGGTCATCCTCCGCCATTTCGCGATCCACGCGTTCGCGCCCATTGTGATCGCCTCCGTCGCCGGGACGGTGGTCAGCCGCATCACCCTGGGCAACACGCCCGAATTCGTGCTGCCAGACCGTGCGCTCGACTTCTATGTGGAGCTTCCCGCGTTCATGATCCTGGGCATGATCTCCGGCTTCGTCGCTGTGGTGATGATGCGGGCGATCTTCATCGCCGAGGATATCGGGGACCGGGTGCAGACCCGCCTTCGCCTGCCGACCCCCCTGCGTCCCGCCCTCGCCGGGGCGATACTGGGCTGCATCGCGGTCTTCTTCCCGCACATCATCGGCGTCGGTTACGAGACGACGAACCGCGCTCTCGACGGCGGGCTGCTGTTCCGCGAGGCGCTGATGTTCGCGGTGGTGAAGGTCATCGCGGTCGCGATCACGTTCGGCGGGCGGATGGGAGGGGGCGTTTTCTCCCCATCCCTGATGCTGGGGGCGCTGACCGGACTCGCCTTCGGCTGGGTGGCGACGGCGGTCTTCCCGGACGTGTCCGGCTCCGTCGCGCTCTACGCGCTCGCCGGAATGGCGGCGGTCGCGGCCTCCGTCCTCGGGGCGCCGATCTCAACGACGCTGATCGTGTTCGAGCTGACCGGGGACTGGGAGGCCGGGATCGCCATAATGGTGGCGGTGTCGCTGGGGCTTGCCGTGTCGACCCGTCTCGTCGACCGAAGCTTTTTCCTTAGCCAGATCGAGCGGCGCGGCGTGCACCTCGCTGCCGGGCCGCAGGAATACCTTCTGTGTACCATCACCGTCGGCACGCTGATGCGCCCCCGCGGGTCAGAGAACGGCGCGTCCGACACGCAAAGCTGGGAACTGGTGGAGCAGGGCGCCTACCTGAGCCGCAGCGACACGCTCGAGCAGGCGATGCCCATGCTCGACAAGGCGGCCGGCGGGCTGGTGCCTGTGGTTGAATCGCGCCCGAACGGGGAGCCGCCGGAACTGCTGGGTGCTGTCTTCTACGTGGATGCACTCAAGGCCTACAACCGCGCGCTCGCCGAAACCGCCCGCGAGGAACATTCCTGAGGTCTCCGCAAAAACGGCGGCCGGGGCCGCCGTTTTGATCAAGCGAGCGCACGCACATCGGCTGGGGTCAAAGCTGTTCGACGGTCGCCTTGCTGCCGTAAAACGCGATGTGACCCGCGATGCGGGAAACAGCCTCGTGCGGTGTCTCATAGCTCCATGCGGCGTCCTTGATCACGCCGCTCTTTGCGACCAGCGAAAAGTGGGTTGCGGCGCCCTTGTGGGGACAGGTGGATGTCGTGTCACTGGGATCGAGGAAGGGCATCGCGACATCTTCCCGCGGGAAGTAGATCACGGGCGGGTAGTCGCCCTCCACCAGTTCCAGCGCGTTGGTGCTTTCGGCGATCACCGCCCCACGCGCGCGCACCACCCAGGTGCCCTCGGCTGCGTGGATTGAAATCGTTTGCTCAACCATTCGGTCCTCCAAAGCTTTTTTGTTTCGGGCAGGCTACGGCCCGTCAATGACAGGCGTATCACAGTCTGACTGGTCTCAGAGAGGTGCGCAGGCCCGGTCGAGCCAGCGGCGTGTCGTGTCCGGGACGAGGGGTGAGAGCGCCTCGGCCACCCGGGCGTGGTAGGCGTTGAACCATGCCCGCTCATCGTCTGTCAGCAATTTAGGGTCGATCAGCCGCCGATCAATGGGGCAGAGCGTGAGCGTCTCGAACCCGAGCATCGGCGCATCGCCCCCGGGGATCGGCGTGGGCTTGGTCACCACCACGAGGTTTTCGATCCGGATGCCGAAGGCGCCTTCGCGGTAGTAGCCCGGTTCGTTCGACAGGATCATGCCCGGTTCGAAGGGCAGGGTCGATCTGCGCGACAGGTTCTGCGGCCCCTCATGCACGCCAAGGTAGGCGCCGACGCCGTGACCGGTGCCGTGGGCGTAGTCGAACCCGGCGGACCAGAGCGCGCGGCGAGCGAAGCTGTCTAGGTCCCGCCCGCCGAGCCCGGCTGGCCAGCGGGCGACGCTGATCGCGATCATGCCCTTGAGCACCAGCGTGGCTGCGCGACGTGCCTCCGGATCCACCGGGCCGGTCGCGATGGTACGCGTAATGTCCGTGGTCCCATCGGCGTACTGCGCCCCGCTGTCGACCAGCAGGATGTCCCCGGGCGAGATCCGCCGGTTCGTCTCCGTCGTGACCCGATAGTGCACGATCGCACCGTTCGGGCCGGAGCCGCAGATCGTCTCGAAGGAGATATCCTTGAGCGCGCCGGACCGGCCCCGGATGGATTCAAGCTCGGTGACCACGTCTATCTCTGTCAGCCCGCCATCGCCCACAGTCTCGTCGATCCAGTGGAGGAACTGCGCCATCGCCGCCCCGTCGCGCAGATGGGCGGCCCGGGTTCCGTCGAGCTCCGCATCGGTCTTGCGCGCCTTGGGAAGTGCGCAGGGTTCGTGCCAGTCCGTGCGAGCGCCCGCGTCCCGCAGCAGCCGCGTCAGCCGCACCGGCGCTGTCCGCCGGTCGACGCTCACGGTCTTTCCTCCAAGTGCCGAGAGGTCCCCGTCCAGTTCAGAGAGGGGCGAGACCGTGACGGCGTTGCCCAGATGCGCCAGCACGTCCTGCCCCAGCTTGGCCTCCATACCGTAGAGCGTCACGGTCCCGTCCCGATACAATAGCGCGAACCCGTGGGCCACGGGGGTGCGCGGGATGTCCCCGCCGCGGATGTTCAGAAGCCACGCGATGGAATCCGGCAGGCTCAACAGGGCTGCGTCGGCGCCGCGAGACGCCAGCGCTTCGGCGATGTCCATCCGTTTTGTCGTGTGATCGCGCCCGGCGATGTCCGCCGGGTGTACCCAGGCCTGTGCCTGCGGCGGTTCCGGCTGATCCTCCCAGATCCGGTCGATGAGGTTTGCGCCCGGGCGAAATGTGAAGCCCTTGTCCTTCAAAGCCTCTTCAAGCCGCTCGATCTCTGCGGTGCCGTGCAGCCAGGGATCGTACCCGATCACACCGCCGCCGGGCTGAACCTCCTCCAGCCATTTCTCCGCTAGGACATCGATCATGTCCACTGGCGTGAACTGGGCGAGGTCGACCTGGTTGCGGACCTGGAGCGTGTAGCGGCCGTCGACGAACACCCCGGCAGTGCCCTGCAGCGCGATGCAGAACCCGGCGGAGCCGGTGAAGCCGGTCAGCCAGGCGAGGCGTTCATCCCGGGGCGCAACATTTTCGCCCTGATGGGCATCCGCGCGGGGCACCATGAAACCGTCGAGCCCTTCCGCCGTCATGGTCTCTCGCAAGGCTGCGAGGCGTGCCGCTCCCGTCTTCGGCGACGTCGTGGGCGCGAAACTCTGAAACATGGGCTGAAATCCTCCGGCTGGAGCGTGCATCTTGGCCGCTCCTGCCCGGTCAGGCCAGCGCAAAGAGGGGCACCGGGCCTTGCCGTTGCTGTCACTCGTCGACGATACTCACTTCCGTGCCGTCGCGCAGCGGTGTGCCCTTGGTCAACGCCATCGTCACGGTCGTGAAGCCATTGAACTTGCCCAGGTCCATCCGCTTTTCCAGCTTAAGCACCTCGCCTTCCGCCGTTCTGACCTTAAGCCCGATCTCCAGCGTTTTTTCGATGGTGATCTTCCCGGTCGGCTTGGCGAAGCCGCTCGGGATCGCATCGCTGATCGAGGCGATATCGATCCGCGGTTCCCCGGATCCTTCGGCAGACGCGCTTGCCCCCTCGCTGCTGGGAGGGAGCGGCCTCTTACGGTTCAACTCCTGCAGTTTGATCATCTGGTTCTTCGCCAACGTCATCCACTGCCCGGGTGGTATCGCGTTGCCCAGGCCGACGCGCCCTTCAGGCGGCGGGATGGTCCGTTCTTCGCCGACGATGCCGAGGCGGCTGTCGTCCTTCGGCCCCACCGGCTCGGGGTCGATGTTGCGCATGAGGCCCCATTTGGCGGGCATTGGATCCGCCGTGCCCGTCAGCACGCCTTCCAGCCATGCACCGGCCGTCACATCCTTGGAGAAGGGCAGGAGAAGCTCGCCCGCCCCTCTTGCGGTGGCCTTTAGGAGGGTGTCGATCAGTTTCCCGCGGCGGGCGTCATCGGCGAGAAACTCGCCTTCCGCCGGTGTCAACTTGAGCCGGTTGCGCAGGGTCGCCAAGGAGTGCCGGATCAGGAACGGGATGTAGTTCTTGTCGAGCCGTCCGTAGGCGGCATTCTTCGGATCCCCGGCAACAAGGTACAGTGTCAGAAGGTGCACCAGAGCCGCGAGATTTGGCGCATGTGCCGCCTTCATCTGGCCCATGACGATGCTGGCACGTTCCAGTGCGATGGTCAGAACCTTAGCCCCGTAGTCGTCCTTCCGCTCGTGGGTCTCCGGCCCGCGGTCCTTCCGCGCGATGCGGTGCATCAGCTCCGGCAAGGCTTCGGGAGACACCGCGTAGGTCGCCTGCACGTTTGCATCGAGGGACTGCGCGTCGGCCCCCGTGCCGGTGAGGCCGATAGAGACCCCCTCCACCCCCGGGCTGAACACCTCGCTCGTCTTGCGGTGCTTGGTGAGGCCGTTGGTCGCGGACCCGATCCTGTCCGCAAGATCCTTCGCCTCCATCATCGGATTGAGCGCCTTGGGATCGAACTCATCCTTCGCGCTTGTCACGATCTCGACGATCGACTGCGGGGCGGTCCAGCCGGGGCCCTTGATGTGGTCCTCGACCGCATGCACCTCCTTGCCCTCGTGGATGTGGAGATCCTTGCCGAGATGTGCCTCGTTGCGGGTCTCGACGCTGTCGCCCGTCCAGATCGGGACGGCAAGCTCCAGTTCAAAGCCAAACATCCCCTGGAGGGTCGTGGTGGAGAAAACATCCGGTGCCGCCGCCTGCAGCCGGGCAAGCTGCGCAACCTGAGGGGCCTCGTCGGCGGCGAGCTGCAGGGTTGCCAGCTCCGCATCACCGGGGCCCGCGCGCAGCGGGCCATTCTGCCGCGCGGAGCTTGGATCGGTGTAGGTCGGTCTTCTGGTTTTCATTCTGTGCCCGTCGTCTGGGACCGGACACTAGCACGTTCCGTGCGGATCGGGCAGTTACTCTGCCGCCTCCGCCGGTGGGGTCACCATCTCTACGATGTCCATCATGATGCGGTTGAGCTCGAAATCCTTCGGTGTGTAGACCGCGGAAACGCCGTACCCGCGCAGGGTGTCCGCATCCTCGTCCGGGATGATCCCGCCGACGACCACCGGCACGTCCGTCAGCCCCGCCGCCCGCATCCTGTCCATCACGTCCTCGACCAGTGGCAGGTGAGAGCCGGAGAGGATCGAGAGGCCGACAACATGGACGGACTCCTCAAGTGCCGCGTTCACGATCTGCGCAGGCGTGAGGCGGATGCCCTCATACACGACCTCCATCCCGCAATCCCGGGCGCGCACCGCGATCTGCTCGGCTCCGTTGGAATGGCCGTCGAGCCCCGGCTTGCCGACGAGGAACTTGATACGGCGGTTCAGACGGGCGGTGGCAAGCTCCACCGCATCGCGGACAGGGGCGAGCCCTTCGGTCGGTGCGCTCGCCGCCTTGCCGACGCCCGTGGGCGCGCGGTATTCGCCGAATATCTCGCGCATCACCGCACCCCACTCCCCGGTGGTGACACCCGCCTTTGCCGCGGCGATGGAGGAGGGCATGATGTTGGCGCCCGATTGAGCGGCCTCCCGCAAGGCGGCGAGGGCTGCATCGACCGCCGCCTGGTCCCGCTCCGATTTCCATGCGGTCAGACGGTCGATCTGGTCCTGCTCCACGGCGGGATCGACCACCATGATGCCGCCATCGCCGGTGGTGAGCGGGGAGGGTTCGGTGGATGTGTACTTGTTCACACCGACCACTGTCGTCTCGCCCTTCTCGATCCGGCCGAGCCGTGCCGAATTGGCTTCGACGAGCTGGCCCTTCATGTAGTCGATGGCGGCGACAGCACCGCCCATCTCGTCGATCCGGGCAAGCTCCGCCCGGGCCCCGTCCTTCAGGGCGGCAACCTTGGCATCCACTGCCGGGTTGCCGTCGAAAAGATCCTCGTACTCCAGAAGGTCGGTCTCCAGCGCCATGATCTGCTGCATCCGCAGCGACCATTGCTGATCCCACGGGCGGGGCAGGCCGAGTGCCTCGTTCCACGCGGGAAGCTGAACGGCCCGCGCGCGGGCCTTTTTGGACAGTGTCACCGCCAGCATCTCGATCAGAATGCGGTAGACGTTGTTCTCCGGCTGCTGTTCCGTCAGGCCGAGGCTGTTCACCTGCACCCCGTAGCGGAAGCGCCGCAGCTTCGGTTCCGTCACGCCGTAGCGCTGTGCGCAGATTTCGTCCCACAGGTCGACGAAGGCGCGCATCTTGCACATCTCCGTCACGAACCGGATGCCCGCATTGACGAAGAACGAAATGCGGGCGACGAGCCGCGGGAAATCCTCTTCGCTCACCCGGGGGCGCACTTCATCGAGCACCGCGGTCGCGGTCGCGAGCGCAAACGCAAGCTCCTGTTCCGGCGTCGCACCGGCCTCCTGCAGGTGATAGGAGCAGACGTTCATCGGATTCCACTTCGGCACTTCGGTGTAGCAGTACTCCGCTACATCCCCGATCAGCCTCAGGCTGGGCGCGGGGGGGAAGACATAGGTGCCGCGGGACAGGTATTCCTTGATGATGTCGTTCTGCACCGTGCCCTGCAGCCCGGAGATGTCGGCACCCTGTTCCTCCGCCACCGCTATGTAGAGCGCGAGCAGCCATGCCGCCGTCGCGTTGATGGTCATCGAGGTGTTCATCTGATCGAGCGGGATCTGATCGAACAGCGTCCGCAT
Source organism: Pseudomonadota bacterium (assembly GCA_038532435.1). GTDB lineage: Bacteria > Pseudomonadota > Alphaproteobacteria > Rhodobacterales > Rhodobacteraceae > JBCBAP01. Next base: position 12,592 of record JBCBAP010000027.1, on the reverse strand, counting down.
GTCACCCAGATGCGCCACGGGCACACCGACCTTGCCGACCTCACCGCGCGCAAGCTGGTGATCGCTGTCGTACCCGGTCTGCGTCGGCAGGTCGAAGGCCACCGACAGGCCGGTCTGACCCTTCGCCAGATTCCCGCGGTAGAGCGCGTTGGACGCGGCTGCGGTCGAATGCCCTGCATAAGTGCGGAAAAGCCAGGGGCGGTCGCGCTCTTTCTCGGCCATTGTGAACTCCGGTCGGCGGTTGCGGTCTGCTGCGATGCAGCGTATCCAGCACGAAATAAAATATCGTGAAGGAAATTACCAGAGAGATTTTATGTCGCCATTGATTCGCTTTTCCGCGGATCGAAGGTCTGACGGAGGCAATCTGAGCGCGATCCAGCCTGATCCGGGCAACCGGCAGGGGAATTCATCGTTAAAATCCATCTCTCTTGCCGCGCTGCACAAGAAACCGCTTGAACGCCTGCGAACTATCGTTACATAAACCATCATCACGACGCACGATAATTGCGTCTCCATATTCCGCACCCAAGCGTGCTGCTCAAAGGAGTTCACATGATGGCCCTCGATGGTCCCGCCGCACCCGTCGCATATGATGCGCCCCAGAAGGACCTCTACGAGGTTGGAGAGATCCCGCCGCTCGGCCATGTGCCCAAGCAGATGTACGCCTGGACCATCCGGCGGGAGCGGCACGGCGAGCCGGACAAGGCGTTTGCCTGCGAAGTCGTGGACGTCCCAACGCTCGACAGCCACGAGGTTTTGGTCTTCGTCATGGCCGCGGGCATCAACTACAATGGCGTCTGGGCAGGCCTTGGCGTGCCGATCTCTCCCTTCGACGGCCACGGTGCGCCCTATCACATCGCGGGCTCCGACGCGTCGGGCATCGTCTGGGCGGTCGGCGACAAGGTGAAGCGCTGGAAGGTCGGTGACGAGGTCGTCATCCACTGCAACCAGGATGATGGCGACGACGAGCACTGCAACGGCGGCGATCCGATGTACTCCCCTTCGCAGCGGATCTGGGGATATGAGACGCCGGACGGCTCCTTTGCCCAGTTCACCAACGTGCAGGCCCAGCAGCTTATGCCGCGGCCCAAGCACCTGACGTGGGAGGAGGGCGCGTGCTACACGCTGACCCTCGCAACCGCCTACCGGATGCTCTTCGGTCACCACCCCCATGAGCTCAAGCCCGGGCAGAACGTGCTGGTCTGGGGGGCGTCCGGCGGCCTCGGCTCCTACGCCATCCAGCTTGTCAACACCGCCGGGGCAAACGCGATCGGTGTGATCTCCGACGAGGACAAGCGCGACTTTGTCATGTCCCTCGGCGCGAAGGGCGTCATCAACCGCAAGGACTTCAAGTGCTGGGGCCAGTTGCCGGAGGTGAACACCCCCGAATACAAGGAGTGGTTCAACGAGACCCGTAAGTTCGGCAAGGCGATCTGGGAGTTCACCGGCAAGGGCAACAATGTCGACATGGTGTTCGAACATCCCGGCGAGGCGACGTTCCCCGTATCGTCCTTCGTCGTGAAGCGGGGCGGAATGGTCGTGATCTGCGCAGGCACCACGGGCTACAACCTCACGGTCGACGCCCGCTACATGTGGATGCACCAGAAGCGGCTTCAGGGCTCTCACTTCGCAAACCTCAAGCAGGCGGCGGCAGCGAACCAGCTCATGGTCGAGCGCCGGCTCGATCCGTGCATGTCCGAGGTGTTCGAGTGGAACGATCTGCCCGCCGCCCACACCAAGATGCGTAAGAACGAACACAAGCCGGGCAACATGTCAGTGCTGGTGAGCGCGCCCCGGACCGGGCTGCGCACCTTCGAGGATGCGGTCGAAGCGTCCCGCACCTGATCCGGTTTCCCTGAGCAGACTGAGACGGCGCCCCCGCAGGGGCGCCGTTTTGAGTCGGGGCCCCGCCGACTAAGCCTTCCGCATCTGTCGGCGAGTTCCCGCCACCAGCCGCCCGGATCTGTCAGACCAATTGCACCGGTGGAACAGTCGGTGACCGGGCAGGGCGGGTCAGCGGATTTCCGCCAAACCATTCAACGAAAACGGTTTTTTGCTTCACGACCCCGAGAGGGCAGGTTCCGCCACCCGGTCGCTGTTGCTAGATCGGGGATGTCGGCAGCGCTTGTGCGTGCCGACCCAGCCAGCGGCACCGTGGGGGTGCCCCGGCGACTGGATCGAACAGTGGGAAGGAGATCCTATGATGCGTATCGCACTTGCGGTTCTGATCAGTGCAGGCCTCGTGGCCTTGGCCGCCAATGCCCAGACCGACACGCTTCCGGCAACGCCAGAGGCACCGACGGTCGAAGGCACGGCGCCCATGGTCGGTGATGGCACGGCTCCGGCCGGTGAGGGCGCGCTCGTCGAGCTCGCTGCGACGGATGTCACCGAGGAGATGCTCGTGGGGGCGGAGACAATGTCCTCTGACGGGATCAACATCGGCGAGGTGACCGGGATGAGTGCCGATGACCAGGGCGTACCAATGAACATCGCCGTGGACACCAGCCGTTTCTTCGGCCTGGTGGGCGACACCAAGCTCGTGCCGGTGGAGATGACGACAATCCGCGCGGATACCGAGACCGGTGCGCTTCAGGTGACGATCAACCTGACAGCGGCAGAGGTCGACAGCCTCCCTGCCTTTAGCGGCTAAGGCGGGTGGAGGGGGGCGTGGGTCCCCCCGGACGACCCGCGCTTCCAGTCCGCGGCCCGCCCCCCCGGGCGGGCCGCGGATACCATTAAGGGAGACGCGTGCTTGCAATGGCCCGCGTCCCGGGGTTCACTGTGCGCCCGACGCGACAGGAGCCCGCCCACATGACCGACCTTCCTAGCCCCGTTATGTTGCACGACACCCCCCGGGCCCCGAACCCCCGACGGGTGCGCATTTTCATGGCGGAGAAGGAAATCTCCCTCCCGGTCACGCCCGTCGACATCATGACCGGGGAGCAGTTTGCGGCCCATAAGGACCGCGTCGGCAGTCACAACGTGCCCGCCCTCGCGCTCGAGGATGGCAGCTTCCTGACCGAGACGGTCGCGATCTGCCGATACCTCGAGGCGCTCCATCCGGAACCAAACCTGATGGGACGCGATCCCCTAGAGACCGCGCGGATCGAGATGTGGTCGCGGCGGGTAGAGTTTCAGCTCATGTTTCCCGTCGCCTCGGTTCTGCGCCACGGTAACCCGGCAATGGCAGTGATGGAGGAACAATGTCCTGCCTGGGCGGAGGCGAACGGACCGCGGGTTGCCCGGGGACTCGTGTGGCTGAATGCGTCGCTGGAGGATAAGGACTATCTGGCTGGCGACCGATTTACGGTCGCGGATATCACAGCCCTCGTGACCGTCGATTTCATGCGCACGATCCGCACCCCCGTGCCGGAGGAGCATGGGGCGACCCACCGGTGGCTTGAGCGGGTGCGCGCACGGGACACGCTTGTGCCCTGAGCGCGACGACGTAGACTACGGGTATGGCCTCCTCCTTTCCTCCACACGTCGCGGACGCGCTCGCGGCACTTGCCTGGCAGGTCGAGCTCGGTGCGGATGAGGCAATTCTAGATGCCCCGGTGAACCGGTACGAGACACCGGCACCTCCGCCCCTTGCAGCAGAGCCGACTGCGCCCGTGGAGGTCCGTGCGGCCAGGGTTGCGCCCCCGGTCACCGAGGATGCTGCTGTCTCGACCGCTGCACGCATCGCCGCAGGGGCGGCCACACTCGAGGCCCTGCGCGCGGGGATGGAGGCGTTCGACGGCTGTGCGCTCAAGAAAGGCGCGCGTAACTTCGTCTTCTGCGATGGCCACGCGACTGCCGATCTGATGATCGTCGGGGAGGCTCCGGGGGCCGAGGAGGACCGCGCGGGGCTGCCCTTCGTTGGGCGGTCGGGCCAGCTCCTCGACCGGATGCTCGCCGCCATCTCCCGCGATCGCAAGGTCGAAAGCCCGGAGGCTGGAGCCTACATCACCAACGTTTTGCCCTGGCGGCCGCCTCAGAACCGTGACCCTTCCACGGACGAGATGGCGATGATGAAAGCGTTTCTGATGCGTCATATCGAGCTTGCCGCCCCCCGGGTCCTGCTTTGCATGGGCAACGCGGCGATGAAGACGCTCTTCGATACCAAGGACGGCATCACCCGGCGCCGCGGCAAGTGGGAAGAGGTTCAAGGGATCCCTGCCATGGCGACCTTCCACCCCGCGGCGCTGCTGCGCGATCCGCTGAAGAAGCGGGAGGTCTGGCGCGATCTCCTGGAGGTGCAAGCACGGTTGAGGGGGGCGTCATGAGCCGGATCGACGAAAGCCGGGAATTTATCCCCGTGGGCATTGCGATCCTCACCGTGTCCGACACCCGCAGCCTCGCCGAAGACCGTTCCGGCGATGTGCTCGCCGGGCGGCTGGAGGAGGCGGGTCATCGCCTCGTCGATCGGCGGATCGTGCGCGATGAGCGGGCGGAGATCGCAGCTCAGCTTCGGGCCTGGTCCGAGCGGGCCGACGTGGACGTGGTCATCTCCACCGGTGGCACCGGCCTGACCGGGCGGGACGTGACCGTCGAGGCACACCGGGACGTCTATGAGAAGGAGATCGATGCCTTCGGCACGGTCTTCACCCACGTCTCCATGGCCAAGATCGGCACCTCCGCCGTGCAGTCCCGCGCCTGCGGCGGGGTCGCGAACGGGACCTACATGTTCGCACTGCCCGGCTCCTCGGGCGCGTGCAAGGATGGGTGGGACGAGATCCTGAAGTGGCAGCTCGATTACCGGCACCGCCCCTGCAACTTCGTGGAGATCATGCCGCGGCTTGAAGAGCACAAGCGGCGGAAGTAGGGCCCCGGGCCGCGCCCGGGCCCACGGATCATGCGCGGCGGCGTGCGATGGCAGGCCCCGCGAGACCCGGCAGCACAAGCGCGCTCGCGCCGGGCAGCGGGACCGGCGCGACGGAGGCGGAGAACAAGGCCACGTCGCCCCTGATACTGCCGCTGCCCACATTGGGCACGGCAATTTCAATGATCGCTTGGGTCGCGATTGCGAGCAGGTCGGGGAAGTGTGTGATCGAATCCGTCTTCGACAGGGTCGAGAAGAGCAGAGTGTAGAACAGGATCGATTGATTGAACGCGGCGCTCTGGTCGCTCGCGCCCAAAATCCCGAACGATGTCTGCCGGACGGTGTCTCGTTCTGAGGTGTCGTCAAACAATTCAATAACGGCGCCCTTGACGTATGGCGCCGGGGCGACGTTCGCCGTCGTTAGCGCCACACCTCCGATCGTGAACGTCGTCAGATCGGCGCGATGCTTGGAGGCGAAGCGCCTGTTGAAGGGTAAGTTGTCTACGTTGGGGGTACTTGTCGTATCGTAGACAGTTGTCACGACGAATTCTTTGCCCACCAGGCTGGTGGTGTTGTGGGTATCGAACGTGATGCCACCTTTGCTGGTGATCGTCATGACCGCGGCTTGCGCGGGCAAGCTGGCGGCCGACAGCACGCCGAGCGTTGTGAAGATGGCGAGAAAGCGGGTCGTAAACACGGGGCGTGCTGCTAGAAAGCGGTAACTGAATTCAGTGCACGGAGGTGGGCTGAACTCAAGCAGGCACAGCCTACGCCGGCTTATGTCCTCCGACCTAAGATGTTTGTGGTTGGCGCCGGGCTAGAGTTGCCGCCGGGAAGCTTTGCGGGGCCTGCACGCTCGCGGGTAAGGCGAGCGTTTCTGCAGTCCGAGGAACAATTCTGCGCGCTGCTCCAAATAATCAGCCACCCCGCGACGGAAAGCGCGCCCTCATTCGTTATTCGTCAGGACGGGCCGGGCGCGCTATGTTCGGATCACGAGCAAATTCGCAGGAATAGCCAGGATGCGCTTTCTTTCTCGCAGTCTCATCGGGCTGTTTTTGACCGGCCTGACACTGGGCGTTCTGATCCTTGCGGCGGGGCAGGCCTACAGGTTTTCCCAACAGGCCGCCGAAAGTCAGGGAAACCGGCGCGCTCCGGCGGAGCGGACCTATTCCGTGAATGTGGCGGACATCGTCCTGCAGGACGCGACCCCGGTGATCACAGGGTACGGCAACATCGCCTCCGCACGCCTTCTGGAACTGCGGACCGGTGCTGCGGGAGAGCTGATCGAGCTGGCCCCCGATTTCCGGGATGGCGGTGCGGTTTCCTCCGGCAGCCTTCTGTTTCAGATCGACCCGGTGGATGCCCGCCTTGCCCGGGACCGGTCGCGCACCCAGCTGACGGAAGCTGAGGCGGACCTGTCCGAAGCCGTGACAGCCCTCGATCTGGCGCAGGAGGATGCCCGCGTGGCGGTGGCGCAGCGCGATCTCTGGGCGCAGGCGCTCACCCGGCAGGAGGATCTGCGCACCCGTGGCGTCGGTACGGACGCGGCGGTGGAGAACGCGGCCCTGTCGCTCGCCGCCGCGGATCAGACCGTCGTCGGCCGTCGTCAGGCGCTCCTTCAGGCCGAGGGCACGCTCGCCCGCCGGGACACCGCCGTGGACCGCGCCCGCATCGCGCTGGAGGAGGCGGAGCGGACGCTTGCGAACACCACCGCACGCGCCCCGTTCGACGGGCTTCTCTCAGAAGTTGACGCGGTGCTTGGCCGGCGCGTGTCGAACAATGAACGGCTCGGGGTGCTCATCGATCCTGCCTCGCTCGAAGTCGCATTCCAGGTCACGAACGCCCAGTTCGCCCGGCTGCTCGATGACCGGCAGAACCTGCGCCCGCTGCCTGTCGCGGTGACGCTCGACCTCGGCGATATTCCCTTCACAGCCCCTGCCACGCTGGTCCGCGCAGGCGCGCAAGTGGGCGAGGGGCAGACGGGGCGACAGCTCTATGCCCAGCTCGAACCCGGGGCCGCGGGGGTCATGCGCTCCGGCGATTTCGTGACCGTCGAGATCACCGAGCCTGCCCTTGCCAACGTGGCGCTGATTCCGGCAACCGCGGCGAGCGCCGACGGCAAGGTGCTGGTGCTTGTCGAGGGAAACCGGCTCGCCGAACAGCAGACGACCATCCTGCGCCGCCAGGGTGACGACATCATCGTGAGCGGACTGGAGGCGGGTGTCACCTATGTCACCCAGCGCCAACCACAGCTCGGCGCGGGCCTCGCGGTTACTGCCGTGCGGGGCGATGCGGGCCTGCAGGAGATTGCCATGGTGACCCTCGATCCCGCCCGGGCGGAGCGGCTGATCGCGGCAGTGGAGGCGAACACCCGGATGCCCGCGGAGGCGAAGGAACGCATGCTCAGGCATTTCCGATCCGGTCAGGCGCCCGAGGGCATGGTCGCCCGGCTCGAGGCCCGCATGAACACCGCCCCCCAGACCACCACGCCCACCCTCGCCGCCGCAGCGCAGGGTGTGGAGACGATCTCCCTCACACCCGAACGGCGTGACCGCATCCGCGCCTTCGTCGAGGGCAGCGCGCGCATGGGGGAGGAGGCGAAGGACCGCGTCCTCACCGCCCTCGAAAACCCCGAGGTGCCCCGCGCGATGATCGAGCGGATCGAGGCCCGAATGGGAAGCTGAGCCGTACTCCGGCGCAGAAAAAGAAAGGCGCGACATGGCGTTCGACCCCAGCAAGACAGACGGTTGGCTCGGCTACTTCGTGCGCCATCGGACCATCGCCAACCTCATGCTGGTGCTCATGGTTGCACTCGGGTTTGCCGCGGCATCTCAGATCCGCGCACAGTTCTTTCCCGACACGGTGATCGAGACCGTCGCCGTCTCCGTCACGTGGGAGGGGGCGGGGCCCGAGGATGTGGACAGCGCCATCGTCGGAGCGCTCGAACCCGCGCTCCTGCTGGTCGAGGGTGTTGCATCCACGGAATCCCGCACCCAGGAGGGAAGTGCGACCATCACCATGGAGTTCGAGCCCGGCTGGGACATGGCCCGGGCCGCGGACGATGTCGAGACCGCCGTCGACGGCGTGACAGGGCTGCCCGAAAGCGCCGAGGACCCGGTGATCCGGCGCGGCGCCTGGCGGGACCGGGTGACCGACGTGGTCGTGACCGGCCCCATCGGGGTCGAGCAGCTCAGCCGTTATGCCGACGAGTTTGTCGCCCGCCTGTTCCGCGAAGGGATCACCCGGACAACGATCCGCGGGATCGAGGCACCTTCGATCCGCGTCTCGGCACCCGAGGCGCAGTTGATCCGCCACGATGTGACCTTGGCCCAGATCTCCCAGGCCATCAGCGAGGAGGCGGAGGCGGATCCGGCAGGCGACGTGGGCGGCGGCAACGCCCGCGTCCGCTCCGGCGTGGAAAAGCGCTCGGCAGAGGCAATCGGCGAGGTCGTCATCCGCGCCAATCCCGACGGCTCCGCCCTTCGGGTCTCCGACGTCGCCTTCGTCGAGGAGGAAACCGTCGACAGGGGCAGGGCTTACTTCAAGGGCGAGGATCCCGCCATCTCGATCCGGGTCGACCGCTCCGATCAGGGCGATGCCATCTCCATCCAGCGCAAGGTTGAGGAGGTCGCGGCGGAGATGCAGGAAAGCCTGCCCCCCGGCGTGACGCTCGAGCTGATCCGCACCCGGGCGGAGCTCATCAACGACCGGCTCAACATCCTGCTCGACAACGGCCTGATGGGGCTCGCGCTCGTCGTTGCCCTGCTCTTCCTGTTTTTGAGCGCGCGCACGGCGTTCTGGGTCGCCGCGGGCATCCCCGTTGCCATGCTCGCGACGCTGGCCTTGATGTACAGTTTCGGGCTGACCCTCAACATGGTCTCGCTTTTCGCGCTCATCATCTGTCTCGGTATCGTGGTGGATGACGCGATCGTCGTGGGGGAGCATGCGGATTTCCGGCACAGGATGCTCGGGGAAAGCCCGGAGATGGCAGCGACCAACGCCGCCCGGCGCATGAGCCTGCCGGTGCTCTCGGCCACGATCACCACCGTGATCGCCTTCTCCGCGCTCACGGTGATCGAGGGCCGGTTCGGCGATCTGATCGCCGACATCCCGTTCACGGTGTCCGTGGTGCTGCTGGCCTCGCTGGTCGAATGCTTCCTGATCCTGCCTAACCACATGAAGCACGCGCTTGCCGCACAGGACAGGGGCGCGCCTTGGTATGACGCGCCGAGCCGTGTGGTCAATCGCGGGTTCCGCTGGGTGCGGTCGACACTCTTCCGCCCGTTCATCGGCTGGGTCATCCAGTTCCGCTATCCGGTCCTCGCGCTCACCGTCCTGGTGCTGGTCCAGTCCGTGGGCCTGTTTCAGACCGGTGCGGTTACCTGGCGCTTCTTCAACGCGCCGGAGCGGGGGTCGGTCTCCGGCAACATCGCCATGCTTCCGGGGGCGACCCGTGAGGACACGATGGACATGGTGCGCGAGCTTCAGCGCGCGACGGAGGCTGTCGCGGCCCGGTTCGAGGAAGAGCACGGGCTCAACCCGGTCACCTTCGCCATGGCGGAGGTGGGCGGCACCACGGGCCGCGGCCTCGCCGGTCAGGATACCAAGGATCCGGACCAGCTCGGCTCCATCGCCATCGAGCTTATTGATGCGGACAGCCGGCCCTACTCCTCCTTCACCTTCGTTGGGGCCCTGCAGGACGAGGTGCGCAGCCATCCGCTTCTTGAAACCTTCTCCTTCCGCGGTTGGCGGGCAGGCCCGGGCGGCGACTCCCTCGATGTGAAGTTCTTCGGCGCGGATGCGGCGACCCTGAAGGGTGCCGCCGAGGCGCTCAAGACCGCGGTCGCGGAATTCCCGGAGGTCTCCGCCGTCGAGGACAATCTCGCCTACGACAAGACCGAACTCGTGCTCGATCTCACCCCGCAGGGCTCCGCACTCGGCTTCTCCATCGACGAGATCGGGACGGAGCTGCGCCAGCGCCTCAACGGGATCGAGGCGGCGAGCTTCCCGGACGGCCTGCGCTCCGCCACCGTCACCGTCGCCCTGCCGGAGGCGGAGCTGACCGCCGATTTCCTCGACCGCACACGGCTGCGCACGGACACCGGCGCCTATGTCCCGCTGTCGGAGATCGTCACCGTCGCCAATCGGGAGGGGTTCTCCACGGTCCGGCGGGAGAACAGCCTGCGCGTCGTCACCGTCACCGGCGATATCTCGGAGGATGATCCGGTGCGGGCAGAGGCTGTGACGACCGCCCTGCGTGAGACCATCCTGCCGGAGATCGAAGGCCGCTTTGGCGTGAACTCCGTGCTCGGTGGGCTCGCGGAGCAGGAGCGTGATTTCCTGACCGAGGCGCTGCTGGGCTTCATGCTCTGCCTGCTCGGGATCTACCTTACTCTGACCTGGATCTTCGGCAGCTGGACCCGGCCCGTGGTGGTCATGGCGATCATCCCGTTCGGCCTCGTGGGTACGATCTGGGGGCACTACATCTGGGAGGTGCCGCTCTCGATGTTCTCTGTGGTCGGCATGATCGGCATGACCGGCATCATCATCAACGACTCGATTGTCCTGATCACCACGATCGATGAATATGCGGAGGATCGGGGGATCATCCCGGCCGTCATCGACGCGGTCGCGGACCGCCTGCGCCCGGTGCTCCTGACCACGCTCACCACGGTGCTCGGCCTGGCCCCGCTGCTCTATGAGGGCTCGCAGCAGGCGCAGTTCCTGAAACCTACGGTGATCACGCTTGTCTACGGTCTCGGCTTCGGCATGTTCCTGGTCCTCCTGATCGTGCCGGCCATCGTGGCGATCCAGGCGGATCTGGGCCGGACGACCCGGTCCTGGCGCCGCATGCTCCGCGCACCCCGCGCCGCGACCGGTCCCCGGGTGGCGCTTGCGGGCGCCAGCTTCGCCACCGTGCTCCTGCTTGGGGCGACGGTCGGTGTCTTCGCGATCACCGGCGCTCCCTGGGCACCGCTCGCGGCTCTGGGCGGCGCCTTGGGCGTGTCGACGGAAAGTGCGGCGATGCCGGTCCTGACGCTCATCCTCGGCCTGATCGCCATTGTCATCGTCGCCGGTGCCGCGGCCTCTGCGGCGGCCCGCACGGCGCCCCGTTCCTGACCCTCCTTCTGGCTCAAAATATCCCCGCCGGAGGCTCCACCCGCAAAACCGGATACTCCCGTTTCGACGCACCTCGGCGGTCAGAAGCGCCAACCGCCCGCAGGGCTCAAGGGCGTGCGCCGCAGGCGCTCAGCGCGACAGCGGTCACCGGGGCCGCAGCCCGCCCATGAAAAGCTGTTCGAGGAACGCGCTCGCGTCGTGGAACCGGCCCTCGCCGTCATCGCCCAGAACCGCGCGCACCTGCACGTCGAAATCCGCGTAGTGCTGGGTCGTCGCCCAGATCGCGAAGATCAGGTGCTTGGGATCCGTGCGCGCAAGCTTCCCCGCCTCCATCCAGCGCTTGAGCACGGCGGCCTTCTCCTCCACCAGCGCCCTGAGCGGCCCCTCTAGCTCCGGCAACAGGTGCGGCGCGCCGCGCAGGACCTCGTTAGCAAAGATCCTGCTCTCCCGCGGGTAGTCCCGCGCCATCTCCAGCTTCCGCTGCACATAGGCGCGCAGCTCCCTTAGTGGCTCTCCCTCCGGGTTGAGCTCCCGCAACGGGTCGAGCCAGGTGTCGAGCAGCCGGGTCAGCAGCGCCTGGTGGATCGCCTCCTTGCCGTCGAAATAGTAGAGCAGGTTGGGCTTCGAGATCCCCGCCGCCGCCGCGATCTGATCCAGGGTCGAGCCCCGGAACCCGTTGTTCGAAAACACGTCCAGCGCCGCCTCGAGGATCAGGTCGCGCTTCTCGCGCTGGATGCGGGTGGGGCGGACGGTTTGCTGCATCGCGGCCTCTTGGGTCCTCACGGATCGGGTGGGGGACCCACGTTCGGACATTCGGCTTGACTGGTCAATGCCGTCTGCTAGCGTGAATTGGACCAACCGGTAAAAAGTGCTGTTGAGCGCGCCAGGCAGGAGGTTTCGCGGCATGTCCCACCGCACCGTCACAGCCCCGAATGATCTGAGCGCGTTCTGGATGCCGTTCACCGCGAACCGGCAGTTCAAATCCGCGCCCCGCATGTTCGTCGCGGCGCAGGGCATGCACTACACCACGTCCGACGGAAGGCAGGTCCTGGACGGTACCGCCGGGCTCTGGTGCTGCAACGCGGGGCACAAGCGCCCCCGCATCGTCGAGGCGATCCAGCGCCAGGCGGAGGAGCTCGACTACGCCCCCGCCTTCCAGATGGGCCATCCCAAGGCCTTCGAGCTTGCCAACCGCCTCGTGGACATCGCGCCCGAGGGCATGGCCCATGCCTTCTTTGTCAATTCCGGGTCGGAGGCGGTCGAAAGCGCGCTCAAGATCGCCATAGCCTACCAGCGCGCGAAGGGGCAGGGCAGCCGCACACGCCTGATCGGCCGCGAACGAGGCTATCACGGCACCAATTTTGGCGGCATTTCCGTGGGCGGCATCGTCAACAACCGCAAGTTCTTTGGTAGCCTGCTCACTGGCGTGGACCATCTTCCGCACACCCACGACCTGGCCCACAACGCGTTCTCGAAGGGCCAGCCCGAATGGGGCGCGCATCTGGCGGAGGATCTGGAACGGATCGTGACGCTCCACGACCCTTCCACGATCGCTGCGGTCATCGTTGAACCCATGGCCGGGTCCACCGGCGTGCTGATCCCGCCGAGGGGATACCTGCAGAAGCTGCGGGAGATCTGCACGCGGCACGGGATCCTGCTGATCTTCGA
>JBCBAP010000026.1:0-46547 GCA_038532435.1 Pseudomonadota bacterium | reverse complement strand
GGCGGCGCCTGTGGGCGCGGTCATGACCGTCATCGCGCTTCTGACTGGTGCGATCTGGGGGCAGCCGATGTGGGGCACCTGGTGGGAGTGGGACCCGCGATTGACTTCCTTCCTCGTCCTCTTCGTCTTTTACCTCGGCTACATCGCGCTGTGGGAGGCGGTCGAGGACCCGGACAAGGCCGCGGACCTCACCGCGGTCCTTTGCATGGTCGGGTCGGTCTTTGCACTGATGAGCCGTTACGCGGTCCTCTTTTGGAATCAAGGCCTTCACCAGGGCGCATCCCTGTCGCTAGATAAGGAAACGAACGTGGCGGACGTGTTCTACCAGCCGCTTCTGGTGTGCATTGCGGGCTTCGTTCTGTTGTTCGTCACGCTTGTGCTGGTCCGCACCCGGACGGAAATCCGGGCGCGTCGGGCGCTGGCGCTCATGCGACAGGGGGTGCGATGATGCCGGATCTCGGGATCCATGCGGCCTACGTCCTTTCGGCCTACGCCGTCACGCTGACGCTGCTGGCGGGGCTGATCGGACTGTCTTGGCTGCGGTCGAACCGCGTCCGGCGGATGCTCGACACGCTGGAGCATGGCAAACAGGGAGAGCCCCATGAGCGCTGAGGAAACCAAGCGGCGGATCAGCTGGCTCGCCTTCCTGCCGCCGATCCTTTTTGCCGCCATCGCGGGAGGGTTCTACTGGGGTCTGAAGCACGGCACGGACGAGTTGCCATCCGCCCTCGCCGGTGCATCGGCACCGGGCTTCGATCTGCAGAAACTGGGCGACAAGCCCCTGCCCGGGGACCTGACGGGAGAGGTGCGGCTGGTCAATTTCTGGGCGAGCTGGTGCGCGCCCTGCCGGGCCGAACATCCCCACCTGATGGACCTCTCCGCGGAGGGGATCGAGATTGTCGGCGTGAACTACAAGGATCGCCCGGATCAGGCGCTCGGCTTCCTCGACGAACTCGGCGATCCCTACGCGGGCGTCGGCGCGGATCCGACCGGGCGCAACGGCATCGAATGGGGGCTCTACGGCGTGCCGGAAACCTTCGTGATCAACCCGGATGGGGAGATCGTCCTGCGCTTTCCCGGTCCGGTCACGGCCGATGTGATGCGCACCCGGATACGTCCGGCGATCGAGGCAGCGGCAGCGCAGTAGACGACCGTCGCCTCCTACTTCCGCTCCCCGGTGCCTAGACCCGCCCCTCCCGCACGCGGAAGAGGCGGGGTGATGATCAGGCGTTGGCGAATGTCACCTTGCGGGTGAACGGCATCTCCCGCAGGCGTTCGCCCGTGGCAGCGTAGATCGCGTTGGCCAGAGCGGGGATGGCGGGCGGAGTGCCGACCTCTCCCGCGCCGCCCATGTGCTTGGCCGTCTCGAGGAACGCGACCTCGAACTCCGGACACTGCGCCCCGTTCATGAAGCTGTAGTCCCAGAAGTTGCCCTGCTGAACCTCTCCCTCTACGAAGGTGAGTTCCTGCCCCATGGCAGAGGAGAAGCCGTATATCGCAGCCGACGAGATCTGGTCCGTGAAGATCCGGGGATCGAGCACCTCGCCCGGATCCGCTGCACACCAGACCTTTTCGATGACAATGTCACCACCGCGCGCATCGACCTGCACGACCATCGCCGTCCAGGTGCCGAAGGAGACCACATGGGCGACACCCTTGCCCGTCCCTTGAGGCATCGCGGCACCCCAGTCCGACATCTCCGCCACCTTGCGCAGCACGCCGCGTGCGGGATCGAGCCGCGGGTCGTCTCCCATCATTGCCAGCCGGTATTCAAGCCGGTCCACGCCGGAGGCAACCGCCATCTCATCCATGAACCCTTCATGGAAGAAGCCGTTGAAGCTGTTCCCGACGGAGCGCCAAAATCCGACCGGGATTGCAATATCCGCCTCATGCCCGCTCACCAGATGGTTCTCGATCATCACAGGCTGGTTGAAAGCCCCATCGGTGAGTGTTTTGTCCGGGCCCATCGCCGACATGTCGGGGAAGGTCCGGGCGATCACGGACTTCATGATCGAGGGGGCGGCGATCTTCATCTCAACCGCCTCGGCGGCCGCACCCTCGCGCAGCTTCGCGCGGAACTGGCCCAACGCTGCGGGGCGGTAGGTGTCGTGGCGGGTGTCCTCTTCCCGCGTCCAGGTGACCTTGACCGGGCGACCGCCGGTATGTTTCGCCACCTCGGCGGCGTAAACCGGGTAGTCGATCTCGCCCCTGCGTCCGAACCCGCCGCCCAGATGGGTGACATTGACGGTCACGTCCTCGGTTTCGATGCCAAGCTGTCGTGCCGCTGCAATCGCGACGATGCCGGGAGCCTGTGTTCCGGTCCAGATCTCGAGCTTGCCGTCCCTGAAACGGGCGGTGGCGTTCATCGGCTCCATGCAGGCGTGGGCCAGATAGGGGACCTGATAGCGGGCCTCCAGCACCTCCGCTGCGGGTGCGGCATCGATAGCGCCCGATGCATCGCCCTTGTCCATGAGCGCGGTGGCTGGATCCTGATCTATCGCGGTCTCAAGTGCGGCGGTGATGGCCGCATCATCGGCCGGATAGGGCGCCTGGCCCCATCCGATGTCGAGCGCCTCCGCCCCCTTGAATGCATCCCAGGTGGTCTCCGCGATGACGGCGAACCCGGACCCGGTGGTGCTGTCAACGGGTACCACGTCACGGACGGACGGCATCGCCAAAGCCGCCGTCATGTCCACCATTTCCGCGCCGACGCCAAAGCGGGGGCTCATCCGCACGGTGGCGTGAAGCATGTCGGGCAGTTCGACGTCGATGCCGAAGATCCGTCCACCGGTGACCTTGTCGTGCAGGTCCACCCGTTCCGCCGGGCGCCCGAGGATCTTCCAGTCCGACCGGGGGCGCAGGACCATGTCGCGCGGCACCTCGGCAGAGGCCGCGGCAACCGCCAGATCGCCGTAGCTCAGGCTCTCCCCGTTTGAGGGGTTGGTGACCCGGCCCTCACCCGTCTGCAGGGTCGCGCCATCGACGCCCCACCGCTCCGCAGCGGCGGCGACAAGCGCATGTCGTGCAGCGCATCCGGCCTCCCGCATCTTGCCGAAGGCATCGATGGTGGAGGAGGAGCCGCCGGTAACCTGCAGACCGAGGAACTTCGATACGACGGTCATCGCCCCGCGCTGAAATTCGGCGAGGAAGCTTTCCTCGAACATCGGGAAGGGCGCGCCCTCCGCCAGCATCGCCTCGTTGTAGTAGGCGGCGGACGGCGGACCATGCTCCACCGTGAGCTGATCGAGCCTAACGTCGAGCTCCTCCGCCACGAGGGCGGCGAGGGTCGTCTGCACCCCCTGCCCCATCTCCGCCCGGGGCGTGATCACGGTCATCGTGCCGTCGGACGCGATCTTCACAAACGGGTTGAACGTCGCCTCGCCATCCGCGAGGCCCTCGTCCAGCGGATTGTCATAGGGCCGCCGGTACTGCCAGTAACCGAACGCCGTGACCCCTGCGCCAACCGCGAGAACTCCGAGGAAGGTGCGCCGTGCGATCTTTCCGATACCCATGGCTCAGGCCTCCATCTTCGCAGCGGACTTGATCGCCGCGCGGATCTTCGGGTAGGTCCCGCAGCGGCAAAGATTGGTCATCGCCGCATCTATGTCCTCATCGTTGGGCTGGGGCGTGGTCTCCAGCAGGGCAACTGCCGCAAGGATCTGGCCGGACTGGCAGTAGCCGCACTGGGGCACCTGATGTTCCATCCAGGCCTGTTGTACCCGGTGCAGCGTCTCGCCCTCTCCGATCCCCTCGATCGTGGTCACGGGCCCCCAGACGTCCACCGCCGGCAAGGAGCAGGAGCGCACCGGCTCCCCATCGATCAGGACGGTACAAGCTCCGCAGGCAGCAACCCCGCAGCCGAATTTCGGCCCCTTCACATCCAGCACATCCCGCAGGGCCCAGAGGAGCGGCATGTCGTCTGACACCTCCAGCTCGCGTTCGGTTCCGTTGACGGTGAGTTTCATGAGGAGCCCTCCCTGCATCCTGCATCGCCCGGTCGGCGGAGATATCTTATTAAGAGACTATTAGTCACTTAGTACATTTGCGTCCCCCATTCAATGCCGTTAGGGTGCGCGCCATGTCCCTACCGTTTCAGCGCGCACGCAGTCCTGAGCACAAACTCCAACGGCGCCAGATGATCCTGGACTCTGCCGCCCGCGTGCTCGCCCGCAAGGGAGTCGCGGAAACCAGTCTCAACGCGATCGCGCAGGAGGCGGGGGTCGTGAAGTCCGGCCTCTACCGGTATTTCGAGAGTCGGGAGGAGATCCTGCTCCGCCTTCTGATCTCCGACCTGCGGGAGGTCATCGATGCCTTCGACACCGCCGTCACCGGCCCTACACCGGTCGAGACGCTGGCGGACCTGCTTACGGGCGGATTTGCCGCGAAACCCCAGCTCAGCCTTCTGGTCAGCGTGACCTGCTCGACGCTGGAACACAACATCACCGGCGACACGTTGCGCGATGTGAAGCGGCAGTTGCACGGGCTCGCTCAGGACACCGCCGTCATCCTGCACCGGGGCGCCCCCCATCTTTCGGTGGAGACCTGCACGCAGGCGATCCGCACGATCTTCGCCCTTGTCGCGGGCCTCTATCCGATGACGACGCCCGCACCCCATGTCTATGCGATCATGAGCGAGCCGGAGTTTGCGGACCTGCAGGCGGATTTCGAAACGTCGCTCCTCTTCGCGATACGGAGCATTCTGGCGGGGATTGCCGAGGTCAGGTCCGACTAGGCGACGAGCTGGCCGTCCGTGGTGGCTCGGATCACCGCTGGCACGATCTCTCCCACACGCTGATCCTGATCGAAGGAGACTTCGGCAAAGCCCTCCGTCCGGCCCATCCGGGGCGATTCCATCAGCACGCGGTGCGACTGTCCGACCTGTTCGGCGAGGTGCCGGGTGACCCGCGCTGCACCAGCCTCCCGCAACCGGGCGGCCCGGGCCTTGATCACCGGCTTTTCAAGCTGGGGCATGCGTGCGGCAGGCGTCCCCTGCCGCGGGCTGAACGGAAACACATGGAGCCAGGTCAAACCGCAATCCTCGACAAGCCGCAGCGAGTTTTCGAACATCTCCTCGGTCTCCGTCGGAAAACCCGCGATGATGTCCGCTCCATAGACGATGCCGGGCCGCGCCTTTCGCATATCCTCGCAGAAGGCGATGGCGTCGTCCCGGGTATGACGCCGCTTCATCCGCTTGAGGATCATGTTGTCCCCCGCCTGCAGCGACAGATGCAGATGCGGCATCAGCCGGGTATCACCCGCGATGGCATCGATCAGAGCGGCATCCGCTTCGATGGAGTCGATGGAGGAGATGCGCAACCGCGGCAGATCAGGCACAAGCGTCAGGATCCGCTGCACCAGATCGCCAAGCGGTGGTGTACCCGGAAGGTCCGCCCCCCAGCTCGTGATGTCGACACCTGTCAGCACGACCTCCCGATACCCTTTGTCGACCAGCCTCCGGATCTGCTCGACGACCACGCCTGCTGGGACAGACCGGGAGTTGCCCCGGCCGAACGGAATGATGCAGAAAGTGCAGCGGTGGTCGCAGCCGTTCTGGACCTGAACATAGGCCCGCGCGCGGGTGCCGAACCCGTCGATCAGGTGCCCTGCGGTTTCAGTCGCGGACATGATGTCGTTGACCTGCACCTTCTCGGTCTCACCGACGAAATCCGGCGTGCCGAGGCGCCGCCAGGCATCGCCCTGCATCTTTTCCAGATTGCCCAGGACGAGGTCGACCTCCTCCATCCGCGCGAAGGTTTCGGGCTCGGTCTGGGCAGCACACCCCGTCACGATGACCCGCTTGCCCGGGTTCTCACGGTGGAGCCTGCGGATCGACTGACGCGCCTGGCGCACCGCCTCAGCCGTTACGGCGCAGGTGTTGACCACCACCGCGTCGGAAACGCCAGCAGCCTCCGCCAGTTCCTTCATCGCCTCCGTCTCGTAGGCGTTGAGGCGGCAACCAAAGGTGGAGAAGACTGGCGCGCTCATCCCCGCGCCCCTGAGAGAAACTCGTCCGTGAGGCGGCCTTCGAACACGAGCGCGGTCGGCCCGGTCATCCAGACCCCCTCTTCGCGCCAGTCGATGGTCAGGACGCCGCCATCGAGGTGGACATCCACCCGACGGTCCGTCAGGCCACGCCGGTGTGCCGCGACGGCCACCGCGCAAGCCCCGGATCCGCAGGCCTGGGTGATCATCCCGCCCCGCTCCCAGACCCGCATGCGCAGGGACCGCCGGTCGATGACATGAACGAACTCGACATTCGTGCGCTCGGGAAACAGCGGATCATGCTCGGTCTCCACCCCGCGTCGGGGCAGATCCACAGCCTCCGCATCCGGAACGAAAAAGACGCAATGCGGATTGCCCATGCCAACCGCCGACGGCGCACCGTCGAGGGGCAGCGCATCAATATCTGCGTCTTGGGCAAGGGGAATTTCCTGCCAGTCAAGCTGCGGCGTGCCCATGTTGACGCGGATAAGATCGCCTGCACGCTCCGCCCGCAGGATGCCCCGCTCCGTCCGAAGATCGAGCGCATCCGCGTCCATCTCGTCAAGCAGAAGCCGCGCCACGCACCGTGTGCCGTTCCCACAGGCGCCAGCGGTTGAGCCGTCTGAATTCCAGAAATCTATGACCGCATCCGCATCCGCCCCATCGCGGATCTGGATGAGCTGGTCGAACCCGACACCGCGAAACCGGTCTCCGATTGCGGCCACGGTTCCGCTCTCCAGCGGTGCGCGCGCACCACGGGCATCGACCACGACAAAATCATTGCCGAGGCCGTGCATCTTGAGGAACCGCAAACCGGTCGTTTTCGCTGTCATGTCACGCATATGCGGGCATATACGCCCATCCCTCGCGCATTGCCAGTGGCGCAACCACGGGACGTCGGGCGCAATCACAAAAACCGCCAAAAATCACCTTGACCCCCCACCATCGCTTGCGTAGACAGCGGGCTCGGTCGGGCCCTTAGCTCAGTTGGTAGAGCAACTGACTTTTAATCAGTGGGTCGCAGGTTCGAATCCTGCAGGGCTCACCACCGAACTCCACTGTAAGACAAGTCTACCGGACGCCGGCTTGACAGACGGCCAAGAGATTTGGCGTTCAGGCCACTGGAGCGGCTGGGCGAAAGCCGGTGTTGCTGCAGGTAGATGAGCCGCTATTCTTTCGCTGAGAGTTTGGGCCGTGGATCCCCGTGGTGGCGCTCTGACGCGCTCACATGCAACTTGGGAGCCTGCGACGCTGTTTGGCGCGCCACCGACCGCCCCGGCAGTGGAGCGATTGGCTTTGACATCTATGGCCGAAAACTGGGTTTAAACGTGTGCTGAAGATCATTGGAGACTCTGCCTCAGACTTGCGCTCAATCAAGCGAACAAAAGTACATTGAGATCGTGGTGGCGGCACCCTCTCAGACTTGGAAAGGCGCTCGCTACGTGGCGGCGGGCGTTCTGACAGCCGCGGTTGCGATATCGTTCGCATCCGCGGTGCCATGGGTTGCGAATGGTGGGGACTGTTCAGAAGAAAGCGCATATTTCTGCCTGTGGTTCATCGTCATTCTTGGATCGACGCCGATCACGGCCTTTTGCCTGAACCTGGTTCTGTACCTCAATCGATCGCGCCGAAATCCCCTTCCTGACGGGAGTTTGGTGATCGTTCCATTCTCCGCCATCCTGACCCAGACGCTGGTGAGCGCGTTCTTCGTGTGGGTGATGTGGCCGCCCAGATCGTACCGCCCGCTCTCCGAGATACTTCTCGTCCCGCAGGGACTTGTGGCGGGTATCCTTGTCGGGGTGGTTTACTGCGTGTTGCTCAGGCTCCTGACCAGAGGACAGCAGGAGTCGGCATAAGCACGTCTCAAACCAGCAGAACTCAAGAAACTGGCTGACCCGCGTCACCCGTCGCGCGACCGTTCCCGAAAGGGTGCGTCGTGGCAATATCGCGGTTTCTGGTGAGACCGATCGCAAACGACGCAAATCTATGGATGGATGATGCGCAGCCCCGAAATCGGCCGAAAGGGCTCACGGCATCGGGCCAAGCTGCTCCCCGACGAGCACCCAACGATCATCTTGTCGGGCGAGGACTGCGGTCCCGCGGCCTGCGCCCGAGGCCTCCTTGCCCTGGATCAAGCCGCTCCAGTGGAAATCGAACATGTAGGCCGCTGCTGTCGGTGCCTCCAACAGCCACTTCACGTCTTCAATCCGGTATTCCTCGCCTTTGATCGCTGCGAAGTTGCGCTCGTAGGCGGCCCGGATTGCCGCCTTACCGACGTGCATCGCACCGCTGGAGAATATGACGACAGCCTCATCGCTGATCAAAGGTGCCACCTCGGCCCAGTCCTGGGTGCCAAGTGCGTTCTCATAGGCCGTCACGAAGTCCTTTGCCGACATCAGTCGATCCTCCCGCAAGTGGGTGCGCCGGTCCATCTGTACGCGAAGTGTGCCGAGGAGCGACCGCGATTTTGAGAGAGACGGTCGAGCGCGGGGCGGCACATCACATTTGGGCCGCGCCCGCGCTCTGGCGGGCGGCCCCGTCGGACTGCCATTTGGTTCTTCGGTACAGCATCCTTCCCCGCCCGACCTAGGGTCCATCTTTCGACGCTGAACTCTGCAGGAGCTTGCGCAGGATCGCGTCGAGTTGGGCGACCTCTGCTTCGGTCAAAGCTTCCAAGAGAGTTGTCTGTGTCGCGACATGCTCCAGAATCGCCGTCTCGATGGTTTCGAAGCCTTTTTCTGTGAGCTTCACCGCCGCGCGGCGACCGTCGTTCGGATCCGTCGTGCGTGAGACCAAGCCTTTCTTCACAAGCTGCTCGATCCGGTTGGTCATCGTCCCAGAGGTGATCATCATCGACGACATCAGGTCACCGGGCGACAGGGCGTGGGGGGGAGGTGCGCGGCGCAGGGTTGCCAGAACATCGAACCCCGCCGCGTTCAGGCCGTAGCGCTCGAACGTCTTTTCCATGGTCCGCGCATTGAAGTGGAACACCCGGGACAATCGCCCTATCGGACCCATGGCACCGACATAAAGGTCGGGCCGGGCGACCCGCCATTGGTCCAGAATCCTGTCGACTGCATCCATGCGCATCAAAGTAGAGGCCAGGTATCTTGACATCAAGATAAACGTACTTATCTCGACGTCGAGATAATTTCAGGGATGTCACCATGCTGCGCTCAGTTGACCTAGCACTTGCCGCGCTTGCCCCCATCGTGTGGGGCAGCACTTATATCGTCACGACAGAGCTTCTGCCTGATGCGTATCCCATGACAGCGGCGATGCTCAGAGCACTGCCCGCCGGCATCCTCCTCTTGCTGATCACCCGCGTGATGCCGAAGGGAGTTTGGGTCGGGCGGTCCTTCGTGCTCGGTGCCTTGAACTTCTCGCTTTTCTGGTGGCTTCTGTTTGTGGCCGCCTACCGGCTGCCCGGTGGTGTCGCGGCGACCGTGGGCGCACTTCAGCCGCTGATCGTGCTATACCTGTCCTACCTGGTGCTCAACCAGGACCTGCGTCCGATGGCGGTCATTGCGGGGCTGTGTGGCATCCTCGGTGTCGCGATGCTGGTGCTTGTCCCTGACGCCAAGCTGGACTGGATCGGCATCCTCGCGGCGGTGGGGGGCACGATCTCGATGGCCGCGGGCACTGTGCTGACCAAAAAGTGGCAGCCGCCAGTGTCCGCGCTTACCTTCACAGCCTGGCAACTGACAGCGGGCGGGCTGCTCCTGCTTCCGATCGCGCTGATCGCCGAACCCGCTTTGCCAGGGCTTGATGCTCGGTCGATTGCAGGGTTCGCCTATCTGGGCCTCATCGGGGGTGCACTGACCTATTTCTTCTGGTTCCGCGGTATTGCGAGGCTGGGCCCTGCGGCTGTTGCCCCCCTTGGTCTGCTGAGCCCCGTTGCAGCGACGGTCCTTGGCCTCGTCATTCTCGATGAGACGCTAAGCACGGTTCAGACGGTTGGCATAGGGCTCGTCCTGTGCGGCGTCTTGCTCAGCCAGTCCACCCTGCGTCACGCGCCTGCTCCTTCGGCGAAGCGGCAGTGCGCGTGACCCATCGGCTCACGAAGCTCGGCATGTCGCCGACTGAGCACGAAGCCATTCCATGACGCGCGCCACGGGTTTGCGAGGCTGTTTGTGCGCGGGCGACACGAGCCAGATCGACGAGGGCAGCGGGATCGACCGCCCGTCCCCGACATCACACAGCGTACCCGCGATCAGGCTCTCCTCCGCGAGCACGCGACGCGAAAGTGCGACACCCATCGACCGTTCCGCTGCGCGCAGGACAAGATCACCGGAGGTGTAGCGCGGTCCTGCGCTCCGATTCTCCCCCAGTTCGCCGAAGGCGTCTTGCCAAATCGACCAAGCCGCCTCCGGATCACGATCATGGAGAAGCGGAAGGTGCCTCCAATCGATCCCGTTGTGGTTTTTCAGGAATTCCGGGCTCGCGACCGCGACGAGTTCGTCGTCCATCAAGGGCTCGCACGCGAACCCGTCCCAGGGACCCTGCCCCATGCGCAGTGCCAGATCCGAGCGCATCCGCCCCGGCAGGGCGATGCGCTGATCGATTGTGATCGACATCTCGATCCAGGGCAGCGCCGTCTCGAGATCTCCCAACCTGGGAAACAACCACCTGGTCGCAAGGCTGGGTGTCGTCTCCAAAAGGACGGATGCGCGACCTTCGATGCGCGCGACGCTGTCCAACGTGCGCGTCAGCTTCCCGAACGCATCGAGCGCTGTCTTACCGACGCGGTGCCCTTCGTCGGTAAATGTCAGAAGCCGCCGTCCCGCCACCCGTTCGATCAGATCGACGCCAAGGTGCGCTTCCAGTTCTCTGAGCGACCTGCTGACCGCTGAATGCGCGATGCCAAGCGTGCGTGCCGCCGGTCGAATGCCTCCGGTTTCATAAATCGCGGCGAAGGTCCGTAGGGCCGTGAGGGGGAGCTGTCTCATGGTCACCTAATTAGACCGAAGTTTTCCAAGTGTAGACCAGTCAACGAACAGAGACGGAGGTAATTTTCTCCCCATGAGGAGCGGTGCTGACATGATCGGGATCTACCAGTCGCGGGCAGTGCGCCTTCTCAAGGCACGATCACGCGCCCACCCGAAGCAATCGAAAGCGCGACAGGCAAGCGCTGAGAATGGGATAAGCAGATGATAGAGGAAGCCAGGTCCGACGAAACGCAACATCGGTCTCTCTTTGCCGACACCGTTGAGGGGTGGGTCCAATCCAGCGCGTTCCCATTCGCATCGACCCCGCGACGCGCAGTCGGTCCGTAGGCCATGGGTATGCTCATAAACGGCGTTTGGTTCGACGACGCGGATTACACAATGCGGGGCGGGCGATATCGGCGACAGCCGAGTGCACTGCCTCAAGCGATTGGTCGAGAATACCGGCCAGAGATCGATGGGCCCAGCCCTCGGTTGGTGTTCGTCGCCTCGCAAAGCTGCCCCTGGTCCCACGCCGCGACGATCGTCCACGCCCTCAATGGGCTGGAGAGCTTGATCCCCATTCAACTGGCGGGCGGACCCAGAACCGAAGGCTATCGCGTGGACAGGGCGGGACCCCTCGCCGCTGCGGTCACGCATGTCCACGAGCTCTATAGCCTGACGGATGAGAGCTACACCGGCCGTGCCACGGTCCCGCTCCTCTGGGATGCGGAGGCACGACGGATCCTTTCGAACGATTCCACCGCGATCCTGAGGCTGTTCGACCGTGTAGGAAGTGAGACCGATCTGCGGCCGGCCACCCATCTTGCCGAAATCGACACCCTTCTCGGCAGGATCCATGACGGTCTGGCCAACGCGGTTTACAGGGCTGGCAAAGCGCAACGCCAGGACGAGTATCAAGACGCTGTGGACGCGGTGTTCGACACCTTGGCCTTCCTTGACATTCAACTGGCTAAACAAGACTTTCTCACGGGTGCGCATCTAACCGAACCGGATGTCCGGCTCTTTGCCACCCTTGTCCGCTTTGACACGGTCTATGCGACGCACTTTCGCTGCACGCGCCATCGGCTCACCGACTTTCGGAACCTTTGGCGGTTCACCCGCGATCTGTACCGGATCCCGGCCGTGCGGGGGACGGTCGACTTCAATGAAATCAGGTCTGGATACTACCTCAACGATGGCGTGCATAACCCCCATCGGATCGTTGCAGAGCAACCGGTGCTTGATTGGTGATACGGTCCAGACCGGCACAGGTTCTGCTCGTCGAAAGGGGCGTGACCGGAAAGGCTGAGGTTGCGACAGGTGCACGGTGGTATCACCTGGAGCCCGTGGAACGCATGGCAGAGCTCTCACTGCGACCGGTGTTTCGCACCGCTGAGTGTCCAGTAGGCTCTATGACCGCGGTCTTGCCACGAACGGCTAGCGTTTGTCAGTTCGCCAGTACGCGTCGTGGCTCCGCCGCAGATCTTCGTAGTCCCGAACGCGCTGCGCGGCATCAGGTCCGCCCGCGTTGACGAGGACCGACAGCAGGCTCTCGATCACAGCCATAACGCCCGCGTAGCAGCAGAAATGATGGGTTGAGACGACTGAGGCAATCAGGGTCTCATCCGACGTAAACGCTGGTGAGACGATCTCACTATCGGACAGAATAATCAGCTTCACTCCACGCTTCTGGGCGAACGCGCAGGCCTCAATCGTCTCTCTGGAGTAAGGTGTGAACGTGATCGCGATCAGCACGTCACCGGGACCTGCATCGTTCAGGTCATCGATCGCGCTGCCCATGTGACGCGGAATGAGGTGCAGCGATGGTAGGGCCATTCGGCCGACATAGTGGAAGTAATAGGCGAGCCCGTAGCTCGCGCGCATCGCCGTCAGATACACCGATTGCGCGTCCAGCAGCATTGCGACCACACGCTCCATCTGTTCGGCGGACTGACGCTCCAGCGACCGGTGAACGATACCGATCGAGTTCGCCGCAGCCTCTGCCTGCGCCTCGCCCACCGAACCTGACGCACGGAGATTGTCGAGCCAGTCCGGAACATCCGTAGCGGGACCGGACGCGATAAGAGCGTGGCGAAACGGCTCCCTGAGGTCTTCGAAGCCGTTGAAGCTCAGATGGTTCGCCAGCCGCACGAAGGTGTAGGTCGACACGCCGGACTTCCGCGCGGTTTCCCTGATCGGATCGAGGCCGAAGTCGGCAGGATGATCCACGATGTACTTCGCGGCCACCTGAAGACGCGGGGGAAGGTGAGCTAGTTCCCCCTTGAGCGTTGATATCGTTCTGGCTTTCAGGGCCGGATCCACGGTGCTTTGCCTCTTATACGCTCAGCTCTAAATAACATACGTTTTGCACGCCGCCAATTGACAGGATCTGTAATTCAACCATCCTGTGAACATCCTTCAGCGGCTCCAGGGATCACGCGCACATGGCTGAACTGCCCTCGCACGCGTCTGTCATCGTCATCGGCGGCGGCATCATGGGCTGCTCGACCCTCTATCACCTTGCGAAGATGGGGGTCAGCGACGCCATCCTGCTGGAACGGAACAAGCTCACGAGCGGAACCACGTGGCACTCCGCAGCTCAGGTGCGCGCGCTTCGCCATTCCCGCAATCTCACGAGGATGATCCAGTATTCCGTGGATCTCTACGCGCAGCTTGAGCAGGAGACCGGGCAGTCGGTCGGCTGGATCCAGAAAGGCTCCCTGTCCATCGCGACGACGCCTGATCGCCTAATCCACATCAAACGGCAGGAAGCACTCGCCAACGCATTCGGTCTCGATGTGACGTCGGTATCTGTCGACGAGGCCAAAGAACGTTGGCCGCTCATGCACGCCGATGATGTGATCGGTGCCGTCTGGTCCCCGGACGATGGGCGGGTGTCCCCGTCCGACGTCTGCGCCGCGCTGGTGAAGGCGGCCAAGGGCCTCGGTGCAGAAATCTTCGAGGATACCGGCGTGACCGGCATCCTGACGGAGCGGGGTCGGATCACCGGCGTCGAAACCGTCCGCGGCACCGTCACATGCGATGCGATTGCCCTGTGCGCCGGTCTCTGGTCCCGCGAGGTCGGTGCGATGGCGGGCGCAGAGATTCCGGTCCTGCCTTGCGAACATTTCTACCTGCTGACCAAACCGATCGCGGGCATCGCGGGCAACATGCCGACGCTGAGCGACCATGACAGCCATCTCTACATGCGCGACGACAGTGGCGGCCTTCTGGTCGGGTGTTTCGAGCCGGTGGGCAAGCCGATCGAACCAGACAGGCTCACCGATGATTTCGAGTTCGGGCTGCTCGCGGAAGATTGGGATCACTTCGAGCCCATGATGCTCAACGCCTTGCACCGCCTTCCTGCGTTGGAAACGGCGGAGGTGAAGATGCTGCTGAACGGGCCGGAGAGCTTCACGCCCGACGGAATGTTCATGCTCGGGGAGACTGCCGAGACGAAGGGGCTTTTCCTGGGCTGCGGGATGAATTCGGTCGGGATCGCATCCGGCGGCGGCGCTGGCATGAACCTTGCCCATGCCATCGTGCATGGACGCACCGCCTATGACCTGGGCGAGGCTGACGCGATGAGGTTTGCCCCGATCTTCAACTCCGTAGGTCATCTCATGGCGCGAGCGCCGGAGATCCTCGGCACTCACTACGAGATCGCGTATCCGGCCCGACAG
Source organism: Pseudomonadota bacterium (assembly GCA_038532435.1). GTDB lineage: Bacteria > Pseudomonadota > Alphaproteobacteria > Rhodobacterales > Rhodobacteraceae > JBCBAP01. Next base: position 31,954 of record JBCBAP010000026.1, on the reverse strand, counting down.
CTGTCTACCGCGAGAGACCTGCGTGCCCTGCCGCTGGATGCGGAGTACAGGAACGCAGCAGCCCACATGGGACAGGTCTACGGCTTTGAACGTCCGCTCTATTTCGGCAAGACAGCTGAGCCCAAGATGACCTTTGGGCGCCCGAACTGGCACGACGCTGTGGCCGCCGAGGTCGATGCCGCAACGAACCGGGCCGCGATCTTCGATGCGTCATCCTTCGGGAAGATCGATGTCACCGGTCCGGACGCTGAAGTGTTCCTGCTGCACACGTGCGCCGGATATCTCGGGCGCAAACCGGGCTCCGTGATCTACACAGCTATACTCAGCGACCGGGGCACCTTTCTCTCTGACATCACGGCCCAGCGGATCGGGGAGGATCACTACCGCCTCTTCGTCGGCACCAACGCGATCAAGCGCGACCTCGCGCACTTCAGGCGCGCGAGTGCTGGCTTTGACGTCACGCTGGACGACACGACCGAAACCTACGCCGTCCTGTGCCTCATGGGGCCGGACGCGGGGCGGATCGCCTCTGAGTGCGGCGCGCCGGAGCTCAACGATCTCGGATATTTCGAGGTCGGCCCTGCACACGTCGCGGGCAAGCATGTCCGTGCCGCGCGCCTGTCTTATGTCGGCGAGGCGGGGTGGGAGATCACCTGCAAAGCTGAGAACGCAAAGCCTATTTACGCTGCTCTGACCGCTGCGGGTGCGGTTCCGGCGGGGCTGTTCGCGCAGACCTCGATGCGGATCGAGAAAGGGTTCTGCGCCATGGGGTACGAGCTCGACAGCGACGTCACGCCCATCGATACCGGATTAGATTTCGCGACCCGCAAGACGGGAGGTTTCGTCGGAGCCGACGCGCTGTCCCGGAGCAGAGCGGAGGGGGCAAAGCCGCGGATCGTCTCCCTCAAGTTCGCAGACCGGGCAGCGGTCCCCATCGGGCATGAACCCGTCTATGGCGGCGATACCATCATCGGTCAGACAACATCCGCCTCCTACGGCCACCGGGTCAACCGCCCGGTGGCGTTGGCGCTCCTCAACGCATCGGTCAACGGTGGATTGGATGTTGAGGTGGACATCGCGGGGACGCGTCATCGCGCCGAAGCGGTGCTTGGGCCACTGTTCGACCCTAATGGTACACGGATGCGGGCGTGATCGCGAGCATACGCCATCGCGCCGAGGGAAATTTGCCAAGGAGCCTCAGTAGAGCATGCGCGCCGGGTTCTCCGAAGCGTGCATGGTTGAACCACCTGATGACGACGCGACCTGCTTGCGAATAGACCGCAAAGTACGGCGCTTCTTGCGCATCGTTCGCAGTACCGGGAAGGTCGCGCCCGTGATGTGATCGGTCGCTCCCGGGTCGCACGCCGAAACAGTCCTGAATTGGGCATCGAGGAGTGTGAAGCACTCACGCGCGGTACGAGGGCACTTGCCTCGTCAGGCTCTCGGAGCGGAATTCCAACGCGGTCTCTCGGCTGTGCAAACGGGTGATACGGTCTGCGGGTCATCGCGTCGCAAGTCGCATTAGACTGACTCAGCACTTTAAACAGCCTCTTTCCGACAAATTCACTCAGGAAGGGTTGCTGTTCCCGCAATTTCGTGTAACCGAGTGTTTCACTAAGGTTTACGAAGCCCCGGAGATCCCAATGACACTCACCATCCGCACCTCCACCTGCGCGCTGACCGCGCTGACCCTGATCACGGCACCTGCATTTGCCGAAGGAGATGGGGGTGAGGTGAACCTCTACTCCTCCCGCCATTACGACACGGACGAACGGCTCTACTCTGATTTCACCGAGCTCACGGGCATCACCGTCAACCGGATCGAGGGCAACGCGGATGAGCTCATCGCCCGGATGCAGGCCGAAGGTCAAAACTCCCCGGCGGACATCCTGTTGACTGTCGACACCTCCCGGCTAGAGCGGGCGAAGGATGCGGGCGTGCTGCAGACGGTCGAGAGCGCCGTACTGGAAGACCGGATCCCGGCCAACCTGCAGGATGCGGACAACCAGTGGTTCGGCTTCTCCCAGCGCGCGCGGATCATCTTCTATGACAAGGCCGACGTGACCAACCCTCCCACGACCTATGTCGATCTCGCGGACCCGGCCTTCGAGGGGATGGTGTGCCATCGCTCCTCGACCAACGTCTACTCCCAGACGCTGCTGGCCTCGGTGATCGAGAACCACGGCGAAGGGGCCGCGCGGAGCTGGGCTGAGGGTGTGGTCAACAACTTTGCCCGTGATCCGCAGGGCGGCGATACAGATCAGCTCCGCGGTCTGGTGTCCGGCGAGTGCGACATCTCGATCTCAAACACGTACTACTTCGCCCGGGCGATCCGGCGCGAGGTGAGCGGCCTGCCCGCAGAGGCGCGGGACAATATCGGCTGGGTGTTCCCGGCACAGAACGCGGAAGGTGCACACATGAACCTCTCCGGCGGCGGGATCGCGGCGCACGCACCGAACCGGGAGAACGCAGTGAAGTTCCTCGAGTACCTCGCGTCCGATCAGGCGCAGCAATACTTCTCCGCAGGAAATGACGAGTATCCGGCCGTCCCCGGGGTGGGACTTTCCGCCTCCGTCGCCGCCCTCGGCATGTTCCGCCCCGATGACGTGGACCTGTCCACCGTTGCCAAGAACGTGCCGACCGCGCAGGCAATCTTCAACGAGGTCGGCTGGGACTGATCCCTGCACAACCGCGCACCTGACGAAAGGACAGTGCCCCGATGGCGAAGACACCGAGCCCCTGCATCGACGTCTGCAAGTTTCGGCGGCAGGGGCACTGCATCGGCTGTTCGATGACGAAAGCGCAGAAGTCCATGTTCAAGAAGTTGCGTAAGGAAAGCCACCGTGCCGCCTTCATCGACATGCTTCTGGCGCAGCAAAAGGTGATGGGAAGCTATGCCCACTGGACGCCCGCCTACTTGCGCAAATGTCTGAAGAAAAAGGTGAAACCGCTCGACGCGGTACGACGGGCGGCCTGAAAGGGCCGCCCGCACCTGTCCGGCCCCTCCCGGATCAGCGCAGGTGGGAGCGCAGCATCCAGACGAACTTCTCGTGGATCTGACCGCGCGCGATGCAGAGATCCTCGGTAAGGGTGTCGCCATGGGCCGCGGCAAGCTCCCCTGCCCCGGCCAGCGTGGTCGCCAGCGTCTGTTCCGCGTCCATCAGCTTGCGCAGCATCTCCACATCCGTGGCCGTGCCGTCATGCTCGGTTACCTTCGAACGCTTCAGCATGCCCGCAAGCGTTCCGTCCGCATGGGCGTCGAGCGCCTTGATCCGCTCCGCCAGATCGTCCTGACCGGCGAAGTGATCCTCGTAGATCGTCTGGAACATCTCATGAAGCGGGCCGAAGGCCATGCCCGTCACGTTCCAATGAAAATTCTGCGCAAGCATCGTCGTGACGACGGTTTCCGCGACGGCCTGGTTCAGGGCCTCCGCAATCTCTGCACGCGCATCGGTGGACAAGGCCACAGCAGTCTGGGTCATCCCTCGCTCCCTTCTCATACTCTGAAAGATCGCTGGCGAGCCGGGATATCGGCTGGCTTGCTGATAACAAGATAGGCAGCCTGTGAGTGTCGGCAAGAGCCCAGATTAGAATAATTCTAAATCCGTGACGGACGGTTCCCGATTTCTCCGTTGGAGCGGGACGAAACACTTGAGATGTCATAATCGAGGCGTAGAACCGGGGCGAACGACCCAGCGGAGACCCCATGACCAGATACGCCCTCAACGGCCTTGGCCGGATCGGAAAGCTTGCCCTGCGTCCGATGCTGGAACGGGGATGCGACATCGCCTTTATCAACGACGCTGTCGGGGATCCGGCGATGCACGCGCACCTGCTGGAGTTCGACACGGTGCACGGGCGGTGGCCGGCTCGTTTTGCGGCCTCCGACACCGCAATCACGGTCGACGACACCGTCATCCCGGTTTGCTCCGAACAGCGGATCGAGGACCTGCCCCTGGACGAGGTCGATGTGGTCGTCGACTGCACGGGCGTGTTCAAGAGCACCGCGACGCTTGCCCCCTATCTTGATGCCGGGGTGAAGCGGGTCGTCGTCTCCGCGCCGGTCAAGGAGGAAAGCGTCGCCAACATCGTCTACGGCGTGAACGAGGATATCTACGATCCGGCCCGGCATCGCATCGTCACCGCGGCAAGCTGCACCACCAACTGCCTCGCACCGGTGGTCAAGGTGATCCACGAGGGGCTCGGCATCGTCCACGGCTCGATCACCACGATCCACGACGTGACAAACACGCAGACCATCGTCGACCGTCCGGCAAAGGATCTGCGCCGGGCGCGGTCAGCCCTCAACGCCCTGATCCCGACGACCACCGGGTCGGCAACCGCGATCACGCTCATCTATCCCGAACTGAAGGGGAAGCTGAACGGCCACGCGGTGCGCGTGCCCCTGCTCAACGCTTCCCTCACCGATTGCGTGTTCGAGGTGGAGCGCGACACCAGCGCCGCGGAGGTCAATGCGCTTCTCAAGGCGGCAGCGGAGGGACCGCTCGCGGGCATCCTCGGCTACGAGGAACGGCCGCTGGTCTCGACGGACTACACGAACGACCCCCGCTCCGCGATTGTCGACGCTCTCTCGACCATGGTCGTCGATGGCACGCAGGTGAAGATCTATGCTTGGTACGACAACGAATGGGGCTATGCGCACCGCCTCGTCGACGTAGCGCTGATGGTGGGTGCCGCACCGTGAGCATGCGCCCGGAGGGCTTCGCCGCCTACGTGGCGGTGACCGCGGCCTACTGGGCATTCATGCTCACGGATGGCGCGCTGCGGATGCTGGTGCTGTTGCATTTCAACACACTCGGCTTCTCCCCGGTGCAGCTTGCCTACCTCTTCATGCTCTACGAAATCGCGGGTGTCGTCACCAACCTGTCCGCCGGGTGGATCGCGGCACGGTTCGGCCTGACGAGCACGCTTTACGCCGGTCTCGCACTGCAGATCGTGGCCCTACTCGCACTTGCGCAGCTCGATCCTGCTTGGACGGTCGCGGCTTCGGTCATGTTCGTGATGCTGGTGCAGGGGCTTTCGGGGGTCGCAAAAGATCTGGCCAAGATGAGCTCGAAAAGCGCAGTTAAGCTGCTCGCACCGGCGGAGGGCGATGGGCTTTTCCGCTGGGTGGCCGTGCTGACAGGGTCGAAAAATGCGGTGAAAGGCCTCGGGTTCCTCGTCGGGGCAGCGGCCCTTGCCCTCGTCGGCTTCGTGCCGGCGGTGCTGGGCATGGCGGCGATCCTCGCCGTCATCCTGCTTGCGGTTCTGCTGCGCATGCCCGCGGGGCTACCAGCGGGCCGAAAGGACGCGAGGTTCAGGGACGTTATCTCCACCAATTCCCGGGTGAACTGGTTGAGCGCTGCGCGTGTTTTCCTGTTTGGCGCCCGGGACGTGTGGTTCGTCGTTGGCATCCCGATCTACTTCTACGCGGTGCTTTCCGACGGTACGGCGGAGGGGCAACGGGCGGCCTTCTTCCTCATCGGAATTTTCATGGCGGTGTGGGTGATGCTCTACGGCGCCGTGCAGGCCCGCGCGCCGGCGCTTCTGCGAGCGCGGGAGCGGCAGGCCAACGATCTTGCCCGCTCTGCCCGGTTCTGGGTCGCCACACTGTTCTTTGTTCCCGCGGGGCTTGCGGTGCTGGTGTGGCTGGTGGGAACGCCAACGCCCTGGCTGACCGCCGCCATCGTTGCAGGGCTTTTGCTCTTCGGCGTTCTCTTCGCCCTCAACTCGTCCCTGCACTCCTACCTCATCCTCGCCTTCACGACCGAGGAGCGGGTGACGATGGATGTCGGCTTCTACTACATGGCGAACGCTGCGGGTCGTCTGATCGGCACGGTGCTCTCCGGCCTCACCTACCAGATCGGAGGTGTGCCGCTCTGCCTTGCAACGGCCGCTCTCATGATCGTGCTGAGCTGGGCATCGATCGCGCGTATCGCAACGCAAGAAGCCCGGGCCTGAGACGGCGGCGCAGCAACAGCTTGCAGGCCACCGAGCTAGCGCGAGAAATCCCAGTCCGATAGCGCAAGGGCCGTATCCCGGTTCGCAACCGCGAGGATGGGGCCCTTCGGATGCGCCGGATCGTAGGGGTGCGGCCCGCCTGCCTCGATCCGCCCACCCAGTTCCTCAACGATGAGCGTGCCTGCGGTATGGTCCCACGGCTTCGCCCCGGGGGAGAGGATGAACTCCCCGTGCCCGGTGGCGAGCATCCGGTACTCGTGGCACGAACACCGCAGGTTCAGCACCCGGCGAAACCGCGGCAGCGTTGCGGCAATGGCCGGCTGAGCGTCCGCCTCAAAGATGCTGGTCGAGATGAACCCGCGGCACTGATCCACCGGGCGCGCGGTTGGCATGGAAAGCGGAGAGCGCGTGTGGTCGGGACGTCCAAACCACGCACCCTGCCCTTTCGCGCCAGCGATCCAGTCATCCATGACCGGATCATAAAGCAGGCCAAAGACGGGCACCCGGTCGATGACCACCGCGAGGATCACGCCGAAGACCGCCAGTCCGGCGGCGAAGTTCGCCGTGCCGTCGATGGGATCGATGATCACCGCGGCGGGAGCCTCGGCCACCCGGGTCAGAAGCGTCGGATCCTCCTCCACCGCCTCCTCTCCGACGATCAGCGCGTCCGGCATAAGGGCGCGCACGGCTTCTCCGATGACTGCCTCGGCCCGCGTGTCGGCGATGGTAACCAGATCGTCCGGGCCGGACTTCGTATCCACCATCTCTGGTGCGAGGTTTCGAAACCGCGGCATGATTTCCTGCCGCCCGGCAAGGCGTGCCGCCTCGATCAGTCCATCGCACAGCTGTTCGGTCAGGGAGAGGTCGTTCACGCCACTATCCTTCTTGGGCCGGCGGTTCGGGAAATGTTCAGCCAAGTCTGGAGGAGATGACACCGGTGTTGAAACCACCCCAGCGCAGCTCACCGAAGAGGCGCTGGTACTCGATCTTCGGACAGCGGTTCATGATCACTGTCACGCCCAGAGCCCGTGCGCGCGCCGCCGCGTCCGCATCCCGGACGCCGATCTGCATCCAGATCGTCTGCAGCCCCCGGTCGAGGAGGGTGTCGAGTGCAGCATCCACGACCTCCCCGGCGTCCTCTGAGCGGCGAAAGATATCGACCATGTGCACCGGCCCAGCCTCCGCCGGGATATCGGACAGCGCAGGGTGGATCGTCTCGCCGAAACCGCTGCGTCCCGCGTAGGCGGGGTTGACCCCGATCACCCTGTAGCCCTTGAGCGTCAGGTAGCGGGCGACGAAGTAGGAGGGGCGGGTTTCCTTCAGCGACACGCCAACGCAGGCGATGGTCTTCGCCCGGGTCAAAACCTCCCGCAGGTGCGCATCGGAATAGGACTCGTCTGCCATGCCGCGACCATAGGCGCGCGGACGCTCCAACCCCAATAAAAAAGCGCCCAAGGAAACCTTGGGCGCGAAGTCGGAACGAGGGACAGTAAGTGTTAAGGCCGAAGGTCGTTCATCAACAGCCTCGGTATCAATATAGCATCGATACCCACCACTGTCAGAGTGGGTAAGAAAGATGTGATCAATACGTGAACCCCGACGGATATTTTCGGCCTATTCCGATAGCGGATCCGGCTGCCGGTGCGTGTCGCTACGTCAATGGTTCCCGTAAGGCGCAAGTTGCCTAGACTGCAAAAAACCTTGGGAGGATCCGAAATGGACAGCGTGGACGCAATTGTCGTGGGGGGCGGGCTTGCCGGTCTGGTTGCAGCGGCGGAGCTTGGCGACCGGGGCAAATCCGTCCTTCTGCTCGATCAGGAGGGGGAGCAGAACCTCGGCGGTCAGGCGTTCTGGTCCCTCGGCGGCCTGTTCATGGTGGACACTCCGGAACAACGGCGGATGCGTGTCCGTGACAGCTATGCGCTGGCACGGTCGGACTGGATGGGGGCGGCGCAGTTCGACAGGCCCGAGGATGCGTGGCCGCGCAAATGGGCCGACAGCTACCTGACCTTCGCTGCGGGAGAGATGCGGTCCTGGCTGCACAGTATCGGGATGCGCTGGTTTCCCGTGGTCGGCTGGGCGGAGCGGGGAGGCGCCTTCGCCGACGCCCACGGCAACTCCGTGCCCCGCTTCCACATCACCTGGGGAACCGGTCCGGGTGTGGTCGAACCGTTCGAGCGCCGGGTCCGCGAGCTTGCCAAGGCCGGTCGCATCCGCTTCGCCTTCCGCCACCGGGTGACGAAGATCGAGACAAAGGCGGGCAAGGTCCTCGGCGTGTCCGGCGACGTGCTGGAGGAGACGTCCGTCGCGCGGGGGGAGAAATCGTCCCGAGAGGTCGTCGGCGCCTTCGAGTATGCAAGCGACAGCGTGATCGTGACCTCGGGCGGGATCGGCGGAAACCTCGATCTCGTGCGCGCCGCATGGCCTCAGGACCGGCTCGGCACACCGCCGGAGGACATGGTGGCCGGGGTCCCGGCCCACGTGGACGGCGCGATGATCGGCATCACCAAGGCCGCGGGCGGCTCGACGATCAACGAGGACCGGATGTGGCACTATTGCGAGGGGGTGCGAAACTTCGATCCGATCTGGCCGAACCATGGCATCCGCATCCTGCCCGGCCCCTCCTCGATGTGGTTCGACGCGGTGGGCAACCGCCTGCCCGCGCCCTGCCTTCCCGGTTTCGACACGCTGTCGACGCTCGAACATCTGCGCAAGACCGGCCACGACCATTCCTGGTTCATCCTCACGCAGAAGATCATCGAGAAGGAGTTCGCGCTGTCCGGATCGGAACAGAACCCGGACTTGACGTCGAAGAAATGGGTCGAGGTGCTGAAGGCCCGGGTCGGCAAGGGGGCGACGCCGCAGGTCGAAGCCTTCAAGCAGAAGGGAGAGGATTTCGTCGTCCGCGCGGACCTCGACAGTCTTGTCGACGGGATGAACCAGATCGGCGGTGGCAGCCTGCTGACGGTCGAAAAGCTTCGACCACAGATCGAGGCGCGGGACGCGCAGATCGACAACCCGTTCTCCAAAGACGCGCAGGTGATGGCGATCAACTCCGCCCGCACCTATCTGGGCGACAAGCTCATCCGCACAGCTAAGCCTCACAAGATCCTCGACCCCGCAAGCGGCCCGCTGATCGCCGTGAAGCTCCACGTGATCACGCGAAAGACGCTGGGCGGGCTACACACGGACCTGAACGCCCGGGTGCTGGGTGAGGATGGAAATTCCGTTGAGGGTCTTTTCGCGGCGGGCGAGGCCGCGGGCTTCGGCGGTGGCGGCTACCACGGGTACAACGCGCTTGAGGGCACGTTCCTCGGCGGGTGCATCCATTCGGGGCGGATCGCGGGGCGGGCGGCGGGCTGAGCCTTCAGCGGAAAGGGATGTCCTTAAGCTTGTGCATCGCCATGCTGAGGAGCGTGGAGTTCGGCACATCCTTCAACCGGTCCTCGAGCGAGTAGTTGAGCGCGTGCACGATTAGCGCGCGGTCAGCGAACGGGCTCATGAAGAACAGGTGCGGGATGGCGTAGTGTTTCGGGCCGAGCGTGTTGGGCAGCAGATGCTCGACAAACTGCATCTCGTAGAGGTGCGGTCCGGCGAGCGGCCCGATCTCCTGCCGCCAGCCATCCCAGATCCGGGAAAGCGCGTCGAGCTCCGGCGGCAGGCGCAGCAGTTCTTGGAACGCATGGGATTTGACCGGCGCGGGACCGGGCGGGTGCCTGCGCCATTGGTTCGCGCGCAGAATTTCCATCACGTTGCCCAACAGACAGACATGTCCCTCGGGCAAAGAGCGGAACGTGTTCATCAGAAGCGGCTGCGCGTTTGACTTCACGTAGCCGGTGCGCAGCGGATAATCCTCCAGATCCTCATCGAGCGGTGGCTCCGAGATAGGGGTCAGCGGCACGTTGGCAGCTTCCGCCACCTGCATCGCCACCTTCATGCCCGTGCGGATCCGACCGCGAAAACGCGATCCGAACACTGCGCGAAATCCGTTGTCGTAGTGGTGGTAGTAAGCGCCTGCGAGACGGGGAAGCCCCCGTCCGATCACTGCCAGCAGGTTGCGCGAATCCCGCCCGCTCGAAAGCGGAAGAAAGGTCGGAAAGGCATCAATGACCGAGGTCGCGTTGTGGCGCAGCCTCCGGATGATCTGCCGGGTGCGGAACTTGGCGCGATAGCCGTCGGGCGCAAAGACGTCTGCCGCGCGGGGCCAGAACCGCGTCTCGGTCCAGGTGCCAAGATCGAGCCGGTGGTTGGGGGTGAGCCGAAACGCCTCCGCGTCCCTGGTCTGCCCGAGCGTATAGAAGGAGGCCGTGTCGTCCGTCAGGTCGTGGGGGAGCCGTGGATTTTCGACAATGGGCCGGTCGAGCGCGAGCAGAAGCGTTGCTGCGGCCCGCTTCGCCTTCGGGCAGTAAACCACGCCGAGGTCTCCGATCGGGTCGCCGATCACGCACGGTTTTGTCGGCAGGTCCAGAAACAGTAGGTAACGCCCGGCGAGCGTGGCTGCCCAGTCCTCGACCGCGGACAGATCGCCTGTATCGCAGGGCAGCGCGTGACGGTCCGCCAGCACGCCGCTGACCGGGTCGATTGCGATGCCGAGGCGATGCCCGATCCGTCGTCCCTCACGGTCGACCAATGTGCCGTGCGGCAGCGCTGGCGAGATCTGCAGGATCCCACCGCAAAGACTGATCTCGGTCCAGGAGGAGAACCTCTTCACCCCCCCGGGGCTGAACACGAACTGACCGTCGAAGAAGTCCGCGCAGGAGATGCCCCGCGCCTCCAGATCGTCGAATTCCGAAGGTCCGTCTGCTGATCTGTCTGTCATCTCAGGCGGTTGTGGTGGCCTTTTCGGTGGGAACGTCCCACGTGTCGACGAGCGGTTGCAACAGCGACTTGAGCGCCTTGTCCGTCCGCGGATCCTCCATCAGCGGTCCCTTGTCGATCACCCGACGCATGCGGAAACCGCGCCGGTCCGCCGCCAGACGTTCCAGCACGGCGGGGAACTGACCCGACGCCGCACCGGCCATGACATAGGCCCGCAGCATGTCGATCTCATCGAGGTCACTGTCCACGCACCATGTCCTCTCAAAAAGGGTCATGATGAAGTCCAGTACCTGCTCCTTGGGATGCCGCCGGTCATCCTTGTAGGGCTGCTGGAACACGTCCGTGATCAGCTCATAGGACGGCCAGTAATGGAGCACACGCTCGTCCTGCTTCTCCCGCACCACCTCGTCGATTGCGACACGCAGCACACCTTTGGATACGGCGTTGGAGCTGATGCAGGAATTGTTGCGGAACGTCGCCTGAAGCGGGATCGGAGACAGGGTGAAGATCACCTTGGCATCCGGGCGATGCTTGCGGATCAGTGCGTAGATCCGGCGCAGGTTGTCCGCATTCTCCTGAACAGTGGAGACACGGAACCGATGGCGTTCTGGATCATAGACATCCTTCGGGATCGTGCGCCAGAACACGTTTTCGGTCACCGCGTCGTACCAGATCTCGCTCAGACCGAAGGTGAGGATGAACACGTCTGTCGCGTCGAAGATGCGTTTGGTCTCCGCCTGCACCTCCGGGTCGTAGCCATAGGTCGCAGCGTCGTAACCGTGCCACAACTCGTCCTGGAACACCTTGTTCTCCCAAGCCCATTCGAACTGCTGAAGGATGACGAAGGAGTTCACCATCCCCTCGCCGCAGCCGACCACATAGGCCCGTTTCGCGTCCGCCGCCTTGTTCAGAACGTTGTAGTTCCGCTGGCTCAGCCAGTTCGAGATGTTGGCCGCGAAACAGGAGCCGAAGGCCGTCACCTGCGTCTCCGTTCCGATGACCGGGCCGTCCGGCTTCCAGCCGTGCAGAACGAACTTATCTATCCCGTCCGGCGCGAACAGGTGCCGGTTGTGGGGCAGGATGTTCGTGTGCTCGCCACGAAACCAGGTCCGGTACTCCGCCGTGTCCTTGGTTGTGGTCTGGAATTTCAGCAGTGATGCCCGTCGTTTTGCCACAGTCGCCCCCAGCGCGTGTTTTGTTGGTTATACGCCATGTCCCACCCGTGCAGCAATCGTATGGCGGTGATAAGGCGCGGGCCGTTAAGGATCGGTGACGACGTTGCGTTCAGGCGTCGGCAGGGGCCCCAAGGATTTCTGCGGAAGGTGTGAAACTTCCGCGCAACCTGCGTCGTGACTGCGCTCACCAGGTAGGAGTATACCCATGCGCAGACACGTGATCCCCATCACCTCAGCCCTTCTGCTCGCCGCCGCGGCGGCCCCCGCTGCCACCGTCGATTTCGACGGGCTCGCACCCGGGTTCTACGCCGCCGGAACGGAGTTTTCCGGCATCATCTTCGACGGAGGTATCCAGATCCGCACATTCTCCGCAGGTGCCGGAGGGCCCGGCATGTCGGGCAACATCGCACGACAGTTCGGCGGGACCCCGTTCCGTCAGGGCGAATCCATCGGTGGACGGTTCGTGGGTTTCACCGTCTCCGCGCTCAGTGTCGTCGCAGGCGACAGCGGCGGTGATCTCGACATCATCAATTTCCGCGGCTTCGATGCTGATGGGGCGCTTGTGGATGAGACCGGTCCCGTCAGCAGCCGGTCGAGCGTGCTCCTTTCCCTGGCAGGCCCGGGGATCGCGAGCTTCTTCCTCGACATCGAGGATGCGCCGCTGGCCTTCAACGGGTCGAGCAACTTCGATAATTTCAAGTTCACCAGGGAGGTTGCTCCGGTCCCGGTGCCAGCCTCGCTGCCCCTTGCCGTGTTCGGTCTGTTCGCACTCGGCGTCGCCGCGCGACGTTCCCGCCCGGCTCAGCGGCGAGCCTCCATGATCCGGTCATAGACGGCAAGCGTTGACCGCTGCATCGCCTCGACCGTGAAGCGTGAGCGGACGCGGGCGCGCCCGGCCATGCCCATGTGGGCTCGCGCGGAGGGGTCGAGGGAAAGGGCCGCATCGATGACCTCCGCCAGCGCCTTAGGATCCTGCGGCGGGTAGAGGTACCCGGTCTTCTGATCCTCGACCGTTTCGAGGCTGCCGCCATGGGCGCTCGCGATGATCGGGCGGCCCATGGCCTGCGCCTCCACGGCGACCCTGCCGAACGCCTCCGGCTCCGTGGAGGCGGAGACGACCACGGCGGCAAGCTTGTAGGCCGCCTCCATGTCCGCGCAGTGCCCGACCAGGCGGAAGTACCCCGTCAGGCCTGCCGCCGCGATCTGCGCCTCGAGCTTGCGCTGAAACCCGCTCCCGTGATCGTCGCCAACAAGCACGAACTGGCAATCCAAATGCTCGCCGAGAGATTTCTTGCGGGACAGCAGTTCGGCTGCTGCGGCGATCAGCGTGGTCTGCCCTTTCCATCCCGTCAGGCGGCCCGGCAGCATCACGATCGGGCGGCTGTCCTCGATCACGCCCCACGCGTTGCCGAGGCTGAGGGTCCGCTCCGTGCTCACCGCCTCTTCATCAAACGTGCGGATGTCCGCCCCTCGCGGGATGATCTCGATCTGGTCCGGACCCAGTCCGTGACGCTCCTGCACGATGCGGGCGACATGTTCGGAGATTGCAATGGTCGGTGCGCCGCGGGCCATGATCGCATTGTAATGGCGCTTGAACGGGAAATCCTCGTTGTAGACCCCGTGATATGTGGTGACGAAAGGCACTCCCTCCGCCCGGGCAGCGTAGTAGCCCGACCAGGCGGGTGCCCGGCTGCGGGCGTGCACAATGTCGACGCCCTCTTCGCGTATGAGCGTGCGCAGTCGGGCAACGTTGCGGTACATGACAATCGGTGATTTGGTTGCCATGTCGAGCTCGTGAAACTCCCCGCCGATCCTCCGAAACTGCGCGACCATCCGCCCCCCGCGGGAGGCGATCAGCGCACGGTCACCCCGGTCGATCAGCGCCTGCGCAATCTCTATGGCACCCCGCTCCACCCCGCCCGACTTCATCGTCGGCACCAGTTGCAGGACCGTCAGCGGTCGGGCATGGTCCGACGTCGAAACGTCAGCGGTGCGGGGATCACTGGGCATGGCCACTCACGAAACGTACAAACTTGATAATACACGGACTCTGGCGTTCCACAGAGTGGCCGCGAATGGCGACGGGGTCAATCTCCCCGGTGTGGTGTTTCTGGGTGGTTTCAAATCGGACATGACGGGAACGAAGGCGGTCTTTCTGGAAGCGTGGGCACGGGAGGCAGGGCGGGGATTCCTCCGCTTCGACTATACCGGGCACGGCCAGTCTTCGGGCGCTTTTCTCGACGGATCGATCGGAGAGTGGGCGCGGGACGCGCAGGACGCCATCGAAGGACTGACCGAAGGCCCGCAGATCCTTGTGGGCTCGTCCATGGGGGGCTGGATCTCTCTTCTGATGGCGCAACGCATTCCAGACCGGATCGCGGGCCTCGTCGGGATCGCAGCCGCGCCCGACTTCACTGAAGACAGCATGTGGACGGGCTTCGATGCGGAGCAGCGGGCGACGCTCGATGACGTGGGTCAGGTCGAGCTGCCCAGCGAGTATTCCGACGAGCCCTACATCATCACCCGCAAACTCATTGCGGACGGACGAGACAACCTCGTCCTGCGCACACCGCTTCACCTGCCCTTCCCAAGTCGTTTCCTGCAGGGCACGGCGGACGAGGACGTACCGGTCGAGGTCGCGCACCGCCTGCTGTCGCACGCGACCGGCCCGGACATCCGCCTGACCCTCGTGAAGGGATCGGACCACCGGTTCTCCGGCACTGACGAACTCGCCCTCATCCGGGCGACCCTCGACGAGGTGACGGAGCGGATTGTTCAGAACGGGATGTCCTGACCGTCGAAGCTGCGAAAGCAGCCCGTGCGGGCAAGGTCCAGCGCATCGAACTCGCGCATGAGGCCCGCAACGCTCTCCGCCGGTGTCACCGGGGCCTGCGCGCCACCCATGTCGGTCTGCACCCAGCCCGGGTGATACGCCCCGACGGCGACACCTGCAGGCGCGAGGTCTTTTGCGAGGTTTGCAACGAGGTTGGTCGCTGCGGCCTTCGACGCGCGGTAGGCGTAGGATCCTCCCGGCGCACGGGCGCTCGATCCCATCATCGACGACAGCACGGTAACACGCCCGCCGGCGGCCTCAAGCGCGTCACGAAACGCGCTCACGGCGAGGTAGGGGCCGGCGACGTTGGTCATCAGCATATCCTGCCAGTCCACATCGCTGATCCGCTCGGATAGGACGTTCCCGCGGCCCCGATAGATGCCCGCGTTGCAGACGAGAAGATCGAGGCTCTTCAGATCCAGCGCGGCGGCAAGCGCATTGTGGGACGCCTCCGACATCGCATCGAGAGCATGGCGCTCAATGCCGTCGGGCAGGTTCGCCGCTTCGGGGTCTCGCACCGCTGCGATCACCCGCTCCCCGCGCTCCGCATACCGCTCCGCGAGCAGCCTGCCGATGCCCCGACTTGCACCGGTGATGAGGATTGTGCGCTGAGCGGTCGACATGTTGGGGATCCTTTGACGTTACGTGAGCGACTGGCGGTCTGTCTAGGCAAGCCGCGGGGCGGCGTCTACCGTCATGAAAAACACCACAGGGGAGGAAGCCGACATGCGCCGCATCGGATTGGCTTTGCTGACTTTCATCGCGCTGCTCGTCGTCGTCCTGATCTTTGGACCACGCGAACCGGTCGACGGGGACTATGCGTTCGATCCGACCGTTCTGGGGGCGGATGTGGACGCCTACCTGGCAAAAGCAGAGGCCCCCTATAACGACATCACCCCGGGGGTCCAGAAGCAGGTGATCTGGGCCGATCCGGAGACGAAGGCGCGCACGCCGCTCTCAATCGTCTACCTCCACGGCTTTTCGGCCACCGCAGCCGAGATCCGACCGGTGCCCGATCTGGTCGCAGACGCGCTCGGCGCCAACCTGCACTACACCCGACTGACCGGGCATGGTCGTGGCGGGGAGGCGATGGGCGAGGCGACGGTCGCGGACTGGCGGCGTGACCTGCGGGAGGCGCTCGCGGTCGGGCGCGCGATCGGAGATCGGGTGGTGGTCATCGGAACCTCCACGGGTGCCACGCTGATCACCCTCGATCTCCATGCCCCGGACGTGCGGGAGGGACTAGCCGGGGTGGCGATGGTCGCCCCGAATTTCCGCATCGCCTCCCCCGCGGCACAGGTGCTGACCCTGCCGCTTGTGCGCTATTGGGGTCCGGCGCTCTTTGGTGCAGATCGCAGTTTCGAGGCATCGAACGAAGCACACGGAACCTACTGGACCACGCGGTATCCGACCGTCGCGACCATGCCGCTCGGTGCTCTCGTCGCCGCGAGCAACAGTCAGGAGTTCGGCGCGCTCAAGGTGCCGGCCCTGTTCTACTTCTCCGACGAGGATCAGGTGATCGACCAGTCCCGCACGCGCGAGATTGCCGAGGCTTGGGGTGCTGCGTCCACCATCCGGACCGTGACGCTTGAACCGGGGGACGACCCGCTCTCCCACGTGATCGCCGGGGAGATCATGAGCCCCAGCCAGACCGACAGTGCGACACAAGCGCTGCTCGACTGGATCGAAGGCCTCTAGTCGAGCGGGGCCTCCGCTCGGGTCCCGCGCTAGAGGATCAGGCCGACAACGAGAAGGGCGAGGCCCATGAAGGCGATCCCGACCGCGCCCATATTGACCGCGACAAGGCCGTGCAACCGGGCACGCACGGCCTCCGGATCCTCCTGGGCGAGCTGTTTGAGCCGGGCGGCTTCCCGCACGCAATAAATGATGCCGACGAGGCCGATCAGCGCCAGCGCGATGCCCGCATAGATCATCAGTACCATGGACCGCTCCTTGCTCAGACCGGTTCCGGCTAACGCGGCGGCGGCACGGGTGCAAGCCCGCTTGTATCCCCTGAACCGGCTGCGTAGTGTCCGCCGGGCCGACCGTTCAGCAAATCAGGAGATCACGCCCATGGACGTCACCGACGATCAGGAGAGCACCGCAGACGCCAACTATCGCTTCACCGTGGGCGAGCTGCGTTCCTTCGTCGAGCGCTTTGAGCGGCTGGAGACGGAAAAGAAGGACATCGCCGATCAGCAGAAAGAGGTGATGGCCGAGGCGAAGGCCCGTGGCTTCGATACCAAGGCGCTGCGGCAGCTCATTGCCCTGCGCAAGAAGGATCCCGAGCAGATCTCCGAGGAAGAGGCGGTTCTGCAGCTTTACCGCGAGGCACTCAACATCTGAGTGGGTTTTCGGAGGATCGGTCGCGGGACTGAGCCGCACATCGGTCGCAACCGCCGGTCAGCGAAGCAAGTATCGACAGACGATCCGCGGCCCACATCAAGGTGCGGAGCACAGTTGCACCCTCTTCAAAACAAATGCCCGAAATAGAAAACGCCGGAGGAGAGCCTCCGGCGTTCAGGTTCAGTCCCCTTGGTATCAACCCATCCGGTTGGTCGGATTGCCGATCACGTCCATGAACTCCTTGCGGGTCGCGGGATCCTCCCGGAACGTGCCGAGCATCTGGCTCGTGACCATGGAGACGCCGGGCTTGTGCACACCTCGGGTCGACATGCAGTGATGTTCGCCCTCGAGCACCACCGCCACGCCTTGCGGCTGCAGCACATCCATCAGCGTGTGCGCGATCTGCGCCGTCATCTTCTCCTGCACCTGTAGCCGCTTGCCGAAGGCATCTACGACGCGGGCGAGCTTGGAGATCCCCACAACCCGGTCCGTCGGGATGTAGCCCACATGCGCCTTGCCGATGATCGGGGCCATGTGATGCTCGCAGTAGGATTCGAACCGGATGTCGCGCAGGACGACCATCTCGTCATAGCCCTCGACCTCCTCGAAGGTCCGCTTGAGCATCGCCTCCGGATCTTCCGCATACCCGCGGAACCAGTCGCCATAGGCTTTCACCACCCGGCTGGGTGTGTCGAGCAGACCCTCCCGGTCCGGGTCGTCACCCGCCCATTTCAGGAGCGTGCGGACGGCGGCCTCTGCCTCGTCCTTGCTCGGGCGATCGGTGTCGAGCGCACCAGCTTTAAATTCGGGATCGTGGACGTTCATGGCCGTGGGCCTCCTCCGCTACGATATTGTTGTCGCGTTGATACGACGCAGACCCGGGCGTGGACCTGTGGAGGCGCTACAAATGCACACGTCATGTGCAAAAATCAAGTTCGTTGCAGTTGCAATAACTTACTTGTCAGGCTTGAAGCCGGTCGAGCGCCTGGGTGAAATCGCCGATCAGATCGGCTGGATCTTCCAGTCCGACGGAGATCCGGATGGTGCCCGGCGTGATGCCCAGCGCGACCCGTTGCTCTTCCGTGAGGCGCTGATGGGTCGTCGTCGTGGGATGGGTAACGATCGTACGTGCATCGCCAAGATTGTTTGAAATCAGGCAGATGCAAAGATTATTTAAAGCACGAAATGCGGCGGCCTGACCCCCAGCAACTTCGATCGCGATCATCGTGCCACCGGTCTCCATCTGTCTGGCGGAGACATCGTGCTGCGGGTGGTCAGCGCGCCCGGGATAGAACACGCGCGTCACCGCCGGATGCGCGGCCAGCGCGTCAGCAAGCACGGCCGCACCCTGTGCCTGGGCACGCACACGCAGGTCAAGCGTCTGCAATCCGTTGGCCATCACCCACGCGTTGAACGGGCTCAGCGCCCCGCCGGTGTGTTTCAGGTAGGGCTCAAGGGTCTTGCGGATGTACTCCTGGGAGCCGAGCACGACACCGCCCAGACAGCGGCCCTGCCCGTCGATATGCTTCGTTGCGGAATAGATCACCACGTCCGCGCCCAGCGCGAAGGTCTTCATGAACACTGGTGTGGCGAAGACATTGTCGACGACGACCTGAGCGCCCTTCCCGTGGGCAATCTCCGCCACCGCCGCTACGTCGATCACCTCGAGCACCGGGTTCGACATGCTCTCGAAGAACACAAGGCGCGTGTCGTCCCGCACCGCGTCACGCCATTGATCAAGGTCTGTTCCGTCGACGAAGGTCACCTCCACGCCGAAGCGCGGTAAAAGCGTCTCAACGATATAGAGACATGAGCCGAAAAGAGCCCGAGCGGAGACCACATGGTCCCCCGCCTTCAGCATAGAGAACAGCGCGCCGTTGACAGCGGCCATGCCGGACGCGGTGGCAAAGGCATCTTCTGCCCCCTCCACCGCAGCGATCCGCTCCTCGAAGACGCGAACGGTCGGGTTGCCGTAGCGGGCATAGATGAACTCGTCATCCCCGCTTTCGATGAATCGGCGTTCGGCGGTTTCCGCGTCCGGGTAGACGAAGCCTTGGGTGAGGTAGATCCCCTCCGCCATCTCTCCGTACTGGCTGCGGCGGGCGCCGCCGTGAACAAGGGTGGTGCGCGGTTTCCAGCTGTCGCTCATTGTCTCTCTCGGGGGATTCCCGCTCCTCTGATCCAACCGTACAGCCGGAAGCGCCCGAAGCGGATTCACGACCTCTTTAGCGGAGTTTTTTACGTGGCCCGCAATCCGGCTCGACAAATCGCCACGGTTCCGGTGTCTAAGATCGACGCTGGATCGCGTCAAGGGAGCATTGTCTCAATCGGCACCGGGAGTTTGGGCATCCTGTGGTTCACGCCGGCAAGCTAAACAGAGTGTGGGTCGTACCTCTGACCCGGTGGTTTCTCGCTTCAGGGAAGGCTCGGCGCTTGTGACGAGCTTCGATGAAACGCTGAAAATACAGCCCTCTGGAAGCCCCGTCATGGAAGCGTCACGCGGGCATAACGGCAGTGTCGCAGTATTGAGTCATGTGGTTTGGAAAACAAAATCAGGCATCGAGCAGATGGCGTTTCTGGGTTTGATCGCGGGCAGGCATGGGCTGTCGCTGAGCGACGGTGGACCGCATGCGACTGTCGTTCTTGAACGCGCGCTTGCGGCACTTCCTGTCGCAGCGCCGGTCACGATCATGATCCACGGCTTCAAGTATGCGCCCGGTCATGCGCCGACATCGAAGATGCCGAAGGAACGGGATCCGTTTCGCCTGATCTATTCATTCGACCCCGTCGTTGAGTGTAGCCGGATCGTGAGCTGGCCCGCGGGTCTCGGTTTCACACCAGAGGACCCCGGTGACGGGCTTTGCATCGGGTTCGGATGGTCCGCCCTGCCCTCCGAGCCGGGCCCGCTTGCGGTCGCGCGGGATTTTGCGAAGATCTATCGCCGGGCGGGGCTGGTCGCGAGCGAGCTTTCCGGGCTCATGGACAGGATCGCGGTGCTTGCACCCGAACGCCCGATCAGCATCATCGCCCATTCCCTCGGCGCGCGTGTGGCACTCGCGGCGTTGCCAAGGCTTTCCGCCCGCACCCGTGTCGGTCCGATGATCCTGATGGGCGCAGCGGAGTATGCAGGCGTGGCCGCGGACCACCTGGCGCGGGCCCACTGCACGCCGGAGGTGTTCAACATCACCGCGCGGGAGAACCGGGTCTACACCCAGCTCTTTGAGTGGTATGCGCCCCGACGCGTCAGAACCGACCGCGCGATCGGCATGGCTCCGTTCGAGGGTGCGAGCGTCGTGACCGTTCCCATCGACGCGCCGCGCACAGGCGCGGTGCTCGGCCATCTTGGCCGGGAGGTCGACTCGGTCGGGGAGCGGCGCGGGCACTGGGGGTTCTACACCCGGGAAGGCGCGCTCGACTTCTATGCCGCACTGATCCGTGCCCGGCACCCGGTGATGGCAGCGGACCTGCGGGGCGTCCTCGAGACACCGCCAGCCCCGCAGACCCGCGCGGGTCTTGCCGGTTTCTGGCCGCCCGGCTGGGGACGGGAGGCCTGAGGCCACTTCCTCCCACGGGTTTGCCCTTGAATGCGCTCCCAATCTGTCCAAGTGTGACCGCCAAAGACGTGGGAGGATCACGATGGCAGACCCGATTGAACTCTATTACTGGCCCACACCGAACGGATGGAAGATCTCCATCGCGCTGGAAGAGATGGGGCTTCCTTACGAGTTGAAGCTTGTGAACATCGGAGCGGGCGACCAGTTCAAGCCCGACTTCCTTGCCATCGCTCCGAACAACCGGATGCCCGCGATCGTCGATCCCGACGGTCCCGGAGGAGAGCCCGTCTCGATCTTCGAATCCGGCGCGATCCTCCAGTACCTCGCCCGCAAGACCGGCTCCTTCTACGGAGAGACGGAGCGCGACCGGATCGAGGTCGATCAGTGGCTGATGTGGCAGATGGGTGGTCTAGGACCGATGGCCGGACAGGCTCATCACTTCCTGAAGTACGCCCCGGCGATGGATCCCCCGAACGATCTACCCTACGCCAAGGACCGTTACCGCAACGAGACGGGGCGCCTTTACGGCGTGCTGAACAAGCGGCTCGCGGACCGGGAGTTCGTGGCCGGAGACTTCTTCTCCATCGCGGACATGGCGATCTGGCCGTGGGCCTGCCTGTGGGAGGGGCAGCAGCAGGACATCGCGCAGTTTCCGCACATGAAGGACTGGCTTGACCGGTGCTACGCCCGCCCGGCGGTGGCAAAGGGGCGGGCGGTGGCAAAGGATCACCGCGTCTCCCTCGAGAGCAAGGATGCGCGGGAAGCGCAGAAGGTCCTCTTCGGCCAGAAAGCACAGTAATGGCCGGCCCCTACACTCTGGCCCTCGATCAGGGCACCACGTCTTCGCGCGCCATCGTCTTTTCCGCCGCGCTTGCCCCGCTCAGCACGGGGCAGTTCGAGTTCACCCAGCACTACCCGCGCTCCGGCTGGGTGGAACATGACGCGCACGAGATCTGGGACACCACGCTCAAGTCCGTAAAGGGCGCGCTCATCGATGCGGATCTGCGGACCCGCGACATGGCCGCGATCGGCATCACCAATCAGCGGGAAACCACTCTGGTCTGGAACCGGGAGACCGGGGAGCCGGTCTACAACGCCATAGTCTGGCAGGACCGCCGCACGTCCGACTATACCGCAAGCCTGAAGGCGGAGGGGCGGGAGCCGGAGGTGACCGCGAAGACTGGCCTCCTCCTCGATCCCTACTTCTCCTCAACGAAACTGCGGTGGATCCTGCAAAACGTCGTCGGCGCGCTTGAGGATGCGAAGGCAGGCAAGCTCCTCTTCGGGACAATCGATACCTGGCTGATCTGGAAACTCACCGGCGGTGCGCGGCACGTGACCGATGCGACGAATGCCGCCC
The DNA here is from genome assembly GCA_038532435.1 of Pseudomonadota bacterium. Taxonomy (GTDB): domain Bacteria; phylum Pseudomonadota; class Alphaproteobacteria; order Rhodobacterales; family Rhodobacteraceae; genus JBCBAP01. The sequence goes on along the minus strand of JBCBAP010000026.1, from coordinate 9,907 downwards.
GCACGATGCTCTACAACATCCATGAGGGGCGGTGGGACGCGGATCTGCTCGCGCTCTTCGACATCCCCGCCGTGATGATGCCGGAGGTGCTCGACAGCGCGGCGGAGTTCGGCACGACGGACGGCGCGATCTTCGATGCGGAGATCCCGATCCGCGGTGTTGCCGGGGATCAGCAGGCTGCAACCGTCGGGCAGGCCTGTTTCGAGGCCGGGATGTTGAAATCGACCTACGGAACCGGCTGCTTTGCGCTTCTCAACACCGGGGACACCGCGGTGACGTCGGAGAACAGGTTGCTCACGACCATCGCCTACCAGCTCGACGGGAAACCGACCTACGCAGTGGAGGGATCGATCTTCATCGCCGGTGCGGCCGTTCAGTGGCTGCGCGACGGGTTGGGTGTCATCTCCAGCGCGGGACAGACGCAGGGCCTTGCGGAGCAGGCGGATCAGGATCAGGAGGTCTATCTCGTGCCCGCCTTCACCGGGCTCGGCGCGCCCTACTGGGACGCGGACGCGCGTGGTGCGCTCTACGGTATGACCCGCAACACCGGGCCGAAGGAGCTGGCGAAGGCAGCACTTGAGTCCGTTGCCTATCAGACCCGCGACCTTTTCGAGGCGATGAAGAAGGACGGGGCCGGTGGCGACAGCGTCGTGCTGCGTGTCGACGGCGGCATGACCGCGAGCGACTGGACGATGCAGGCCCTCGCCGATCAGCTTCAGGCCCCGGTCGACCGACCGGTGGTGCGGGAGACCACAGCACTCGGCGCCGCCTACCTTGCAGCCTACAAGTCCGGAATCGCGGGCCCGCCCGCGGAGTTTGCGCAAGGCTGGGCGCTCGACCGCCAGTTCACGCCAACCATGGACGGGGCGGAAGCGGACCGGAAGTACGCGGGCTGGAAAGACGCCGTGCGCCGGACGTTGACGGATCAATGATGGTCCCTTGCATTACTTCCTGCCGGACCTCTCCCCGCGCGCACCGGATCGGAGCGGGCGCATGAGCGTCGAACTCGTCATTGCAACCGTCACGCTGGATAACGGCGCCCGCATCGGCATCGCGCCCATGCCAGGCCGGCGCAATCCGGTGGAGGTTGACGCCGCGCGTATCGCCGACTGGGGCGCGACACTCGTCCTGAGCATGACCATGGGTGAGGAAATGCCAGGGCGCGCCAGCGATCCGCTTCAGGATGCGCTTGCTGTCCGGGATGTCGCGATGATCCACCTTCCGATCCCGGACTGGGGAGTGCCGCCGACCGGGGTGCAGCTCGCATGGCCCGATGCGGCCGCAAGGGCTCATGAGGTGCTCGATGCGGGCGGCGCGATCCTGACCCATTGCGCAGGCGGGCACGGCCGTTCGGGCATGGCGACAATGCGCCTTATGACCGAGCGGGGCATGACGCCGGACGATGCGCTTCGCCAGATCCGGCTTGTCCGCCCCGGCGCCGTTGAGACCGCCGATCAGCAGAGCTGGGCCGCACAGGGCTACCCGTGACAGGGACCGTCGTCGGCGTCACCCGTGACTGGACCGACTGGGAGGCTGTCCACACGCTTCTGACCCATGCGTTTGCGGGAATGGAAGGGCGCATAGATCCGCCCTCCTCCCTTCTGCGGATGTCAGCGCGAGATCTTGCCGCACAGAGCGAGCTCCTCACCGCGGTTGCCGCAGGCCGACTCGTCGGCTGCCTGATCATCGAGGATCGGGGCGACATGCTGTACCTTGGAAAGCTTGCGGTTTCCCTGGATGCCCGGCGGAGAGGTATCGCCCGGCTTCTGGTGGATCATGCCGAAAGCATCGCTCGGGAACGTAAGGTGCCCGCACTTCTTTTGCAGACCCGGATCGAGCTGGTGGAGAACCATGCAACCTTCCGCGCGATGGGGTTCGTGGAAGTCGGGCGCACGGCCCATCCCGGGTATAACAGTCCCACCAGCATCACGTTTCGCAAACTGATCTGACCGCTCAAGCCTCCCGAAACCGCGTTCCGGCCGCGGGCGGATCGTGGGGTGGACCGGCAAAGCACTGGGCGTTTTCCATCCAGGTGCGGGCGACCTCCCCGTCCATCCCGATATCCGTGTCCGCGACATTGCGCGTCTGGGTGACGACCTGGCAGAAGGCCGTGGCGTCCCCGGAGACCTGTCCTGCACCCGGTTCGCCAAAGGTCCAGTCGACCCCGGACGGGGCTTTCAGCCGAACCTGTGGCATTTGCCCTGGCACTGGCCAGCCGCGCACGGTGAACGTCCAGGCGAAAGTGTTCACGCCGAGGATCGCGATGTTGCGGATCGCGTCCGTATCCTTGCGCACCGCACCCAGCGCGTCATAGATCGCCTGCCCGTGGGACCATGTCTCCATCTGCCGGGCAGTCATCGAGGACCGGACGGACATGTCCGGACCAGCCCATTTGACCCGGCGCTTGGGATCCAGGACCTCCCACCGCGGCAGCATGTCCTCAAAGTGATCGCGCCACACATCGAGAAGGGCGCGCCCTGTCTCCGGGGCCACGTCCCGCTCGAAGGTCCGGGTTTGCCCGGCCATCAGCGCTGGTCCCGCCCGCGCAACATGATCGAGAAGGGCGGCCTCATCGGTAATTGAAAGGTCTGCGCCACGGTTCCAGACATGCAGGTGACGCACGATCTCCTCGACGCTCCATCCTTTGAAGCGGGTGACCCGGTCGAGCGCGGCGGGTCCAGCCTCCCGAATGAGCGCGTCGAGGCGGCGGCTCTCCGCGACAAAGTCGTGGGCCTGTTGGAGGGTCATGGATCTTCGCTCCACTCGGTAAGGATGTCTGCGGCGTCGGTCGCCCGCACGGCTCCGCCCGCGGAACCTGGCGTTTCGGAGAATCGGGGTGCCGGGGCGGGCTGCTCGATACCCTCGACGGTCACATAACTCTTGCGGGCGGTCATGTGCGCGTCGCTCCGGCTCTCCGCCAGGCTGAGGACCGGCGCGACGCAGGCATCGGTGTCATCGAAGAGCGCAATCCAGGCGTCCCGGTCGCGGGTCGCAAAAACGGAGGCGAACCGTTCGGAAAGATCGGACCAGTTGGCCGGATCGCCCTGCCCGCCGAACGCCTCCGGCTCCAGTCCGGCACGGTCGAGCAGCGTCGCATAGAACTGAGGCTCGATGGCGCCCACAGCGATATGCTTTCCGTCCGCGCACCGGTAGCTGCGATAAAACGGGGCGGCGCCGTCGAGGACGTTTGCAGCTCGCCTGTCCTGCCAGAGCCCTGCGGCGGACAGGCTGTGGATCATGGTCATGAGGTGGGCGGTGCCATCGACGATCGCGGCATCGACCACCTGCCCGGTCCCGTGAGCGCGCGCGTGGTGGAGCGCGGCGAGCAATCCAACAGCGAGGTAGAGCGCCCCTCCCCCGAAGTCTCCCAACAGGTTGAGGGGAGGCACCGGATCCTCAGCTCCAATCCCGTGCAACGCCCCGGCAATGGCGATGTAGGTGATGTCGTGACCGGCGGTGTGGGCCCGCGGCCCCTCCTGCCCCCACCCGGTCATCCGCCCGTACACAAGGCGTGCGTTGCGCCCATGGCAGACGTCCGGGCCGAGCCCCAACCGTTCCATGACGCCGGGCCTGAAACCTTCGATCAGAATGTCGGATCTTTCGACCAGCTGCAGCGCCGTATCGCGCCCCTGAGCGGATTTCAGATCAAGGGTCACCGACCGCTTGCCCCGGTGCAGAAGGTCCCGTTCCTGGCCCAGCAGGTCGCGCGCCCCGGGCCGCTCGATCAGGATCACATCCGCCCCGAGATCGGCCAGAATCATGCCGCAAAACGGCCCCGGGCCGAGGCCCGCAAACTCGACGGCGCGCACGCCTGACAGTGGGCCCACCGGCCTCCCTCCCTCTTTTTGTTTTGATAGTGAACCGAAAAGTCCCAGAGGCCGCAAGTGACTGTACTTCTCAAGTTCAAACCGTGGCAGTTGCCATAATCCGGCCTATTTAGCGCAATAGGCAGTCGCTGTGGGAGTGCGTTGACCCAAATCGGCAACAGAACGGGGCTGCGTGCATGATTTCCCCAATCTCGGATTGGGGGGCACAGATGGGGGACAAGTTATGGACACGACGGCCACTGAGCCTGCAACGCAGAATGCGATCCTGGATTTTCTGATCCTTGGAGGGCCCGCGATCTGGGCCATCATCGCGCTGTCGATCTTCACGCTCGCGATCATTCTCTGGAAACTGTGGCATCTGTCGACGATGAAAGTCTGGTCGTCTGAAGAGGCCGACACCGCAGTCAGCGCGTGGAACAACGGCGATGCGGAGGCCGCGGACCGGCTCGACGCGACCGGTCCGGCCCTATCACAAGTGGCCGCTGCGGCGTTTGCCTCCCGCTCCGCCGGTCTGTCGGACGCGGACGCCCGGGATGAGACGAGCCGTGTCGCCCGCAACCTGCTGGCAGAGGCACGCACCGGCCTGCGCGCCCTTGAGCTCATCGCCACCGTCGCACCGCTGATCGGCCTTCTGGGCACGGTCCTTGGCATGATCGAGGCATTTCAGGCGCTCGAGACCACCGGCACACGCGCGGATCCCGCAGCGCTCGCGGGCGGCATCTGGGAAGCACTCCTGACCACAGCGGCGGGCATGGCCGTGGCGATCCCCGCCTCCGCCGCATTGTCCTGGTTCGATTCCATCGCTGATCGCCTGCGGCTTTCCATGGAAGATGTGGCAACGCGGGTGCTCGCACGCCCGGCACCCACGCTTCAAGCGGTTCCGGACGCGATCCATGCTTGATTTCGGGGCTCCGACACTGCGTCGGCGCCCGAGCCTGACGCCGATGATCGACGTGGTCTTCCTGCTGCTCGTGTTCTTCATGCTTGCAGCGCGGTTCGGCCTCGATCAGGTCATCGAGATCCGGCCGAGCGAGACCAGCGCTGAAAGCACCGGATATACCGGTGCGCCGCGTCTGATCGAGATCGGCCCGGCCGCCCTGCGCCTGAACGGCGTGGTCCTGACGGCGGACCTGCTGCCCCAGGCGGTGATGAACCTGATGCCCGGCCCCGACGCGGTCGTGATCCTGCGCAGCGATCCGGAAGCGACGGTGCAGAACATGGTCGACGCGCTCGACCTGCTGCACGGCTCCGGGATAGCCAACACGGTGATCATCGAATGAGCCTTTCCCTCGACACGCCCAGACCCCGCCAGCCGCGGGAAAGCATCGTCCCGATGATCAACGTGGTGTTTCTGCTGCTCATCTTCTTCGTGATGACGGCGGCACTGACCCCGCCGGAACAGCTTGACGTGACCCCGCCCACCTCCGACACGGAGGTTGCAGCGCAGGAGGCGGTGAAGCTCTACATCGATGCGGACGGGCAGATCGGCTACGACGACCTTCTCGGCGATGAGGCACTTGCAGCTCTCGCGGAGACCCCTCCCGCGGCGCTCATCATCCGCGCGGATGCTGACGCACGGGGCACCGCTCTGGCACAGGTCATTGCCGCTGCCAACGCCGCCGAGATCGGCTCCATCACACTCGCGACGGGGGCGCGCAGATGAGCAGGCACGGCTTCTGGATCGCCGTTGGCATTGCCACCGGCGCGCACTTGGTTGCGGGCAGCCTGTACCTGCCCGAGGCACTCGCCTCCCGAAAGGCCCCCGAGGTCGCGATCTCGATCACCGACGGCACCGCCTATGCGCAGATGGTGGAAAAGTGGAACCAGACGCCGGATGTCACCGGTGACGCCGCTGCCCTGTCGAGCCCGCAGGACTTCACCCTGGACCTGCCCGAGCTCACCGCCGCAGACGCCACCGACGTGGAGCGGATGGCACAGGAAGCCATCGAGCAGGAGGACCGGCGCAAGACCTTCGTGCCGCCGGAGATCATCTTCAACCGCGTCTCCGTCGAGCCTCAGGTCGTCGAGATGGCCAGTTTTTCCGCGGACTTCGGCAGCAGCCCGGGCCTGAGTTCACCGAGCCTCGGCACACCGCGCACCGCCCGCCCGGCCCTCGGCCGTCCCGGAGGCGGAGCCGGACTGACCCGCTCGCCCATGGCAGCGCCAAGCGCGCCCCGCGCCTCCGCCGCCCACATCCGCAAGGACAAGCCGAAGGATGCGGAGGCCGAGGTCGCAGAAGAGACCTCGAAGGGCGTGACGCCCGACGCGGACGCTGTCGTCGAAAAGGAGATCGTCGTCGCGATCGCCACCGAGGTGACGGAAGAGGCGGCTCCGGAAACCGACGCCCTGCCCCGCCCAAAGCCGCGGCCGGAATGGGACGTCGAGATCCTCCTCACACGGGCAGAAGCTCCGCTGGAACCGGTCGAGGTCGTCGCCAACGAGCGGGATGTGAGTGAGGCCTATCTGGAGGAACTCGCGGAACTCATCCGCGAGCACAAAATCTATCCCGACGAGAGCCGTGCCCGCGGTGAACAGGGCGAAGTGACGATCGAGATCGTGCTCGGACCCGACGGATCGCTCATCGAACGCTTCGTCGCCCGCAGCTCCGGCTTCGACGCGCTCGACGCCGCATCACTCGCGGCGGTGGCCGCCGCCGAGCCCTTTCCGCCCCTCCCCGAAGAGGTTGCGCAGGAAACCGTAACCTACTCGGTTCCCCTGAACTATTTCCTGAACTGATCCCGGGCGGCGTGCCACCAGAATAGGCTTGCACGCCCCCGGGTCCACCGATACACCCGTCTGCGGAGACGTGGCCGAGTGGTCGAAGGCGCTCCCCTGCTAAGGGAGTAGACGGGCAACCGTCTCGAGGGTTCGAATCCCTTCGTCTCCGCCACCCACCACTTCTTTCCATTGCCGTTCATTGTCATTGGGCGCTCTATGCTGCTGTATTCGTTAGTTTATCGGTATTCATTGTTGCGTTTCATTTCTCTTCGATTACACTCGTTTCCATTCATTGCGTGGTAGAAAACGTGGTATTTTATGGCAGCTCTAAGCGGGAAGCTAACGAAAAATCTGGTCCGAAACCTTGGCCCCGGTCGTCATGGCGATGGTAGTGGCTTGTACCTCGTTGTCGATCCATCCGGTGCTCGGCGCTGGATCGTGCGCGTCACAGTAAAGGGTCAGCGCAACCGCGAAGGCAAACCTTTGCGAACTGACTTCGGGTTGGGCGGCGCGGATGTGGTGACTCTCAGCGAAGCGCGAGATCGGGCGTTAGAATATCGCCGCCTTGCCAAGCAGGGCATCAATCCCCGCTACAACGGACGCCAGGAAATCCCCTGCTTCGAAGAGATCGCCCGTCAGGTCCACATCGAGCGCCTGCCGACATGGAAGAACCCAAAGCACGGCCAGCAATGGATTAACACGCTGGCTGAGTATGCATTCCCTAAGATCGGGCGGTTGCCAGTATCGGAGATCGGCCAGCCCGAAGTGCTGCAAGTCCTGCTGCCAGTCTGGACGGAGAAGCATGAAACGGCAAAACGCCTCGCTCAGCGGGTCAAAGCCGTGCTGGACGTGGCGAAATCCAAGGGCTTCAAGGACGGCGAGAACCCGGTAACGACCATCCGCGATGCCCGCGTGCTGCCGCAGGTGAAACAAAAGGTGCAGCATCATAAGGCCATGGACTGGAAGGTTGTCCCCGCCTTTTTTGCCGAGCTGGCAACGAAAGACGCGATGGCAGCAAGGGCTTTGATGTTTACTTGCCTGACTGCAAGCCGAACAAGCGAAGTTCTACAAGCAAGATGGGAAGAGTTCGACCTTGAAGAGAGACTTTGGACCATTCCAGAAGCGCGGATGAAAGCCGATCAAGAGCATCGTGTTCCTTTAACGGAACAAATGCTGGCGATTGTCAAACCGCTTGAAGCGCTCCGGTCCGAGGTTGTCTTTGAAGGTCAGAAAAGACATCGACCTATGTCTAACATGGCAATGTTGATGCTCTTGCGCCGGATGAAGGTTGAAGGCGTAACAGTGCATGGTTTCCGGTCAGCATTCCGTGATTGGGCGGCAGAGCAACCAGGTGTCGTTCGAGAGGTGGCCGAAATGAGCTTGGCCCACAAAGTCGGAAGCGAGGTTGAGAGGGCTTACGCCCGGTCTGATCTATTGGACAAGCGTAGAGCACTGATGGAGGAATGGTCCCGATATGTGGCCTCAGAGTGCTGATAGGCTTTACACCGGCCTTGATCCAAGGCTGTCCCACTTCAATGAGGACAATTTTCAGTTCTACTACGTTCGGATGTTGGAACGTATAACGCTGTGCATCGAGGAACATATCGGTCTTGAGCTGAGTCAGGATAAGCGCCTCTATCCTGCATTGCTGCTCTTCAATCCTATTGAAGACCCGCTATGGGCGGATATCGGAACCGGCGACGGGATCGGTTTCACTGAAGAGGCCAGAAATGTTTTGAAAAAAGGGCAAGATCTACTCGTCCTGTATGAAAGCCTAAAGGGCGTCGATCCCGAACGCGCTGAAAAAGCCTTCAAAGCCGCCGTTGCGGAAGTCTCCGTGTTACCTCGGCCTGCATCGATATTTCTCTTTAATGCCACCGATGAAGGACCCGAGAAACTGGCAAACGTCATTTCTAACCTTATCGAGTTCTACTCTCACTGGTTGATTGACGCTCGGCGCTGGCGCGGCAACTCTCGTGCAAAAAGGCTGGCGATCAGGCTGCGAGCAATTACAGAATTCTATACCGACCATCCAGTCCATGCTGGCCAAGACTCGAAGAAGCCGCGAGGTGCATACGTTGAGTGCCTTGACGGCATATTTGGCGTGATTGGGCTGGAAGCACATTTCTATAGGTATGCTTGTGACGCACGTGATTTGCCGAACAGCAATGCAGAGCTTAGAAAATCATTTGAGGTTCTTCGAACATTCTGAATTAAGGCGCTGATTTTGATTGGAAATATTGCCTACTGAATCACCCGTGCCAATTCACTGTCGTTGGTAGACGTTTAATGCACAGCTACCAGTTCGGAGGCAGATGAATGCAACGAGAGTATTTTGATCCCAATCGACTTTACGATGATGACGACGACCAGCTCGATCTGATCGCACCGAAGTCAAAGAGGGCAAAGTGGAGGTCAAATGGCTTCGGTCCTGCCTTCCTGCGCTTTGGGCGTCGCATAAAATACGACGGCACGGACCTGAACGAATGGGCGAACAGTGTTCGAGTGAAGCCTAGCAGTCCTGCCTGAAACAACAAAGCCCCACTCTCGCAGGGCCTTGCCGATCAGATATTTGCAACCTGAAACTAGGCAAAACCACCCTGCATTTCAACCATGAATGAATGGCTGAGAATCCGATAACGCGCGCGCAAAGAGCGTTCCGCACACCCTAAAGGTTTGCCCTATGTCTAAGAAGAACTTCGTGATGATCAATACTAACCTACTCGAATGTCGCCGTTTTCGGCGACTTGAGACGTGCTGCCAAAGGAACGCCTATTTCACATCGTTGCTCAGCAGCCGGGCGAACTATATCGGCCTTTTTCACCTTCCCACGTGGCTGCTGGCGCAAGAGGCGGACGTACAGCCAGAAGAAGCGATGCCGCTCATCGAAAGTCTGCAAGACGTCGGGCTCATAGCATACGATCAAGACGAAGAAATGATCCGCCATATCGAGTGGTTCTACTCATCAAACATCAGCTTGAGCGAGAACACCGTTAAACGGGCAGCGAAAGACTTTCTTGATCGAAGGGTTCCTCGAACGGACTTTGTTGGCAAAGCAATTGCCGAGTTTGTTGTCGCTGCTTTACTCGATGTCCGGGCATACAATTCCACCAGCGAACATGGCGGGGTGGTTACGGAAGAGCTGCGTTCTTTTCTTGTTGCGGCAACGCCGCTCTACCCGAACCTAGAGGCCTTCTTGGTTGAAGAAATCCGCTTAAACGGAACAGTCGTTCAGCGGTGTTTCGAAGACCTCTACCTCGGGATTATCGAAGGCCAATGCAACGCAGAACGCCTTACCAGTGGCGCATGTGAAACGGCATGCAAAATTGACCCCTGTTGAGGGGTGATCGGCGTCCAAAAGT
>JBCBAP010000025.1:0-47739 GCA_038532435.1 Pseudomonadota bacterium | reverse complement strand
AGGTGATCGCCCGCAGCATCGCGTAGAACGGCAGCAGGTACCATTCGGGCACGATGTGCGCCGGAGTCGCCAGTGCGTTTGCCGGGATGTAGTTGTCCGGGTGGCCCAGATAGTTCGGCATGAAACCGACAATGGCCATGAAGATGGTCAGGATGATGCCCAGTGCGAACAGATCCTTGATCACGAAGTAGGGCCAGAAGGGCAGCGTATCCTTCGCCGCATCTTCCTTTGACGTGCGCCGCACTTCAACACCGGTCGGGTTGTTGTTGCCCGTGGTGTGGAAGGCCCAGATGTGCACGATCACGAGGCCGAGGATCAGGAACGGCAGCAGGTAGTGAAGGCTGAAAAAGCGGTTCAGCGTGGCGTTGTCCACCGCCGGTCCGCCAAGAAGCCAGGTCTGCAGCGGCTCACCGATAAGCGGGATCGCTCCGAAGAGACCGGTGATCACGGTCGCGCCCCAGAAGGACATCTGACCCCAGGGCAGCACGTAGCCCATGAACACTGTCGCCATCATGAGCACGAAGATCAGCATGCCGATGATCCACGTGATCTCCCGCGGGGCCTTGTAAGACCCGTAGTAGAGGCCGCGGAAGATGTGCAGGTACACCGCAACGAAGAAGAGCGATGCACCATTCGCGTGGATATAACGGAGCATGTGCCCGCCATTTACGTTCCGCATGATGTGCTCGACGGACGCAAACGCGTGGTCGATATGCGGCGTGTAGTGCATGACAAGCACGATGCCCGTGATGATCTGCAGAACGAGGCAGAAGGTCAGCACGATGCCCCAGATCCACATCCAGTTGAGGTTCTTGGGCGTCGGGATCATCAGCGTGTCATAGGCCAGGCCGAGGATCGGCAGGCGCTTGTGCAGCCAGCGCTCCGCGTTGGAGTTCGGCTCGTAATGATCGTGGGGGATACCACTCATTGTCGTCTCCCTTCCTAACCGAGTTGAATGACCGTGTCGGACGTGAAACGTGCGACCGGGATATGGAGGTTTTCGGGCGCGGGACCCCTGCGGATCCGGCCGGATGTGTCATAGTGCGATCCGTGGCACGGGCAGAACCAGCCACCGAAGTCGCCGGCACCGTCGCCGAGCGGCACGCAGCCCAGATGGGTGCACACGCCGTTCATGACGAGCCATTCGCCGTTCTCATCGAGGGAGCGGTTGCTGTCGACCGCGTCGGCGCCCTCGGCATTTCCGTTGCGCGCATCCTTGTCGATGAGCATGTCGACGCTCACCGCGCGCGCCTCATCAATCTCCGCCTGCGTCCGCCGGCGGATGAAGACCGGCTTGCCCAGGAACAGCACCGTCATCTGGGATCCGGGCTCAAGCCCGTCAACTTCCACGGGGATGGACGACAGGGCCTGTACGTCCGCCGTGGGGTTCATCTGGTTGACCAGCGGCCAGACCGCCGCACCGGTGACGACTGCCCCGGTCCCAGCAGTGGCGACGTACAGAAAGTCACGCCGCGAGGTTGGTTCGTCTTCAACGTGGGACACGTCTCTCTCCCTTCCGTATGGGCCCCGCTGCGGGGCCCGCGTCTGCGCCGGAACGCCGTTCAGGCTAGCATGTTCCGGATTCAAAATACGGCCTATCTGCGCAGATAGCCGGATGAACGTTGAAGTACACCTAACAACACTGTCGGTCCAGCGGACAGTGCGACGCACGCAGCGCTGGCGCGACGCGGGCCCGGCTGCTAGGCCGTTGGCATGCGCCTGGCCGTTTTTCAGCCCGATATCGCCGCCAATCTGGGGGCCATGATCCGGACTGCCGCGTGCTTCGGTTGCCCGGTGGATGTGATCGAACCCTGCGGCTTTCCGTTTTCTGTCAAGGCGTTGCGCCGTGCCGCAATGGACTATGCGGACATCGCCGATGTCACCCGGCACGACGACTGGTCCGCGTTCCGGGCAGCGCAGGCTCCGGACAGCCGGCTGGTCGTGCTCAGCACGAAGGGCGCGGTCGACGTTTGGGACCACGCCTTTAAGCATACGGATGTCTATCTCATGGGACGGGAAAGCGCGGGCTTGCCGGATCACGTCCACGCCGCGGCGGATGCGGTCATCCGGATTCCGATGCCGGGGGGAGGCCGCTCGCTCAACGTGTCCGTCTCAGCGGGGATCATTCTGGCCGAGGCGCTACGGCATGCCCGCGATCACACCCAGATCACAAGGCCGTAGACTGCCTCGCTTCGCGACGCCGTGGTGCTACCGTTCTTGTCGACCAGAGACGGAGGAGAGCCGCGATGCCCACCCTTACCCGACGTGCCGCCCTCGGCGCTCTTGCCGCGGCTGCGGTCGCCGCGAGCACGACGCCGACCCACGCCGCGCCATCATCCCGCCTGATCGACCCGCGGTGGATGCGGCAGGGCTCAGACCCCGGTCCGGATCACGGCGCATGGGATGAGATCCTGAGGACACATGTCGCGGTCGGGGACGACGGCATCGCCCGCATGGATTACCGCCGTGTGCCGCGACCCGCTGTCGAGGCCTACATCGCGACCCTCGCTGCGTTTGATCCAGCTTCGCTGTCCCGGGATGCAGGGTTCGCCTACTGGGCCAACCTCTACAACGCACTGACGGTTTCGCTCGTGCTAGAGGCGTATCCGGTGCGCTCGATCAAGTCCGTTCGTGGGGGCCTTTTCAACACCGGCCCCTGGACGGAGAAGGTCGTGAGCGTCGCGGGCGCGCGCCTGTCTCTCGACGATATCGAACACGGGATCATGCGCCCGATCTGGCAGGACCCGCGGGTCCACTACGCGGTGAATTGTGCCGCGTTGGGCTGCCCGAACCTGCAAACGAAAGCCTGGATTGCCTCGACGCTCTCCGCCGATCTGGACGTTGCCGCCCGGGCCTTCGTCAACCATCCACGGGGGGCGATGGTCACGTCCGGGCGCCTCACCGTCTCCTCGATCTACGAGTGGTTTCAGGCGGACTTCGGCGGCACGGATCAGGGGGTCATCGCCCATCTGGCCCGCCACGCGGGACCGCAGCTCGCTGCGCAGCTTGACGGCATCACCCGGATCTCCGGGGATCGCTACGACTGGGACGTCAACGACCTGCAAGGCGCCCGTAGCAGCTAGGGGGCGCTTCAGGCATGGATAGGAACAGAGGTTTCTCGCAGCGCCAAGCGGCGCCGCAGCTTCTAGTCAACGGGTCCCGTCAGAAGTTCAGGCGCGGGCAGCACCGAGGTCGGCAACACCAAGCGCGCTCAGGCAGGTGGAGATGATCTGCGGCGCGTTCATCCCCGCGACCTCGTACATCTTTGCCGGGCTGTCCTGATCGATGAAAGTGTCGGGGAAGACCATTGGACGGATCTTCAGCCCCGCGTCCAGCGCGCCCTCCTCCGCGAGGAGTTGGAGGACATGGGAGCCGAAGCCGCCCACGCTGCCCTCTTCCACGGTCACCAGCGCCTCATGCTCCCGCGCAAGGCGGAGCACCAGATCGCGGTCAAGCGGCTTGGCGAAGCGCGCGTCGGCGACGGTGGTCGAGATGCCGCGCGCCTCCAGCTCTTCCGCCGCGCGAAGGCTTTCCTGTAGACGTGCGCCGAAGGAGAGGATGGCGAGCGTGCCGCCTTCCCGCACCACACGTCCCCGGCCGATCTCGAGCGGTTCGCCAAGCTCTGGCATGTCCACGCCAACGCCCTCGCCGCGGGGAAAGCGGAAGGCCGAGGGCCGGTCGTCGAGCGCCCGCGCCGTTGCGACCATATGCACGAGCTCCGCCTCATCCGCTGCGGCCATCACCACGAACCCGGGCAGATTGGCAAGATAGGCAACGTCGAAGCTTCCCGCATGGGTTGCCCCGTCCGCGCCGACCAGCCCGGCCCGGTCGATGGCAAAGCGCACGGGCAGCCGCTGGATGGCCACGTCATGGACAACCTGGTCGTAGCCCCGCTGCAGGAACGTCGAGTAGATCGCCGCGAAGGGTTTGCACCCGCCAGCCGCCAGACCTGCCGCAAACGTCACCGCGTGCTGCTCCGCGATACCCACATCGAAGCAGCGGTGCGGGAACCGCTCGGCAAAGAGGTTGAGCCCGGTGCCATCGGGCATCGCAGCAGTAACCGCACAGATCTGTTCGTCCCGCTCCGCCTCCTTGATCAGGCTCTGAGCGAAGACCTTGGTGTAGGAGGGGGCATTCGACGGTGCCTTCTTTTGCTCACCGGTGATCACGTCGAACTTTGCCCGCGCGTGCCCCTTGTCCGCGGAGCCCTCAGCCGGGGCGTAGCCCTTGCCCTTCTGGGTGATCGCGTGGATCAGGACCGGGCCGTCCGCCCGGGCCTTCACAGTCCGCAGGACGGCCAGCAACTGGTCCATGTCATGCCCGTCGATTGGGCCGACATAGGAAAAGCCGAGCTCCTCGAAGAGTGTGCCGCCCACGGTCATGGACTTTACCATCTCCTTCGCGCGCTTCGCCCCTTCCCGAAGCGGGCCGGGCAGCAGGTTCGCCGCGCCCTTGGCCGCCGCCTTGAACTCCTGAAACGGCGCGCCCGCGTAAAGCCGGGAAAGGTAGCTCGACATCGCGCCTACCGGTGGGGCGATGGACATCTTGTTGTCGTTCAGGATCACGATCAGGCGCTTGTTAAGCCAGCCCGCGTTGTTCATCGCCTCGTAGGCCATGCCCGCGGTGATCGAGCCGTCCCCGATCACCGCAATCGCGTCCCCCAGCCCCTCTGGACATTTGCCCTTCAGCTCCCGGGCCATGGTGAAGCCGAGCGCGGCGCTGATCGAGGTAGAGGAATGCGCGGCCCCGAACGGATCGTAGGGGCTTTCCTTGCGCTTGGTGAAGCCCGACAGCCCGCCGCCCTGGCGCAGGGTGCGGATACGGTCGCGCCGTCCGGTGAGGATCTTGTGCGGGTAACACTGGTGGCCAACGTCCCAGATCACCTTGTCCCGCGGGGTGTCAAACACCGCGTGAAGCGCGACCGTCATCTCGACCACGCCAAGACCCGCGCCCAGATGCCCGCCGGTCTGGCTGACGGCGGAGATCGTCTCCGTCCGCAGTTCGTGGGCAAGCTGACCGAGTTCGCTGTCGGAGAACTGTTTGAGGTCCGACGGATACGTCACACGGTCGAGCAGGGGCGTCGCGGGCCGGTGGTCAGTCATGGTCGTATCCTTTCCCGTGCTTCGGCGTCTTTCGCGCCGGTCATTTTGTCCGCGAAACGGTGAAGGCCGCGGTTGCGCGCAGGTGCGCAGCGGCCTCCCCGAACGGATCGAGTGCTGCGGCGGCGGACTGCGCGAGCGCGTCTGCCCGTGCCTTTGCCCCGTCAAGGCCGAGGAGGGAGACGAAGGTCGCCTTTCCCGCCGCGTCGTCCTTGCGCAGAGCCTTGCCGGTTTCCGCCGCATCGCCCTCCACATCG
Source organism: Pseudomonadota bacterium (assembly GCA_038532435.1). GTDB lineage: Bacteria > Pseudomonadota > Alphaproteobacteria > Rhodobacterales > Rhodobacteraceae > JBCBAP01. The sequence goes on along the minus strand of JBCBAP010000025.1, from coordinate 42,383 downwards.
AGGATGTCGTCGCGGATCTGGAAGGCGAGGCCGAGGTCGCCCGCAAACGTCGTGAGTGCGGACATCTGTGTGCCGTCCGCGCCGCCAAGGAGGCCGCCTGCCCGGGCAGACCAGCGGATCAGCGCGCCGGTTTTCAGGGCCTGCAGCCGGGTGATCTCTTCGAGGGTCAGGGGTGTCGACGCCGTCTCCGCCGCGATATCGATCGCCTGGCCGCCGACCATCCCCACCTGGCCCGCGGCCTCCGCAAGGCTCGCCACCAGCGCGAGGCGCACCGCCGGATCGGGATGTAGCCGCGGATCGGAGAGCAGGGTGAACGCCTGGCTTTGCAGCGCGTCGCCCGCCAGAACGGCGGTCGCCTCATCCCATTTCACATGCACGGTCGGCTGGCCCCGGCGCAGGTCGTCATCGTCCATGCAGGGCAGGTCGTCATGGACGAGGCTGTAGGCGTGCAGGCACTCGATGGCCGCCGCGGCGAGAACTGACCCCTCCGGCGCGATGCCGAAGAGGCTTGCGCTTTCCATCACCAGAAACCCGCGCAGCCGCTTGCCACCGCCAAGCGTCGCATGCCGCATCGCGTGCGCGATGGGCGCCTCGGCCCCTTGCGGAACCGGAAGCTCCGCCTCCAGACACGCCTCGATCCGGGCGGCGGTGGCGGTGAGCGCCGACTGGAAGGGGGCAGCGTCAAGCATCGTTCAGCCGAACTCCGCGGGTTTGGCCCCGGTCGCGACCCCGTCCGGACCGGTCGTGATTTGCGCGACCTTCTCCTCGGCACTTGCGAGTTTCGCCTCGCAATGCGCCTTGAGCGCCGCGCCCCGCTCATAGAGTGCGATGGATTGCTCAAGCGGGACGTTCCCGGTCTCAAGCTGGCCCACCACTTGCTCGAGTGCGGCGAGCGCATCCTCGAAACTCATCTCCGCGACGTTCGGTTCCGTGCTCATGCGCTGCGCTCCATCAGGACTGTGACATGGGCGGCCACGGATGCGGCGAGCCCGTCAAGATCATAGCCCCCTTCCAGGCAGGAGACGACCCGCCCTCCGCAGTGCCGCGCCGCTAGGTCGCAGATCTGTTCGGTCACCCATGCGAAATCATCCTCCGTCCAGTTGAGCTGTGCCAGAGGGTCCCGTGTGTGCGCGTCGAACCCGGCGGAGACGATGACAAGCTGGGGCGCAAATCCGTCGAGCCAGGGCAGGATGTGGTCCGCATAGGCGCTGCGCATCGCGGCGCCTCCTGAATGGGGGGCGAGCGGCACGTTGAGCACGTTGTCGTGGGCGCCCCGTTCCCCCGGTGCGCCAGTGCCCGGATAGAGCGGCATCTGGTGGGTCGAGGCGAAACGGACCCGCGGCTCGTGCCACAGCAGGTCCTGAGTCCCGTTGCCGTGGTGCACGTCGAAGTCGATCACGGCGACTCGCTTCAGCCCGTGTGCCTCCAGCGCGTGCTTGGCCGCGATTGCGACCGTGCCGAAGAGGCAGAAGCCCATGGGCGTCATTGTCTCCGCATGGTGACCCGGAGGTCGGATCGCGCAGAACGCGTTCGGCGCCTCGTCCGCCATGACCGCGTCAACTGCCCGCTCCGCCGCACCGATTGCCCTGAGTGCGGCGGCGTGCGAGCCCGGGGACATGTGGGTGTCAGCGTCGAGGCTGACGATCCCCTCCTCCGAGGCCGCGTTGGCAATCGCATCCAGGTGCGCCTGCGGATGCGCCTTGAGCGCAGCCTCCGGCGTGGCACGGGGGGCATCCTCGCGCACAAGACCGGCGAAATCGGGTTCCGACATCCGGTTCAGGATCGCCTCGAGCCGGGCCACCCGTTCCGGATGGCCGGGGGGCGTCACGTGATTGAGACAATCGGAATGTGTCAGAAAAAGTGTACTCATGGGATGACTATACTCCTAGACAGGCACGCCCGCTAGTCGCAAATCCGCACCTCTGGAAGGTGAAAATCCAATGTAGCCCGGAGCTTGTGGGGTGCCGAGGAAGGTTGGGATGATCGAGATCTGGGGACGGCGCGATTCGTTCAACGTGCAAAAGGTGCTCTGGTTGGCCGCCGAAATCGGGCTCGAGCATCGCTCCATTCCCGCCGGAGGGGAGGCCGGGCGGCTCGACGATCCGGAGTTCACCGCGCTCACGCCCCACCACAAGGTGCCGGTGCTGCGCGACGGCGAGGTCGCGGTCTGGGAGTCTCACGCGATCCTGCGCTATCTTGCTGCACAGTACGGCGGGCCGGACTGGTGGTCTGTGGCGCCTGCAGAGCGGGCGCGGGTCGATGGCTGGCTCGACTGGACCGCGACGCGGCTGCAGCCCGACTTTCTGAGCGGCGTGTTCTGGGGCGGCTACCGGACACCGGAGGCGGAGCGCGATCACCCGCGCCTGAAGCAGGCGATCGTGGCAACCGGACGGAATATGGCGCTGCTCGACGGTATGCTCGCGGGGCGGAAGTGGTTGTTTGGATCCGGACCCTGCCTCGCCGACATCGCCATCGGCACTCATCTCTACCGGTATTTCGAGATGCCGCTGGAGCGGCCGGACCTCCCAAATCTGCGTCGCTGGTATGACGACCTGTGTACCCGCGACAGTTATCGCACCACCGTTTGCGTGCCGTTCGACCATATGGAGGGGCGGCTCGCCTACTGAGGCAGGACGCCTTCGGTCGCGTGCAGCAGTCGTCGCGCGGCCGCGCGGGCGAGCCTGAGGGTCAGCGCCTTGCGTCGGGCAGCGGGCAGGGGGTGCTGCGGAGCCTCCCGCACGATCTGCGCGTCGTAGCGGTCGGCGATGATGAGGCCGGTTTCAAGCGGGAGGATTTCTGTCGGGAACTCCGTGTCGACGGCCCAGAAGTACCTGTCGCACCAGTCCATGTAGTGCTGCCATTTGCTGTCGGCGGCGTAGTCCGCGCGGCAGGATTTGCACTCGACGATCCAGATCTCCCCGGACTTGGTCAGGGCGATGAGATCGACCCGGAGCCCCCGCTGCGGCACGAACTCGGGCACGGCACAGAGGTCGAGCTCTTCGAAATGACGCCACACGCCACGGGCGAGGGCGAAGCCGGGGGCGAGGTCCTGATCCATGCGAGAAGTAGGAACAATTTAGGAACATTTGTCAACGATCGACGAGGCCCGGTACCGGCTCTGCCGGGTCGAGCCCGCCAAGTGCGGCCAGTCGCGGGCGGTACCGCAGGCCCTGCGCGGCGGGGCTGTACTTCCGCAACATCAGCTCCCGGGCGTTGGAGATACGGGTGCTGGCATCCTCCGGATGTTCGGCGAGCTGACGCAGGGCGGCTGCCAGGGCCGCCTCATCGATTTCCGCCCAGCCTGCGCCGTCGACGTCGAAGATACCGTGGCCCTTCGGCACCTCGACCCGTCGCGCTGGGATCGGAAAGCCGGTCCGTTCCGTGCAGAAATCCCGCGGACCGCCCCAGTCACTGGCGATCACCGGTGTCCCAAGACGCATGGCATAAGCGGGCAGATAGCCGAAGCCCTCCGCCCGGTGGGGCGAGATCAGGCAGTCTGCCGAGGCAATCAGCCCGAGAAACCTGTCGAAGGGCAGGAGCGTCCCCACCAGAACAATCCTGGGATCGCTCGCGGCACAAGCGCGGATCTGACCTGTTTGATCGCGGGGATCCCCCCAGTGTCCATCGGGAAGCGGGGTCGATTTCACGATCAGCTGTGCAGGGAAACTGGGATCGGGAAAGGCGCGCTGGAACGCGCGCACCGCCGCCATCGGGTTCTTTCGCTCCACCGACGAGTGGGCGTCGTAGCAGGTCAGCGCGGTGAACCGCCCCGGCTGCGCACCGAGCGTTTCCAGGCTGAATCGTCGCACCGCGGGCAGCTCGATGCCCTTGTGCATCAGCACCACGGGCGTGTTGGTCACCGCGCTGTAGCACCGCTGCAGGAACCGGCTGGGCACCCAGATCTCGTCGAGCAGGTCGAGGGCGAGACGGTGCGCCGCGGGCACCCGGTCAAGCTCCCACAACAGAAACCCCACATGCAGACTGCATTCGCTGTCCGGACAGGCGGCGATCTGCTGTGGGAGACGGTCGGCGTTGCAATGGTGCAGGTGGACCCGGCGCCTCAGACGCCGACCGGGTTGAAACCGGGTGTCCGTCGATCCAACCCGCCGGTGCAGTGTGGCGAGTCCCGCCAGGTGGAGGGCGTCGAGGGTCATTGCCGTGTTGCGGGAAAGCCCGGTTTCGTCCCCCCACTGGCCGATCACGGTGACGGGATGGGCGGGTTTGGGAGGCGTCCGCGCCGTGCTGTCCGCGAGCACGGCGATCCGGGGGCTCCGCCACGGTGGGGCAAGCTCGCCCTCGAGCGACAGGTTGGCGAGAAGCGCTTGGGCCAGCGCGTGACGGCGCAGCGCACCGGGCTCACCGCCCAGACGGCCGGAGAGCCAGTCAGATGCGTCAAGCGTCCCGGTCTCCAGCGCCATGCGCAGATCCTCCGCGATGCGCGCGACCTCCGGGGTGTCGACCGCGCGTTGAGCGCCCGTCCGCCATCGTCGCCTTGGCCCCGGACCGGCGAGGACTGCCGCGGGCAGGCGCAGGGATGTCATGCGGGGCACTTCGGTTTCGATGAACCAGCGGGTGAAGCGTGCGGCCTCCCTGTCGGTCCTGAGAGGAAACCGTGCTTCCAGCCGTCGCGCCCGCCGCACATGGGCCATGTAGCGGGTGATCGTCGGGCGCAGGATGGGAAGCTCCGGGTCCGGTGCGTTCATCACCTGCACGATCCGGGGCAGGGCCGGTGCGTCGATCGCTCGATCGCCGAAGCGCGGATGGCGGACTGCGGCCGCGATGAGCTCGCACTCCGCCCGTACTCTTGGAGGGGTCTCCTCGGGCAGCATATCGAGGAGGGTCTGCGGCGTAAGACGATCGCTCCAGCGCACGGGCCCGCCCGTCTCGCCAAGACGCCCGCCCCATCGGACACATGGCCGTCGCGGCAGGCACAGGAGAAGGATTGCGAGTGCGCCCAGCATCATCAGCGGTCGGCGGAACGAAGGGCTCGGCAGGACGAGCGTCAGGCCCTGCGCCACCGGCACAAGGAAAAGGGCGAGCCGCAAACCGCCACGCTCCCTCAGGAGTGCGCTGAGGATCAGCGTGAGATCCACGCGACCCTCCGCCCGCATCAGAAGCTGCGCAGCGGCCCGGCCCCTCGCCGTGCCAGGCCTCACGACCTGCTGCGCCCCTCCGTCGCCCGGGAAACCCCAGCGGCGGACGGGCTTCCGGCCCTCCTCGCAGGTCAGTCTCGTTTCCCGGGCACCCCGCCCGCCATCGCGGCGGTGGTTGCCGAGGACGATCCGGCGGCGGCGGGGCGATTTGAGACGCGGAAACGGCATCGGCTCCTCAAGGATTCGGCCCCGCCTTCTTCGCCCAATAAGGTTGATAAGCCCTTACGCCGGGCAGACCTCCGCGACGTTTCTGACGCGCCCCCTTTCCAGCGGCCCCCCTGCTCTCTATCTTTGCTGGTGGCGGGTGCTGTTCTTCCCGTGAATTGGCCTTATCCCTGTGGCCTTATTCATTCTCGAGGGAGCTGGCTCTGCGACTGGTCCTGGCCTATCGCACCTGGCGCCCACCTGGTTAGCCAGGCTCCGAGGATTCGACGCCAACACGGTCGCTACGGGCCCGCCGCTTTCATCCTGCTCCTCTCGTGCCGGGCGCCCCGGCGGTGTTGTCAGCGCAATTTCAGTCGGCCAAACGCCTTGCGCGGTATGGTGGCCCGTCCTACGAGCGGAGCATGACGGATCTTCAGGCAACGAAAGCGCTGGTGCGCAAGGTCGCGTTCGCGCGCCGCCGGACGATGCGGGCCGCGGCGCGGGCCGACGACGGCGCAGCACTTCTGTCCCACGTGATCAGGGGCATGGGGCGGATCGTATCGGGATACATGCCGATCCGGACGGAAATCGATCCGCTGCCAACCATGTCGTCCCTTGTCGCGCGGGGCTTCGACGTCTGCGTCCCGGTCATCGACGGGGCTGCCCTGCCGCTGCGCTTCGCCCGCTGGCATCCGGACATCGCCATGGAGGACGGTGCCTTCGGCGCGCGGATCCCGGTGCAGCCCGAGTGGATGGAGCCGGACACGCTCATCGTACCCCTGCTCGCCTTTGACCGGGCGGGCTATCGCCTTGGCTATGGCGGTGGATTCTACGACCGCACGCTGGAGTGTCTTCGGGCCATGCGTCCGACGCGGGCCGTCGGCTTTGCTTTCGCCGGGCAGGAGGTTGCCGCCGTCCCGCGGGAGGCGACGGACCAGCCTCTCGATGCAATGGTGACGGAACGCGGGCTTGTGCCGCTCGACCGGCGGGAGTAGACGGGCGCGATGCGCATCCTCTTTCTCGGCGACATCGTCGGCCGTTCCGGCCGCACCGCGATCCTCGAACATCTGCCCGGGCTGCGGGACGACCTGCGGGCGGATTTCGTCATCGTGAACGGGGAGAATGCGACCGCTGGCGCGGGTCTGTCCGGCAAACACGCGGCGGAGCTTCTGGGGGCAGGCATCGACTGCCTGACACTCGGCGATCACGCATTCGATCAGCGGGACATGATGACCTTCATCGAGGGGGAACAGCGGATCCTGCGTCCGCTGAACTTCGCGAAGGCAGCACCGGGTCAGGGCTTGCGCATCTATCAGGCGCCCGGCGGGCGTCGGGTGGCGGTGCTTCAGATCCTGGGGCAGGTGTTCATGAAGCGCCCGTTCGAGGATCCGTTCTCCATCATTGATGCAGCGCTCAAACGCGCGACCCTTGGCGGGCTCGCCGATGCGGTCGTTGTCGATGTCCACGCGGAGGCGACATCGGAAAAAATGGCTATGGGCCATTGGTGCGACGGCCGGGCGTCCCTCGTCGTGGGCACCCACACCCACGTGCCCACCGCAGACATTCGTATCCAGGCCAAGGGCACGGCCTTCATGGCGGACGCGGGCATGTGCGGCGACTATCACAGCGTGATCGGCATGGATGCGGCGGAGCCCATGCGCCGGTTCATCACCGGGATGCCGGGGGGCCGCTTCACCCCGGCGGAGGGGCCAGGCACGCTCAGCGGTATCTTCGTTGAGACCGACGACCGGACCGGGCTTGCCAAATCAGCGCGGCCGATCCGGGTGGGCGGCGCCCTCGCCGCGACCGGACCGGGGGAATGAGCGACCGACTGTTGCCGTTCGCGGTGCTCGGCACCGCGGGTCTCTGCTGGGGTCTGACCATTCCGTTGACCAAGATCGCGGTGACCGGTCATCCGTCGGTGTTCGGACTGATCCTGTGGCAGCTTCTCATCGGCAGTGTGCTGCTGGGCGGTATCTGTATCGCGCGGGGAAGGGGGCTACCCTTCGACCGGAGGAGCGTCGGCTTTTACCTCACGGTGGCCCTTCTGGGCACGCTGGTGCCCAACTACTTCTCCTACACCGCTGTCGACCGGCTGCCGGCAGGCATCATGTCGATCCTGATCGCGATGGTGCCGCTCTTTTCTATGCCGATCGCACTGGCCCTCGGCCTCGAGCGGGTGCAAAGCCGCCGGGTGGCCGGTGTGGCACTGGGTGCTGCGGCGGTCGTGCTGATCGTCGGGCCAGACGCGAGCCTGCCGAATCCCGCTCAGGTGATGTTCGTGTTCCTCGGCCTGCTGGCGCCGCTCTGCTACGGGCTGGAGGGCAACTACATCGCCTGGCGCGGCACCGGCATGCTCGATCCGATACAGGTGCTTGCAGGGGCCTCCATCACCGGGGCAGCGCTGCTTGTGGTGCCGGTGCTCGGCGGAGGGCTCGCGGTGGACATCTCTGCCATGGGGCCGGCGGAACTTGCGATCATCGGTGCCGGGATCTGCCATGCAACAGCCTACAGCTGTTACGTCTGGCTTGTGGGCCGTTCGGGCGCGGTCTTCGCCTCCCTGATCGCCTACATCGTGACCGGGAGCGGGGTCCTGTGGTCGATGCTCCTTCTGGGCGAACGGTACGCGGTGTGGGTCTGGCTCGCGCTCGGGCTCATGTTCGTAGCCGTGGCGCTGGTCCAGCCGAGGGCGGAAGAAGAGGCAAAACCCGCTCCTTCCTGACGCTGCGGCGCGGTATTCGAAAGAGACGAAGTCCTTGAGACCCCGGGGCGGATCGGCCAATGTGCGTCGAATTTGACCCGGCAGCGGCGCATGAAGGCCCCCTCGGATGATTGACCTTCTCCTTCCCTCCTCGGCAGCTCCGGTGATCGCCCTCCTGATCGTGGGGACGATGTTCGCGCTGTTCATGGCCGAGCGCTGGCCGACGGAGGTCGTTGCCATGGCGGCAGCCGCGGCGATGCTGGTGACCGGGGTGCTGCCGCAGTCCGACCTCCTGATGATCTTCTCCAACCCCGCGCCCTGGACCATCGCAGCGATGTTCATCCTGACGGGCGGGCTCGTGCGGACCGGAGCGCTCAGCTACCTGTCGAACCGGGTCGCCGCGCAAAGCGAGGCGCGGCCGAAGGCGATGCTGGCCGGGCTCGCGGGTTTCGTGCTTGTTGCCTCCGCGTTCATGAACAACACGCCCGTCGTGGTGATGATGATCCCGGTCGTCGTGGGCCTCGCCCATCAACTCGGTTTGCCCGCGTCGAAGCTGCTGATCCCGCTCAGCTACACGGCGATCCTCGGAGGGCTGTGCACGCTGATCGGCACGTCGACCAACCTGCTTGTGGACGGGATCGCGCAGGCCTCCGGCCTTGCACCCTTCACCCTGTTCGAGATCACACCGCTTGCGGTGGTGCTGGTCGCCTTCGGGCTTGCCTACCTCAGGCTGCTCGGGCCGCGGCTGTTGCCGGACCGGTCCGGCATGGTGGATTTCGTCAGCGAGCGGACCTCCCAGAAATTCTTCACCGAGATCGCGGTGCCGGAAGGTTCGCCGGTCGTGGGACAGCCGGTCATGAGCGTTGATCTGTTCCGCAGGGACGGGATGCGGGTGATCGACGTCCTGCGCGGCGATGCCTCCCTGCGGCGGAGCTTTCCGGATGTCACGCTCGAATCCGGGGACCGGGTGGTGCTGCGCACCGGCGTGCAGGAACTGTTGACGCTGAAGGACAACCAGGCGATCGCCATGGTGGACCAGTTGAGTTCGCGCAAATCCGTGACCGTAGAAGCGCTGATCTCCCCGGGATGCCGCCTGATCGGGCGGACCTTGGGCGGTTTGCGGTTGCGCCGCCGTTACGGGGTCTATCCGCTCGCCGTACACAGACGGAACCAGAATCTCGGGCGGCAGCTCGACGACGTGGTCGTGCGTGTGGGCGATACGCTGCTGCTGGAAGGGGCACCGGAAGACATCCAGCGGCTCGCCCAGGATGTGGATCTGGTGAACATCGCGGAGCCGCGGGAGCGACCGTTCCGGCGGCGCCACGCGCCGATCGTCTTCGCAGTTCTCGCCGCGGTCGTAGTGCTCGCCACACTCGGTGTCGCGCCGATCCACGTTCTGGGGCTGCTCGGCGTGACGGCGATCCTGGTGAGCCGCTGTATCGATGCGGAAGAGGCCTTCGGCTTTGTCGACGCACGGCTCCTCGCGCTCATCTTCTCGATGCTCGCGGTGGGGACGGGGCTGGAGAGCTCCGGCGCGGTGGATCTGATCGCGGAGGCGGCGGCACCGGGTCTGATGGTGCTGCCCCCGGTGCTGCTGATCTGGTCGATCTACCTGATCACCTCCGCCCTGACGGAGATGGTATCGAACAACGCGGTGGCGGTCGTCGTCACCCCGGTCGCGATCGGGCTTGCCCAGGCGGTGGGTGTCGATCCGCGCCCTCTCGTCGTCGCGGTCATGGTTGCGGCCTCAGCAAGCTTTGCGACGCCCATCGGCTACCAGACCAACACGCTCGTCTACGGGCCGGGGGGCTATCACTTCACGGACTTCGTGCGGATCGGCTTGCCGCTGAACATCTCGCTCGGCCTTTTGTCGAGCCTCCTCATTCCCCTGCTCTGGCCCCTCTGACCGCTGCCGTGCGGAGCGCCTGCGGCGCACGCTTTTGAGCCCTTCGGGCGGCTGGCGCCCGTGGCGGTCGCTTGACGTGAGCCCGTCCTGGTGTGCGTGCGGCGGCGGTGCGTGCCTCCGGCGGGGATATTTGCGGCCAGAAGAGGGAGGCGCGATCGCTTGAACACCCGGGCCTCTCTGACGTATAACCCGCGCCGACACGCAGCACCGATGAGAGGGTTCCATGGCCGGGCATTCCAAATGGGCGAACATTCAGCACCGCAAGGGGCGGCAGGATGCGGCCCGGTCCAAGCTCTTCTCCAAGCTCGCCAAGGAGATCACGGTCGCCGCCAAGATGGGCGATCCGGATCCGGAGAAGAACCCGCGCCTGCGTCTTGCGGTGAAGGAAGCCAAGACGAACTCCGTGCCCAAGGATGTGATCGAGCGCGCGATCAACAAGGCGACCGGCGGCGATGCGGAGAATTATGACGAGATCCGCTATGAGGGCTACGGACCGGCGGGCGTCGCGCTCATCGTCGAGGCGATGACGGACAATCGCAACCGAACCGCCTCCAACGTGCGCTCCACCTTTTCCAAGAACGGGGGCAACCTTGCGGAGACCGGGGCGGTCAGCTTCATGTTCGACCGCAAGGGGATGGTGGTCTATCCCGCCAGCGCCGGTGACGCGGACACGGTGATGGAGGCGGCCATCGAGGCCGGGGCGGATGACGTCGAGAGCTCCGACGAGGAGCACACGATCTACTGCGAGGCGACGGATCTGAGCGACGTGTCCTCCGCGCTCGATGCAAGCCTCGGAGAGTCCGAGACCACGAAGCTGATCTGGAAGCCACAAACCTCCACGGAGCTCGATCTGGAAGAGGCGCAGAAGCTGATGAAGCTCATCGGCGCGCTTGAGGATGATGACGACGTGCAGAACGTGACCGCGAACTTCGAGATCTCAGATGAGGTGATGGCGCAGCTTTGATCCGGGCTGCGGGGACGGTATGCCACCCGGTCAGACCGGGCGGCGGCTGAGCACCTGGAACCGGATTGAAAGTGCTGCGAGCGAGACGAGGCTCGCCACGAGGATCCCCTGGAAGAGCCCGGCGACGCCGCCGTCCCTGACGATGGCGAGCCAGTAGGCTACCGGCACCATCACCAGCCAGTAGCTGCCGAAATGCAGGATGCTCGGCATCCACGCGTCCCCGCGTCCCCGACAGGAATGGCTCATCACGGTTTGCGCCCCGTCGAGAACGAGCGCGAGACTGACCCAGAGGAGCACCGGGAGGGCTGCTGCGATCAGCACCGGATCGTCCGTGAAGATGCGGATGATCTCCTCGGGAAAGATGAGGCTTGCGACCATAATGGTCCCGGTGAAGAGTGTGGCAAGGCCGAGGGCCGTCCAGCCTGCGAGGACCATGCCCTTCGGGTCCCGTCGTCCCCAGGCGTTTCCGACACGAACCTGCGCCGCATTGGCAAGCCCGAAGGCGATCATGAAGGCCGTTGCGAGCAGGGAGAAGACGACACCCTGTACCGCGAGCGCCAAGGGGCCGAGCCAACCCGCCATGATCGTCATGACCATGAAGGCCCCGGCCTCGAACGCGTAGGCGGTGGCAGCGGCGACACCGATGCGGGTCTGCTCCCAGAGCCCGGGCGGTGCGCTGGGCCGTGCCTCCCCGATGCCGAACTGCTTTCTGTCTGCCATGACGAAACGGGCGTAGAGCCAAAGGCCGAGGGTGCCCAGCGTCAGGTTGATCACCGTCGCCCAGGCGGCCCCTTCCGCGCCGAGAGCCGGGATCGGGCCCGCACCAAAGACCAGCACAATGTTGAGCCAGAGGTTGTTCACGTTTGCGATCGCGACAGCGACGAGACCGATCTTGGGCCGGTGCAGCGCCTCCAGGAACGTGGTGGTCGCCATGAAGAGCGCGACCGCTGGCAGGGCCAGCACGACGATGCGTGTGACGCTAGCGGAGGATGCTGCCATCTCCGCCGTCTGGCCGGTGAGAAGCAGGAGCGGTTCTGCGAACTGCAGACCGGCGGCGATGGCGACCGCAAGTGCGAGGCCCGTGAGTGCCCCGCGGTGCCAGATGGTGGCGGCCACGCGCGGCCGCTCCGCCCCCGTCTCCCGCGCCGTCAGAACCGCGACGCCGAGGACGAACCCGGCAAGCACCGCGGCGAGAGTGTCGTAGAGCGTGAACCCCAGCACGTAGCGGGACAGCTCATCCGCGCCAGCGCGGCCCAGAACCAGCACATCCACGGTCGCCATCAGGGTGATCCCGATGCGCGACAGGATGAGCGGCCAGGCGAGCCTGAGCGTGCGGGTCACGTGGTCCCGCAATCCCTCCGGGGGCGGTGTCGCAATGCTGTCGGTCATGCTGTGTCGTTAGCGCCAGGCCGCGGACTGCGCCAGTGCGCAAATGGATTTCAGAGCGTCGGCATCAGAAACAGGTCCGTATCCTCGGTCCGCGCGCCTGCGGCGGTCAGCATTCCGTGCACCTGGCCCCGGTGGTGGGTGCCGTGGTTGAAGAAGTGCGTGACGCACAGCGCGAGGGGGCGGGTCACTTCCCGCCCGGCGGCACCCGAGTACCATGTAAGATCGCCTCGTAGAGTTGCGTCATCGAGCCCCTCAGCCCAGCCCAGGATCTCAGTGTCGAACCGCGCCCGTGCGAAGAGCAGAGCGGGCCAGTCGGGCTCTTCCCGGACCGAATCCGTGATGCTGGCCTGTTTGGGCGACCCGGTTCCGGTAAAGCGGCTCATCCAGATGCGGTCGCCCCACAGCAGATGGTTGAGGGTTGCTTCGATGGATCCGAAGAAAGCGCCCCGATCCATCTGCCGGTCCGCGTCCGCGAGGACGTTTGCAGCGCCGAAGATCGCACCGTTCTGCCACTGGGTATAGCGGGCCATCATGCGGGCCCAGTCGGCGGTGATCATGGATGTCTTCCCGGTGTGGTTGGTGGGATCGCGGCGCGGGTGGAGCGCTGCGGATCGCTGCGGGTCATCAAGCGCCGCGGAGGCGGCTCCACCATCCCTTTTTCTCGGTTTCGGGAGTGTCCGCGTCCGGCTCGTCCTCGTCCTCGGCGGGGCCCTCGATCGCGTTCTGGAAGCGTTCGAAGAACTGGTCGGCCATCTTTTTGGCGAAGCCGTCAATGAGGCGGGAGCCGAGCTGGGCGAGCTTTCCGCCCACCTTTGCATCGACCTCGTAGGCAAGTTCCGTGCCGCCATCTACCTCCGTCAGCTTGACGTCCGCCGCGCCCTTGGCGAAGCCCGCGGCACCGCCCTTGCCCTCACCGGTGATGGTGTAGCTCTCACCCTCGACGACGTTTTCGAGCGCGACCGCACCCTTGAAGGTCGCCTTGACCGGGCCGACCTTCTGCACGACCACGGCCTCGAACCCTTCCTCCGGGGAACCGGTGAGTTCCTGTGCGCCGGGGATGCAGGCCTTGAGCACCTCCGGATCGTTCAGGGCTGCCCAGACCGTCGCACGGTCGGCTGCAATCGTTCGGGATCCGGTCAGTTCCATGGCGGTCTCCTTGCTGGGCGTTTCACGTGCGTAACAAGCGGCTCCGGCGATGGAAAGCGCGAAGCGCGCGGTTTCAGACGAATGTCTAGCGGGGATGCCGACGCGACAGGCGTCTCTCGCGTGACTGGGCGATGGAGGTGCCCGCTGCAGGTTTCGAGGCAGATGCCGCGTCCGCGCGACCTTGCCCGCCCGCAGCGGCACCGAAGGTGGGGAAGGTCGGCTGTGTAGGACAGGGCTGTCGCAATCTTCGTGATTAGATGCGCTTCGATGAACGTCAGGGGTCATTTTCCGTAGACTGCACCGACGCGGTCGGTGCCGATGTGGATCGGCGTCGAGACCCAGTACTTTGGCGTGGCGTGGCCGCTTCTAGGACATTATTCCGGTGCCTTCTGTCGGTGGCCGGGAGCGTGCGGAGTGGATCCTGTCCGTCAGCCCCGACCTGCCGTTGACGATCGTCTCTGCCTAAGCGCAAACCCAACTGGTGAAGCCAGACCGTTGCTGGCCCGTTGAGGTGAGCTTTCCTACTCTCGTCGCCCTTGTGACCTTTTCGGGTCGTGCGTGGTAGGGCGGAGCCCGTCATTTGGGTGACCGGGCGCGATTTAGGCGGACGTCTCTTGCAGAGCCTGCTTGGTTCGCCCATTCCGCCTCATCGGCATGCGGTGGGGTCGACACCACACCTCAACCTGTGCCGCGTCGACGTGGGATTGGTTGGCGGACGCCGCGCCCTCCTTCGAGCCAGCCCGACTGTCATCTCATTAACGCCGCCCGATTGGTGCTTGTTACGCAATCCGATAGGGAAGCACGTCGCGCTCATTCTCATTGACCCGCAGACTGTGTTCGAGCGGCGGGACGGAACGCTGGTGGCAGCCGCGCCGTTCGCAGATCCTGCAGGAGACGCCAATGGGCTCGAACGCCGCCTCCCGCTTCAGGTCGAGCCCGTCCGCGTAGACCAGGTGCGGCGCGTGGGCGATCTCGCACCCCAGACCGATGGCGAAGCGACGGACCGGGGCGCCGAACCGCCCGGCGGGCTTTGACACGTCGCGGGCCAGACAGAGGTAGCGCGCGCCATCCGGCGTCTCCGCCAACTGACGCAGGAACCGTCCCGGCGTTTCGAACGCCCGGTGCACGTTCCAAAGCGGACAGGCGCCACCGAACCGGGCGAACTGCAATCGGGTTGCCGAGTGCCGCTTGGTGATCGTTCCGGCCTGATCGACGCGAACGAAGAAGAACGGCACCCCCTTCGCGCCCGGACGCTGCAGGGTCGACAGCCTGTGCGCCACCTGTTCGAGGGAGGCGTGGAACCTGTCCGCCAGCCGCTCAAGGTCGTGGCGCTCCTCCCGCGCGGCTTCCGCGAACCGGCCGTAGGGGAGCAGGACCGCGCCGGCGAAATAGTTCGCTAGGCCGATCTTCGCGATCTCCCGCGCCTCCGGCGACGCGAACCGGGCCAGGTCCAGAGTGGCCTCAAGAAGATCGGGATGGGCGATGAGCGCGATCTGGTGTGCAATCTGGAACGCACGGCTGCCCGGGCTCGCCTGCGCGGAGATCCAGAGGCACCGGTCTGCCGGATCGTAGCGGCGCAAGGGAACGTCCGGGGCAACCCGGACGGAGACACCATGCTGCGCATCGAGCCAGCGCGCCATTGCAGCCGCGGGCTCACCGGACAGTCCCGCGCCGATGCGCTCCGCCGCGCGATCTACGGGATCGATATAGTTGTCGCAATAATGGAAAAAGTCCCGCACCTCCTCCCACGGCAGCGGGGCGAGCCCCGTCCCTTCCTGCGTGAGCTGCGCGTCGAGGGTCGCGAGGCGTTCGTGGTTCTGCCGGTGTGCCCGGTGCAGCGTCAGGAACGCCCGGGCGAGCGTCGGCGCGTTGGATGCCATGAGCGACAGGTCCGCCGGGGGCACGCCCGCCTCGGCAAAGACCGGATCCGCGAGCGCCTCCCGCAGATCGGCGATCAGCCGGGCGGCCTCCCCGGCGGAAAGCTGCGTGACGTCATAGTCGAACTCCCGCGCGAGGGCGAGCACGACCGTCGCGGAGACGGGGCGGTTATTGTTCTCCATCTGGTTCAGATAGGACACTGACACACCCAGCCGGCCGGCGAAGTCACGCTGGCTGAGCCCCGCGCGCGCCCGAACCTCCCGCAACTGCGTCCCCGCGTAGAGCTTTTCCATCCGTGTCGATTCCCGTCATTGAACCAATGTTCGCAAATTTGCAAAATCGTCGATAGCTTTGCAAATAGATTGGCAAATTTGCCACTTCCTCCTTTGACCCCGACAGCCGTTTCCCTATGGTGCGCCGCAACGACGGACAGGGAGACATCCATGAAGGACATCCTCGCAGAGCTCGAAACCCGCCGCGCCCAGGCCCGGCTCGGCGGCGGTCAGCGCCGCATCGACGCGCAGCACGCGAAGGGCAAGCTGACCGCGCGGGAGCGGATCGACCTCCTGCTGGATGAAGGGTCGTTCGAGGAGTACGACATGTTCGTCGCCCACCGGGCCGTGGATTTCGGCATGGCGGAGACGCAGATCCCCGGGGACGGAGTTGTCACCGGCTGGGGCACGATCAACGGACGGCAGGTCTACGTCTTCTCCCAGGATTTCACGGTGTTCGGCGGATCGCTCAGCGAAACCCACGCGCAGAAGATCTGCAAGATCATGGATATGGCGGTGCAGAACGGCGCGCCGGTCATCGGGCTGAACGATTCCGGCGGTGCACGGATCCAGGAGGGGGTTGCCTCCCTCGCGGGCTATGCTGAGGTGTTTCAGCGCAACATCGAAGCCTCCGGCGTGATCCCGCAGATCTCCGTCATCATGGGCCCCTGCGCGGGCGGCGCTGTCTACTCCCCCGCGATGACCGATTTCATCTTCATGGTCCGCGACAGCTCCTACATGTTCGTCACCGGTCCGGACGTGGTGAAGACCGTGACCAATGAGACCGTCACGGCCGAGGAGCTCGGCGGGGCGAAGACCCACACCGCCAAATCCTCCGTCGCCGATGGCGCGTTCGAGAATGATGTGGAGGCGCTGGAGGAGGTTCGCCGCCTCGTTGATTTCCTGCCGCTCTCCAACCGGGAGAAGCCGCCGGTCCGGCCCAGCTTCGACCAGCATGACAGGGTGGAGAACTCCCTCGACACGCTGATCCCGGACAACCCCAACACCCCCTACGACATGAAGGAGCTGATCCTGAAGGTCGCGGACGAGGGGGATTTCTACGAGATCCAGGCGGACTTCGCGAAGAACATTCTGACCGGCTTTATCCGGCTCGAGGGTCAGACGATCGGCGTCGTTGCCAACCAGCCCATGGTGCTCGCGGGCTGTCTCGACATCAACTCGAGCCGGAAGGCTGCCCGTTTCGTCCGGTTCTGCGACTGCTTCGAGATCCCGATCCTGACCCTCGTGGATGTGCCGGGTTTCCTCCCCGGAACCGGGCAGGAGTATAATGGGGTCATCAAGCATGGTGCTAAGCTGCTCTTTGCTTACGGCGAGGCGACGGTGCCAAAGGTCACAGTGATCACCCGCAAGGCCTATGGCGGCGCCTACGACGTGATGGCCTCAAAGCACATCAAGGCGGACGTGAACTATGCCTGGCCCACGGCAGAGATCGCGGTGATGGGCGCGAAAGGTGCGGTCGAGATCCTCTACCGCTCCGAGCTTGGTGACTCGGACAAGATCGCCGCGCGCACGGCCAACTACGAGGACCGCTTCGCCAACCCGTTCGTGGCCGCGGAGAAGGGCTTCATCGACGAGGTCATCATGCCCCACTCCACCCGCCGCCGGGTGACCCGCGCCTTCGCCACCCTGCGCAAGAAGCAACAAAAAATGCCCTGGAAGAAACACGACAATATTCCTTTGTGAGTCACCTCAGTGGATCACAGAGAAGAGAATAACGCCAATATCCTAGCCGGTGAGCTAATGATTAAGTATTGGGAATTGAATTTGTTGGCATGTGCGGTGCCGCTGGCAACTCTGATATCGCAACTCAGGTCTCTGTCGTCTCTTCAGTCAGCGTCTGTTAGAATTTTTTCGACGGTTGTTGTGACGGGGCTCTCGCTGGCATCACTCCTGGCTGCTGGTTTTCTTATGTTTCTGAGGCTTTGGGTTGTTCGCCGGAAAGTGTTCGCCGAAGACAGAGCGGTATCTTATTCAGACGTGGTAGCGCCCGTATTCCATCCGTTTTTTCGTTCTGACAAACCTCTGCAATCGATCCAAAAGAGTGGTTTCAAATTCCAAGGCTGGCTGTTTTTTCCGGGATCGTTAGCGGCACTAATGCTGCTGTTTTCGGTGATCTGGACATGACATCGTTCCACCTCCTCCCGAATGCGCCGCGTCCCGTTGCGCCGTTCTCCCATGCGGTGGAGGCGGATGGGTGGGTGATGCTCACCGGGCAGATGCCGACGGATCCAGATGCTCCCGACGCGCCCTTGCCGGAGGGGATTGCGACGCAGACGGTGCGGGTGATGGAGAACCTCAGGCTGGTTCTTGAAGGGGTCGGTCTCGGCCTCGAACATGTGCTTCAGTGCCGCTGCTACCTGACGGAGTTTGAGCGGGACTACGCGGCGTTCAACGAAACCTACGCCAGCTTCTTCCCCGAGGATCGCCGCCCTGCGCGCACGACCATCGGCGTGACAGCCCTCGCCGTGGGGGCGCTGGTGGAGATCGACATGGTGGCCCGCAGACCGGAGGAAAGTAGATGAGCGAAGACCAGTCCACCAAGGCGGCCTTCGAGAAGGAGCTGGCGGAACGCCTGCCCTCCATCGAGCCGTCGACGGACCTCATCGAGTATCTGAAGTCGGAGCAGGATCGCTGCACCTTTGTCGGGGCCGGAGCGAGCGGTGGGCTCTTCCTGTCGCTCGCTAATGCGGATTTCGTGTTGGACCAAGGGGCAGTGGGACTGCAATGGATGCTGATCGCCTGCATCGTGCTTTACGCGCTTGCGGCCATTGCCTGCCTCCTCGCCTACGGCGTGCCCACCGGGCTTCGTCAGCAGGCCCGCATGCGCATCGCCATGGGCATGTCCGGTCCGATGGATTGCCGGGAAGTGCCCAGTGCGGGTGGCTTCACCATGATCGCGGCGCTGATCATGATTGTCGCCTACGCGATGCTTCTGGGTATCTTCGTCTGGATCCTGTGGCCGTGACGGCCCGCTGGCATACGGTCCGGGAGGGCGACACGCTGACGCTCGGAAGACGGGCGGGGATGCGCTTCGACGTGGTGGCGGAGGCGGAATGGATGCTTGCGGCTGCACCGGCGCGGGCGGATGCGTTTCGCCTGCGGCTCGCCCATCAGGTGCGGCAGGACGTCTGGCGGGCGCTGCAGCGGGTCCGGGGTCTCACACCGGTCGTCTCCGTCTCCACGGAGGTGTTGCGTGTCCACGTGCGGGCAGGCGCGGACCTGAGCGGAGGTCGCCCAACCGCGCGACTCGGTGAGACGCTGGGCGCACTTCTGGCGGATTCAGCCCGCATCGCGCGCTGGACTGTTACAGCGCAAAGAGCCGGTCTGGGGAGGTCAGCGGAATGATGCCGAGAATTTGGACATGTTCGCGACCCGCCCCGGAAAAGTGGCGTAAATCCGCCGAACCATTGACATTTTCCGTCACCTCCATGTTACGCCCGAGTGAAGAAACCGGCGCTATAACTGTGTCCAGTCAAGCAGCGACGGAGACGGAAACATGGCAGAGCGCACGATCACCGGGGGAACGATCATTCTCTGCCTCATCCTTGTCTCAGCCTGCGCGGCAGACCGACGGACCCGTGCGCTCGAGGGGGGAGCGCTGGGGATCGCCGTCGGAACGGGGGCAGCGGTCCTGTCTGGGGGGACAGTGGTCGGAGCGGCAGTTGTCGGAGGGGCTTTGGGGGCCCTCACGGGGGCGGCAACGGATCAGAGCCAGCTCGACCTGGACGGCTGATGGGACGATACGTGCGGCGCTCTCCCGCTGGGGGGCGGTGAGGGGCCGCACGAACGTCCATGGCATCCCCGCCGGAATGGGGATCCTCACATGATGAAGCACAAGGGGTTCCCGGGCAGATTGCCCGGGACCGATTTCCAGTTCACGATCCGCCGCCCATCCAAGGAGGGCGCGACACCGTTGAAGGCCCGCGAACGCTATCGCGACCGGCGCAAACCGGACCGGGACGCCGACGAAGGCTTCATGCTGGCGCTGTGGGCGTGTTTCGGGGATGCGCCGTTCGAACGCGGCAATCTCGATGCGGGGCGGCTCAACTGGCTTTTCGGCCGCGAGGTCGTCCCCGCCGAAGACCCTTTCGACCCTGCAAGCTACGACGCGCTGCTGCGCATCGACGTGGATGTCGCGCGCACCTCCTTTCCGGGGGTGTTCGATGATTGATGTCAACCAGACGGCCCGAAGGCCGCACCTGCACCCGACCGAGGACCCATGTTCAACAAAATCCTGATCGCCAACCGGGGCGAGATCGCCTGCCGTGTCATCAAGACCGCCCGCAAGATGGGTATCGCGACCGTCGCCGTCTATTCGGACGCGGACCGGGATGCACTGCACGTCCAGATGGCTGACGAGGCGGTGCATATCGGCCCGCCGCCCGCCAACCAATCCTACATCGTGATCGACAAGATCCTGGAGGCGATCCGGGCGACCGGCGCGGAGGCTGTGCATCCGGGCTACGGCTTTCTGAGCGAACGGGCAGAGTTCGCGGAGGCGCTCGCCAAGGAGGGCGTCGCCTTCATCGGTCCGCCACCGGGCGCGATCGAGGCGATGGGCGACAAGATCACCTCCAAGAAACTCGCCGCCGAGGCGGGGGTCTCCACGGTGCCGGGCTACATGGGCCTGATCGCCGATGATGAGGAGGCGGTGAAGATTTCGAACGAGATCGGCTATCCGGTGATGATCAAGGCCTCCGCCGGTGGTGGCGGCAAGGGGATGCGGATCGCCTACACAGACGAGGAGGCGCGCGAGGGGTTCCAGCTTTCCAAGTCCGAGGCCGCGTCGAGCTTTGGCGACGACCGGATCTTCATCGAAAAGTTCGTCACCCAGCCCCGGCACAT
The DNA here is from genome assembly GCA_038532435.1 of Pseudomonadota bacterium. GTDB lineage: Bacteria > Pseudomonadota > Alphaproteobacteria > Rhodobacterales > Rhodobacteraceae > JBCBAP01. Next base: position 21,964 of record JBCBAP010000025.1, on the reverse strand, counting down.
CGAGATCCAGGTGCTCGGTGACCAGCATGGGAACTGCATCTACCTCGGTGAGCGGGAGTGCTCGATCCAGCGGCGGAACCAGAAGGTGATCGAGGAGGCGCCCTCGCCGTTCCTCGACGAGGCGACGCGCAAGGCAATGGGTGAGCAGGCGGTCGCGCTGGCTAAAGCGGTGGACTATTGCTCCGCCGGGACGGTGGAGTTCATCGTCGACGGAAACCGCAACTTCTACTTCCTGGAGATGAACACGCGCCTGCAGGTGGAACATCCGGTGACGGAGCTCATCACCGGCGTCGACCTTGTCGAGCAGATGATCCGTGTCGCGGCTGGGGAGACGCTCTCGATGGATCAGGACGACGTGGTGCTGAAGGGCTGGGCGATGGAGAGCCGGCTCTACGCGGAGGATCCGTTCCGCAACTTCCTGCCCTCCATCGGGCGGCTCACGCGTTACCGCCCGCCCGTGGAGCGGGCGCAGCGGGTGCGCAACGATACCGGTGTCTATGAGGGCGGCGAGATCTCGATGTACTACGATCCGATGATCGCGAAGCTCTGCACCTGGGGCGAGGATCGGGGTCAGGCGATCGCGGAGATGCGCACCGCACTCGACGTGTTCGAGGTGGAGGGGATCGGGCACAACCTTCCGTTCCTGTCCGCGGTGATGGATCATCCGCGCTTCGTGTCCGGCAACATCACAACGGCCTTCATCGCGGAGGAGTATCCGGAGGGGTTCGAGGGCGCGACGCTCGATACGGATGTGGAGGTTCGGCTGGCGGCAATCGCAGCAACCTGCCACACGGTCGAGGCCCGGCGCGCGGCACAGATCAGCGGCGTGATGCCGAACCGGGCACGGGACGTGACCGGCGACTGGGTGGTGCGGATCGGCGCGCAGTCCCTCATCGTGTCGGTGCTGGACAAGGCGGACTGGCTTTTCACCGTGACCGTGGACGGGCAGGGTTTCGCCATCGATCTGGAGAGCTGGTCGCCTGGTGATCCTTTGTGTCTCGCCGGGGTCGATGGAACGCAAATGGCGGTCAAGATGACACCGGCGACCCACGGCTACGTGCTGCGGCACCGGGGCGGCGCGCGCCGGGTTCAGGTGCTGACGCAACGGGCCGCGGAACTGGCAGCGCTGATGCCTGAGAAGCTGCCGCCGGACACGTCCAAGCTGCTGCTCTGCCCGATGCCAGGACTTATCGTCTCCGTCGCCGTCGAGGCGGGCGAGGAGGTCGAGGAAGGCCAGGCGCTCTGCACTGTTGAGGCGATGAAGATGGAGAACGTCTTGCGCGCAGAGAAGCGTGCGGTGGTGTCCAAGGTCAATGCGGGGCCGGGCGACAGCCTGGCCGTGGACGATGTGATCATGGAGTTCGAGTGATCTGGGTTCTCGCCCTGCCGGGGGGCGGCGGACGTCCCGCCCACCCACCCTCGTCCGCCGCCCCCCGGCAGGGCTGGCGCTGGTCGGTCCGGTCCATTGCCGGATGGGCATCTCCGCGCGCGGCGCCGGCGCTCGGCCAGAGCCGGCACCTGTATCCGCAGCGCTGGCGGGACCTGTGGATCGTGCTGGCATGCGACGCCGAACCGCCTCTGGCGGTCGGGCAGTTCGTCGCGTGCTCCGCTCAGCGGATGCGGGATCGGTGCCTGAGACGGGAAAGGTGGCGCGATATGAAAAAGTCGCTGCGGGCAGAGATCCGAACCGTCATGGATGCGCCGCCGAACGGCGACCGTTCAGCGGCGCTTGATCGGGGAGTGCAGCGTTTCGCGCAGGAGACCGAGAGGCCCTGTGTGCCGTTCGTTCTCCACGAGAAGCGCAAGACCGTTTTCCGGCCCATGGTGACGAAGTTTTCCTGCAAATCCGCTGAAGCGACCGAACCTGTGATATGCTGGTCCAACCGGACCGTGATCGGTGCGATGCTGAGCCCGGACCCGCGGTTCAACAGACATGCGGTCGATGACCGGGACCGGCGCAGCACGATGCTCGAAAGCCATTTGGCAATGATGACCGAGGCGGAGTGGTTCTCTGGCGTCGCGTTCGACGATTTGTCGGAGGCCTTCGACCGGCTCGCGGCGGTCACTGGGGCAGACCGGCACCTGTCGGGTCAGGAAACAGAAGGTCGGCACCTTGTGACCCGGTCATACCGGCTGTCGTGCGGCGGTTCGCGTTGCGAAACGCAGGACCGGGTGGATTTGCAAGTCGACGCTCAGGACCCGGAGCGCATCTCCTGTTGGCGCATGGGCATCTTGTCGATAACCCGGCTCAGCTCGCGCACGGGCACGGGGCGTGGCTTTCGGTACTTGACCTCCCCGTCCTTGCCAACGAGGACGAACATGAAATCGCGCGGGCGCAGCTCGGTCCGCAGGGCGCTTTCTGGATCGGTGTCGATGATGACAACCACATCGCGATCCTCCAGCTCACGCTCCGCCCGGGCAAACTCTTCGAGCTGGGTGGCAAGCCGGGGATCCCGGTCGCTGTCGGCGAAGACGATGACCGGGCGGGCGACCCACAGGTATGGGTCGAGCGGCGTGTCCGCCACACCGGGACCGGCCGCCAGGGCGGCGGCGAACAGGGATGCTGCGCTCAGAATGGATCGGGTCATGTCTGGTCCTCTTTGCACAGGAGATAAGTGGGATTTTCGCTGCTGCGAGGGGGCTGCGGCGGTTTTGTCGGGGGTATCATGACGGACATGTTGAAGATCGCAAGGGAACGGAGCGTCGCCGGGCGGACCATCGGGCGGCTCGCCTATGGATGCTGGCGCTTTGCCGGCTCCACGGTGCCGGAGGCGCGGGAGAAGGTCGAGGCGGCCCTGTCCATCGGCGCGAACCTGCTCGATACGGCGGACATTTACGGTTTCGGGGCCGAGGGCTTCGGGGATGCGGAGTTGCGGCTCGGCGCGCTGCTGGCGGAAAGCCCCGGTCTGCGCGAGGAGGTCGTGCTGGTGACCAAGGGCGGGGTGCAGATCCCCGGACCCTACAACAGCCGCGGAGACTACCTTGTTTCGGCCTGCGAGGCGTCGCTCAGCCGGTTGGGGGTCGAGGCGGTCGACATCTATCTCGTGCACCGGCCGGACCTGCTTGCCTCCCCGCAGGAGGTTGCGGCCGCCCTGTCCCGGCTGCTGGCGGACGGGAAGGTGCACAGCGTGGGCGTGTCAAACTACACGCCCGGGCAGACCCGTGCCCTGCAGGCGATGCTGGATGTGCCGCTGGTGGCCTGCCAGCCGGAGATCTCGCTGCTGGAGCCCTCCGCGTTCCAGGATGGGGTTCTCGACCTCGCGCAGGAGATGGAGGCGATGCCGATGGCCTGGTCACCGCTCGGGGGTGGACGGCTGTTCAACCCCGAGGATGCGCAATCGATCCGGGTTGCCAAGGCGCTCACGACGCTTGCCGAGGCGCAGGAGACTTCGGTGGATGCTGTGGCCCTCGCCTGGCTGCTGGCCCACCCGGCGGGGATCGTGCCGATCCTCGGATCCCAGACCCCCGCCCGCATCCGGGCCGCAGCGGCGGCCTATGACGTTAAACTGACCGGGGCCGAGTGGTACGCGCTTCTTGAAGCGTCCCTTGGCACACCGATGCCCTGAGGAGGGAGCCGATGACCGACAAGATGGACGCGTGGATGGAGCTTGCGCACAAGGAGTTGCGCGGAAAGAGACTCGATGAGCTGACCTGGGAGACGCCGGAGGGTATCGCGGTCAAACCGCTCTACACCGAAGCGGACACGGCGACGCTGCCCCACATGGGTGGGCTGCCGGGGCTTGAGCCGTTCACCCGCGGGCCGCGGGCGACGATGTATGCGGGGCGACCCTGGACCATCCGGCAGTATGCGGGGTTCTCGACCGCGGAGGAGTCGAACGCGTTCTACCGCCGCAACCTCGCGGCGGGGCAGAAGGGCGTCTCCGTCGCGTTCGACCTGGCCACCCACCGGGGCTATGACAGCGACCACCCCCGGGTGGAAGGCGATGTGGGCAAGGCCGGTGTGGCAATTGACAGCGTGGAGGACATGAAGATCCTCTTCGACGGTATCCCGCTCGACACCATGTCCGTTTCCATGACCATGAACGGCGCGGTGATCCCGATCCTCGCAAACTTCATCGTGGCGGGCGAGGAGCAGGGTGTGGACCGGGCGAAGCTCACCGGGACCATCCAGAATGACATCCTCAAGGAGTTCATGGTCCGCAACACCTACATCTACCCGCCGGAGCCATCGATGCGGATCATCTCCGACATCATCGCCTACACGGCGGCGGAGATGCCGCGGTTCAACTCGATCTCCATCTCCGGCTATCACATGCAGGAGGCCGGAGCGACGCTGGTGCAGGAGCTCGCCTTCACACTCGCGGACGGTAAGGAGTATGTGCGGGCGGCGATCGAAAGCGGGCTCGACGTGGATGCGTTTGCCGGGCGGCTGAGCTTCTTCTTTGCCATCGGGATGAATTTCTTCATGGAGGCGGCGAAGCTGCGCGCCGCGCGGCTCCTCTGGCACCGGATCATGACCGAGTTCGGCGCGCAGAAGCCCTCCTCGCTGATGCTGCGCACCCACTGCCAGACCTCCGGCGTCAGCCTCCAGGAGCAGGACCCCTACAACAACATCGTGCGGACGGCCTACGAGGCGATGTCCGCAGCGCTGGGCGGGACCCAGTCGCTGCACACCAACTCGTTCGATGAGGCGATCGCCCTGCCCACGGAATTCTCCGCCCGGATCGCACGCAACACCCAACTCATCCTGCAGGAGGAGACGGGGGTCACCAACGTGATCGATCCGCTCGCGGGCTCCTACTACGTGGAAAGCCTGACCCATCAGCTCGCCGAAGAGGCCTGGAAGCTGATCCAGGAGGTTGAGGAGATGGGCGGCATGACCAAGGCCGTCGCCTCCGGCATGCCAAAACTGCGGATCGAAGAGGCCGCCGCACGGCGTCAGGCCGCCGTCGACCGGGGCGAGGAGGTGATCGTCGGGGTCAACAAGTACAAGCCCGTCGAGGCTGACCAGATCGACGTGCGGGACGTGGACAACATGGAGGTGCGCGCCTCCCAGATCGCGCGGCTTGAGCAGATCCGCGCCACCCGGGACAGGGCTGCCTGCGATGCGGCGCTCGCGGCCCTTGAGAGTGGTGCGCGGTCCGGAGAGGGCAACCTGCTTGCGCTCGCGGTAGAGGCGGCGCGGGCCCGCGCCAGCGTAGGGGAGATTTCGGACGCGATGGAAAAGGCATTCGGGCGGCATCGGGCCGAGGTGAAGACCCTCGCGGGCGTCTATGGCGCTGCCTACGAGGGCGATGAGGGTTTCGCACAGATCCAGCGCGACGTGGACGCATTCGCGAAGACAGAGGGGCGTCGCCCCCGGATGCTCGTGGTCAAGATGGGTCAGGACGGTCACGACCGTGGCGCCAAGGTGATCGCGACAGCCTTCGCCGATATCGGCTTCGACGTGGATGTTGGCCCGCTGTTCCAGACACCCGAGGAGGCGGCGCAGGACGCGGTAGACAATGACGTCCACGTCATCGGCATCTCGTCCCAGGCCGCGGGGCACAAGACGCTCGCGCCAAAGCTTGTCGAGGCGTTGCGTGCTCAGGGGGCGGGAGAGATCCTGGTGGTCTGCGGCGGTGTAATACCGCAGCAGGACTACCAGTACCTCTATGACAACGGGGTCAAGGCGATCTTCGGCCCCGGCACCAACATCCCGGAGGCGGCCCGCAACATCCTCGACCTGATCCACGGATCGCGGGCAGCGGCGGAGTAGGTGTGCACACCCGGGCCTGCCCGGTGAGGAGCTTCAGATGACCGATCTTCTGATCACGCAGCGGCGGCTCAGCACCTTCGGCACCGTCTATGTGCCCGCCGGGGAGGGTCCGTTTCCCGCGGTGATGCTCCTCCATGGCTCAGAAGGGGGATGGTCGGGTTGGGGGCCGCGGAACGCGCTGCTGTTTGCGGCGCACGGCTTCCTCGCCTTTCCCTTTCCATGGTCCCTCACCGGGTCGGTATGGATGGCCGGGGAGATCCGGGACGTGCCGCTCGAACGGACGGCGGAGGCGATGGAGGCGTTTCGCGCCGTGCCGGAGACCGGTGGCAAGGTCGGTCTCTGGGGTGTGTCCCGCGGCGGCGAGCAAGCGCTCTTGCTGGCATCGCTCCTTGCGGAGGCGGGTGCTCCGCTTCCCGATGCGCTGGCCGCACACGCACCGTCAGACATCGTGAACGGGGCCTTTGATCCGGCGAGCTGGCTGCCCGAGGGTGATGTCCGTGTGCGTGCACCCGTTGAGGGAGCCGCATGGACCTGGCAGGGGACGAGCGCGCGGATCGGGCCGGGCACGGAAATCGCGGTCGAACGCTATCCCGGGCCCGCCTTCATGAGCGTGGGCGATGCGGATAGCATCTGGGATCCGGGCAAGACCCTGCGGCTCAAGGCGAGGCTGGAGGATGCTGGGCGGACGCCCGAAGTTCTGGTGATGCCGGGGGAGGACCATGCGTTCACCCCGGAGGGGGAAAATGTCCTCTTCTCCCGCCTCATGGGGTTCTTTCGCGCCGCCCTTGGGTGAGCGGCGCTGGCCCTCCTCCAGATCTATTCGGCGGGCTGGGCGCGCCCTTCCTCGACCGGATCCGCGCTCGTGAAATAGAGCAGCGCGAAGCCGACGATTGCGGACACCGCAGAGCCTGACAGCACGCCGAGGCGGACGCCGTTCATGAGCTCGGGATCTGAGAAACTCAGCCCGCCGATAAAGAGGGACATGGTAAAACCGATCCCGGCAAGACAGGCGAGGCCATAGACATGGACCCAGGTCACGCCGTGGGGCAGACGCGCCAACCCCGCCTTGACCGTCAGCCAGGTGAAGCCGAACACGCCAATCTGCTTGCCCACCACAAGACCCGCGGCGATACCAAGCGGCACCGGGGCCAGCAGGTCCGCAAAGCTCATGCCCGCGAGCGGCACGCCCGCGTTGGCAAAGGCGAAGATCGGAACGATGCCGTAGAGCACGTAAGGCGTCAGCCCATGCTCCAGCGAATGCAGCGGTGACTTGCCGAACCGGTCCTTGATCGGGATCAGGAAGGCCAGCACGACGCCTGCGAGCGTTGCGTGCACACCGGATTTAAGCACCAGCACCCAGAGCACGACACCCAGCATCAGCGCCGGGGCGATCCGGTGCGTTCCCCGCAGGTTGAGCCAGAGGAGACCCGCAAGCGGCACCAGCGACATGATAAGGTATTCGACCTTCAACTCGGCGGTGTAGAAAAGCGCGATGATCAGGATCGCTCCCATATCGTCGAGGATCGCGAGCGTCAGCAGGAAGACCTTGAGCGCTACAGGCACCCGGTTGCCCAGCAGGGCCAGCACGCCGAGGGCGAAGGCGATGTCCGTCGCTGCCGGGATCGCCCAGCCGCTAATGGCCACCGGATCCCCCCAGTTGATGCCCGCATAGATGACCGCGGGCAGCAGCATCCCCCCGACGGCTGCGATGCCAGGCAGGATCACGTCGCGCGGGTTCTTCAGCTTTCCTTCCACCATCTCCCGTTTCAGCTCGAGGCCGATGAGGAAGAAGAAGATCGCCATGAGCCCGTCATTGATCCACAGGATCAAGGGCTTGGACAGTCCCTCCCCGTTAATGGTAACGGACAGATAGGCGTTCAGGATGCTGTCATAGGTCGATGCGAGCGGCGAGTTGTAGATCAGAAGCGCCGCGATTGCGGAGACCATGAGAAGGATTCCGCCGGAGGCCTCGTGATTGAAGAATCGTTCAAGTGACCTCAGCAGCATGGTCATCCTCCGTGACTGATTGTGTGCATCGCAAAATGGGGCTGTCAAACCGCGTTTCAAGCTGCGTTCACAGCGCCCTGACGGTGTCGTGCGCACAGCCCAACGCGATTGACCCGGGATAAGCGGCATGGAACAACGCGGAGGTCCGGCGCACGGTTCTGCCGGCAAGAGAAATGGTCAGGGCAGCAGGGGCACGGGATGAGCGATCAGCAGAAAGAGGCGGCACGCCAGGCCGCGCTTCACTACCACGCCCATCCGAGCCCCGGGAAGCTGGAAGTGCGGGCGACCAAGCCGCTCGCCAACCAGATCGACCTTGCCCGCGCCTACTCTCCCGGCGTGGCGGAGGCGTGTCTGGAGATCAAGGCCGACCCGTCGAAGGCCGCGGATTACACGGCCCGGGGCAACCTCGTCGCGGTTGTCTCCAACGGGTCCGCCGCGCTGGGCCTTGGCAATATCGGCGGTCTCGCCTCAAAGCCGATCATGGAGGGCAAGGCGGTCCTCTTCAAGAAATTCGCCAATATCGACTGTTTCGACATCGAGTTGAATGAAAGCGACCCGGAGCGGATCGCAGATATCGTGACCGCGCTGGAACCGACGTTTGGCGCCATCAACCTTGAGGACATCAAGGCTCCGGACTGTTTCATCGTCGAGGATCTGTGCCGGGAACGGATGAACATCCCCGTCTTCCACGACGATCAGCACGGGACGGCCATCGTGGTCGGGGCGGCGGCGCGCAACGCGCTCCTCCTCGCCAAGAAGGACATTGCCGACATCAAGATCGTGTCGACCGGCGGCGGGGCGGCGGGCATCGCGTGCCTCAACATGCTCGTTTCGCTCGGCGCGCGGAAGGAGAACATCTTCCTCGTCGATCTTGCAGGCCTTGTCCACGAGGGGCGGGAAGAGGACATGACGCCCCAGAAGGCAAGCTTTGCGCAACCGGGTGGACCTCGCGGCCTCGCCGATGTGATCGAGGGGGCGGACCTGTTCCTCGGCCTTTCGGGCCCCAATGTGCTGAAGCCCGAGATGGTGGCAAAGATGATGGACACGCCGATCATCTTTGCGCTCGCCAACCCCAACCCGGAGATCGATCCGGAGGCCGCGCGGGCGGTGAAGCCCGATGCGCTGATCGCGACCGGCCGGTCCGACTACCCCAACCAGGTCAACAACGTCCTCTGTTTTCCGTTCATCTTCCGCGGCGCCCTCGATGTCGGCGCGACGGAGATCAACGAGGCGATGAAGATTGCCTGCGTGGAAGGCATTGCGGAGCTTGCCCGTGCCTCTTCCTCGGCAGAGGCCGCCGCCGCCTATCAGGGGGAAAAGCTCACCTTCGGCCCTGAATACCTGATCCCGAAGCCGTTCGATCCCCGCCTGCTGGCAATCGTCGCCGGCGCGGTGGCCAAGGCCGCGATGGAAAGCGGCGTGGCCGAACGCCCACTGGATGATCTGGTTGCCTACAAGGAGAAGCTCGACGGCTCCGTCTTCCGCTCCGCGCTCATCATGAAGCCTGTGTTCGAAGCCTCCCGCAGCTCCGCCCGGCGCATCGTCTTTGCCGAGGGCGAGGACGAGCGTGTGCTGCGGGCGGCCCATGCGATGCTGGAGGAGACGGTTGATGCGCCGATCCTGATCGGGCGTCCCGAGGTGATCCTGCGCCGGGCGGAGCAGAACGGCATCCCGATCTCGGACGGCGACTTCGAGATCGTGAACCCGGAATACGATCCCCGGTACCGGGAGTACTGGGAGACCTATCACCGGATCATGGAACGGCGGGGCGTCACGCCGGATCTCGCCCGGGCGATCATGCGCACCAACACCACCGCCATCGGCGCGGTGATGGTCCATCGGGAGGAGGCGGACAGCCTCATCTGCGGTACCTTCGGCCAGTATCTCTGGCACCTAAACTATGTGGAGCAGTTGCTCGCCACGGACGGGCTCAACCCCATCGGCGCCCTGTCGCTGATGATCACGGAGACCGGCGCGCTGTTCGTCGCTGACACCCATGTGCACCCGGAGCCTACGGCGGAGGAAATCGCCCAGATTACCGTGGGTGCCGCCCGGCACGTGCGCCGCTTCGGGCTCGAACCGAAGGTCGCGCTCTGCTCGCACTCCCAGTTCGGCAACCTTGACTACGGTACCGGCCCGCGGATGCGCGGAGCGCTCGCGATCCTCGACAGCGCACCGCGCACCTTCGTCTATGAGGGCGAGATGCACTCGGACGCGGCCCTCGATCCGGAACTGCGCAACCGGATTTTCCCCAATTCAAGGCTGGAGGGGGAGGCCAACGTGCTCATCTTCGCCAACGCGGATGCGGCGTCCGGTGTGCGCAACGTGTTGAAGATGAAGGCGGGCGGGCTCGAGGTCGGCCCGATCCTGATGGGCATGGGCAATCGCGCCCATATCGTGACACCTTCGATCACCGCCCGCGGTTTGCTCAACATCGCAGCCCTCGCCGGCACTCCGGTGCAGAACTACGCCTGACCACCCGGCAGGCTCGCTGCCGGTCGAACGGTCCATGCTGTCGGTGAAGTGGTGCCGCTGAAGGGACTCGAACCCCCGACCCCATCATTACGAATGACGTGCTCTACCAGCTGAGCTACAGCGGCCTGGTGGTGCGTCGGGCCCGGGGGCCTGAGCGCGGTTGTCTACCGTGGCGGAGGCTCGCAACATGCTCGCCTTCGTCCGCGGTGCGGGTCTCTTACTGACGCGCAGGTCCGGTTGCAAGGGGTATCAGGCAGGTTCGGCCTTGTCTTTTTGCGCCGGGCTCTCCGCGTCTGCGGTGGTTGCCTCGGCCTCGTCCGCATCAGCGGTGGCCTCGACATCGACCACGTCGGACCTGTCGTTGTCGTCAGCTACCGGATCCGTGCCGTTCTGATCGCCGACCAGGCCCACGAGGAGGGGCAGCATCGCGGCTGCATTGGCGGACGCTTCCGCGTCTGCGGGCGGGTCGATCCAGTCGAGCGTGTCGAACGCGCCGCAGTTGTCGCAGGTCGGGTTCCAGGAGGCATGGACATGGTTGCAGTTCGTACAGGTCCATTGCGGGCCACGGGGGGCGGTCACCGCCTTGGCGAGCCAGCCGCGTACGACCGAATCTTCCTGCCCCTCGCCCCGGGCGACCGCCGCCATGATGGCAATCGCGCGGGTCGACGGTGTGGTCTCCGCCAGATCGCCAAGCGCCTTGCGTGCACCAGGGAAATCCTCGGCGGCGAGCGCCAATTCCGCCTGCAGCATGCGGGCCTCCGGGTGGTCCGGGTGCGCGGCCACGAGGGGCGCGAACCGCTTCTGCCGGGCCTGCGGGGTCTCTTCCGGTTCCAACGCTGCAAAGGCGGCGGCCAGGTCCGGGTGGGGCGCGATGCCCCAGGCCTTGGTCAGCACCCGCGTCGCCGCCCGCTTGGCGTTCGCCTTGATCTGCATCTGTGAGGCGAGCACGGCGGCGGGCACGAGACCAGGGGCAAGCCGGTTTGCCTCGATCGCGGAGGTGCGGGCCTGGTCGTCCTTGCCTTCGGTCAGGGCAACCTCCGCGTCCGCGTAGGACAGCACCGCGTCCCGCCGCTGGGCAACGTCGCGGGTCAGACCGCCGGATTTCATCTTCGCGGTGAGCGTCTTGCGCGCGCCAGCCCAGTCCTCAGAACTGCTCTGCAGAGAGAAGAGCGTGTCGATGACCGCCCCGTGACGCGGCTTGAGAGCGAACGCCTTCTCCGCAAGTTTCAGCGCGGTTTCCGTTTCCCCCTGAGCGAGCCGCTGCCGCATGAGCCCGTGCACGCCGACAAACCGAGTGCGGTTGTCCGCCAGCATACCTTTGAAGAACTCCTCCGCCGCCTTCGGATCGCCAGCAAGCTCCGCCGCCTGGGCGTTGACGAGTTGTGTGAGCTCTGGACGATTGAGCAGCTTTTCCGCCTTCCGCGCCTTGGTCTGCGCGGTGCGCCCGTCCCCGGACGCGAGCGCCATCATGCCGTCCGCAAGTGCGGCGAAACCCCTTCTTTCCCGCGACTTGTCGAAGAAGCGGGAGATCGCGGTCTCATCACCGACGAAGAACTTCAGGATCGCGATGAGCAGCCCCGCTCCCTTGAGCGCCAGCCAGAACACGAGCATGGCCAGCATAAGCGCCACGAGTGTGATCTCCGGGGAGAATGCGTACTCCCGACCGCCGAAGCTGATCGCAACGCCGCCGCCATTGTCGATGATGAAGAGCACCCCGTAGGTGGCACCGACAACCAGGCTAATGAAGATCAGGATCTTGAGTAGGGACCAGAGCATGATGTGTCCTCCCCGTCCGCTCAGTTCGAAGCGCCGAGTTCGGCGGTGATCTGCCCGAACGCTTCCAGAGCGCCCTGGCGGGTTTCAGCATCGGTGATCCAGGCGGAAAGCACCGCCTGCGCAACGGCGGGCAACGTCTTTGCCTCTGTCACCGCCGCGCTCAGGTCGCCTTCGTTCGTGCGTGCCTCCACGCGGGAAAGGATGGCATCGGGCGTAGTCCCCTCGATCTCCACCAGCGACCGGCCGGACACGCGGGAGCGGATGAAGGCGGTCAGGCTGGAAAGTCCACCTTCGTTCTGACCGCTTTCCACGACGGACTCCTGGATCGCCTGGTGCGCGAGGTCCGGCAACTCCTCCTGCAGGCTGGCCAGTGTGGGCACCCCCGTTTCCGCTGCGCGTGACAGCGCCTCCGGGATGTCCGTCAGGCTGCCGATCGTGGCAAGGTGCGCGCTGAACGGGGCACCGGAGGCCAGCGCTGCGGAAACGCCGTTGATGTCCGCCTGCGCGGCGGCGTTCAGCACCTGGGCCGCGGCCTGTTCCTCCGCCTCCGCCACGGATTCCTCTGCTTCGCGCAATTGACGCTCGGCGGTTGCTGCCACCTCATCGATGCGCTGAGACAGGGCACCGTTCTGGCCAGCGAGTGTGTCGATCTCCGCCTGCAGACCTTCGAGCGCCGCGTTGAAGGCTGCGATCTGCTCGGTGTTGGACGCGAGGCTGGCCGCGGCGGTCTCCGACGTCGTCTCGTTGGTTTCGGCGAGGCCAGTCAGCTCCCGCCGCAACGCCGTGAGTTCGCCAACGAGCCCCTCAAGGCGGGTCTCGACCTGGCTCAACCGTTGTTCGATAGCGCCGCTGTCCGTTGCCGTGAGCTGGTCGGAGAGCGCATCGATCCGCGCCCGTGTCTCATCCGTGAGCGCGCCGACGGCGTCGCCGACCGTCGCGTTGATCTCGCCGGTCACCCCGTCCGGCGTAAGGCCGGTGTCGAGCGCCCCGATCTGTGCTTCGAGATCTGCACGCAGGCTCGCGATGGAGGCTTCCGCCTCCGCCTGGCCGGGCGTGAGCCATTCGGCGACCGGAGCCATGCCCGCGGGAAGCATCGGTGCGACGCGGGGCGCGCCCCAGATGAAGGCGGCACCGCCCAGCAGGAACACGACGAGCAAGGTGAGCGCGCGCGCGGCAAAGGATGTGCCTTCGTGCTCCTCTTCGTACTCCTCCTGAGCCCCGTCGTCGGTGGTCTCGGTCTCCTCGACCGGTTCGGTCGGTTCCTCCTCGACCGGTTCGGCCGGCTCTTCGTCCGCCGGGCTTTCGTCCTCAGTCTCCGCCGGATCCGCTTCGGTCAGCTCGTCCGCGTCGGTGACCTCTTCGACGATCTCGGAGGCATCCGCGACCACATCATCGGATGTCGGATCCTTGAGCCCGCCCGCGACAGTTCCGGCGACTGTTCCCGCAGCGATCACGCCCTCCGCAACCATGTCCCGGGGGGTGTCGGTTTCCTCCGGCGCCGAATCGGTTTCATCGGTTGAGGTGACCTCTTCCACATCCTCCACGTCGGGCGTCTTCTTTTCGGGATCCGTATCGTCCGGCGTTTTGGGGTCAGTCATGACTCTCCGCTCGCTTTCTACTCAAATCAGACAGCCCGCACGGCTTTGCAAAACCGTATGCGATGGCTGGGGTCGGAACAAGGATTCCCCGTGTCATGGTGCGGTGCAACGAGAAATTTCCGAGAGGCGGTCGATGATTGCGTCAATCATGGCCGTTCCATGCGGTCGGGCCGCGACGGTGACGCTGCGGAAAGGAAGCGGGGTGAGCGGATCCGCTGCTGCCGCGCTGATCGCAACCGCGTGGGTCGAGCTCAGCGACCAGCTGTCGTCGTAGGCCGCGGTGAGGAGCCGTGCACCCCGGGGCGAATAGACCGGGGCGACGGCGATCCGTCCTGCTTGAAGTGCGGCCAACGCGTCTGCGGAGAGGGGCAGCGGTACCGCATGGTAGACAACCGCGTCCTGCACCGTGAACCCCGCTTCTGTCAGGAGGTCCCGCACCGTGCTGTCCGCCTCTGCCCCCCTGGCATGGATGAGCGCCCCGCCGTTCGGCGAGAGCGTTGAGCGAACAAGCTCTGCAAGTTCTCGCGCGGTCCCATCGGCCGAATGCGCATCGAACCCCGCGGCGCGCGCCCGGTCCATGGTGGCAGGGCCGACGCAGTAGGCAGGCAGGTTGGTCGACAGCCCCGACGCGACCGCGCCGGCAGCCCCGTTGGCGGAAGTGAAGAGCACCGCCTGCGCCGTCTCGAACGCTGCCTGTTGGAACCGTATCTCGGTGAGGGGTGACACCAGCGTCTTAACAGATGGCCCGAGTGCTGCCGCGGTGCGCGCGGCTGCGGGCGCTGGCCGGGTCAGCAGCACCGTGTCAGGCGAAGAACCCATCACCCGCCTCGGCCTTCAACCGCGCCGCGCAGGCATGTCCGACCTCGACGGCCAAGCCGGGATCGGTCACCGCCTCCTCGATCCGGTGCACGGTCGCGCCATCAGGGCTCAGGATCTCGCCGCGGAACCGCAGGCCGCCGTCCGACAGTTCCGCCAGGCCCCCGATGGGTGTGCGGCAGGAGCCGTCGAGCACCGCGAGGAACGCCCGTTCCATGCGCACACGCAGGGCGGTGTCGGCGTCATTGATCGGTGCAAGCAGCGCGCGGGCCGCCCCGTCATCGCTGCGCTGTTCGATGCTGATTGCCCCTTGCGCGACGGCGGGCAGCATGTCGTCCGGTGCGATCGGGTTGAGCAGGTCGCGATAGCCGAGCCGTTCGAGCCCTGCGCAGGCCAGCAGCGTCGCCTCCGCCAGCCCCTCGTCGAGCTTGCGAAGCCGGGTCTGCACATTGCCGCGGAACTCGACGAAGCTCAGGTCCGGTCGCTTCGCGGCCATCTGCGCCCGCCGCCGGATGGAGGAGCAGCCGATCACGGCCCCCTCTGGCACTGCGCCAAGCGTCGCATGCTTGCGGGAGATGAAGCTGTCGCGGACATCCTCCCGCGGCAGGTAGGTGCTGAGCTCAAGCCCGTCGGGCAGGGTGTTCGCAACATCCTTGGTCGAGTGGACGGCGATGTCGATCCGCGCGTCGATCAGCGCCGTCTCGATTTCCTTGGTGAAGAGGCCCTTGCCGCCGATCTCGCTGAGCGGGCGATCCTGCACCGCGTCCCCGGTCGTCTTGATGACATGGACCTCGAACGCCGCCTCTGGTAACCCATGGGCCTTCATCAACCGGTCCCGCGTCTCGTGCGCCTGCGCCAGCGCGAGCGGGGAGCCTCGTGTGCCAATGCGCAGGGGGCGGTCGGGGGAATAGTGCTGGTCCGTCATGGGCGCGAGGGTAGCCGTCAACCTAGCCTGACGCAATCGCACAAGGGGTTCAATTGACAGAAAATCTCACGGTGCTGGGGCTCGAATCGAGCTGCGACGATACCGCCGCCGCGGTGGTGCGGCGGTGCGGCGATCGTGGGCAGGTTCTCTCTTCCGTTGTCGTCGGTCAGGGGGACCTTCACGCGGCCTTCGGCGGTGTCGTGCCGGAGATCGCGGCCCGCGCCCACGCGGAACGGCTCGATCTGGTCACCAAGCGGGCGTTGGTTGAGGCGGAGCTCGCGCTCGCTGACGTGGATGCCATCGCCGTCACCGCGGGCCCCGGCCTGATTGGCGGGGTCCTGTCCGGTGTGATGTTCGCCAAGGGGCTCTCCGCTGCGACGGGCCTCCCCATGGTTGGGGTCAACCACCTTGCCGGCCACGCGCTGACGCCCCGGCTGACCGACGGGCTCGCCTTTCCGTACCTCATGCTGCTGGTCTCCGGCGGGCACTGCCAGCTTCTCATCGTGGAAGGGCCGGAGGCGTTCATCCGCCTTGGCGGCACCATCGATGACGCCCCCGGCGAGGCGTTCGACAAGACCGCGAAGCTGCTCGCCCTCGGATACCCCGGAGGACCGCTCGTGCAGGGTGAGGCCGTGTCCGGCGATCCCGCGCGGTTCAGGTTTCCGCGACCCCTCCTCGACCGACCCGGCTGCGACATGAGTTTTTCGGGCCTCAAGACCGCTGTCCGCCGGGCACGGGACGAGATCGTCAGCGCGAAGGATGGCCTGACGGTGCAGGACCGCGCGGATCTGTGCCGCGGTTTTCAGGATGCGGTCGCAGAGGTGCTGGTGGAAAAGACACGGCGCGCCATGGCCGATTTCACGGGACGGTACCCGGGCGTCCCCCCGGTCATCGCCGTTGCGGGGGGTGTCGCCGCCAACACCGCTGTCCGGGCGGGGCTGACCGCCCTTGCGGACCGAGAGCGGTTCCGCTTCGCCGCGCCGCCGCTCTCGCTCTGCACCGACAATGGCGCGATGATCGGCTGGGCCGGGCTCGAACGGTTTTCCCTTGGCGCGCGGGACGGTCTCGACCTCGCTGCACGCCCTCGCTGGCCTCTGGATCAGACCGCGGCACCCCTCATCGGATCGGGCAAGAAGGGGGCGAAGGCGTGACCCTTGCCGGGCCGGACCATTGCGGTACAACGTGACAGGCCACAGCCCCGGAGGTTCCATGCTCTACGCCGTCATCTGCACTGACAAGCCCGACCACCTGCCGGTGCGGATGGAGAACCGCCCCGCCCATGTGGACTATCTGAAGTCGAGCGGCGTCGTCGCCCAGGCGGGACCTTTCCTGAACAGTGGCGGCGACATGAGCGGATCTCTCATCCTCATCGAGGTCGACAATATCGCGGCGGCGGAAGCCTGGGCCGCGGCGGATCCCTACGCGAAGGCGGGCCTTTTCGCCGATGTGCGGATCGAGGCGTGGAACCGGGTGATCGGAGGCTGAACCATGGCGTACTGGCTGTTCAAATCCGAACCGAACACATGGTCCTGGGATGACCAGGTGGCCAAGGGCGATGCCGGCGAGGAATGGGACGGCGTGCGCAACTACCAGGCCCGCAACAACATGCGGGCCATGGCGCTCGGCGATCTGGGGTTCTTCTACCATTCGCTCAAGGAGAAGGCGATCGTCGGCGTCGTCGAGGTGTGCCGGGAGGTGCATCCGGACAGCACCACCGACGACCCGCGCTGGGAGTGCGTGGACATCCGTGCCGTAGGCCCGTTCGCAACGCCGGTGACGCTCGACATGTGCAAGGGCAACGGGGCGCTGAGCGACATGGTCCTCGTCAACAATTCCCGCCTGTCGGTCCAGCCGGTGACGGAGGCAGAGTGGCGCGAGCTCTGCCGAATGGGCGGATACACCCCCTGAAGATGACGCGCGAGACGGTCGGAAACCTCGACAGGCTGTCGGCACGCTGGCAGTGTCTTTCCGTAGGGTGAGATGGGAGGACACAAAATGGAATATCTCGCAGTACTCTCGGCAGCCATGGCCAGCTACATCTTCGGCGCGGTCTGGTACGGCGTCTTCTCCAAGCCGTGGATGCAGGCGGCAGGTCTGACCGAGGAGGATATCAAGGCTCCCGGCGGACCACAGAGCGGTGCCGCCATGCCCTACATCATCACCTTCCTAATGACGGTCATCGTCGCAGGGATGATGCGCCACGTTTTTGTCACCGGGGGCGTCGTGGGGCTCGTAAACGGGATCGTCAGCGGCTTCGGGGTCGGTGCATTTCTGGCGAGCCCGTGGATCATGACGAACTACACCTTCTCCATGCGCCCCCGGATGCTCGCAGTCATCGATTGCGGCTACGCGACCATCGGCTGCACCATCATGGGTGTGGTGCTCGTCCTGTTCGGCGTCGCCGGATGAGCCTTATCGGGATCCTCGTCGCCGCGGCGATCGGCTTCGTCTGGGTGCTGGCCTGGATGCGCTGGCGGGGTTTTGCCCGCACAGCCACGGACCCGGAGGATCCCGATCCCATCGCGCCGCAGCTCTTGACCGGTGTGGTCATGGTGCTGGCGGCGGGCATGGTGCAGTACCTCTACTTTCTTGCGGATGTCGTCGGCTGGTGGGAGGGGATGACGCTTGGCCTCGGTCTTGGAGCGTTCGTTGCCGGGCCGTGGATACTTGTTCAGGCATCATTCCGCCGGCAAGCCTTCGGCGGGTTGCTCGATGCGGGCGCGGTCGCTGCGGGATGCGGAATGATGGGTGCGGTCCTCGGCCTCTTTCCCTAGATATTCAGGCGGGCCCGGCGATCCAATCCCCGGTGGCCGGAGTATTCCAGAGAGAGACAATCCCGGGGGGAAGAGATGATCAGATCACGGGGGTGTGCCGGGCTCACCGCTTTTGCAGTCGCCGCGACTGCGGCGCAGGCTCAAGAAGGCGACACGGTAGAGGAGCCGCTCTGGGAGGTGGGCGTCGGTGCGTTTGCGGTGAACGCACCGGACTATCCGGCCTCCGGCAATCGCAGCACCAATGGTCTGCCGGTTCCGATCGTCATCTATCGTGGGGACATCCTGCGTGTCGGCGAGGATGATGCGGTCCGCGTGGTACCGGTTGAGGATGATCTCTTCGAACTCAGCCTCTCCGCCGGGGCATCCTTTCCGGCGAGCAGCGACGGCAATCCGGTGCGCGAGGGGATGCCCGACCTTGATTTTCTGTTCGAGCTCGGGCCGGAACTGATCGTCCACGGCCCCACGGTGATGACCGAGAGTCGGGGGAGCGGCGCCCTGGAACTGGCGTTGCAGGTTCGTGCCGTTCTTTCCGTGGATTTCGAGGACGGAGACTTCGAGCAGCGCGGTTACGTGTTCGAGCCGGAGCTTCGCTACCGGCATCGCGGGCTGCTTGGGGAAGGGACCGCCTTTTCCGCCTCCATCGGTCCGATCTTCGCGACGGAAGAGCTGCACGACTATTTCTATGAGGTGGGACCGCGTTTTGCGACCGCTGACCGCCCCGCCTTCGATGCGGAGGGCGGCTATCTGGGAACCCGCGCCGGAGCCGGGCTGAGCTTTGACCTGACTGACAGGTTCACCTTGTTCGGCGGTGTCGGCGTCGGTGTCTATTCAGGGGCGGCGAACCGCGACAGCACGCTTTTCGAGGAGGACGTGACGGCGTCGGTCTTCGCCGGTTTCACCTACACGTTTTACAAAAGCGCCCGCACGGTCACCCGACCCCGCTAGGCCCTCAGCGGCAGGTGCCCCAGCCGCGGTGCTGGAGATGGAAATGGTCCGCGTGGAGCCGGTTGTAGTCAGGGCCCAGCACCGTTGGGAACCAGTCGCAGGCCGTCGAGCGGGCAGCCCGCAGGAAAGCACGCCGCGCCGCGTCGCCGTCCCAATCCTCGATGAGGCGGATTCGCGCCCCATCCGCGAGGCGGAAGCCCGCGATATCAACCGCATCGGCGGTGGCATGAAGGCTCATCCGCCCGCTGTCGCCCTGCGGGCTGCGGATCCTTCGACAGGAGAAGCTTGAAAGGTGCTCGATCCCGTCAAGCGCCATACCCAGCTCATCGGCGGCCGGGCGCAGGCCGTGCTCGGTCCACATGGCAAGGCGCAGAGCGATCTGACAGCGGGTGTCGAGCGGACGTATCCGCACCTCGCCGATCCGCGCCAGCCTGACCCGGTCGCGGATGTGGCAGACCGCGCTCTCCTCCCTGTCCGGAAGGGTTTCGAACCCCGCGCCCGCCTCCGTGAGCACCGCGCGGCAGAGCGCGCCGTCCGCCAGCACCCGGCGCAGTTTCCAGCCCGTGAAGGGGGTCACCGGGTGCGCCACCGCGAGGGGCGCGAGCGGGTTCCACTGGGGCGGCAGGGGCGTGGCCGGATGGACCACCGCTTGCCATGCAGCAGCGGCACACAGCAAAAGGGCGGCGCACGTCCACGCCGCCCCTCTCAGGATGCGCCGCAACGGGCGCTCAGTACCGGTAGTGCTCTGGCTTGAACGGGCCCTCCGGCGTCACGCCGATATAGTCCGCCTGATCCGTGCTGAGCTCGGTCAGTTTCACGCCGATCTTCGCCAGATGCAGGCGCGCCACCTTCTCATCGAGGTGCTTGGGCAGGACATAGACCTCGTTCTGATAGGCGTCGCCCTTCGTCCAAAGCTCGATTTGCGCCAGCACCTGATTGGTGAAGGACGCGGACATCACGAACGACGGATGGCCGGTCGCGTTGCCGAGGTTCAAAAGGCGCCCCTGGCTGAGGAGGATCATGCGGTTGCCGGACGGCATCTCGATCATGTCCACCTGGTCCTTGATGTTGGTCCATTTGTGGTTCTTCAGCGCTGCAACCTGGATCTCGTTGTCGAAATGGCCGATGTTGCCGACGATCGCCATGTCCTTCATCTCGCGCATGTGCTCGAGCCGGATAACGTCCTTGTTCCCGGTGGTGGTGATGAAGATGTCGGCCTTGGAGGCTACATCCTCGAGCGTCACGACCTCGAACCCGTCCATGGCCGCCTGCAGCGCGCAGATCGGATCCACCTCGGTCACCATCACCCGTGCGCCGGAACCGCGGAGGGAAGCAGCGGATCCCTTGCCCACGTCGCCATAGCCGCAGACCACCGCGGTCTTGCCCGCCATCATGGTGTCTGTCGCGCGGCGGATGCCGTCCACGAGGCTTTCCTTGCAGCCGTACTTGTTGTCGAACTTCGACTTGGTGACGCTGTCATTCACGTTGATCGCGGGGAAGGGCAGCTGCCCCGCCTTCATCAGCTCATAGAGACGGTGCACGCCGGTGGTCGTCTCCTCGCTGACGCCCTGGATCGCGTCCCGCTGCTCGGTGAACCAGCCCGGGGAGGCTGCGAGCCGCTTGCGAATCTGGGCGAAGAGCGCCTCCTCTTCTTCCGATTTCGGGATCGCGATGAGGTCTTCTTCGCCCGCCTCGACCCGCGCGCCGATGAGCACGTACAAGGTTGCGTCCCCGCCATCGTCGAGGATCATGTTGGCTGTGCCCTCGTCGAAGAAGAAGACGCGGTCCGCATAGTCCCAGTACTCTTCCAGCGTCTCGCCCTTGATGGCGAAGACCGGCGTCCCGCCCTCGGCAATCGCCGCCGCGGCGTGGTCCTGGGTCGAGTAGATGTTGCACGAGGCCCAGCGGACATCGGCACCCAGATGGGTCAGAGTCTCGATCAGAACGGCGGTCTGGATCGTCATGTGGAGCGAGCCTGCGATGCGTGCGCCCTTGAGCGGCTTGCTCTCGCCGAACTCCTCGCGCAGCGCCATGAGCCCGGGCATTTCCGTCTCCGCGATATCGAGTTCCTTGCGACCAAACTCGGCGAGCGAGATGTCCTTGACGATATAGTCCTTTGCCATCGGGGGGCTCCTGTATGGCCGGGCGAAACGCGGCCCGGTTGCATCTTCATGTCTGCGTTCCCGGGGGAGATAGCACCAAGCTCCCGATGGGGCAACGTGGCGGAACGGTCGCGCTCCCCTGCAGGCGACGAATGCCTCCGGCGGGGATATTCCCGGCCAGAAGAAGGGGCGGCCCGCCGGTCAATCTGTCGGGACATCCGTGCACGAGATCCAGCCGGGCACACGGCCCGCTACGCTCGACAGGGCGCGGCCGCTTCGCTACATGGCAGGGGCAGCAGGGGACAGGTGAGATGGCGGAACAGGCGCGGGCGTGGCAGCGGATGCTTTCGGGGCGGCGGCTCGATCTGCTCGACCCCTCGCCCCTCGACATCGAGATCGAGGACATCGCCCACGGTCTCGCCTTCGTTGCGCGATGGAACGGACAGACCCATGGCGAATATCCCTATTCCGTCGCCCAGCATTCGGTGCTGGTGGAAGAGCTCTACGGCATCCTCTATCCCGACGCGCCCGCGAAATGGCGGCTCGCGGCGATCCTCCATGATGCCCCCGAATATGTGATCGGTGACATGATCAGCCCCGTTAAGGCGGCCGTGGGACCCGGCTACAAGGGGCTCGACGAGCGCCTGATGGCGGCTGTGCATTTGCGGTTCGGACTGCCTGCGGAGTTGCCCCGGACGATCAAGAGCCGGATCAAGCGGGCGGACAAGCTCTCCGCCTGGCTGGAGGCGGTGCAGCTTGCCGGGTTCACACCGGCGGAGGCCAACAGGTTTTTCGGCGCGCCCCGGGGGGCGGCCCTCGATACGCTT
>JBCBAP010000024.1:0-48358 GCA_038532435.1 Pseudomonadota bacterium | reverse complement strand
GGCGGGTCGGTTCCCCGGATCCGCCGGGGATGCGCCTTCCCACCCCACCCCTAGGGCGCGTCAACCCCAAGCGGAGACACTCCATGAGCACCCCCACACTTATGGCAGGCCTCACCCTCGGTCTTGCTCTCGCGGCATCGGGCCCCCTCGCCCAGACGCCTCCGACACCTCCCTCCACCCCGACCAGCATCGACACCGCGATGCTCTACCGCAGCTTCGTCCAGGACGCGCCGGACTGCGCCGTGACCGCACAAAATGGCAAGATCGCCTTTGCCGACGGGATCTACAGTCCCGCGGCGACCTGCCCGGACGCCTTCGCCTGGTCCCAATTCCTCGAGGCGATCAATCAGGAGTTCTGGAACTGGGGCATCGACCAGACCGCCTGGCCCGCCAAGCCGCTGCCGATCTGTACCGCGGAGGTCACGACGAACTGCTGCCCGCAGGACATTCTCGACAACCCCGGCACCACTCCGAACGACAGCTGTCCCTACAACCGCGCCGCCTTCGATCCCGTCCCACCGCTGCCCGTCTCCCCCAACGGGACCCCGTCCGGCATCGTTGTGAGCCACCGGGGGGCACACAAGAAGACACCGGTCGAGGAGATCGACCCCGGACGGCTGCTGCGCGATCTGGAGGTGGAACTGGTGTTCCGCAACCCGGTGATGATCGAGGACATCTTCAAGAACGATCTTTACAGCAAGGAGGGCCTTGGCGCACGTCTCCGGGCAGCGAACGCGGCCGTTTCCTCCGGCGATATCGGGACTGCGCAGGCGTTGCAGGTGCGCTTGTCGAGCACTGCGGTGATGGTCAAGGCGGATTTCCTCCATCAGAACATCCTGGAGGGTCAGGGCCTCATCGAGGACACCGACGGCGATCCGGACACGCCACCAAACAACCCCGATCATCCCTACCTGACCGTCTATCTGGAGGGGACGGAGGAGACGACGGGCTACTACTACCTTCTGGCGATGACCAACGCATCCAAGGCGCTGCCGATCTGGCACTGGTACGCGATGGAGCATGTCTCCAACCTCGGCCGTTGCGACTACATCGGCTGCAACGACAGCTTCGGTTACTCCGTCGATGAGACCTCGCCGACGGGGGCGAAGTTCGGCGGGCACTACATTCCGCCGATGCAGACCCAGCAGAACGACAAGGCCGTGACCCCGAACGGGAACCCCAACGATCCGATCTTCGTCACCGGTCTGGTCTATGATCCGGCCACCTACGGGGAGACAATGACGACGGCACTTTCCTCCCTCTTCGACGGGATGGGCGTCGCGACGGACCCGACGGACAGCAACCCGCGTGTCATCTCGGCCACCGATCCGCAATGGAGGAACTACCGGCTGAAGGGTACCCAGACCACGTTCACCACCTCCACCGGGGTGCCGACGGGGCTGGGCGCGACGATCACGGAGGGCGGCTTCGTCAATTCCGCGTCCTGCACGACATGCCACGCCCAGGCGTCGACGGACCTGGACGGCAATCCCGGGGCCGGTGGTGCAATCGGGGCAAGCTGGCGGCTGAACCTCTTCGGGTTCGGCCAAGTGGAAATGGGATCGCCCGATCTCAACTGGTTTTTCAACCCCGGCACCAGCGCGCCCTACACCTCCGTCCAGACGGATTTCATGTGGGGCATACTGAACGCGAGTTGCATCACGCCGGGAAGTGGAGATGACGGGGCCTGTGCGAGCTACCCGTCCGCGCCCACAATCCTCGACTGACGCGGGGCGTCCCGGCGAGGAGATACCGCCGGGGCGCTCACCACACTTGCGGGGCGGCGTGCTCCGTGCCACGCTCATGGTTATGAAACTGCTCGCGCTCCTCCATGGCTATGTGAAGCGATACGACTGGTGGCCACCGCCGGGTGCATGATCACCCGCACATCGATCTCAAACGCCATCCACGCGAGCCAAGCCCATGACAATCCAGTCCGTAGCGCCCAAGGCGCGGACACTTTCCGTCCAGTGGACGGACGGTGCATCCACCGAGTTTCCCTACCTCTTCCTGCGGGACAATGATCCTGCCGGGTTCCACCCGCAGACGCGGGAGCGTCTCTTCGACCTGCTCGAAGTGCCAGAGGATCTGACCGCCTCCACCGCCATCATCGACGGCAGCGACATCGCCATCACCTGGTCCGGCTCAGGCGAAACGCGGATCGCGTCGGACTGGCTCGCCGCGCACCGCCCGGGAAGCCGGCTGACCGATCCTGCGGACGTGCCCGCTGACCTCTGGGACAGCAGCTACGGCGCGCGGATGGTGACGGCCGCGGCCTCTGACCTCCTGCAGGACGATGACGCGCTGCGAGACTGGCTGATCGCGACCAAGGCGACGGGGCTCTCCATAGTCACCGAGATTGCGGATGACGAGGACGCCGCACTCGCCATCGGGGAGCGCATCGGATTTCTGCGGGAAACCAATTTCGGCAGGACCTTCCGGGTGGAGACGATGCCGGACCCGAACAACCTTGCCTACACCTCTGAAGCGTTGCCCCTGCACACGGACCTGCCCAATCAGGAGCTTCCCCCGGGCTTCCAGTTCCTGCATTGCGTGCGCAACGGGGCGGAGGGCGGCGGTTCCACCTTCATGGACGCCTTCAACGTTGCCGAGGAGGTGCGCAAGGCGGATCCCGACGCATTCCACCTCCTCTCCTCCATCCCCGTACCCTACCGGTTCACGGACCGGACGACGGACATCCGGATCCACCGCCCCGTGATCAATCTCGACGAACGCGGAAGGGTGCACGACGTGCGCTACAATGCCCACCTCATGGCGGCTCTCGACATGCCCGCGGAGACGATGGTGGCCTACTATCGTGCCTTCCGCCTCTTCATGGCGGAGACGCGGAAGGCGCACCATCTGGTGACGCTGAAGCTCGCCCCCGGCGACATGGCGGTTTTCGACAACCGCCGGATCATGCACGGGCGCACCGCGTTCGATCCGCAATCGGGGCATCGCCTGCTCCGCGGCTTCTACGTGGACCGGGGCGAATGGGACAGCCGCATCCGGACACTGTGACACCTGAACGGGGAGGCACCGTATGGACCGTATCCTGAGCGGACATTGTCTGTGCGGCGCCTGCCGGTTCGAATTGACCGGCCCGCACAACTGGGTCGGCCACTGTCATTGCGAAAGCTGTCGCCGGGCGACAGCCTCCCCCTTCACCACCTGGATCGGTCAGCAGAACGGGGCGTGGCGCTGGTCAGGTGCGGAGCCGCGCCTCTACGCAAGCAGTGCGGGGGTGGAGCGGGGCTTCTGCGGCATCTGCGGAACACCGTTGATGTACCGCTCCGACCGGTTCCCGGAAGAGACGCACTTCTACGCGGCCCTCCTGACCGATCCGTCAGACGTCACACCGACGACCCGGTATTTTGAAGAAGAGCGACTCGCCTGGATCCACCTCGAGGACCGGGTGCAGCCGGGCTAGAACCCGCCGTTCTGCTCCATCGCGATCACGAAGCCGATGGCCCCCGCGACCAGTGCCGCCAGGACCACGGCCACCGCGATCTTCCACGCGGACCAGGGGCGCTCTCCCTGTACCCGGCCGGTGCGTCCGTTGACGATGAAACGGTAGCTCTTGCCGCGGTAACGGTAGGCGGCCATCCAGACGGGCAGCAGGATGTGCTTGAACGTCACGTCGCTCATCTGCGTGCGCTTCTCGGTGATCTGCTGACGGTCGCCGCCGATATCGAAGCGGATGTCGCGCACGATGACACGCTCCATGACCTGACCCGCCTCCCGGAACCCTTCCTCCAGCTCGATCGTGTACCCCTCCGCCCGGAAGCCCGCGAGAAACTCCGGACGGTAGGGCTCCAGCATAGAGAGATCCCATGGCGCGAGCCCGTCCGTCTTGTCTGCAGGCAGAGAACGGGAGCCGAGGATCAGGACATCATCAAAGTGCCGCGCGACCTGTCCGGCCACGTTGCGCCAGCGCACGGTCACCTCCGTCCGCCGGTTCTCCCCCTGCCCCACGGTGCGCCGGTGCTCCGTCCCACGGCGCCCCTTGTAGGCGGTGTGGGTCATCGCATCGAACGTCCAGTAGGGCACGTACATGCCCTGAAGCTTGCGCCCGTGCCGGGCATATTCCTTGAGCCCGTTCGGCGCGAACCAGAGCCGCCCGAGCCAGCGGGTCATCGCCTCGTGCGCCTCCGGTTCGGTGAACGCGAAGGGGAGCACGCCCGCAGGTTTGATGTGCCGGTGGGTGCCCGTGTCGGTCACAAGCGGCGAGGCGCAGAACGGGCACTCCGCTGCGTGTTCCTCCGCCGAGAACTCGACCTGCGCGCCGCAGGATGAGCAGCCGACGACCCGGGTCTCCTCCATCTCCGCCGCGTCGAGCTGGTCCGAAACGGCGCGGCCGTAGTCCATCTCCTCCACGCCAGCCTTCGCCTCCCACGGCGAAAGCGGGTCGAGCGGATCCTCGTTCCCGCAGTGATCGCATTTGAGGAACCGCTCCCCGGGCGCATAGCGCAAGTCCGAGCCGCAGGCGGAACAGGGAAAGATGTGGGTCTCGGCGGCTTCGACGGTCTCGGTGCTCATGGGGCTCGCGGGATTGAGGCGGGTTGCCAAAGGTCTAGCCCATTCGCGGGCGGGAATGAACCGGAGAGCGGGCATGCAGTGCGATTTGAAGGGGCCACTGGACCAAGGGAACGCTCTCTGGGCCCCCTCGCGCGGAGTGGCACTCCTCGCCAGTTCACCTCACTACGTCACCGAACCCGAAATCGACGTCGCACCCCGAGACGCACACACCGCATTGTCCCGGTTCGAGCAGATGTGCGCGGTGGTTTAAGAACTCAACCGAGCTTGGCGTTTGCGGGCGAGCCTCAGCGTCCAGCAGAGGCACCCGCCCCGAGGGCGGCCTTTGTTAAACGGATGACGAACGCCGTGCCACGCCCCTGTTTGACCAGGGACCTTCCGAAGCCGAACCGCAGGTACAGGACCTGCACCCGTCTGACACGCCAGGCCGCGGCCTCAGTCACAGGGTCAAACAACCGCGACACGTGGTCCACTTCGGAGGGTAACCGCATCGATCCGATATCGCAGCGCCGGACCTCGGAACGGCTCACGATGCTCACGGGCTCCGAAGTTCTAGTCGTTCCTTGAACAAAGCACCCCACGACCCCGCCACTAGCCCGGGGAGGGAGCGCAATCTCTGACGCGTTTCGCCGGGCTCCATCACTTCGTACAGCGGACGGTCTGGGGTGGCTCTGCGGACATGCCATCAGAGATGTTCCAAGCCAGCTCTGACCGGGAGTCTGGTTCATGGTGAGTAGCTGCCCTTTCAGCAGAGGAGTTGCCTCGTTCACCGCACAAGTCTGTTCTCTTCGCGTGCGGGCTCCCGGACTGCTGAGCCGATCCCGTGTTTTGACGGCATCCCGACAGCAGGCTCATGAAAGTCGAGTGCGAAACGTCGCGCCCTGCACAAGCGGTCACGATGCCATCCTAAGCTAAGGATGAGCCAACCAGCGTTCTTGCGGACGAACGCACTTTTACCGACGCCTCCCCGAAGGAGGCGCCGAAGACCCGTGCTTACATGGGTGGGGGAGGGGGCGGCGGGGGCATAATCGTGAAGAGCTGGGCGAGCTCGGCCACATCCTCAGCCTTCTTCCAGCCGTCCTGCCCGGCGGTCCAGACAAGCGTCTCCCGGGTCAGTCCGCCCTCGGTCGCCATACGCCCGAGCCGGGCCTTCGAGTAGGGCCCGTGGGTCTTGCCCGCCTCGGCGATGTGCCAGACATGCTCGACCGGGGGCGGCGGCGGGGCCGCGGGTGCTGCTGCGGGCGCTTGTGACGGCTGCTGACCCCAGGGGCCGCCGCTCATCATGTTGCCCATGGCCATGCCCATTCCCATGCCAAGCCCGGCGCCCATACCGGCGCCACCACCACCGGGGTTCTTCGCCGCCTCCGCCATCGCCTCGGCCGCCTGAAACTGGGTGTATTTGCCCAGATCGCCGACGACGCCCATGGAGGTCCGGCGGTCCATCGCCTCCTCGACCGCCTTGGGCAGGGAGATGTTCTCGATGTAGAATTCCGGCATCTCCAACCCGTACTCGGTGAGCTGGGGGGAGACCTTGGCGGCGATCAGCTTGCCCAGATCGCCCGTGTTCGCCGCCATGTCGAGCACCGGGATGCCGGAGCTTGCGAGCGCCTGGGACGCCTTCGACAGGATGATGTTGCGGATCTGATAGCTGATCTCGTCGGTGGTGAACTCGCCATCCGTGCCCACGATCTCCACCAGGAACCGCCCCGGATCGTTCACCCGGATCGTGTAGGTGCCGAAGGCCCTGAGGCGCACCGGCCCGAACTCCGGATCCCGGCACATGATGGGATTCTTCGTCCCCCACTTGAGGTCCTGGAACCGGGTGGTGTTGACGAAATAGACCTCTGACATGAACGGGCTCTTGAACCCGTGGTCCCAGTGCTGGAGCGTCGTCATGATCGGCATGTTGTTGGTCTCGAGCATGTAGAGACCCGGGGGGAAGACATCCGCAAGCTGCCCCTCATGGACCAGCACACCCGCCTGCCCCTCGCGCACGGTGAGCTTCGCGCCATACTTGATCGCATGCCCCTCCCGCTCAAACCGGGTGACGATGGTGTCGCGACGGTCATCCGTGTGATGAATGACGTCGATGAACTCCCCACGGAGGAAATCGAAGATGGGCATGGGTCAGGCGGACTTCTTAGATGAGGCGACCTTGATGGCCGAACGTAGCGTCTTGGGGGGCTTTGGGGCCTGGCTGTTAGATGCGGACGGGGAGGGGCGCACAAGATAGCTGCCCGCCGTACCAGCTTTGCCGACCTCGACCTTGGGGACACCCCCAGGGCTGTAACCACTGAACATCAAGGTCCGCTTTGACATATGGGCCTCCTTAAGGGTCCAAAAACTCGATAGATCGTGCCCCATCGAGCCATATCAGGGCGGGCCGAGGCGGATCGCTCGCCTTCAGGCTCCCGTCTTCTTCCTCTTCATATAGGAACTCTAGGTAGATGTCGTTACGATCTTCCGTGTCTGACGCATACGAATGCGGGCCGAGATACCCGGCAATCCGACTACCATCCCCATAGGTGATGATCACGATCTTAGGATTTGCAACCTCCTTTGCCATCGCAAAATCGTAAGCTGTCAGGGACGGGCTCGACACCGGCATGGCAAGCAGCCTGAGCGCTCCGTTGTTCCAGCCGTCCTTCAGATCACGTCCAAAGAGGTAGCCGAGGGCGCAGGGTAGGATCAGGACCTCCGCAACGAGGCCGATCCGGTCTGGGAATGGTGCGAATGCAAGCAACCACATCGTCGAGATCAAGAGGGCGATCAACTGATTGATCAGGCTGAGCACCACCGCCTCGACCAACCGCTCCGCTGCTTTAGGCCGTACCCCGCCCACGTAGCGGGACCGCACAAAGATTATGATGAACCCGGCCAAAAAATACTGAGCGGCAAACTCAAACGTGGCCGGGTTTAGAAGCTGGCTCACCTCAGGCGCGGTGCTCCGGCGCAGGCTGGGCGACGTTTTGGGCCTTCGCGGAGGCGAGGGTGGTCTTGAGTTCCTGCTCCATGGTCTGGAGCTCCTTTTCCGCCTCCGCGCGTTTGCGCTTGCCCTCGTCGGCGATCTGGAGGCTTTCCTCGATCGTGTCGATGAGCGACTTGTTGGCCGACTTGATTGCCTCGATGTCGAAGACGCCGCGCTCCATTTCCTTGCGGATCGTGGCGTTGGCCTCCTTGAGGTTCTCCGCATTTCTGGTCAGCAGCTCGTTGGTGAGGTCGTTGGCGTCGCGCACCACCTCCGCTGCTGCCTTGGACCGGTGGATCGTGACCGCCTGCGCGAGCTGGGTTTCCCAGAGCGGGACGGTGTTCACGAGCGTGGAGTTGATCTTGGTCACCAGGCTCTTGTCGTTCTCCTGCACCAGCCGGATCGAGGGCAGGCTCTGCATGGTCACTTGGCGGGTGAGCTTCAGGTCATGCACCCTTCGCTCCAAATCGTCGCGGGCCGCGCGCAGGTCGCGCAGCTCCTGCGCCTTGATCACGCCCTCCTCCTCGGGCGCGGCCTGCACCTCGGCCTCCTTGGCGGGAATGTCGGTCCCATCGAGGCGAGACAGCTTCTCCTCCCCCGCGGTGATGTAGAGCGCCAGTTCATCGTAGAAATCGAGGGTCTTCTCGTAGAGCACATCGAGGCTCTTGATGTCCTTCAGGAGCACATGCTCATGCTCCAGAAGCTCATCGGTGATCTTGTCGATCTGGCCCTGCACCGTCTCGAACTGGCTCATGAACTGGGCCATCGGCGTCGCCTTGCCCATCAGCCAGTCGAACCAGGAGCGCTTGCGCCCGGGTTCGAGCTCATCGGCGGAGAAGCCGCGGATCGAGCTCACCATCTCCCGCAGGGAATTGCCCGCCGGGCCCACATCCTTGTTCCGCACGCCCGCGAGCATCTGCTGGGAAATCGCCTGCAGCTCCGACTGCGCGGCGGAGCCGAACTGGATGATCGACTGGGTGTCGGACATGTCGAGCTCGCCCATGCGCCTTTCGATCTCCGGCCCCGCAGCCGGCTCGGTCACGGCGGGAAGCTGCGCTGCGGGCTCCGGCAGCAGGGCGGCGCTGACCGCCTCCACGTCCTTCAGGGCGGCTTCGGCCTTCGCGCGGGTGGCTTCTTGCATTGGTCACTCCTCCATGCGGGGGCGCACGCCTTCGTGCTTGAGGCGGTCGCGGAGAACCTCGATCTCGATATCGAGGTCCGTTCGATCTTCGATGAGCAGGGATTCCCGGTGGGCGTTGAAGCTCGACTCCAGATCGTCGAGCAGAGCCACGAAATCGGTCCGGGCTTGCGGGTCACGGCTGCGGCTGTAGATGTCGGCAAACTTCGCCGTCGCGTCTCGCGCGCCGGTGAGATAGACGCCCATGAACTTGCGGGCACGGGGAAGATCCCGAGGATCCTCCTCCACCGCGCGGAAGACGGCGCGGGCGGCGGTGGCGAGGCGTTCGACCCGCCCCTCAAGCTCCCTGTCGCCGATACCGCGGGCCTGATCCATGAGCTGACCGACCAGCGTTTCTGCCTTGTCGATGGCGTTTGCCACCCGGTCCCGGTCGAAGTCAGACGCGTCGTCGAGGCCCTTCGCCTTCATCGGGTCCGGCCCGAAGGCGACGAGATGCGCCCCTGCCGCCACGATGCCGAAGAGCACGCCCTGAATGATGCCGAGCTGCCAGCCGAAGGCGCCGCCGAGCGCGACCCCGAGGCCGAGCGCCACACCACCGATGATCTTTCGCGGGATGGAGGGAGGACGCGCGACGGTGCGGGCCTCAAACGCGTTGGCGGCCTTGACGCCTTCGCTGGTCATCCACGCGGAAAAGAACATGAGCGCGAAGGATCCAAGCTCCGCGATCATCGCCACCGCGTCGCCTGATCCGATCTCGAGCAGTCCCGCCAGACCCATGGGCAGGGCCGCGGCATAGATCAGCTTCGCACCGCCGGAGCCGCGTTGCACCCGGCGCCCGTCGAACTTGTTGCCCGGCGGCTTGCCCGGCTCCGTCGGTCCACCTTTGCTGTAGGTACCGCCAAACCGCCGTCCGGTCATGGGAGCGGACCGGCCGTGAGGGCGCCGACTGAAACTGCCAATACGATCACCACAAGGACGATCAGGGCATAGATACGCATGACCCTTCCTTCACGTTACACCGCTTCGAAGATAGGTGTCCCCATCCCGAAACGCTAGTGACCCGCCCCGCGTGCGGCGAGCTCCTGCCTTGCCTTCCGCTCCGCCTCCAGCTTGCGGCGATAGCCGGTCTGCACCGCCTGCACGCAGAACAGGACGACAATCGAGAAGTAGAACGTGGTCTTCGCCATCGGCTCCACGGCGTAGCCGAAGAGCTTGAGATGGGCCAGGTGCCCCCCTTCCCCGAGCAGGACGACCCCGACGATCAGCAGAACGAAAAGGCCCAGAACCTCGTACATCCGGTTCTCCTCCAGAAACCGCGACACACCATCGGCGAGCAGCAGCATCGCAAGCCCGGACAGCACGATCGCGGTCGCGAGGATCGGGAAGACATCGGTGATCGCAAGCGCCGAAAGGATGGAGTCGAAACTGAAGATCAGGTTCATGAAGACGATGAGGGCGATCACCTCGAAGGCCGACTTCCGCCCTGCCTCGCCGACGGGATCGTGCAGATCGTCCATGGACAGAAGGTGCGCGATCTCCTTCACGGCGGTGTACATGATGAACGCGCCACCAAACAGGAACACGATGACCGCAAAGGTGAAATCGCCCTCCAGATAACCCGGGATGCTGATGCTGAAGAAGGGCTCAGACAGGGTCTCGATGAGTTGGATCATGGTGAAGAGCAGCACGATGCGAAGCCCGATGGCGATCATGATGCCGAGCCGTCGCACCCGCGCCTGATCCGCGAGCGGGGCCCGCTGGCTCTCGATCGAGATGTACAGAAGGTTATCGAAGCCGAGCACGGCTTGCAGGAAAATCAGCATCGCCAGATTGCCGACATTCTCGAAGGTTAAAAGATCCATGGGGCGGCCTCTCGCGCATCTCGATCAACCCAAGCGGGTTGAGGTGAGAAGGCCACAGGAGACGCTTTAGAACAAGTGCTGAGATTAATAGAACGTTAAGGCCAGATGGTTTCTTCGCTGAGGCCGAGTGCGGCAAGCTCGTCGACCCGCCCTGCCACGTCCGGCCCCGTCGACAGGAAGAACTCGTCGAGCTGCGGCGGGGCGACGTTGGTACCCGCGAGCATCGCGTGGACCTGACCGCGGTGGTGGATCTGATGCTGGAACAAATGCTGGGCGACCCGGGCAAAGGGTTCTTCCTGCACCTTCGCCCCGCGCACGATGCGCACCGGTCGGTCAGCCACATCGTCCGGCACGTCGGTGCAGACGGCGATCAGCCGACGGTCAAGCCGCGCCTGCTCATCCCAAAGCTGGTTGATGTCCGGGAACGGCATCGCGGGCGTGAACACGGAAAGGCCGATACAGTCCCCCTCGAGTGCTGTGATGTAGAAAAGATCCACAGTCAGAATGTGATTGAGCGTCCCGATGATAGTCGGAAAGAAGTTGGTCCGCACATCCCGAAGCGCCTCTGGACCAAGGCGCACGCATGCGGACAGCAGACGGTGGTTCGACAATGCCGAGTTGCACGCCTGCGCGCGCAGATAGGCCCCCTGAGACATCACAAGAATCCACCCAGATGTTCGATTGCATGGTCAATCAGACTTCGCACAGCGCGCCGCATCGGTCATGCACTTGTTCCGCAACACATGTGATTGTGGAACGTTCGGCGCAAGGATGTTGCATACGAGATTTCCATTCCGCAAACGGGCGATTATTCAATGATCACCTTCAGTTGTATATCACCACTGTTTGCGCGCTTTGATTGCAGCATGGACCCGATTCGGGTACGGTTTCACTGGTTCGTAGCCCATGTTGGCCATCAGTTGCTGGACGAGATTGGATTACGTGACGGTGAAATCCGGCGCGTTGTGCCGGAGAAAGCAGAAGGACTCTGACCATGCCGAAGGGCACCGTTAAATGGTTCAACGAGACGAAGGGCTACGGTTTCATTCAGCCCGAAGACGGCGGCAAGGACATCTTCGTCCACATCTCCGCTGTGGAGAAAGCCGGACTGAAGACGCTTCAGGACGATCAGCCGATTGAATTCGAACTCATTGATGGCCGCGACGGACGCAAGAGCGCCGGCGAACTCAAGGTCTGACGACGACCGACACGGTGCGGGCCGGTATTCGGTGGCCCGGGCCGACCTCCATCATCCCAGCACGAGGGATAGGGCAATCGCGGCCATCACGGTCGCGATGATCAGATCCAGTACGCGCCACGCGACCGGTTTCGCGAAGATGGGCGTGAGGAACCGCGCGCCATAGCCGAGCGCGAAGAACCAGGCAAAGCTCGCGACGACCGCACCGGCACCGAACGCGATCCGGTCCGCACCCGCATATCCCGCGGACAGGCTGCCCAGAAGGATGACCGTATCGAGGTAGACATGCGGGTTCAGCCAGGTGAGCGCGAGCGCGGTCCCGACCGCCGGTAAAAGTGGCCCCGCATCCGCCTCCGTCGGCACCAGCGCCTCCGGCGCGAGGGCCCGGCGCAGGGACAGGATGGCATAGCCTGCGAGGAACGCCGCTCCCCCCCAGGTTGCAACGCGGATCAGCACCTCGGACTGCTGTATCAAGGTGCCGAACCCGCCGACCCCCACCGCGATCAGGATTGCGTCGGACAGGGCGCAGATCAGGCAGATCACGAAAACATGGCGCGAGGACAGCCCCTGACGCAGCACATAGGCGTTCTGCGCGCCGATCGCGACGATGAGACTGAGCCCGAGCGCGAAACCCGAGGCGGTGGCAGTGATCACTCGATCACCACCATTTTTGCGGCTTGGCGTCGAACCGGGCTGCGCTTTCGATCACACCCGCGACGTTGAGCATCTCACCCTCTTCCCACGGCCGCCCGATAATCTGCAGACCGAGCGGAAGCCCGTCTTCGGTCATCCCGGCGGGGACCGATACGCCGGGCAGCCCGGCAAGGTTGACCGTGACCGTGAACACGTCGTTGAGGTACATCTGGATCGGGTCCGCGTCGGCCATGTCGCCGATACCGAAGGCCGCCGACGGGGTCGCCGGGGTGAGGATCGCATCAACGCCGTCGTTGAAGACCGCCTCGAAGTCCCGCTTGATCAGCGTCCGCACCTTCTGCGCCCGAACGTAGTAGGCATCGTAGAACCCGGCGGAGAGCACGTAGGCCCCGAGCATGACCCGGCGCTGCACCTCGTGACCAAATCCTTCCGCCCGGGTCTTCTCATACATCTGGGTGATGCCGTCCGCGGCGGTCAGGTCCGCGCGGTGCCCGTACTTCACCCCGTCATAGCGGGAGAGGTTGGAGGACGCCTCTGCCGGAGCGATCACGTAATAGGCGGGCAGCGCGTACTTCGTGTGCGGCAGGGAGATGTCGACGATCTTCGCCCCCGCGTCCGCGAGCATCTCCCGCCCGGCCTGCCACAGCCCGTCGATGGCGTCGGGCATACCGTCCATGCGGTACTCCTTGGGGATGCCGATGGTCTTGCCACGGATGTCCCCGGTCAGCATCGCCTCGAAGTTCGGCACGGGCAGCTCGGCAGAGGTGGAGTCCTTCGGATCCTCGCCGCACATTGCTTCGAGCATGATCGCCGCGTCCCGCACCGATTTCGTCATCGGTCCGGCCTGATCGAGAGAGGAGGCAAACGCGACGATCCCCCAGCGGGAGCAGCGGCCATAGGTCGGCTTCGTCCCCACGATGCCGGTGAATGCCGCAGGCTGCCGGATCGAGCCGCCCGTGTCCGTGCCCGTCGCCGCCAGGCACAGGTCGGCGGAGACCGCGATGGCGGAACCGCCAGAGGATCCTCCGGGCGTGAGATCCTTGTTGGAGCCCGCCGACCGCCAGGGGCTGATTGCAGGTCCGTAGGCGGACGTCTCGTTGGAGGAGCCCATCGCAAACTCGTCCATGTTGAGCTTGCCCAGCATGACCGCGCCCGCATTCCAGAGGCGTGCCGTTACCGAGCTTTCATAGGGAGGCTTGAAACCGCCCAGGATGTTCGACGCGGCCTGGGACTGAACCCCTTCGGTGCAGAAGAGATCCTTGATGCCGAGCGGGATGCCGCACATGTCCGGCGCGTCGCCTGCCGCGATCCGCGCATCCGCCGCGTCCGCCATAGCAAGCGCCTTTTCAGGCGTCTTGGCGCAGTAGGCGTTGAGCGCGTCGGCGCCGTCAATGGCGGTGATGCAGGCCTCGGTGATCTCGCGAGACGTGGTCTCGCCCCCGCGCATTGCGTCGCGCGCGGCAGAGATGGTGAGTTTGGTCAGCTCGCTCATGGTCTACTCCACCACCTTTGGCACAGCGAAAAAGCCCTCCCGAGCCTCCGGCGCATTGGCGAGAACCTTGTCCTGGATGCCGCCATCCGTGACCACATCCTCGCGCTGTTTGAGCGCCATGGGTGTGACGGAGGTCATCGGCTCCACCCCATCCACATCGACCTCGCCCAACTGCTCCATGAAATTGAGAACGGCACTCAGCTCCTGCGCGAGGGCGGGAAGCCGCTCCTCCTCGATCTCGATACGGGCAAGGTGGGCCGCCCGGCGGGCGGTCTCGATGTCGATGGCCATGGGTGCGATCCTTCGCTTGGGTCGAGCCGTGGTGTAGCCCCGGGAAGGCGGCAGTTCAAGCGGCGCAAACGCCCGGTTGCACGAAGGGTCGTGTGCGCGGTTATCCGCCCGGCGAGGCAGTCGCGAAAGCTGCTGATCCCGGGGGGATCCGGCGCGGTTAGGCCGCCGGTGCCCGCTCCGTCGCCCGCCCCATCACGAGGATCATCCACCCCAGCATGATCCCGTTCAGGATATGCCAGAAGATATGGGTGCCGATGGGGAAGGCGGCGCAGAATGCCTCATCGACCGTGCGGGCAAAGAGGGACGCGCAGAGGATCACGACACCGATGACGAACCCCCGCGCGACCTCGGGCCTCTGACGCCACAGGATTGTAGCGAAGATGAGGAGCCCGATGGGAACGGGGATGTAGCCGATCGACCCGTTGAGCGGGCCAGTAACAGCCCCGATCACCGTCGCGGTGGCAGCGCTGTAGGGGATGAACCCGATCATGAAAGCAACGCCCCACCACCAGCGCAGCCCGAAGAGGCGCGTTGCGATGTGATAGAGATACACAAGGATGTAGAGCAGGATCGGGATCACATCCGCCATCCCAGCCCAGCCCAGCCGGTGGCAAAGGTGTGAAAGAGGAAGGAACCGATCCCGATCGCAGTCAGGATCGCGAGGCTTAAGCCCAGCCCCGGGTCCATGCGCCCCTCCCGCCGCAGGATCAGGAACACGACGAGGGCGGCGATCAGGAACGCCGCATTGGTGATCGCGTTCAGGGGCTCGGACCAGAAGGTGAAATCCGTCCGCTCGCAATAGCTGTCGACTTGCTCGAACATGGTGCCGCCCCTCCTCGCTTTTCGATCATAGAGACAGAGTTCCCAGGCATGCGCCAGCAGTGCTTTAGGGGAAATCGGATGGCGGGATCAATCCGGCGCGAAACCACGTGACGAGACTGTTCATGGAATAGACGGGCAGGCCAAGACGGTCCGCCACATCGGCTGCGAACGGAGCCATGTTGGTGCATTCCAACACCACCGCCCCGATGTCCCCGGCCTCGCGCACCAGAGCCTCCGCCGCCGCGACGATCTCGTCCCGTGCGGCGTCCATATCGAAGCTCTCCCGGTCCTCAAGGATAGCGGAGGCAAACGCGCCCCCGCGATCCATGCCCATGACCGGAGTACCCTCCGGCACGCCCGCCGCCCGCAGGTGGGCGGACGTGAGCGAGTGGGCGGAGATCGTGAGGATGCCGACCCGCCGCCCCGGCGCAAGTGTCGCCGCCACCATCTCGACCTGCAGGAGAGCGGATGTGGCGACAGGCACACCCAGCGCGCTCCGCAGATCGTCCTGCACGAGTGCCAGAAACCCGCAGCTCGTCACCACGCCGTTGCACCCCGCGGCCACCAGCTCCCGCCCGGCGGAGACGAAGGCGGGCAGCAGCTTTCTCGCGTCGTCCTCAACTGCTGCGGTGGGCGAGGCCGAAGCGACCACCTTGTAGAGCACGGGGAACGGCCAGGTCCGCGGGTTGCCGATGTCACCGGGCAGCCGCGGAAACCGTGTGTCCAGCATCAGGATGCCCAGCGGGGCCTCGCGAATGGTCATGACGGTAAAGCTGCGGTCGGCGTGGTCATCCCCTTTCTATAGCCCCGAAGCCCCCCCGCAGCACAGGCTTTCGCACTGCAACGATTGACCGGTCCGCATGGTTCGGTGGAGGGTGGGGCAACGAGAGTTTGCGGGGCTGCGTGTCGGAACAGGGTTTGAGTCCATCTGTGGTGATCGTCGGCGCAGGCATTGTCGGCGTCTCGACGGGCATCTGGCTGCGCCGGATGGGTGCGGAGGTCACACTCATCGACCGCGGCGCGCCGGGACAGGGCACATCCTACGGCAATGCCGGCGTGCTTGCTGCCTGTTCGATGGTTCCGGTAACCGGACCGGGTCTCCTTCGCAAAGCCCCCGCGATGCTCGCGAACCCGGACGTTCCCCTGTTTCTGCGCTGGAGCTACCTGCCGAAGCTCGCACCCTGGCTTATCCGCTACATGAGAAACGCGAACGATGGGGACACCCGTCGCATCGCCCGGGGGCTGACGCAGATCGTGGGGGACAGCGTCGCGCAGCATCGCGCGCTTTCTGACGGGACCCGGGCGGCGGCGCTGATGCGGGAGGGCGACTATGTCTTCGCCTATCCGGACCGTGCGGCGTTCGACGCGGAGCACTACACATGGGAATTGCGGCGCGACGCGGGCTTCGTGCCCGAACTGATCGAGGGCGCGGATGTTCAGGACTATGATCCGGCCCTCGGACCGGCGATCACCTGCGTCGCGCGGCTCCCGGACCACGGCCATATCCGGGATCCGGGCGGCTATGTCGCGGCGCTCGCCGCAGATCTCGTCGACCTCGGCGGACGGATGGTGCAGGCGGAGGTGCGAGATTTCGACCTGGTGGACGGAATTTTGCGCGCCGTCGACACGGATCAGGGCCGGTTTCCCTGCGACTGCGCTGTGCTCGCGACGGGCGTTTGGTCGAGGCGGCTGATGGCGAAGATCGGCCTTAACATCCCTCTGGAGACCGAGAGGGGCTACCACATCCTCTTCGAGAATGCGGAAGGCGGGCCGCAGCATCCCACGATGATCTCCAGCGGGAAGTTCGTCGCCACACCCATGGAACGGGGCGTGCGGTGCGCGGGCATTCTCGAGTTCGGTGGCCTCGAAGCGGGTCCTTCGCAGGCGCCCCTCGCGCTCCTCCGCCGTCACGTGGCCGCAGCGCTGCCCCATCTGAAGGCGACGGGGGAGGAGGAATGGCTCGGCCACCGCCCGGCCCCATCCGACAGCCTGCCGCTGATCGGCGAGACCACCGTCAAAGGGCTGCACACCGCATTCGGCCACCACCATATCGGCCTGACCGGAGGGCCGAAGACCGGACGACTTCTTGCGGGAATGCTGACCGGGCACCACCCCAACATTGACATGAGCCCCTATGACCCAAGAAGATTTCGCTAAACAGGACGAAAACCACCAACCGGGAGACTAAAGATGAACAAGACTTTGTTGGGGAGCACCCTGCTCGCCGCAGCCTTCGGCCTTGCGGCCCCCGCGCTGGCGGACAAGTGGGATATGCCCATGGCCTATTCCGGGTCCAACTACCATTCCGTCACCGGAGCCGAGTTCGCGCAGTGCGTCACCACCGGCACGGGCGGGGACATCGAGATCACGACCCATCCCGGAGGATCCCTCTACGCGGGCGCGGACATCAAGCGGGCGATCCAGACCGGCCAGGTACCGATCGGGGAGCGGCTGCTGTCCGGTCACCAGAACGAAAACCCGATCTTCGGGATTGACTCGATCCCGTTCCTTTCCCCGTCTTTCGACGACCACGCGAAGCTCTTTGCCGCCGCGAAACCCACCATCGAGGGCATCCTCGAGGAACAGAACCTGACCCTGCTTTACTCCGTGCCCTGGCCGCCGCAGGGCCTCTACTTCAAGAAGGAGGTCAATTCGGTCGCGGACATGGAGGGGATCAAGTTCCGATCCTACAACAACGCGACGAGCCGTCTCGCCGAGCTGACCGGCATGCTGCCCGTGACCATCGAGGCTGCGGAGATCAGCCAGGCCTTCGCCACGGGCGTTGCATCGTCGATGATCTCCTCGGGTGCAACCGGGTACGACCGGAAGGTGTGGGAAAGCCTGACCCATTTCTATGAGGTCGATGCCTGGCTGCCGCGCAACTACATCATGGTTAATTCGGATGTCTGGGGCGGCACGTCCGAGGCGAACCAGAACATCATCCGCGCCTGCGCCCAGATGGCGGAGTATGCGGGCACCTGGCGCGCGAAGGAGTATACCGGCTTCACCATGCAGGGGCTGCGGGACGGCGGCATGAGCGTCCAGCCCGCGGGCGATGGCCTGATGGGAGAGCTGCGCGCCATCGGTGAGACGATGACCGCCGAGTGGCTCGAAGCCGCAGGCGATGAGGGTGCCGCGATCGTCGAGGCGTATCGCGCGGACCAGTAAGCCAGACCGGCGGGGGGCCGCCCCCGCCGCCACCCATATCCCCGGACCGGAGTTCTTATCATGGGCGCAGTTCTGCGTGGCATGCGCGCGGCACTCGATGGCGTGTACCAGGCGGCAGGTGTTGCGGCAGCCCTGTGCTTGATCGCGATCCTTGCGCTGATCGTGCTACAGATGGTGGCGCGCTGGACAGGCGCGATCTTCCCCGGGGCCGCGAACTACGCAGGCTACGCGATGGCGGCCGCAAGTTTCCTGGCCTTCGCCAACGCGCTCAATCGCGGGGCGCATATCCGGGTGTCTATCCTGCTCAACGCGGTGCCCTCCTGGGCCCGCCGGATGCTGGAGGTCTGGTGCTTCGGCCTCGGCGCACTCATCGCCTGGTACTTCGTCTACCACGCCTATCAGTTCACCTACTGGTCGTGGAAATTCAACGAGGTGAGCCAGGCGCAGGATGCAACCCCGCTCTGGATCCCCCAGTCGATCATGGTTGCGGGCTCTGCGATCTTTGCCGTCGCTCTGACCGACAACCTGATCCACGTGCTGACCCGCGGCGTGCACCGGATAGAACGGGATCTGGTGGATGGGGCGCATGGTGAGTAGGCGGCACGGCCACCCGTCCGAGGGGGCGTACACGCGATGACCGAACTCTATGCGATCATCCTGTTTCTCTTCGTGCTCTTCCTTCTGCTCGGGTCGGGCCTGTGGGTAGGGCTCGCGCTGATGGGCGTTGCATGGGTGGGCATGGAGCTTTTCACCTCCCGCCCGGTCGGCGACACCATGGTCACGACCATGTGGGCAGCCTCCTCCTCCTGGACGCTGACGGCCTTGCCGCTCTTTATCTGGATGGGGGAGATCCTCTATCGCACCCGGCTCAGCGAGGACATGTTTCGCGGGCTCAGCCCCTGGCTCGCACGCCTCCCCGGGGGGCTGGTGCACACCAACATCGTCGGCTGCACCGTCTTCGCCGCCGTGTCGGGCTCTTCCGCCGCAACGCTCTCGACCGTGGGAAAGATGTCGATTCCGGAGTTGCGGGCACGGAACTATCCGGAACGGATCGTGATCGGAACCCTCGCCGGGGCCGCGACGCTCGGCCTGATGATCCCGCCCTCGCTCGCGCTGATCGTCTATGGGGTCACGGTTAATGAATCGATCACCCAGCTCTTCTTCGCGGGTGTCGTGCCGGGGATCGTGCTTGCGGGCATGTTCATGGGGTATGTCGCGATCTACGCCACCCTGTCCCGCAATTGGCAGCCGATGCCGGAGGGGGGCATGAGCTTCGGGCAGAAGCTCTACAATTCCCGGTTCCTGATCCCGGTGATCTGCCTGATCCTGCTCGTGATCGGATCAATGTACCTGGGCATCGCGACGGCGACGGAGGCGGCGGCCTTCGGCGTTATCGGCGCGCTGGCGCTGGCGGCGGGTCAGGGCTCGCTGACCTGGGCGACGTTCCAGCAGAGCCTGATGGGTGCGACACGCACGTCGGCGATGATTGCGCTGATCCTCGCAGGCGCCGCGTTCCTGAAGCTCTCCATGGGCTTCACCGGTCTGCCCCGGGCGCTCGCGGACATGATCGCGGAGATGGACCTTTCCCGGTTCGAGCTGCTGATGGCGCTCCTCATCTTCTACATCGTGCTGGGCATGTTCCTCGACGGCATCTCCTCCGTTGTTCTGACGATGGCGGTGGTGGAGCCCATGGTGCGCGATGCGGGCATCGACCTCATCTGGTTCGGCATCTTCGTGGTCGTGGTAGTGGAGATGGCGCAAATCACGCCGCCCATCGGATTCAATCTCTTCGTCCTGCAGGGGATGACCGATCATGAGATGGGGTTCATCGCCCGCGCCTCCATTCCGATGTTCCTGATCATGGTTGTGATGTGTTTCCTGCTGATCTGGATCCCTGATCTGGCGCTCTGGCTGCCGGAAACCTTGCGAGATGCGCGATAGCTCACGGGTGCGACATTCTGTCCATATCTTTGCAATTTGCAAACGGCGCGGGCGCTCCTGATCTCTGAGTGTGCAGGAGCGCGGGACGAGAGGCTGTCCTGTGGGTAGGAACGGTGCCGCGCCTCCCGGCGCATGGCAACAATCTGCCGACGGTGACGGGATCCGCGCTGCGGTCACGGGAAAGTCTGTTTCGGCCTGAAATATCGATGCTACGATCCGGGTGTGGTCAGACCGCTGAAGGGAGCGACATGCTGAACCGCCGCGCATTCAACCTCTCCGTCCTGCTGGCAGCGTCCGCGGCGGCGCTCAGACCGGACTCGGTGCTGGCGAGAACGCAGGATCCCGACGAGATCCTGCTCAACCGGCTGACGTTCGGGGCGACGCCCGGGAGCCGCGAGCGGCTCTCATCGCTTGGGCGAGCGGACTGGCTGAAGGAACAGCTCAGCCTGCCGCCGGACGATCGGGCGCTGATGGCACATCTCCGCACACTCACGCTCCGCATCAAGTACGCCCAGCGGAAGGGAAAGTCCGGGCCGCTCTGGGCGGCA
The DNA here is from genome assembly GCA_038532435.1 of Pseudomonadota bacterium. Lineage (GTDB taxonomy): Bacteria > Pseudomonadota > Alphaproteobacteria > Rhodobacterales > Rhodobacteraceae > JBCBAP01. Next base: position 27,740 of record JBCBAP010000024.1, on the reverse strand, counting down.
ACGGACGAGTTGCGGCCCCTCGACATGCTCCATACCCCGCCGGAGGAGCGGCTGAAGCTCACCCAGAACGAGCCCGCCCGGGCGGGGCCGGAACGACGGCGACCCGCCCACGAAGTCATCGCCGCCTCCCTGCCCCGCGCGGTCCATGCGGAGGCGCAGCTTCGGGAGGTAATGACCCAGTTCTGGCACGATCACTTCAACGTTTACGCTGAGAAGGGACGGCTCTCCGCCGCATTCTTTCCGGATTTCGACCGGGACCTGCGGGCCCACGCCCTAGGCAACTTCCGGGAGCTTCTGGGCAAGGTCGCAACCGCACCATCGATGCTCGATTACCTCGACAATTCCCGCAGCAAGGCGAGCCCGGCGAACGAGAACTTTGCCCGGGAACTTCTGGAGCTGCATACCCTCGGCGCGGAGAACTACCACAACGCACAGTCGGCGGACTGGCGGGACGTGCCCCGGATCGAGGGTGATCTTGCCGCGGGATATGTGGACGAGGATGTCTATGAGGTTGCCCGCGCCTTCACCGGCTGGTCCATCGGGGTGGGACGGCGGATCGGCTCCGCACACCTGCCCGCGACGGGTCAGTTTGCCTATGTCGCCTCCTGGCATGATCCGTATCAGAAGCGGATCCTTGGCAGGGACTTCTCCTCCAACCGCGCGCCGATGGCGGATGGGGAGGAGGTGCTCGACATGCTCGCGACCCATCCGGGGACCGCACGCTTCATCTGCCGGAAGATTGCGCGGCGATTGCTGATCGACGATCCGTCCGACGCGCTTGTGGCACGGCTTGCCAAGGAGTTCCTGCGCCGGTCCGAGGCACCGGACCAGATCGGCCGGGTGATCCGGACGCTCGTGGAGGATCCGGAGTTCGCGGACACGCCGCCGTCGAAGCTGCGCCGGCCGTTCGAGCTTCTGGCCGCGCTCTACCGCACCTCCGGCGCCCGCGTCGGTTCGCCCGAGGGGCGGTTCTACTGGCAGCTCGCCTCCGCAGGGTGGAGGCAGCACATGTTCCCGCCGCCCACCGGGCATCCGGACCGGACGGAGGACTGGGCCTCCTCCACGGTCATGGTGCGGATGATCGAGATGGCGATGTCAGCCCACGAGCCCTGGTTCGACACGACCCGGGACCGGTTGGACGCCCTGATGCCGAAGGACGTCGAAACGTTCGGCGACCTCACGCGCTACTGGGCGAGACAGGCGCACGGCGATCCCGGCGACGGTCTCGACGATCTGCTGCAGGCTGTTGGCGTGACGCCGGAGGATCCGCTGCCGAAGGATGCCGGGGACCAACGCCACCTCGCCGCCATGGCGCTCACCTTCGCGGCGATGTCGCCGCGGTACCTGTACCGGTAGGAGGCAGCGATGAGCGACCCGATCCTCGTTGTGATCTTCCTCCGCGGCGGTGCCGATGCCCTCAACATCGTCAGCCCGACCGCCGACCCGAACTACATCGCCGCACGGCCCGACATGCTCCGCGTCGCGCGGGGCGGTGACGCGCAAGGAATACGGCTCGGTGACGGGCTCGCGGATGTGGAATTCCGGATGCACAGGAACGCGCGGGAGCTTGCGGACCTGTTCGCCGCCGGCGACCTTTCGGTGATCCATGCCACCGGGCTGACCGAAGCGACCCGCAGCCATTTCGACGCTGAGGCGCAGATCGAACGCGCCGCCAGCGGAGGGGAGGCGGGCGGCTGGCTCGGCCGATGGCTGGACGCGGAGGCGCCCGGTGGCCCCCTGCCCGCCCTCGCGGTTGGCACAGCGATGCCCGAAAGCCTGCGCGGGTACCACCCGGCGGTGGCCAAGAAGCTTTCCGACCTGACGATCGCAACCGGTCACTGGCTCGCCCCCGCCCTTCAGGCACGGCTCGCCGACGGGTTCGGCGACCATGGCGCGCTGGCGAAAACATCCCAGGAGCTTCTGGCCCTCTCAAAGGTGTTGGAACATCGCCTCTGGATGCCCAAGCAGGACGCGTTCCGCACATACCGCCCCTCTGTGAAGTATCCCGGGCGCAATCGGCTGAGCCCCGCGCTCATGACCGTCGCACAGTCGATCAAGGAGGATCTGGGGCTCCGCGTCGCGACCGTGGACTATGGCGGCTGGGACACCCACGCCAACCAGCAGGGCACGTTCGACCGCAACCTGCGGGGACTGTCCCTCGCCCTCATGGCGTTCTGGCGCGACCTCGGTCCGCGGCAGCAGGACGTGTCCGTTGTGGTGATGAGCGAATTTGGCCGCCGCCTGCGATCCAACGCCTCCGGCGGGACTGACCACGGGCGGGCCGGTGCCATGCTCGTCCTCGGCCCACAGTCAAAGGGCGGTCGCCTCCTCGGCCGATGGCCGGGACTGCATAACGACGCGCTGGAGATGGGCGCGGATCTTGCGGTGACGACGGACTACCGCGCGGTTCTGTCCGAGATCATGGCGGGCCATATGGGCCTCAAGGACACATCACGGGTTTTCCCCGGCCTCGACGCGCCCGCTCCCGGCCTTTTCGCCTGAGGCGGCGACATCCTCATCCGGCGACCAGAGCTTCACGCCCGTGCGCAAGGCCGCGCGACCGATCATGTGGCCCGCGATCGGGGCGGTCAGCAGCAGGAAGACGATGATCGCAATGCCGCGCAGCACGACAGCGCCATCGCCGAAATGCACGGCAACCCCGGCGATGATGAGGCCGCAGCTCAGCGTGCCCACCTTCGTCGAGGAGTGCATGCGGATCAGAACGTCCGGCAGGCGAAGGATGCCCAGGCTCGCGATCAGGGCGAAGATCCCGCCGAGGAACACGAGGGCTGCGGCGATGAGATCGATCATTCCTCTTCCTCCTCCGCCGCGTCGCGCCGGGCGACCCTCCGCTCCGCAAATCGGGCGAGGGCGACGGTGGCGAGGAACCCGACGAGCGCAAGGACGAGCCCCACATCGAGGAACGCGATGTCCTGGTAGCGGATCGCCGCAAGGCCGCAGAAGCCGACGATCGCGACCGTCATCATGTCCAGGGCCACGACCCGGTCCGGCAGGCTCGGCCCCTTGGCGAGCCTGATGAAGCCGAGCACGACGGACAGGATCACCATGCCGACGGCGGCATCGACGGCGTATTCCAGAAGGTCCGCTCCCATCATCAATCCTCCAATGCGTCCCGCACCCAACGCTCCATCCCCGACTTGAGCTGATGGCGCAGCGCATCCGGATCGTCCGCGAACATGGCGTGGACGAGCAGCGTCTTGCGATCATCGGACACGTCGATGCTGAGCGTGCCTGGGGTAAGCGAGATCAGGTTGGTGACCAGCAGCACCCCGAAGTCGGACTTCACATCGAGCGGGATCTCGATGATCCCGGGCCGGGCGAGGTGCTGCGGGGTCAGCACGTCCCAGACAACCTGCACGCTCGACACCACCAGTTCGTAGTGGAACATCACGATCAGGCGGATCCAGTAGAACACCCGCTTGAAATAGCGATCGGATCCACCGACGAGCGGCACGAGCTGCCACAGGATCGCGTAGCCGATCACGTAGCCCGATACGAGGTTGAAGAGCGAAAGGCTGCCCATCAGCGCGCCCCAGCCCACGGCCATCAGGCAATTGGTGGCAAAGAGGTTCATGGCTGCGCCCCCAGCACCGCTTCAACATAGTCCGTCGGGTCGAGCAGTTGCGCCGCCGCCCCTTCCGCCAGCGCCATGAAGGGCTGGGGCATGAGGCCGATGACAATAGTCAGCGTGGCAAGGCTCGCCACGGGCAGGATCATCGGCACGTAGGCCGCGGGGTCCATCCGCGCGGGCACCGGATCGAACCCTTCCGGATGGGGCTTCCAGAACGCCTCCGCCCAGATCTTCGTCATCGAGTAGATCGTCAGGAGGCCCACGAGGAGGGCCACGCCCGCGACGACCCAGCCCCCGGCCTCAAGCGCTGCCACCACGATCACGTACTTCGCCCAGAAACCGGACAGCGGCGGAAACCCGGCGAGCGAGAATGCAGGGATCAGGAACAGGACTGACAGGAGCGGCGCGGATTTATAGAGACCGCCGATCTGATAAAGCTCCGTCGTGCCCGTCAGCCGCTTCGCGATTCCAGAGATCAGGAACAGGTTCGCCTTCACAACGATGTGGTGCACCAGGTAGAACACCGCCCCTACCAGCGCGAGCGGAGTGTAGAGCGCGAGGCCAAGGATCATGTAGCCGATCTGGCTGACGATGTGGAACGACAGCACCTTGCGGAAGTCGCTCTGCGCCGCGGCGCCCAGAACCCCAGTCACCATGGTCAACGCGGCGACCCAGAGGAGGATCGTGTGGGTAACACCCACATCCTGATCGAAGACAAGCGTGAACATCCGCAGCAGTGCATAGACCCCCACCTTCGTCAGCAATCCGGCAAACACCGCCGACACCGCGAAAGAGGGTGTGTGGTAGGAGGCAGGCAGCCAGAAAAAGAGCGGGAACACCGCCGCCTTCACCCCGAACGCGATCATGAACATGATCGCCACCACCGTGAGCAGCCCCTGATCCTCAACCTGTTCAACCGCCAGGCTGAGGTCCGCGAGGTTGAGCGTGCCGGTCAGACCGTAGAGGAGCCCGATGCCACTGAGGAACAGGATCGTCGAAACGAGGTTGAGCGTCACATACTTGATCCCGCCATCGATCTGCGCACGATCGCCGCCGAGGATCAAAAGCCCGAAGGATGCGATCAGCATGACCTCGAACCAGACATATAGGTTGAAGAGATCCCCGGTCAGGAACGCCCCGGTCACGCCCGCAAGCAGGACATGGAAGAGCGTGTGATAACCGAGCCGCTCCATCCCCTCGCCGATATCACCCAGCGCATAAACCGCGACGGCAAGGCCGGTGATCGCCGTGATGACAACCATCACGGCACTCAGCAGATCGGCAACCAGCGTGATGCCGAAGGGGGCAGGCCAGCCGCCCATCTGCCCTGCGATGACACCCTTATCCATGACCGTGGCGAGGAGCACACCGCTCGCCAGCAACATCGCGAAGGTTCCCCCGATGGAAATCCAGCGGCTTGCCGCACGGTCCCTGAGCAGAAACGCGATCACGGCGGTGGCGAAGGGGATCGCCAGCGGAAAGGTCAGGACCCAGCTCACTCCCGCACCTCCTCCGGCTCCGCCACCCGCATCGCGTCGCTGTCGAGGGTGCCAAGCGTGGTAAAGGCGCGGAAGACCAGTACGAGCGCGAAGGCAAAAAGCCCGAACCCGATGACAATGGCCGTGAGCACCAGCGCCTGCGGCAACGCGTTCGCCGCGACCCCTTCCGGCGCGGATGCGCCCACGGCGATCAGCGGCGGTGCGCCTTCGGTCAGCCGCCCCCCGGCGAAGATGATCAGGTTCGCCGCGTTGGAGATCAGAACCAGCCCGAAAATGAACCGCAACACGTTGCGGGCCAGCATCAGATAGACGGAGGCTGCGACGAGAACCCCGATGGCGATGGCGAGAAGCGGTTCCATCAGATCTCCTCTTCCATGGCGAAGACGAGGGTGAGGATCGCGCCGAACACGACCAGATAGACCCCGATGTCGAAAGCGAGGACCGTGGAAAGGGGCAGTCCCCCTTCCTCCTTGGATCCCCCGAAATAGAGCCACTGCCCGGTGAAAAGAGGATCGCCGAAGAGGCCGGCGAACATCCCGGCGGCAAGCGCGATGCCAAGACCCACCATGGCGATGGACTGGGGCAGGACGCGGAGGGCAGCGCGCGCCTCCTTCGTCCCACAGGCTACGGCATAGAGCACGAAGCCCGTCGCACCGATCAGCCCTCCGATGAAGCCGCCCCCGGGCTCATTGTGCCCCCGCAGCAGCATGTAGATCGAAAACAGGAGCAGCAGCGCCACGATGTAGCGGGTGCCGGTGGTCAGGATAAAAGATCTCATCGGGTGCCCTCCCCCGGGCGGGTACGCAGGAGGGCGTAGGCGGCAAGCGCCGCGACCACGACCACCGCGATCTCACCGAACGTGTCAAGTGCACGGAAATCCACGAGGATGACATTCACGATGTTCCTCCCAAACGCCTCGGGCCAGCTGGCCACTTCGTAGAAGTCGGTCACGCGCCGGTCGAGCGGCGTGTCGAGCACGGCGAGCAGGGTCAGCGTCACGACCGCGCCGACCGCAACGGCAAGGGCTGCATCCCGCGGACGCCACAGCGGTTCCCCCGCGATGTCGAGCAGCGGCAGGCGCAGCATGCCGACGGCGACGAGCACGACGACCAGCGTCTCGACCAGAAGCTGGGTGATCGCCACGTCCGGTGCGCCGAATACGATGAAGATGAGGGCGACCCCGATGCCGACCACGCCGAGCGCGGCCACCGCCGTGATCCGGGACCGGGTCGCCATGGCCAGCAGGCTCCCGGCACCGATGAGCAGGCACAGCGCCGCCTGCTGGAGCGTGAGGTCGGAAAAGTCGGCGGTCGTGGAGACCTGTCCGCGCATCACCAGCCCCCCGGCGATGCCGACGAAGACCACGGTGAACGTCACCGAGAGATAGTTGCGCAGCACGCCGGTCTGGATCACCCGGGTTTGCCAGGCGGCAAGCGCCTTGAGCCCATCCAGGAACCTGTCCCATCCCACATCCATGCTCGGGATGCTCGTGAACGCGGTGACAAGGCCCCGCCGTGCCGCCCCATGCACCGCGTAGAGCGCGAAGCCGAGCGTCAGGGTCACGAGGCTCAGGACAAGGGGAATGTTCACGCCGGCCCAGAGCTTCAGCACCTTCGCCGGTTCGTCTGGTCCGAGGAAGCCGGCGACGGTCGGGTTCACGAGGCTTGTCTGGAGCAGGCCCGGGAACAGCCCGAAGGTGAGACCCAGAAGAGCGAGCGTAAGCGGCCCTGCCAGCATCTGCCAGGGCGCCTCCCGCGGGGTGCGGGGAAGCGGTCCGCCGGCTGCCTGCCAGAAGGGGCGCACGGCGACGATGCCCGCGACCGCCACCATGAGCGCGTTTGCCAGGACCAGCGCACCGGTCACGAACACGGGATCGGACGCGGCCTCGATGGCCCCGGCATATTTAAGTTCCTTGCCGATGAAGCCAAGGAGCGGGGGGATGCCCGCCATGGACAGCCCCGCGAGCGCTGCGGCAAAGGCGGTAACCGGCATCGCGCGCCCCAGCCCGCCCAGTACATCGGCCTCCCGCGTGCCGGTACGCAGGTCGACGCACCCCACCACGAGGAACAGCGCGGCCTTGTAGAGCGAGTGCACGATCAGGAAGGTGACGAAAGCCGTCATGGCGTAAGCGGAGCTCTGGCCGAGCAGCAGCGTCAGCGCCCCGAGCGCCATCAGCGTCGTGTAGGCCAGCGCCTGCTTCAGATCCGTCTGCTTCAGCGCCAGAACGCTTGCAAACACCGCGGTCGCAGCACCGAAGAGCGTGAGCGTCCAGATCCAGACCTCGGTTCCGGACAGGGCCGGGTGAAGCCGCGCCATCAGGTACACCCCAGCCTTCACCATGGTCGCCGAATGGAGGAAGGCGCTGACCGGCGTCGGGGCTGCCATCGCGTTGGGCAACCAGAAGTGAAACGGCACCTGGGCGGATTTCGTGAACGCGCCCGCTAGGATAAGGACGAGGATAGGCAGGTACATCGGGTCCTGCCGGATGACATCCCCGCGGGCCATGATCTCCGACAACTCGAACGTTCCCGCAGTCATGCCCAGCAGGATCAGCCCGGCCAGAAGCGCGAGCGCACCCGCGCCGGTCACCAGAAGGGCCTGCAGGGCGGAGCGTCGCCCCTTCTCCGTCTCGTGCCCAAACCCGATGAGCAGATAGGAGGTGACCGTTGTCAGCTCCCAGAACACGAAGAGTGCGATCAGATTGTCCGCAAGCACCAGCCCCAACATCGCCAGCATGAACGATGTGAGAAAAAGTGCGAACCGCGTCCAGTGCTGGTGCCCCGCGAGGTAAGTGTTGGAGTAGAGCAGGACCAGCACGCCGATCCCGCTGATCAAAAGCGCGAAGGTCAGCGCCAGCCCGTCGACAGTGAAGGACAGCGCAACGTCCAGCGACGGCACCCATCCCCAGGACAGCCGCAGCACCTGCCCCTCCGCCACCGCCGGAAGCAGGCTCGCAAACCCGGCAAAGAGCGTGAAGGCAAAGAGCGCGGGCAGATAACCCGCCCACCCGTTCGTGCGCGCCGCACTCATCGCGTGCTCCACAACTTCAACTGCAAACGCCCTAAGAGGGCGCCAGGCACCAACGCAAACATGGGAAAGACCTCGGGCTGCTCAGGCGGCGCTGTCCGGATGGACAACCGGCGAGACGAAGTGGGGTGGTTTCACGGTGATGACCGAGCAACGGACCCGGCCGAGGATGGTCTCGGCGGTGTTGCCGATGAAAAAGCCCGCCACACCGCTGCGCCCGATCGTGCCCATGACGACCGTGTCGATATCCTCCGCCTCCACATGGGCGGGGATCACGTCGCCGGGAATGCCCTTTTCATGCACGACGCGGCGACGCCCGTCGGAGTCCGGGAAATCGGTGAGAAGGGTGTTGAGGCGCCAGGCGCTTTGCCCCTCCTGCGCCGCGACGATCGCGTCTATATCGGCCTCCGGGATCTTGATGAGGCCGTGACGGAGCGCGGACTCCTCCTGCACGCGCCAGACATTGATCACATCAAGCGAGGCGTCGTTGCGTGCGGCCAGCGATGTGGCAAGCTCCATGACCGTGTGGTTGAGCGCGTCCCGCTCTCTATCCTCCGGGTCCGGGTCCACAGCTGCAAGCACGCGGTAGAGCCGTGGTGGTGCCTCCGAGGAGAGAATCCAGACCGGGCACGGGCACTTGCGCATGAGGTGCATGTCTGTCCCGCCGAAGAAGCTGCGGACGCCGTCGCCCTCCGCCCCTTTGATGACGAGATCGTAGTCGTCGCGCAGCACGGTCTGAATGATCTTCAGAAACGGTGTTCCCCGTTCGATGAGGCAGGTCGCGATGCGGCCTTCGACCCGGAACGTGGCCGCGACCTCCTCCAACCTGTCGAGGAGTGCGGCCTCGACCTGGGTCTCGACTTCCTCGGCCCGTGCGCCCGGCAGGATCGAAAGGAGCCGCGCGAGATCGCCGCGCTCGCCTTCCACAACGTCCAGCAGGGTGACCTCCGCATTGTTGCGCTCGGCAAGCGCACGCACGTGATCGGTGACCGCGGGCATCCCGCCATCATGGTCGCAGACGAACAGAATTTTCTTGAACCGTTGCACGCGCACGCTCCCCCTTGGCTCCGCCTCTGTTGAGATCTGGGATGGGGATCTTGATTGCGCCAATCGAAACAGAGCCTATCTCTGATAGAGATTGTCTATAAACAGCGGATCCCCGCAGATGCCGACACTTCAACAGATCCGTTACCTTGTCGCGATCGCCGACACCCTGCATTTCCGGCGGGCGGCAGAGGCGTGCAATGTCACACAACCGACGCTGAGCGCACAGCTCAAGGAGCTCGAACACAAGCTCTCCGTGCAGTTGGTGGAGCGAAACCGCGCCCGGGTCATCCTCACACCGCTGGGCGAGCAAATCGCGCAGAAGGGCCGGATCGTCCTGCGCGACATGGAGGAGATCAGGGCCATCGCCCGCTCTTCCTTGGGTGCGTTGCAGGACACGATCCGGATCGGTGTGATCCCGTCGCTCGGATCCTACTTCCTCCCGCTGATCGTGCCCGACCTGCACGAAAGCCACCCGAAGCTGCGGCTCTACATGCGGGAGGCCATGCCGGAGCAACTGTTGCGGTCGCTGGAGGATGGCACGTTCGACGTTCTCTTCTTCCCCATGCCGCTCGACCGCGGGGATCTGGTGAGCACGCTGATGTTCCGGGAACCACTGCTCGTGGTCGCACCCCATGACCACCGGCTGATGGCACCGCAACGGGTCGATCCGGCAAGCCTGAAAGGGGAGACGGTTCTGTCCCTTGAACACGGCCACAGGCTCGACGAGCAGGTGCGGGAGGTCTGCGCGACCTATGGGGCCCGGCTTTCCCACGATTACGAGGGCACCAGCCTCGACACGCTCCGACAGATGGTGGCAATGGGGATGGGCGTGTCGCTGCTGCCCGCGCTCTACGTGCGGTCAGAGGTGTCCCATCAGGACATCGTGGTCGCTCGCCCCTTCGCCGGAGTGCCCCCGGCCCGCACCATCGGGATGGTATGGCGCAGAGGGACGGCGCGGGAGGATGAGTACTGCACGCTCGCGGGTCTCATCCGGGGTATTCTCGGCGCCAAGGCACCGGAGGTGACGGTTCTTTCGTGAGGACAATTAGCCTGCAGCGAGACATCTCGAAGGGCGAGCGGAATACCTTTTGCCCGACCCGAGAGACCGCCCGGAACAAACCAAGGATGCGGAGTGAGCGCTTTCCCCGCCGGGGGGGCGCTCCGTGGCTGTCCGTATGGTCAAGTCCCAGGAGGATCGGTTTTGGCGGACGGCGCACTTCATCACGGGTTTGAAGCAGTACGCTCCAAGCAGGCCGAGATGGTCCGTCGGAACAGCTGGTTGGAAGCTGAGACGGTGTACAGACACCGGAGTTCCGTCAGTCCAGCTTGAAGTCAAAGGCGTCGGACGACTGAACACTTATTCGAAAGGCCGACCGTTTCTGCCACCCTCCTAAGCGTTTCTTAGAAACTCAAGGTGCATAGCCAACGGGCTAGGCATGCGCGTCTTTGCGACACATAATCGACAGGGGCTCTCTGGAGCCAAGTTCGGATTAGAAGATCGAGAGGCCCACGTAGCGCACTCAGGTGACTCAGACCGAGACGACCTTCAGCAGTTCGTCCCGGCTGACTTCGGACTTGGCACCGGACAGAACGATCTCGCCTCGGCGCATGGCGTAGAACGTGTCGCTGAGACCGAAGGCAAAGTCGAAATACTGCTCGACCAGCAGGATCGCCATGCTGCCCTGATCCCGCAGGAACTCGATCACCCGGCCGATCTGCTGGATAATGTTGGGCTGGATCCCCTCGGTCGGCTCATCGAGGAGGAGGAGCCGTGGTTGGGTGACCAGCGCCCGACCGATGGCGAGCTGCTGTTGCTGCCCCCCGGACAGGTCGCCACCGCGCCGTCCCCGCATCTCCTTGAGCACTGGGAACAGTTCGAAGATCTCATCGGGCACCCGGTGCTGGTCGCGGGGGATGCAGTTGAAACCGGTCTCGAGATTTTCCTGAACGGTCAGAAGCGGGAAGATCTCCCGCCCCTGGGGCACATAGGCGATCCCCGCCTGGGCCCGGGCATGGGGTGTGAGGCGTTCGACCCGATCCTCGCCGAGGCTGACCGTCCCGCCGCTTGCCGGATGCGCCCCGGCTATGGCCTTGAGCAGGGAGGTCTTGCCCACGCCGTTCATGCCCATGAGGCAGGTGATCTGCCCCTGCTCCGCCGTCAGGGAGATGTCATAGAGGATCTGGCTTTGCCCGTAGTGCAGCGTTAGGTCGTCGACGGTCAGCATGTCTCAGCGCCCCAGATAGACGTCGATGACGTCCTGGTTCTTGGTTACATGGTCCAGGGAGCCTTCGGCGAGGACCGCCCCTTCATGAAGGACGGTCACCCGACAGTCGAGCCTGCGGACGAACTCCATGTCATGCTCAACGACGATGACGGCGCGGGTCTTCGCCGCCTCCACGAGGATGGCGGTCGTATGCTCCCGCTCCTCCGGCGTCATGCCTGCAGCGGGTTCGTCGACGAGCAGCAACCTGGGCTCCTGCGCCAGCAGCATCCCGATCTCCAGCCACTGCTTTTGCCCATGGCTGAGCTCTCCGGCGATGCGCGGGAGCTGGTCGGTCAGCCCGATCTCGTCCGCGATGGCCTCGATCCGCGCGGCACCTTTCGCGTTGCGGCGGTAGAACAGCACATCGAAGGGGCCGCGCTTGTTGGCCAGCGCCATCGAAAGGTTCTCGCGCACCGTCTGCGCCTCGAACACCGTGGGCCGCTGAAACTTGCGCCCCACACCGGCCCGGGCGATCTGGCTTTCCGACATGCGCAGTAGGGAGCGAGACAGCGGCCCCCACCGCACATCGCCCTCATCCGGGCGGGTCTTGCCGGTCACGATGTCCATGAACGTGGTCTTGCCCGCCCCGTTCGGTCCGATGATCGCACGCAGCTCCGCCTCACCGATCTCAAAAGACAGGTTGTTGATCGCCTTGAACCCGTCGAAGGAGACGGAGACGCCGGAAACCTCCAGAAGCGCGCTCATGACTTCCTCACCAGTTTGTCGAAGAGGCCACCGATCCCCTGGGGAGCGAACAGCGTCACGACGACGAAGGACAGGCCAAGCAGGACCAGCCACCAGTCCGTCCACTGGACCGTGTAGAAGCCAAGCGGGACATCGGGCGCCCCGCCACCCGTGAACCAGGACGATAGGAGGGAGACGAACGCCGCGCCGATGACCGCCCCGTAGATCCGCCCGCGCCCGCCGATTGCAACCCACACGGCGAGGTAGATGGAGGCGATGGGCGCGATCTCCGCCGGATTGATGATGCCCGCCTGCGGATAGTAGAGCGCGCCGGCGATGGCCGAGATGATCGCCGTTCCCGTGAAGATCACGAGCTTGTAGCCCTCCACATTGTAGCCGAGGAAGCGGACCCTGGCCTCATCGTCACGGATGCCGCGGATGACCGAACCGAACTTTCCCGACACGACCCAGGCCGCAAGCAGGTAGCCGAACGCGAGCGCGAGCGCCGACGCCCAGAAGAACCACATGGAGACAACGCTCTGCGGCACATCCGTGAGCCCGGGAAGATTCTGCAGTCCCGACAGGCCGTTGTTTCCGCGCAGTCCGCTGTCGTTCTGGAAGAGGTAGAGCGACAGCGCCAGCGTCATCGCCTGCGTGAGGATCGAGAGGTACACCCCGGTCACCCGGCTGCGGAAGGCAAGCCAGCCGAAGACCAGCGCAAGCACGCCGGGGATCAGCACGACCAGCGCGAGTTGGGCTGCGAGGCTGTCGGCGAAGTACCAGATCGCCGGGATCTCCGCCCCGCCGACGACGCCGAAAATCTGGGTGCCGATGGCATCCCTTACCTCGTCAGGCGTGGGCGGCAGCGCTGCGTTGGCAAGCGAGCCTGCGACGATATCCTTCGTCCGCTCGTACATCAGCCACATGCCGATCATGTAGCCGCCAAGCCCGAAGAAGGCGAAGTGCCCGAGGCTCAGGATCCCGCAATAGCCCCACACCAGATCCATCGCGATGGCGATGAGGCAGAGGCAGAGCGTCTTTCCCAGCGTCTTCACGAACGAGGTGGAGAGGAACCCGATCCCCGTCGCCTCGCTGAGCAGCGTAACCCCGAGCGTGAAGAGCGCGAGCAGCAGCATGAAGACCAGGACGGTCGGGTTCTGCGCGATGAAGGATTTCCGCATGGGCTCAGTCCCCCGCCGCGCGGCCCTTGAGGGCGATGATGCCCCTTGGCCGGAACTGGATGAACAGGATGATGAAGAGGATCATGTAGGTCTGAGCGGCGAGCGTGTTCGACGGGTTCAGGAACTCGATGCCCTTCTGCAGGGATCCGATCAGGCTCGCGCCCAGAAGCGTCCCCCAGATGTTGCCCACGCCACCGACGACCACGGTCATGAAGCTCTGCACGATGTACTCGGTGCCGAGCTCGGACGTGACTTTCGCGTAGAGCCCGATGGCCACTCCCGCAATACCTGCGATGCCGGAGCCCAGGCCGAAGGTCAGCATGTTGATCCGGTCCGGGTTGATGCCCATGGAGGCCGCCATGCGGGGGTTCTGCGTCACCGCCCTTACCTCCAGCCCCAGCCGCGTGCGGTTGAGGATGTAGAGGAGGAGCGCGAAGAAGAGGAGCGCGAGCACGAAGATCGCGATGCGGATGTAGCTGATCGAGACCACATCGTTGATCACCCACGCGCCATCGAGCCAGCCCGGTGCCGTGAGCGGGCGCGCCTGTGTGCCGAAGATGTTCTTGGCCAGTTGCTGAAGCGCGATGGAGATCCCGAAGGTCGCGAGCAGGGTTTCGAGCGGACGGTTGTAGAGCCAACGGATCACCGACCGTTCCATCGCGACGCCGGCGGCGAAGGTCACCGCGAAGGCAAGCGGTACCGCGACGACGAGCGACAGGGTGTAGTTCGAGATGTAGAGCTGCACGACATAGCCCGTGTAGGCCCCCATCATGATGAACTCGCCGTGGGCCATGTTGATCACTCGCATTACGCCGAATGTGATGGCAAGGCCGATCGCCGCGAGAAAGTAGATCGACCCGAGCGACAGTGCGTCGAGCGCGAGGTCGAAGCCCCGGTTGACCGCAACCCGCGAACCGATGCTCGAAAGTGCCTGTTCGGCGGCTGTCGTCACCGCGGCGGAGGGTTCGGTGTAGACCGCCGAGAAGGATGCGTCGCTGACGAGCGCGGCCGGATCCGTGTCCGGGCTCCACTCCGGTACGGTCCCGGCAGCCACGAGGGCCACGTAAGCGCGATCCCGCGCCTCCTGCGACCCGAGCTCGCTGACCGCGATGCCGCCGACCTGCCCGTCAGCGATGTTGGCAACAAGCGCGGCCTTGCGCTCTTCCGGCGTCGGGACAGGCAGGGCGACGCCCGCATCGATCATCAACGCATAGGCAGCGTCGACAGAAAGCTCGGCGCTGCCGGGCGTGACCGTCCCGGCCACGTTGGCATCCTCCGGCAGACCGGGCGTGTAGGCGACACGGGTCGTGACCAGCGGGTTCAGCGCCGCGCGGGCATCCACGCTCAGATCATCGGAGAAGCTCTCGATGGCCGCGACCCTGTCTGCCTCATCCTCGCCGAAGCGGACCGTGAGAAGGCGTTCGAGCCGTTCCTTGCGGAGGCGGAGGATCGGGTTCGTTTCATTGTCGATCGCCCCCCTGATCGCGCCCAGATGAGACGCATCTGGATCCCGCTCGATGGCATCGAGCGCTGCCAGTCGTCGGTTGATGTCCGGATCGCTGAGCTGGAACTGCACCAAATAGACGGCGATGACGGAGCGCACGCCGGAATTTGGCTTGAGTTGTCTCAGATCCCGCTTGCCTGCCTCGCCGACCACCTCTCCAGAGGAGATGTCGGTGAGCGTGAAGGTCTCCTTGTCCTCGGTGCTGACGTAGAAGAAGAGCTTGTCCTCTTTCCGCATCCAGACCTCTTTGGCCTGCCAGCGTTCGAGGAAGACGGGTGCCTCCGGCAACTCCGCCGCAGCGATGGCGCCGAGCACGTCATCGATGGTCTTGCGGGAGGCTTTCTCGACCGCAGACTGGTTAGCCTGCAGCACGTCCTGCAATGTTTGCGACGTGGCCTGACCTGCCCAGAACGTCAGCAACAGCAGCAGGAGAAATCTTGCAATCATGGGTATGTCCGGCCCCGGTCTCGACGGTTGACCCGCCTGTTTGTTGAGTGGCGGCCCCGAAAGTTTCCGGGGCCGCTGGATATCTTAGTAGTTCGACTTGATCTGCACGCAGGTCGAGGTCTCGGTGTTGTACATCCCGCAGCCGAGATCCTTCCAGTCAGACTTGAGCACGGCAGATTCTGGCAGGAAGTCGGTCCACGCATCGCCCGGAACCTCTGCGGTCTGGGAGATGATGTCGAACTGGCCATCCTCCTGGATTTCTCCGATCAACACCGGCTTCGCCAGGTGGTGGTTCGGGAGCATCACGGCAGTGCCGCCGGTCAGGTTCGGGAACTCCTGGCCGTACATCGCGGTACGCACCGCATCCACCTCGGTAGACCCAGCATCGGTGACCGCATTCACCCACATGTTGAAGCCGATATAGTGGGCCTCCATCGGGTCGTTGGTCACACGCTCCTCACCCATCTTCGCCTTCCAGGCTTCGATGAAGCTGTCGTTGGCGTCGGACTCAGCGGACTGGAAGTAGTTCCATGCCGCGAGGTGGCCGACCAGGTTGGTCGTGTCGAGGCCGGAGAGCTCTTCCTCACCGACGGAGAAGGCGACAACTGGGATATCGTCAGCGGACACGCCCGCTGCCGCAAGCTCCTTGTAGAAGCCGATGTTGGCATCGCCGTTGATCGTGGAGATCACGCCGACCTTCTTGCCATCCGCGCCGAGCGCAACGACGTCAGCGACGATCTTGGACCAATCGGAGTGGCCGAAGGGCGTGTAGTTGACGAAGATGTCGCTCTCCGGGATGCCCTTGTCCTTCAGGTACTGCTCGAGGATCTTGTTGGTTGTCCGCGGGTAGACGTAGTCGGTGCCGAGCAGGGCGAACTTCTCCACCTCAAGCTCGTCGAGGTAGTAGTCCGTCGCAGGGATGGCCTGCTGGTTCGGCGCTGCACCGGTGTAGAACACGTTCTTGGAGCTTTCCTCGCCCTCATACTGGACCGGGTAGAAGAGGAGGCCGTTCAGTTCCTCGATCACCGGCAGCACGGATTTCCGGCTCACGGAGGTCCAGTTGCCGAAGATCACGTCGACCTCGTGCACGGTCAGCAGTTCGCGCGCCTTCTCGGCGAAGAGCGGCCAGTCAGAGGCGGGGTCGACGACGACAGGCTCAAGCTGCTTGCCCAGCACGCCGCCCTTCGCGTTCTGCTCTTCGATGAGCAGGAGCATGGTGTCCTTCAGCGTCGTCTCGGAAATCGCCATGGTGCCGGACAGCGAATGCAGGATGCCGACCTTGATGGTCTCCTGCGCCGCGGCCGGAACGGCGATCGCGGCGGCGGCCAGCGCCGTCATGGTGATGGTCAAGGATTTCTTCATGTCATGTCCCTCTTGGGGGCGGCGCTGTCCCGCGCCCTCGCGGGTCGGTCCGGCATCCGCTTTGTCGTTGCGCGGGTGCAGCCGGTGCCGGGGTCCAATCCGGCGGTGCCGCACATCTCTGTCGTTCGACACGGGGGAGTGTCGGACGTCAAAACCCTAGGGGGCGGCGAATTTCTGCGTAAAGGACCCTGAACGCGTCACAGGCAGTTGATCGATCAACAGCGTAGATTTGTGGCAGATAGGCAGGTAGAGTCTAATTATTGGGCGATTGCGATTGGATCTTGAACCTTGTCCGCCCTTGGCATCGCGTGCAGGAGAGGTTTGTATCCGCTTACATCGAGTCGGTCTGGGGTGGAATTCGGTTCCGCCGCAACCGTTTGGGGGTCTCATGCGCAGTATCGTCATCCATCCAGATCCGGTCTTGCGCCAGGTCGCAACACCGGTCACCCGGTTTGACGCGTGGCTGGCGGAACTGTTCACGGACATGGCGCGGGTAAGGCAGGCAATGGGGGGCTGCGGGATTGCGGCCCCGCAGGTTGGTGAAAGCGTTCGCGCCTTCCTCCTCGACCCGCGTCAGGCGGACGGATCGGTCCCCCCGCGGCACGCGGGCGTGCCGGTGCTCGCGCTCGTCAATCCGGTGATCCTCGATATGGCGGAGGAGGAGGAGTGGGGCGCCGAAGGATGCCTGTCACTGCCCGACACCATGTCCCCGGATGGCAGGATCCCGGTCAAACGCCCGGTCAGGCTGCGCTACAGTGGGCAGAAACCGGATGGGACACCGGTTTCAGGAACGCTGGAAGGTTTCGCCGCCCGGGCGTTCCTGCATGAGTTCGACCATCTCGAGGGGCGGCTTATCCTCGACTATCGGGAGGGTTGAGGCGCGCCTTCAGTCCCCTTCACGGCGCTGAGCTGCACCATCAGGATGCCCGCCATGATGATGGCCACGCCCGCGATGTCGCGAAGGCTGAGCACCTCGCCGAGCACCACCGCCGCAATCGCAACGCCGAGGAACGGGTTGAGGAAGTGGAACGTCGCCGCCCGGGTCGGCCCGATCCGCTTGACCAGCAGGAACCACGTCACCGTCGCCGTCAGCCCGGGGATCAGCGTGGTGTAGGTGAAGGCCGCGGCAAGCTGCCATGTCCACTCCACGACCCACGTCTCCAGAACCAACGACAGGGGCAGGAGTGTCACCGCGCCCACCAGCATCTGCAAACCGACGATCATCAGGACGTTGCCCCCGGTGCTTGCACCCCGCACCAGCAGGGTCGCGATCATCAGGGCCACCACCCCGACCAAGCAGACCGCAACGCCGCGAATGTCCGCCCCCGCCGAGATCCGGTCGCCCATGATGACCAGACTGCCGATGAGCCCCGCGACCAGTCCCAGAAGGGCGACCCGCGCGAGACGTTCGCCCAGAAACGCCGCGCTGAACCCGGCGACAAGCAGGGGCAGCAGGCTCGCGATCACCACCGCAATCGACACATCGATCCATTGCACCGCCACGAAGTTCGCACCGAGGTAGATCGTGTTCTGGCACAGCCCGAACAGGATCACCGCGCCCCACTGCATCCGGGTCAATGCCGCCCGCTGGCCCAGCGCCCAGGCTACGGCCACCGCGATCCCTCCGGAGACGAAGAACCGGACGGCGAGGATCAGAAACGGGGGGGCGTACTCCACCGCGATCTTCGCCGAGGTGAAGGCGGAGGACCACATGACGACGAAGGCGAGGCCCATCCCGATCGCGCGCCAGTCCATGCGGTCTCCTCCACTGTTCTTGCTCCTCGCGATAGCATGGCCCCGGCGCCCTGTCCTGTGCCAAGATGTGCGGGGCACAATCGGGAGGGATATCCAGTGCAGGTGAGCGAAGCGGTGGCGCGGCGGAAATCCGTGCGCGCGTTTCTCGACGACAGGGTTGACGCCGAAAGGCTCGCTCCACTGATCGAGAGAGCCGGTAGGGCAGCGTCCGGCGGAAACCTTCAGCCCTGGCACGTGACCCTGCTGACCGATGGCGGGATGGAGCGCTTTCGCGCGATGATGTCCGCGCGTATCGCATCAGGCCGTGTCGACAGCCCCGAATACCCCGTCTATCCCTCCCCGCTCGCCGAACCCTACCGCAGTCGCCGCTTCGCCGTGGGCGAGGCGATGTATGCCCGCCTCGGCATTCCGCGGGAAGACAAGGCGAAGCGGCTCGACTGGTTCGCCCGCAACTACCGGTTCTTCGACGCGCCCGCGGGCCTGTTCCTCTCGGTTGAACGGGACATGGGTGCAGCCCAGTGGACGGATCTCGGCGGGTTTCTTGCAACGCTCATGCTGCTGATCGTCGAGGATGGTCTCGCCTCCTGCCCGCAGGAGGCCTGGGTCGTCCATCACCGCGCCGTGGCGGACTTCATCGACATGCCCGACAGCCAGATGCTCTTCTGCGGCCTTGCTATCGGCCATCCGGATCCGAACGCCGAGGTAAACGGGCTTGAAACAGCGCGCGCGCCGGTCGAAGATTGGCTCAAAATTCTGAGCGAGTGAGACCATGCCCGTCCCCAAGGCCGTCATCTTCGACATCGGCAACGTCCTTCACAGCTGGGACATGGACCGCCTCTACGGCCCGCTGATCCCTGATGCGGACACACGCGAGGCGTTCTATGCGCGCACCCGTCTCTGGGAAATGAATCTCGAGATCGACCGCGGTGCGCCGCTGGAGGTGCGGGTGGCCGAGCAAACCGCACGCTTTCCCGACGACGCGGATCTGATCCACGCCTTCGCGGACCGCTGGATCGACATGACGGCGGCCGACCTGCCGCACTCCGTCGAGATCCTCAGGTCCCTGCGCAAGGCGGGGGTGCTCTGCCACGCCCTGTCGAACTACGGGCGCGAGAGCTTCGCCTTGGCGGAGCGGGCCTATCCGTTCCTGAACGAGTTCGACACGCGCTTCATCTCCGCCCATCTGGGAGTGATCAAGCCCGAGCCTGCGATCTACGAGGCGGTCGAACGGGGCACGGGTCTGAGCGGCAAGGACCTTTTCTTCACCGATGACCGGGAGGACAATTGCGCCGCCGCAATCGCACGTGGATGGCAGGTTCACCGGTTCGAGACCTCCGACGGCCTGCATCATGCGCTCGAGGCTGTCGGCCTTCCAATCGGCTGATGCTCTGGAGGTGGATGGCGCTCAGTCTCCCGTCTTAGTGATCGTCCCCCGCGTCCCCCGACCGGTCGATCCGCGCCACGATTACCTCGACAACGGACAGAGCCACGAAGCCGCCGCACAGCAGCAGAAGGAACCGGAACTCCCAGAACCCGGTGCGCCGGATCTCAGTGATATTGTCATAGGCGTACCAGATCCCCGCGCAGGCGAGGACGGTGAGGCCGAGCGCGATCAGCCGCTGCCAGCTCACGACGCCCTCCGTATCGTCGCGGGATCGATGCGAAAGATCAGGACCGCGCCGTGCCGCTCCACCCGCCCCTCTATCTCCACCAGCAGGGCCGTGTGGGAGAGGATGGCATCGGTGATGTTGCCCCCCTCTTCGGAGGTGAGCACAAGGAACTCCTCTCCATCGACCGTGTCCGTGATCACGAAGACGGGCGGCACCCCGCCGACCAGGCAGAGGTTGGCGCAGGCTTTGTGCGCGAGCCCGGTTCCCGGTCGCATGGCGCCCGCATAACACTTGCCGTCACAGATCTCTCCGGTGAGGCGCCAGCGGCCAAGGTCCACCGGGGCAGGCACCGCGCCATCGCCCTCGGCGGCGGCAAGACCGTTGCGCCCGCCGCGCAGTTGGATCATGTCGAGATCACCGCGTTTGAGCGCAACCCCCGAGATCTGCACGACCGCCCCGTCGAGGCTCTCCGCCCGGCCCTGCACACCACGCTTGCCACCGCCGGACAGCAGGAGCGTGTGGCCGGTGTCGAACCGCGCGCTGTCGAGGACATGGACCATGGGATAGGGTTTGGCCTGCATCACGCCGGTCAGGGTCTGCCGCCCCCAGTCGAACCGGAACGCGCCATCGCCCGGGTCGGACATGGTCGCGGCAGCGAGGTAGCCCACGAGCATGAAGATCCCGACAACACCTGCAGCAGCGGCGAACAGAAACGGGCGAAGGGCTTCCGGGGGACGGTCCCACCCGATGAAAAAGCTGTCCTTGTCAGCCATGGTGCTGATCCTCCCGGATGCGGGCATTCGCTGTGACGGCGATGGCGGGTCCGACGTCGGTGAAGCTCATGTCACGCCGCCTGCTCGGCCGGGATTGGAAGCGGCGGCACGTGGGTGCCCGGCGGGTTCGCCTCCCGTCGCAGCCAGACCCGCCCATCCTCGAGCTTTAGGTCGTAGGTGGGGATCTTTTCGGTGAAGGGTGCGGGCGAGCATCCATCCTCCGGGCGGTACTGGAAGCCATGCCAGGGACAGGTGATGCACCCGTCGATCACCCGTCCTTCTCCGAGCGGCCCGCCCTGATGGGCACAGGCGTTCGACACGGCAGATAGGTGCCCCGCGATGCGGAACACCGCCGCGCGTTCCTCACCGGTCAGGCGAATGACCTTGGCCCTGCCTTCGGGGATCTCCTCCGGCGCACCCACGTCCACCCACGCGGCCACACTCTCCGGCTCGGGCCCCGCGCGGCGCCAGGCAAGCAGGTGCACCGCCGCGACGGCGAGCGCGCCCCCCATGAAGACGAGCGCGAAAGTGGGGTTCTTCGCATCCTGCAGATAGCCGAGCGCCACATGGGCAACCGCCGCCGCGTAGGCGGGATAGATCGCCAGATGCAGTCCCTTCCAGATCGGCGGGGAGAGAAAGCTCAGCCAGAAATCATGGCTGGTCGCACTCAGCAGGATCAGGACAAAGAGCGCGAAGATCCCCAACGCCTCGAACGGAAAACCGAGAAACAGATCATAGTCCGTGTTGGAGGTCAGCAACGCCTCGATCCCCGGCGTCGGACTGAAGGCAAAGTACCAGCTCAGCACGTAGACCGCGTGGGTGAACGCCACTGCCGTGGTGATCACCCCGAAATGCCTGCGATTGTAGAGAAGCGGCAGGAACCGCGGATCGAGCCGCGCGAGCGGCCCAATGCACAGGATCAGCGTCAGCATCAGGAAGGCGCAGGAACCGAAGGCCCGCATCCGCAGGATCGCCCCGTCCGGCGCCCGGGTCACGTCCGCATCCCCCACACCGATCCGCAGGTAGATCAGGATGTAGACCACCACGGCAAAAAGCAGGATCGCGTCGTACCAGTACTTGTTGCTGCCCCACTGGACCGGGATGTACTTGACGCTCATCGGGACGCTCCACCGGTCACAAAGGCCAGCGTCCCAGGCGACCTCGAGCACTGCAAACCTTCATCTGCGAGGCCCGGAAACTGTGCTGCACCTGACTTCTTCTGGCCCGAAATATCCCCGCCGGAGGCACCCGAACCCTGCCTGAGCTCAAACGCCGGCGCCCCGCACACTCCGAAAGCCGAACGCATCGCCGTCATTCCGCCCCCTCCGCCGGTGCCTCGAGCAGGACCGCCGGGCGCTCCAGCGGCCCGTCCTGACGGGCGAGCAGAGCCGCCGTCAGCATCACCGGGATGAAGATCGCACAGCCCAACGCCATCCATGTCTGCACCGTCCGTGGAAGGCGATGGCGCGCAGCGAGGTCCTCGCCCACCGCAAGAACCCGCCAGCGCCAGAGCACCAGCGGCCAGAGCAGGATCATGCCGGGGATCAGAAGCGGGCGAAAGCTCCAGGCCCCGTCCGCGTTCGGTTCCACCTGGGAGATGCCCCAGACCAGGAACACCCCGCCAATCGCGGCACCGATCGCCGCATAGGCCTGTGCGATCATCTGCAGGGTGTCGAACATCGCCTACTCCGCCGCCACGCCGCCGTAGGACACGCCGGACAGGCGCGCCATCTCGACCTTCCATGTCGTCAGGTCGTCCGTAGAGAAATCGTTCAGGTGCCGGTGGCCGCAGGCGCGCGCCATCACCTGCATCAGGGCCACGGAAGCATCGAAAAAGTTCTGCAGCTTGCGCGCCGATTTCTCCACGACAAGGCGGGAGACGAGGTTCGGCTTTTGCGTCGCGATCCCGACGGGGCAGGAATTGGTGTGGCAGGCCCGCATCGCGATGCAACCGATCGCGTGCATCGCAGATGTGGAAAGCGCGACAGCATCCGCGCCCAGGGCGAGCGCCTTGATGAAGTCCGCAGGCTCCCGCAGCCCGCCGGTGATTACGAGGGACACGCCCGGTCCGTTCTCGTCGAGGTGCCGCCGGGCGCGGGCGAGCGCGGGGATCGTTGGTACCGAGATATGATCGCGAAAGATCAGCGGCGCGGCCCCGGTGCCCCCGCCCCGCCCGTCGAGGATGATGTAGTCGACCCCGATCTGCAGGGCCGCGTCGATATCCTTCTCGATATGCTGGGCGGAGAGCTTGTAGCCGATCGGGATGCCACCGGTGCGGTCGCGCACCTCGTCGGCGAACTCCTTGATCTGGGCGGGCGAGGTCCATTCCGGGAACCGGGAAGGGGAGATCGCGGCCTCGCCTTCGGTCAATCCGCGCACCTCTGCAATCTTGCCCTGCACCTTCGCTCCCGGAAGGTGCCCGCCCGTGCCGGTCTTCGCCGCCTGCCCGCCCTTGAAGTGGAACGCCTGCACGCGGGAGAGCTTTTCCCACTCAAAGCCGAACCGGCCCGAGGCCAGCTCGTAGAAATAGCGCGAGTTCTCCTCCTGCTCCTCCGGCAGCATACCCCCCTCGCCGGAACAGATACCGGTCCCGGACAGCTCCGCCCCCCGTGCGAGCGCGAGTTTTGCCGGTTCGCTGAGCGCGCCGAAGCTCATGTCCGACACCATGAGCGGGATCTTCAGGTACAGGGGCTTCTGGGCGTTGGGGCCGATCACCACGTCCGTCCCCACATCCTCGTCATCGAGAAGCGGCGGACTGGCAAGCTGCGCGGTGACAAGCTGGATGTCGTTCCAGTCCGGCAGATGCTCCCGGGTCACGCCCATGGCCTCGGTCGGACCGTGCCCGTGCAGGCCCTCTACACCGCCGCTGGCGAGCTTGTGGACCAATCCGGTCAGGGGCTCTTCGTCGGTCCCGTGGATGTCCGCATGGAGGCCGAGATAGGCTTCCCGATCGTAAGGCTGGGGATGCTTCTCCGCCCAGGTCGCGACCTCGTCCTCATCCACCAGCACCGCGTCACCCTCGATCCAGGCGGTGAACTTGTGCAGGACCTCTGTGTTCGCATACTCCGACACACCCGTATCATAGCGGTAGTCCCAGTTGTGGAGCGGACAGATCAGGTTGTCGCCCTGGATATGACCGTCGGCCAGCAGCGCGCCCCGGTGAAGGCAGCGCCCATAGAGGACCGAGACCGCGGCGTCATAGCGGATCACCACGAGGTCCACACCAGCCACCAGCGCATAGGACGGCTGCCGGTCGCCGAGCTGGCTCCAGGTCGCGACGGAACGGGGGGTCATGGCACTCTCCTCTAACGGGTATTCCGACTCCACCACACCGGGCCGTCGAACTTTCCTGGTAGCCTATAATGACAGAAGGTCGCAGGTGTTGTTAAACTAAAATCACGAAACCGTGCCTCACTTTTTACTGTGAATACCACCGGACCCGGGCAAGGTTGGCGGCAAGTGTCTCAGCGTGCGGAGGACCCCAGATGTCACCGAAGGATCACCCAGAAGGCGAGCCGGCGGAGCTTGACTGGCACCGCGTGGCGTCGGTCTCCGACCTGCCCGAGGGGCGCGTGATGACCGTGACCGCGCGGGCCAAGGGCATCTGCCTGTCCCATTTCGAGGGCCAGTGGGCCGCTATGGACAACCGCTGCCCCCACCAGGGCGGCCCCCTCGGTGAAGGGTCCATCGAAAAGGGTGTCGAGGGGCAGTGCTGGATCCGCTGCCCCTGGCACGGGTGGGACTTTGACCCGCTGACCGGCGCACCCCCGGGGGGTCACGAGGATTCGGGGCAGGAGACCTTCCCGGTCGAGATCCGCGACGGTGAGGTCTTCATTGGTCTCAAACCCGAGCCACCCCATGCCCGCACGACGTCAGACGTGATCGCTGAGACCCTGGTCAACTGGGGGCTCAAGCGGGTGTTCGGGATGGTCGGACACTCCAATCTCGGCCTCGCCGATGCCCTGCGGAGGCGCGAGGCGGATGGGGATATCGGCTATGTGGCGATCCGGCACGAGGGGGCTGCCGCCTTCGCCGCCTCCGCCTACGGCAAGCTGACCGGGCGGCCCGCGGCCTGCCTGACGATTGCCGGCCCGGGCGCGACCAACCTTCTCACCGGGCTCTGGGACGCGAAGGTGGACCGCGCCCCGGTCGTGGCGCTCACCGGACAGGTACAGACGCAGGTCTTCGGACCTGGCGCGTTCCAGGACATCGACCTGGGTGCCGCGTTCGAGGCCGTGACCCGCTTCTCTCAGCCCGTGCTCACCACATCCAAACATGCAGAGCTTGCTTCGCTCGCCATGAAAAACGCGATAGTCGAGCGGGACGTGGCGCATCTGGTGTTTCCGGACGACACCCAGACCATCAAGAGTGATGCGCCGGCGGCGGGGCCGGAAGGGAGGATGGGTCCCGCAAGCGCCCGGGCGGCAGAGGCGGATCTCGACGCGGCGCGGTCGCTGCTGGCCAAGTCGCGGCGCCCCTTCATCGTGATGGGGCACGGGGCAGTCGAGGCGCGTGAGGACATCGTCGCCCTCGCCGAAGTGCTCAACGCACCGGTTGCGACGACCTTCAAGGGCAAGGGGCTGATCCCCGACAGTCATCCGAACGCGGCCGGCGTGCTCGGCCGCTCCGGCACGCCGATCGCGAGCTGGTTCATGAACGAATGCGACCTCATTCTGACCCTCGGCTCGTCTTTTGCCAACCACACGGGCATCGAGCCGTCCAAACCGATCATCCAGGTGGATTTCGAGCGCATGCAGCTCGGCAAGTTTCACCCGGTCGCCCTGCCGGTCTGGGGCGAGATAGGCGACTTCTCCCGCACCATCGCCGGTTCCCTGCCCGACCGGCCCAATGCGGTCGATCAACGCCAGGA
This sequence comes from Pseudomonadota bacterium, assembly GCA_038532435.1. Classification (GTDB taxonomy): domain Bacteria; phylum Pseudomonadota; class Alphaproteobacteria; order Rhodobacterales; family Rhodobacteraceae; genus JBCBAP01. Next base: position 2,125 of record JBCBAP010000024.1, on the reverse strand, counting down.
AATCGCGGAGCGGTGGGCAATCTGGCGGTCCGAAAAGGCCTCCCGCCTCGCCGACGACCTGGGCCGTGGCCTCGGCGCGGTCGCCGTTTTCGACGCGCTCAACCGGGTCTGCCCGAAGGATGCGATCATCGCCGTCGATGTGGGCAACAACACCTACTCTTTCGGCCGGTACTTCGAACCGGACGGACAGCGTGTGCTGATGTCCGGCTATCTCGGTTCGATCGGCTTCGGCTTTCCCGCGGGAATGGGCGCCTGGGCGGCGACACAGGATTTCGAGGAGTATCGCGGGCGCAAGGTCCTCTCCATCTCCGGCGACGGAGGCTTCGGCCAGTACGCCATGGAGTTCACCACCGCCGTCCGCCACAATATGGACATCACGCATGTGCTCCTGAACAACGCCCAGCTGGGCAAGATCACCAAGGAACAGCGGGCAGGCGAATTCAACGTCTGGCAGACCGATCTCATCAACCCGTCCTTTGCTGCGTTCGCGCGGCTCTGCGGAGGGCACGGGCACAAGGTGACGGTTGCCGCCGAACTGGACGAGGCTCTCACGGAGGCCTTCGCCTACCCCGGGCCCGCCCTGGTGGAGATCATGACCGACGCGGAGCTTGTCTGAGAGGTCGGAGCCTCCGGCGGGGATATTTGAAGCCAGAAGAAAGAGAGGCCCGCATTCTTCTGGCTTCAAATATCCCCGCCGGAGGCACAAGACTCTCTGTGTTCGGGGTTGCCATTGGACGCGGACGGGCGTAACAGGCGCGCCTTGGCCGGACTGGCCGCAGAAGTCATCCGCAACCTTCTCTAAAAAACGGTGTTCAACATGACCCGCACACTCATTCCCGGCGTGATCGCGATGGCGATTGTCGTCGTCGCGTCCAACATCCTCGTTCAGCACCAGTTCGGAAACTGGCTGACCTGGGGCGCATTCACCTATCCGTTCGCCTTCCTCGTGACGGACCTGACGAACCGGCTCTACGGACGCGAGGCAGCCCGCCGTGTCGTCTTTGCCGGTTTCGTCTTCGGCGTGATCTGTTCGGTCGTCGCAAGCCAGATCGTCGGCGAGTACGGCCCCTTGACCACGCTGCGCATCGCCATCGGTTCGGGCATCGCATTCCTCACCGCACAACTTCTTGACGTGCGCATCTTCGACCGTCTGCGGGGCGGCGTCTGGTGGCGGGCGCCTCTCGCCTCCACGGTCGTGGGATCGGCGGTCGACACCGCACTCTTTTTCTTCATCGCGTTTTCCGGAGTGCTGGTTTTCCTCGATCCTGCGGAGCCCAACGGCTGGTCGCGCGAGATCGTGCCGCTTCTCGGTATGGGTCCGGCGCTGCCCCTCTGGATCTCCCTTGCGATCGCGGACTGGGGTGTGAAGATGGCCCTGGCGCTCGTGGCGCTCGTCCCATTTGGTGTGTTTGTTAAGCGTCACGCCTAGATTTTGCTTGAAATCTGATTCGGCTATGGCACCCTCTTGGGTGAACGCAACAACTGAAAGGAGGTGATCTGATGTCGAGTGAGATGTTGGAGAAGGTGGCCGGGTTCACACAGGAGCACTTTGGCTGAGAGGCAGTCCTTGAAGCGATAACTCCTGTGAGGTTTAGGCCTACCGGCTGACTGCCTCCTACTCACGAATTCCGGGGCGTTGCACAACCTGCAACGCCCCATCCTTTTCTGGGGCTGCGGAAATGCTGCGGATCACCGACACGATTGCGATCCGGGACTGGGAACTGACGGAGACGTTCGTGCGCGCCTCCGGTCCCGGCGGGCAAAACGTGAACAAGGTATCGACGGCAGTGGAGCTCCGGTTCGAAGCCGCACGCTCCCCCTCCCTGCCCGCGGATGCGAAGGCGCGGCTCAGGCGGCTAGCCGGGCGCCGCTGGACCAAGGAAGGGGCCGTCATCATCACCTCAGACAAGCACCGGACGCAGGCCATGAACCGGGAGGATGCGCGGGCCAAGCTTGCGGATCTCGTGGTCCGGGCGCTGGAACGGCCCAAGCGGCGGATCCCGACCAAGCCCTCCCGCGGGGCGAAGGAGCGGCGGCTGAAGGCAAAAACCGTGCGCAGCGGCGTGAAGGCATTGCGTGGCCGGGTCGATCCGGAGTGACGGCCCGGAGCGCATGAGCGCAAAGT
>JBCBAP010000023.1:0-47500 GCA_038532435.1 Pseudomonadota bacterium | reverse complement strand
AGGGTTTTTTTGTTTTGCGATCAAATTGTTGTCGGTAGCTCCATAGCTCAAAGAAAAAGGGCGGGTGCCGCAGTGACACCCGCCCCATTTCAGTCAGAGCCTTGGCTCATGCGATGTCGAACCGGTCGAGATCCATGACCTTGGTCCAGGCCGCAACGAAGTCAGCGACGAAGCGTGACCCGGCATCGTCGGCACCGTAAACCTCGGAGATCGCGCGGAGCTGGGAGTTCGAGCCGAACACCAGATCCACCGCGGTTCCGGTCCATTTCAGGGAACCGTCAGCCCGGTCTCGCCCTTCGTAGAGATGTTCCGCATCCGCGATCGGCGCCCAGACCGTGCCCTGATCGAGCAGGTTGGTGAAGAAGTCCGTCGTCAGCGCACCGGGTTGATCAGTCAAAACCCCGTGGGTGCTGCCACCGGCAGTCGCGCCCATCACCCGCATGCCTGCGACAAGCACGGTCATTTCAGGGGCGGTGAGCGTCAGCATCCGGGCGCGGTCGACGAGAAGCTCCGCCGGGGCGCGGGTCTGCCCGTACCCCAGATAGTTGCGGAAACCGTCCGTCGCCGGCTCGAGCACTGCGAACGAGGCCGCATCGGTTTCTTCATCGGTTGCGTCAGTGCGGCCCGGCGTGAACGGCACCGTCATGGTTTCGCCAGCCGCCGTTGCCGCAGCCTCGACACCGGCTGCACCGCCGAGCACGATCAGATCGGCGAGCGAAACCGCTTTGCCACCGCTCTGTTCCGCATTGAATGCGCTCTGGATGCCTTCGAGCGTGGAGAGCGCGCGGGTCAGGTCAGACGGGTCATTGACCGCCCAATCCTTCTGGGGTGCCAGACGGATCCGCGCACCGTTCGCCCCGCCGCGCATGTCCGTGCCGCGATAGGTGCTGGCCGAGGCCCACGCGGTCCGCACCAGGTCGGCGATGCTGAGACCGGAGGAGAGGCAGCGGGCCTTCAGGTCCGCGATATCCGCTGCATCGATCAGCGGATGATCGACTGCAGGCACCGGATCCTGCCAGATCTCCGGCTCCGCAGGCACTAGCTTGCCCAAACCACGGACGTGGGGGCCCATGTCGCGGTGGGTTAGCTTGTACCATGCCTTTGCGAACGCTTCCGCGAACGCATCCGGGTTCTCGTGGAACCTGCGGGAGATCGGTTCATAGATCGGATCCTCGCGGAGGGCGAGATCGGTTGTGAACATCATCGGTGCGTGGCTCTTGGCGGGATCGTGCGCATCGGGGATCGTGCCCGCACCTGCGCCGTCCTTCGGATGCCACTGCCAGCCGCCACCGGGACCTTTCTCCTTTTCCCACTCGAAGGCGAAGAGATTGTCGAAATAGTTGTTGTCCCACTTTGCGGGCTCAGTGGTCCAGGCGCCCTCAAGCCCGCTGGTGATCGCATCCGCACCTTTGCCGGTGCCGTAGCTGCTCTTCCAACCCAGGCCCATTTCCTCGAGCGGTGCGCCCTCGGGCTCCGCCGCGAGGTACTCCGCATCGCTTGCGACGCCGTGGGCCTTGCCGAAGGTGTGGCCACCGGCGATGAGGGCGACCGTTTCCTCATCGTTCATCGCCATGCGCGCGAACGTCTCCCGGATGTCACGGGCGGAGGCGAGCGGGTCGGGGGTGCCGTTGGGACCCTCGGGGTTCACGTAGATGAGGCCCATTTGGACCGCGCCGAGGGGGTTCGCAAGCTCCCTGTCGCCGGTGTAGCGCTCGTCTGCCAGCCATTCCGTTTCGGGACCCCAGTAGATGTCTTCCTCCGGCTCGAAGACATCCTCGCGACCGCCGGAGAAGCCGTAGGTCTTGAAGCCCATGGACTCCAGCGCGACGTTGCCTGTGAGGATCATCAGATCGGCCCAGGAGATCTTCTGGCCGTATTTCTGTTTGATCGGCCAGAGGAGCTGACGCGCCTTGTCGAGGTTTGCATTGTCGGGCCAGGAGTTCAGCGGCGCGAAACGCAGGGTGCCGGAACCGGCCCCGCCGCGCCCGTCACCGATCCGGTAGGTGCCCGCGCTGTGCCACGCCATGCGGATGAAAAACGGTCCGTAATGTCCGTAGTCTGCGGGCCACCAGTCCTGGCTGTCGGTCATCAGCGCATGCAGATCCGCGATCACCGCGTCGAGATCGAGGGACTCGAAGGCTTCAGCGTAGTTGAAGTCGGGCTGGAGCGGGTTTGCCCGTGGATCGCTCTGCTTGAGAACCTTCAGGTCGAGCTGGTTCGGCCACCAGTGCTGGTTGGCTGTGCTGCCGGTCGCCGTGTGGCGGTGTGCGCCGCCGAGCACGGGGCACTTGCCGCTGCGGTCCACATTTGCTCCGTCCATGGGTATCTCCAATCGTGGTTGCGTCGAGGATTTGGGTGGGATGTTGGCGAACGGATCCTGCGGCCGGGTGGCGCGCGGCGGTGAGCTCGCGTCATCCTTGCCTAAGATGTAGCAGAGGGTTTCCATTAGCCAAAGTTGAATGTTTTGATAGTTGCGATAAGCTGGGCAAATCATGAACCTGACCCTTAAGCAGCTCCGCTACTTCGAAGCACTGGCGACACATGGCCATTTTGGCCGTGCCGCGTCGGCCTGTGCCATTTCCCAGCCCGCCTTGTCCCTGCAGATCAAGGAGTTGGAGGAAAGTCTGGGCATCGCGCTGTTCGAGCGCGGTCCGCGGGAGGTGAGGCTGACGAGCTTCGGTGCGGAATTCGCGCTCCGGGTGCGGGAGATTGTTCAGGCGGTCGATGAGCTTGGCGACCTTGCCCGCGCATCCCGGGACCGGCTGGTCGGCAGGCTGCGGATTGGTGTGATTCCGACGATTGCACCCTATCTGCTGCCCACTCTCATCACCCGCCTGTCGGCACGAAACCTCGACCTGCATATTCGGGAGACGGTGACGCCGAAGCTGATCGAGGAGCTCAAGGCCGGGCGGATCGACACGGCGATTGTCGCCCTGCCCGTGTCCGAACCCTCGTTTGCGGAGGTCGCGCTTTTCACCGAGCCCTTCGTGCTGGTCCGTCCGGATCGGGACGCGGGTGCGCCGGTGCCGGACGGTGAGGCGCTGCAGCGGATGCGGCTTCTGCTGCTGGAGGAGGGGCACTGCTTTCGGGATCAGGCCCTCTCCTTTTGCAGCATGCCCTCGGCGGTGCCGCGGGACGGTCTCGATGGCAGCTCGCTCTCGACGCTGGTGCAGATGGTGGGGGCGGGCATGGGGGTCACGCTCGTGCCGGAGATGGCCCTGGCCGTGGAAACCCGGTCTGCCGCCGTTTCCGTCGCCCGGTTCCGACCGCCGGAGCCCGAGCGGACCATCGGCATGATCTGGCGCAAGACGAGCCCGCTGGCCCAGCAATTGAGCGAGATTGCGGAGTTGGTGGGGGAGGCGGCGCTGGCGCTCCGGGTGCTTCGCTCACAGGACGATGGGCAGAGCGTGGTGGCCCCCCCTCTTCCCTCGCTCCCGGATGCGGGGTAGGAGAACGGGCCGAACGGAGGTGCCGTATGCTCAAGACCCGGATCATTCCCTGCCTCGACGTCAAGGACGGTCGCGTGGTGAAGGGCGTCAATTTCGTCGATCTGATCGATGCGGGTGACCCGGTCGAGGCGGCAAAGGCCTACGACGCGGCGGGGGCGGACGAGCTGTGCTTTCTCGACATCGCGGCGACACTCGAAAACCGGGGCACGATGTATGACGTGGCCCGGCGCACGGCGGAACAATGCTTCATGCCATTGACGATCGGTGGCGGCGTGCGCTCGGTCGACGATGTGCGCGCACTGCTCCTCGCCGGAGCGGACAAGGTCAGCTTCAACTCGGCCGCCGTCGCCGATCCGGATGTGATCAATGCGGCGTCGGAAAAGTTCGGCGCGCAATGCATCGTCGTGGCGATCGATGCCAAGACCGTCGCGCCGGGGCGGTGGGAGATCTTCACCCATGGTGGCACCCGCCCGACGGGGATCGATGCGGTCGGCTTTGCCATCGACATGGAAGCCCGGGGCGCGGGAGAGATCCTGCTGACATCCATGGACCGCGACGGAACCCGGGCAGGCTTCAACCTGCCCCTGACGCGGGCCATTTCCGATGCGGTGTCGATCCCGGTCATCGCCTCCGGCGGCGTCGGGACCCTCGATCATCTGGTGGAGGGTGTGACCGAGGGTCATGCGAGCGCGGTTCTCGCGGCCTCAATCTTCCATTTCGGGGATCACACGATCGGCGAGGCGAAGGTGCACATGGCGGAGGCGGGCGTGCCCGTGCGCCTCCCGTGAGCGTGCTCGAGCGGCTCGCCGCCACCATTGCCGCCCGCAAGGGCGCGGATCCCGCAGCGTCTCACACCGCAGCGCTTCTGGCCAAGGGGCCCGGCAAGTGCGCGGAAAAGTTCGGTGAGGAAGCGGTCGAGGCGATCGTCGCAGCAGCCTCCGGAGACCCAGAAAACCTCCGCTACGAGGCAGCGGATGTGCTCTACCACCTGCTGGTCATGCTTGCCGCCTCCGACGTGACCCTTGACGAGGTGCTGGCCGAGCTTGAACGCCGCGAGGGCATATCGGGCGTCGCCGAAAAGGCGGCACGGATGTCCAAATGAGCCGCATGCGCGGCACTTCCCTGCCTCGCCGCTGATCGCGGCTCAGGGGGCGCCCGGCGTCGCCTCGATCGCGCTGCCGTCGGCTTGAACGCGTGCGGTCCGGACGGGAGCCTCCGGCGGGGATATTTGGGACCAGAAGAAGGAGGGTCCCGATCCCGCGAGACCGACGGGTCAGGCGGCGGAGCGGGTGCGGGTGAGCTCCACGAACACATCCTCCAGGTGCGCCTCCACCGTTGCCACGTCGCGGATGATAATGCCGTGGTCGCGCACCAGATCAAGGATGCGGTTGGCGCTGGTTTCCGACCGGCGATAGGTGAAGACGAGTGCGCCATCCTCCCGCCCGGTCAGCTTGATGCCCGCCGGTGTGGGGGGCAGGACTGTCACCGGGGCCTCCGGGTGGATGACGAGGGACTTTGCGTCCATCCGCGCGAGCAGGGCGGGGGTCTCGTCGCAGGCCACGAGGCGACCGTCGGCGATGATGCCGATACGGTCGCACATCTCCTCCGCCTCCTCGAGATAGTGGGTGGTGAGGATGATTGTGGTCCCGGCGGCGTTGAGCGCGCGCACATAGTCCCAGAGCATCTGCCGCAGTTCGATATCCACCCCCGCAGTGGGTTCGTCGAGGACGAGGACCTGGGGCGCGTGAACGAGTGCCTTGGCAACCAGCAGGCGACGCCGCATGCCCCCCGACAGGCTACGCGCGTAGGCCTCTGCCTTGTCCGCGAGGCCGACGGCGGCGAGGATCTCATCGGTCCGCCGATCGGCCTTTGGCACGCCATAGAGGCCAGCCTGCACCTCCAGCGCGGCGCGCGGGGTGAAGAAAGGGTCGACGTTGAGTTCCTGGGGGACCACACCGATCGCGGCCCGGGACTGGCGGGGGTTCACGTCCTGATCGAAGCCCCAGATCTCCACCTTGCCCGCGGTCTTGTTCACCAGCCCCGCAAGGATGTTGATGGTCGTCGACTTGCCCGCCCCGTTGGGACCGAGCAGACCGAAGATGGAGCCCGCCGGGATGCCGAGGTCAAGACCGTGGAGCGCTGTCTTGTCCTCCTCCGCGCCACGCCCGCGATAGACCTTGCGCAGGCCGGTGAGGGCGACGGCGTTCTGGGGCATGGGACGGTCCTGACGTCGAGTGGCTTGCTGCTGCATCGCAGCGCTGTATCATGGCTGTCAGAACGTATATTGCAGTGGAGAATCTGCAAGTTGTTGAGGGGATGAAACGGTGCAGGACGCTCCCGAAGTTGAAATTGTCACGCAGCGGCGGATTGCCTGCGATGGTGGGGAGGGGGCGCTCGGCCATCCCCGGGTCTGGTTGCAGATCGGTGAGGCGGACGGCTTCGTCGAATGCGGGTACTGCGACAAGAAATACATCCTGAAGGGCGGTCCTGCGGACACCGGCAGCGCTTAGTCGGGCGCTTGGCGTGGGATTTCTGGAGCTCCGGACCGGTGCGCTTGTCGGGGCGATGAGATCGGGGAGGCGCTGCGGGTTGACGGGTCATGCCGTTATCAGCTGAGCCCTGCGTCGCGATCTAGGTCAGTATCTTACTTTTCCCGGACATGCCTCATCGGACGGGTATCGATCTGTTGAAGGTGGTTGGTGATTTTGACCTCAGGGTTGTGGCGAACAGGCAATTCCGTCGGTACGCGGGATGAGCGGCCAGTTCCCTCGGCAGCTCAGAGCTCTGTCGCGTGGCCGCACGCGGCCGGCTCCCGGGCCAGGCCGCAGCGAGGTCCCCGGAACCGAGGCAGCCGAGTGGCGGTGCGCGCCGCGTGACCCGGTCTCGTTGCAGGCCCAGTCCCGGATGGAGGCGACCCGATATGCCGCGATGATCGGATGGGGGGGACGCCGGTTCGCACCGAGGGCGGTTGCATCTGGCATGGTCCTGAACGACAGTGTGGCGCAGTAACGAGGGTATCCAGAACATATGAGCATCGGTAAGGGACACCATCTGCATCTCATTGACGGGTCTGGATTTATCTTCCGGGCCTTCCACGCCCTGCCGCCGCTGACGCGCAAGTCGGACGGGCTGCCTGTCGGTGCGGTCAGTGGCTTTTGCAACATGATCTACAAGATGGTGGAGGCGAATGCGGGTCCCGATGCGCCGACCCATGTCGCCGTGATTTTCGATCATTCGTCCAAGACCTTTCGCAACGACATCTACCCCGACTATAAGGCGAACCGCCCGCCTTTGCCGGAGGAGCTGCGACCGCAGATCCCCCTGACGCGTGAGGCGACCCGGGCATTCAACCTCGCCTGCATCGAGCAGGAAGGGTGGGAGGCAGATGACCTGATCGCCACCTACGCGGTTGAGGCGCGGGAGGCTGGCGCGCGGGTCACCATCATCTCCTCCGACAAGGATCTGATGCAGCTTGTCGGCGGCGGGGTGGAGATGGTCGACGGCATGAAGGCGCAGCGTATCGGCATCGAAGAGGTCGAGGCCAAGTTCGGCGTGGGTCCGGAAAAGGTTGTCGACGTGCAGGCGCTCGCCGGGGACAGCGTGGACAACGTGCCCGGCGCCCCCGGGATCGGGATCAAGACCGCAGCACTTCTCATCCAGGAGTATGGCGATGTGGAAACCCTGCTGGAGCGGGCTGAGGAGATCAAGCAGCCCAAGCGGCGCCAGTCCCTGATCGACAATGCGGAGCAGATCCGGGTGTCGAAGCGTCTCGTCACCCTCGCACAGGATGTTCCCTACGAGGTCGGGTTCGAGGAGATGGAGGTCCGCGAACCGGAGCCGGAGAAGGTGGTCGGATTCCTGCAATCCATGGAGTTTCGGACGCTCACCAACCGTATCGCGGAGAAGCTGGGGGTCGAACCTCCGGCCCAGCCCGAGCCTGCGGTGCAGGCGCAGCCCGGGGGCGCGGAGTTGGAGATGCCGCCCATCGATCCGTCGAAGTACGAGATCGTGCGCGATGCCGCATCCCTGCAACGCTGGATCGACGCGATCCGCGAGCGGGGCTTTGTCGCCGTGGATACGGAGACGACGGGCCTCGACGAGATGGTCGCGGATCTGGTCGGCATCTGTCTGAGCGTGGAGGCGGGGGGGGCCTGTTACATCCCGCTCGGCCATGTGAACGGCGCGGGGGACCTGCTGGGGGGCGCGGAACGGTCTGAAGGGCAGATGGATCTGGACGAAGCGCTCGACATGCTCCGCCCGGTGCTGGAGAGCGACGCGATCCTGAAAATCCTGCAAAACGCGAAGTACGACCTGAAGATCTTCGCCCGCTACGATGTCACGCTCGGGCCCATCGAGGATACGATGCTGCTCAGCTATGCCATGCATGGCGGGTTGCACGGTCACGGCATGGATGCGCTGAGCGAGCGGTACCTCGATCACAAGCCGATCCCCATCAAGTCTCTGCTGGGCACGGGCAAGAGCCAGATCACCTTCGACCTGCTGAAGATCGAGGATGCGGCGCCTTACGCAGCTGAGGATGCCGACGTCACCTTGCGTCTTTGGCACCTGTTCAGGCCGCAGCTCCATCGGACGCGGGTCACCCAGGTTTACGAGACCATGGAACGTCCGCTCGTCCCGGTTCTCGCGGAGATGGAGATGAACGGCATCAAGGTGAACCGGGACCATCTGAGCCGCATGTCCAACACGTTCGCGCAGAAGATGGCGGCGCTCGAGGCGGAGATCCAGGAACTTGCCGGGGAAAGCTTCAATGTGGGCTCCCCCAAACAGCTTGGCGAGATCCTGTTCGACAAGATGGCGCTTGAGGGCGGTAAGAAAGGCAAGACCGGCGCCTACGGCACGGGTGCGGACGTCCTCGAAACCCTTGCCGCACAGGGCCACGATCTGCCTGCGCGGGTGCTCGACTGGCGGCAATTGTCGAAGCTCAAGTCGACCTACACGGACGCATTGCAGGAACATATCAATCCGGAAACCGGGCGGGTGCATACCTCCTATGTCATCTCCGGGGCGAACACCGGGCGCCTCGCCTCGACGGACCCGAACCTGCAGAACATTCCCGTCAGGACCGAGGAGGGGCGGCGGATTCGGGAGGCGTTCATCCCCGAGGAGGGCAATGTCCTGCTCTCCCTTGACTACAGCCAGATCGAATTGCGGATCCTTGCGCACATCGCCAACATCGATGCGCTCAAACAGGCATTTCATGATGGCCTGGACATCCACGCAATGACCGCGAGTGAGATGTTCGGCGTGCCGATCGAAGGGATGGACCCGATGATCCGGCGACAGGCAAAAGCGATTAACTTCGGCGTGATCTATGGCATCTCCGCATTCGGACTTGCAAACAACCTCAGAATTCCGCGAGATGAAGCCAAGGCGTTTATCGACAACTACTTCGAGAAGTTTCCGGGTATTCGTAAGTACATGGATGAGACCATCGCGTTTGCCAAAGAGCACAAGTATGTTCAGACGCTCTTTGGCAGGAAGATCAACACCCCCGAGATTGGTGCGAAGGGGCCCCGTGCGGGCTTTGCCCAGCGGGCGGCGATCAATGCGCCGATCCAAGGCTCAGCTGCGGACGTGATCCGGCGGGCGATGGTGCGTGTGCCCGCGGCCCTTGAGGATGCGCGGCTGCCCGCGCGGATGCTGTTGCAGGTCCATGACGAACTGTTGTTCGAGGTGCCCGAGGCCGCGGTCGATGACACGATCGCGGCGATGCGCACGGTCATGGAGGGTGCGGCAGCACCGGCGGTACACCTTGACGTGCCGCTGACCGTCGACGCGGGGCAGGGCGCGAACTGGGCGGAGGCGCATTGAGTTCCGGTCACAGCAAATGGATCCCGGTGCGCGCCTGGCAGTCTTACCTCGCGCTGTTGCCGGAGATCGGCGTGCTGGTCGCGCTTCTGAAGGTCATAGAGGGGCTTCACATCCACCCGGGCTGGTTGGCCGGGCTGATGGCGCTGGGGCTCAACTTCATCGTCTATTTCATCATCATGCGCGATCTTTCACAGGTGATCGGCGGCCGGCCCAAGGAAAGTCGGTTCCAGAAGTTTGCCACGGTCATGGGGCCGATCCTGATGATCCAGTTCCTCACCGGTTACGGTCTGCTGGCTCTTGGGGCCAACGGCGCCATTGTCCGGCTCGCGCCCGATCTCCTGCTCATCCTGATGCTCGCGGTGTTCGGTCACTGGCTTTGCCCGATCATCGTGCGGGAACCGGAACGGGCGGAGTTTCCGAGCGTCGTGCGCGGCGCATCGTCCTTTGTGAAGATGATCGGGCTTTGGGTTTTGGGCGTGATCGTTTTGACCGTTCTCGCCTATCTCGTGGATCAGTGCGCACAGCTCATGGTGGGCATCCCGGGCAGCCTGGAGGTCCTGCGCGGGCTCTGGTCGATCTTCATCACCGCGGCCGGATACTTCATCAGCGCTCTCTTCGCTACGGTGATCTGGACCGCGTGGATCAAGGATCATCCGGAGGATGACCGGGCGCTCGCGGAGATCTGAGAGCCCCGCGATATTGTGACCGCCGCCGCGTCCGCTTTCGTGGCAGGCTCCGGCGATGTGAAATCGGGCGGCGGCCGCCCGGGCCCAAGCCGTGAGGTGTCCATGCTGCGTAGTTTCCTCTCCTGTCTGACCGTTTTGCTCGCGACCCTTTCGGTGACGGGCACGGCCCATGCGCAGGTGTGCGATGGGGACGGGGGGCGGTGCGAGATCGAGGGCGGGCACTATCACCTCTCCGTCCCACAGGATCAGGCCAAGGGTGCTGTGATGTTCCTCCACGGCTATGGCGGAACCGGAGCCGGGGTGGTCCGCAATGGCGGGCTGGTGCGTGCGTTCACCGAGCGGGGATATGCGGTGATCGCACCCCAGGGGATGCCGCGGCGACCGGGGGACCGGGGCGGCGCATGGAATTCCCGCAACGTTCCCACCGGGCGGGATGATGTGGCGTTCCTCGCCCGCGTGGCGGACGATGCAGCGACCCGCCTTGCGATCCCCCGACACGAGGTCGTGGTCACTGGATTCTCTGGCGGGGGGATGATGACCTGGGCGGTCGCCTGCCGCACGCCCGATGCATTCGCCGCCTACGGGCCGATCGCCGGTTTGCTCTGGCGCCCCCTGCCGGAACAGTGCGCCGGTCCCGTCCGGTTCCACCATACGCACGGCTGGGTCGATCCGGTCGTCCCGCTGGAGGGAAGGGTGCTTGGCGGCGGGCGCATCGTTCAGGGGGACCTTTTCAAGGGGCTCGACATGCTCCGGCGCAGTTTCGGCTGCGTTGATGACGCACCGGAAACCTACGGCACCCGCGACATGTACCAGACGCGGACATGGTCGGACTGCGCCGATGGCGGATCTCTCACGATGGCGCTGCATCCCGGTGGCCACGCGATCCCGCCCGGTTGGGCGAACATGCTGCTCGACTGGTACGAAGCACCGGAAAGCTGATCTCTGCACCCGTCCGCGAACCGGCAGGCGGCAGCGGAACATCCGTTAGTAGGATCGGACTGCCGTCCCGTCCTTCGGGAAGCCGGTTCTTGCTTCGCGACTCCCAGCTTGCGCGCGCCGCAGGCGGGGCGTATGCAACAGGCATGCTCAGCACGAACGCTCAGATGCCGGTCCTCGATGACCATGCGCGCCTTCCCTGGCGCTTCTTCGGGGATCGCATGACGCTCGCGGCCTACGGCTGACTGCGGCGCCCCGCCTGGGGCAGTTCCGCAGACAACAGCTATTGGAGAACCGAGATGACCAGCCCGAAAACACTCTACGACAAGATCTGGGACGCCCATGTCGCCCACGAGGCGGAGGACGGCACCTGCCTGCTCTATATCGACCGCCACCTAGTGCATGAGGTGACGAGCCCACAGGCCTTCGAAGGTCTGCGCATCGCCGGGCGCCCCGTGCGTGCACCGGAAAAGACCGTCGCCGTGCCGGACCATAACGTGCCCACGGACATCGCCCGCGCTAAGGGGATCGACGACGAACAGTCCCGCATTCAGGTGGAGGCGCTGGCCAAGAACGCGACCGATTTCGGCATCGAGTATTATGGTGTCGATGACGTCCGCCAGGGGATCGTTCACATCATCGGGCCGGAGCAGGGCTGGACCCAGCCGGGCATGACGATCGTTTGCGGTGACAGCCACACGGCAACCCACGGTGCGTTCGGCGCGCTCGCCCACGGGATCGGCACCAGCGAGGTCGAGCATGTGCTCGCCACCCAGACGCTGATCCAGAAGAAGTCGAAGAACATGAAGGTGGAGGTGACCGGTGTTCTGCCTGTCGGCGTCACCGCGAAGGACATTACCCTTTCGATCATCGGCGCGACCGGCACCGCGGGCGGCACGGGCTATGTCATCGAATATTGCGGTGAGGCGATCGAGGCGCTCTCCATGGAAGGGCGGATGACCGTCTGCAACATGGCCATCGAGGGGGGCGCGCGCGCGGGTCTGATCGCGCCGGACCAGAAGACGTTTGATTATGTCATGGGCCGTCCGAAAGCCCCCAAGGGGGCCAACTGGGAAATGGCGCTCGCCTACTGGAAAACCCTCTTCACTGACGAGGGGGCACATTTCGACAAGGTGCTGACGCTCCGCGCCGAGGATATCGCGCCTGTCGTCACTTGGGGCACGAGCCCCGAAGATGTACTGCCGATCACCAGCACTGTCCCGGCGCCCGAGGATTTCGAGGGCGGCAAGGTCGACGCGGCCCGCAGGTCCCTCGACTATATGGGTCTCCAGCCCGGGACCAAGCTGTCCGATGTGGAGATCGACACGGTCTTCATCGGCTCCTGCACCAATGGCCGGATCGAGGATCTGCGGGAGGTCGCGCGGATCATGGAGGGCAAGCGCGTCAAGGACGGGCTGCGCGCCATGATCGTGCCGGGCTCCGGCCTCGTGCGCGCGCAGGCGGAGGAGGAGGGCATCGCCCAGAAACTCCAGGAGGCGGGCTTTGACTGGCGGATGGCGGGCTGCTCCATGTGCCTGGGCATGAACCCGGACCAGCTCGCACCGGGTGAGCGCTGCGCCTCCACCTCCAACCGCAATTTCGAGGGGCGGCAGGGCTACAAGGGCCGCACCCACCTCATGAGCCCCGCCATGGCGGCGGCGGCGGCCATCACCGGCCGCCTCACGGATGTGCGCGAACTGGGCTGAGGAGAGAAATCATGGACAAGTTCACCACACTCACCGGGGTCGCGGCACCCATGCCGCTGGTCAATATCGACACCGACATGATCATCCCCAAGCAGTTTCTGAAGACGATCAAACGGACCGGGCTCGGCGCCAATCTCTTCGACGAGATGCGCTTTGACCGCGAAGGCAACGAGATCGAGGATTTCGTGCTTAACAAGGCCGCCTATCGCGAAGCGAAGATCCTCGTCGCTGGCGACAATTTCGGCTGCGGCTCCAGCCGTGAGCATGCCCCCTGGGCGCTTGCGGACTTCGGGATCAAATGCGTGATCTCGACCAGCTTTGCCGACATCTTCTTCAACAACTGCTTCAAGAACGGCATCCTGCCCATTGTCCTGCCTCAGGAAGACGTGGACAAGCTGATGGACGACGCCAACCGTGGCGCAAATGCCATACTGACTGTGGATTTGGAGTCTCAAACGATTACCGGTCCCGATGGCGGTGAAATTTCTTTTGAAATTGAGCCGTTTCGGAAGCACTGTCTGTTGAAAGGGCTCGATGATATCGGCCTGACGCTCCAGAAAGAGAGCGCGATCGATGCGTTCGAGGCAAAGAACAGAAGTGCGGCACCCTGGCTGTGAGGGACTAGACAGTCAGTCCGGGCGGCCCCGGGGGACAAAATGAGGCGATTGATCGGGTCACTGACGCGGGCGTTCCTTGTCCTGATTGTCGTCGCCGCACCAGCTTTTCTGCTTCCCACGACCACCCGCACAGGGCAGGAGGTGTCGCTGATCATCGGTGGGCTCATCGCGGCCTTTACGATGTTCGAATATGCCTCCTCCCACCCGGGGCTCGTCGACTTCCGGTTTGCCCCGCCTTACAATCGGATCCGGTTCCTTTCTTTCGCGCTCTTGATCTTCGCCCTCGTGTTCGTGTGCAGGGCGACAGTCGGGGCGGATCCGTTCTCCGATGACGTTCTTGCGGTTGCGGACCGGGTGGTGGCGCTGACGAGCCTGCCTCTTACCCCCGCCAACATCGCCTTCAACATGGTCGGTGCGGGGGGGGATCCGGAGTTCGGATTGCTGATCCATCGGGCCGCGGCGGTGAGCGCCACGATCTCCATCGGCGCGCTGGTGTTCTTCACGCTCTACATCTGGATCTTTCGCTGGCCGACGGAGCGGGAGAATTTCAATCTCTGGGTCAACCTGCCCACCTTCGATCCCACATCCAACAAGGATGTGGCCTGGCGCCTGCGCCGGGGCGGGCTCGTCAATGTGATGGTGGGGCTGTCGCTGCCCTATGCGATTCTGACGGTCGTCTCCCGCAGCGGTGGCTGGTTCGACCCGAGCGCGCTGCAGAACCACCAGTCCCTCGTGTGGGGCTGTGTGTTCTGGGTGTTCCTGCCAAGTGTGCTCTTCATCCGCGGGACGGCGATGCTCAAGATCGCTTGGCTCATCAATCGGGCGCAGGACTCCTGATGCTGCGCCTGGCGCTGATCCTGTGGATCGGCGCGAGCCCCGCCGTGGCGGAGAGTTTGAGGGTTGCGAGCTTCAACGCGTCGCTGTCGCGCTCCGCACCCGGCCAGCTGATCCGCGCCCTCGAGAACAGGGACGATCCCCAGGTCGCCGCGGTGATCGGCATCGTCACTGAGATTGCGCCCGACATCATCCTCATCAACGAGTTCGACCATGACCTCGATGGCATCGCGCTTGCCGCGTTTCAGGGTCGACTGAAGGCTGCGGGGCTCGACCTGCCCCATGCCTACGCGGGCGCCACGAACACCGGACTGCTCACTGGGCTAGATCTTAACGGTGACGGCAGCGCGACGGGGCCAGAGGATGCCTTCGGCTACGGACGGTTTCCCGGGCAATACGGCATGGCACTGCTGAGCCGCCACCCGATCACCTCGGTACGCAGCTTCCGCACGCTGGTGTGGAGGGATCAGCCCGGATCGCTCATGCCCCTGGAGGCGGTATCTGAGGAGGCTCAACCGGTGCTGCGGCTGTCGTCGAAGAGCCACTGGGACGCGCGGGTTGAGACCCCGTCCGGTCCGCTCCACCTGCTTGCGAGCCATCCGACTCCTCCGGTCTTTGACGGGCCGGAGGACCTCAATGGGCGGCGCAATCATGACGAGATCCTGCTCTGGGTGAGGTACCTCGACGGGGAGCCGCTGCGCGACGATGCGGGGGAGGTTGCGGGCCCACCAGATAACCCGCTCGTGGTGCTGGGGGATCTCAATGCGGATCCGTTCGATGGAGACTCGCGGCGCGGGGCGCTCGCCGCACTGCTCTCCCATCCGCGCTTACAGGATCCGGAGCCAGTCTCCGACGGCGCGGTCGCTGCCGCTGCCCGTCAGGGCGGTGTAAACGACGACCACAGGGGGCCTGCTGCCCAGGACACGGCGGACTGGAACGACCGCCGTGGCCCAGGCAACCTGCGCGCCGACTACGTGCTGCCGTCGCGGGAGCTGACCGTCACCGGGTCCGGCGTCTACTGGCCCGCCCCGGGCGAGCCGGGCCATGCGTGGATCGGCGACGGGCGGCCGGTTTCCTCCGATCACAGGCTCGTCTGGGTCGACATCACCTTCGACTGAGCGGGATTGGGCGACCCGATCGACTGAGCAATCGCGTCCACGACCGAAGTGTGAGCGAAACCCGGCAGCACCGCATCAAAGGCCCGATGGTCGAGGGCGTGCGGCGTGTTCCAGAGGTACCGCATCTTCATCACGCCCCGCATCTCGACGGAGGTGAGCGCCATGAGCCGCAGCAACAACCACGGGATCGACCTGCGGCGCATGGATCGCCCGAGCGCTGCCTCCACGGCTCCCTGAAGCTCTGCCCCCGTCAGTGTGAACCCAGGGAAGGGGATGTCGGCGAAACGGGGCAACGTCTCTCTCCGTCGCGCCAGAAGCTCCGCCGCCCGGGCCATGTCGGGAAGGAATGCCCAGGCATGGGGCAGGTCCATGGGGCCGGGATAGGCGAACCTTCCCTTCGCCACATCCTTCGCGATGTGGCTCTCGAACCAGTTGCCCGACGCCTGCGTGTCGATGAAGTCCCCTGCGCGCAGAAGGATCGTTCGGGCGGAGGACGCGCGGTAAGCAGCCTCCATGTTCACGCGGATCCGGCCCGGCCCGTCAGATGCATCGTGCGGCGTGTTCGGCGTCAGCAGAGGAGGCATGGAAGGCCCGTAGACATAGACGTTTCCGGCGATCAGGACGGTGGCCTCATGCGCCTCCGCCGCGGTGATGATCGTGCGGGTGAAGCGGGGAGTGTCCGTCGGCCAATCCGAGTATTTGGGGTTCAGCGCGTTCACGATCACGTCCACACCTTCGGCGGCGGCGATCATCTGCGCCTCATCAAAGATGTCGGCGACGACCTCCCCGGCCCTTGCGACGCCCTGCCGCCGCAGCACGCGCACGGTCCAGCCTTCGCGCCGGAAACGTTGGGTGACGTGGCGGCCGAAACGGCCGGACGCGCCGAGGATCAATGCAGTTCCGCTCATCGGGATCTCCTGAGTGTGGTGGTACTGCACCCTATGTGATCCATACATCGCTGAACTGCTATTGCCCCTGATCGTTCATGAGGTATGCATGAATTTATGGATCGGCCTTACTGGACCCTCTACGAAACCTTCCTCGCCGTGGCGCAGACCGGCTCTCTGTCGGCCGCCGCGCGGCAGCTCGGCTCCACCCAGCCGACCGTCGGGCGGCAGGTCCGCGCGCTTGAGGATCGGCTCGGCTTTGCGCTCTTCACTCGGCAGGCGCGGGGCCTGTCGCTGACGGAAGAGGGGGCGCGGCTGCTTCCGGCGGCGGAACGGATGGCGGCTGCGGCCCGGGACCTCACCCTCGCTGCGGCGGGGGCGGACCAGGACCTGACCGGCACGGTCCGGATAACCGCGAGCGTGCTTTTCGCCACCGCGACGCTGCCACTCTTGCTTGCCGAGTTGCGGGAGACGTTGCCGGAGGTCCAGATCGACCTTGTCGCGAGCGACTCCACCGACAACCTCCTCTATCGGGAGGCGGACATCGCCGTGCGGATGTACCGCCCGACGCAGCTCAATGTCATCACGCGAAATATCGGGGAAGTGCCCATCGGCATCTATGCGACACCGGAGTTTCTCACGCGCAACGGTCTGACCCCGCACATGGACCGGTTCGATCCCAACCTGTTCGTCGGGTATGACCGGTCGGATCTCATCCTCATCGGGCTTCAGGAGATGGGGTTCGATGCGGTGCGGGAGGACTTTCCGATCCGGTGCGACAACCACGTCACCTACTGGGAGCTCGTGGCGTCCGGCTGTGGCATAGGCGTGACCCAGACCCGGATCGGTGACAGCGACCCGCGGGTCGAGCGCATTCTGCATGCGCTGGAGGTGCCGAGCCTTCCGGTCTGGTTGACTGCCGCGGAGGCGCTCAACCGCACGCCACGCATTCGCCGGGTCTACGATTTCCTTGCCGACCGGATCGCGCGGACCCTCGCTTGAATTCGGGCAGGGGCCGGGATATCGACAGCGAAACGAAAACAAGCGCGAGGACCGTCGCAATGGCAACCCCCACCCTGCTCATCCTTCCTGGCGACGGCATTGGCCCCGAAGTCATGGCCGAAGTGCGTCGTGTGATCGACTGGTTCGGGGAGAAGCGGGGCCTCGCCTTCGACGTGAGCGAGGACCTCGTTGGGGGCTGCGCCTATGATGCGCACGGCACCCCTCTGCACGATGACACGATGGCGCGGGCCCAGGAGGCGGATGCCGTCCTGCTCGGCGCCGTGGGCGGGCCGAAGTATGACGTTCTCGACTTCTCCGTGAAGCCCGAGCGTGGCCTGCTTCGCCTGCGCAAAGAGATGGATCTCTACGCCAACCTGCGTCCGGCCCAATGCTTCGATGCACTCGCCGACTTTTCGTCCCTGAAGAAGGATGTGGTCGCCGGCCTCGACATCGTCATCGTGCGCGAGTTGACCTCCGGCATCTATTTTGGCGAGCCTCGCGGGATCATCGAGGAGGGCAACGAGCGGGTGGGCATCAACACCCAACGCTACACGGAAAGCGAGATCGCCCGCGTCGCCCGCTCCGCCTTCGAACTTGCGCGCCGGCGGGACAACCGCGTCTGCTCCATGGAGAAGGCGAACGTGATGGAAAGCGGCGTTCTCTGGCGGCAGGTCGTCGAGGAGGTGCATAAGGCGGAGTATTCCGACGTGGAGCTTTCCCACATGTATGCGGATGCCGGTGCAATGCAGCTCTGCCGCTGGCCCAAGCAATTTGACGTGATCGTGACTGACAACCTGTTCGGCGATCTTTTGTCCGATGCGGCGGCGATGTTGACAGGGTCTTTGGGCATGCTGCCCTCCGCAAGCCTCGGGGCGCCGATGGCTAACGGACGGCCCAAGGCACTTTACGAGCCCGTGCACGGCTCCGCGCCCGACATTGCCGGGCAGGGAAAAGCAAACCCGATCGCCTGTATTTTGAGCTTTGCGATGGCACTGCGCTACTCCTACGACCTTGGCGAGGAGGCAACGCGGCTCGAAGATGCGGTTGAGGTTGCCCTTGCGAACGGGGCGCGGACTGCCGATCTTTTGGGTCCGGACGGTGGATCACCGATCTCCACGTCCGAGATGGGCACGGCCATCCTCGACGCTTTAGATAAAGGTCTTTGACAAAAAATGACTGAGGGGTCATGCTCCTCAGGTTGTAAAGCGTAATACAGTTACCTATCTCCCGACTGTGGACGGCGGGCGAGCTGCCGTTCCTTTCTGGAGGAGGGTTTACCTTGAAAACCGTATATATCGCTTTGTTCGGCCTTCTGTTCACCGCAGCCTGTGCGGGCGTCGATTGGACGTCCCCCGCCGCAGCTCCCGGTGAAGCGCGGGATGCACGCCATGCCCCGCATGGCGATCCGGACTGAGATTGATCGCCGCTGGCCCCGCCGCCGCTGACTGGTCGGTCCGTAGCAGGCCGGGTGTGCGCCCGGCACCTGCCACGTTCCGACCAAGGCTCCGGCGGGGAAGATGGGATCTTCCCAGAGCCGCCAAAGCTGCGCTCCCTCTACCCAGCACCACGTTGAGGGGAGAGCGCCAAGGGCGGCTCTGGGCGACCCTGTTCATATTGTTTTTATGATGTTTCTGCCGTGTGGGTGATGTGTTGAGTACGGGTTTTTCGGGTGGTGACGGCTCCCAAGTTGGTCCGGGAATGATGTCCTGACAATCCCGTCGTCGGCCACTTTGACAAGCGAGGAATTGCTAGCCTGGTACCACCAGAGTGCTGTTGAGTTTGCCGAACTCGCGGGTGGGAGCCGATCTCTGCCCGGCGCCGTAGGGGGAATGGTGATCCTGATGTTGGTTTTGCAGACCGGGTGACTGATGGGTGGACACTCGGATTAATTCCTCTTGATGAGGGCGTGGCCGCTGTTTGCCTTCGCGAGAATAGGATCCGGGCCAGAGCAGATGCTCTGGAATGATCTACTCCGTCACAAGGCCTCTTCAGGGCAGAAAATGCGCGGGAGGTTTCCAGTTCCCTTCTGCAGCTTGTCACATCGGATGACTGAAAAGTCACTAAAAAGTGAGCTTTTCTCTTAGTGAAAATCCCGTGATTTCGGGATCACCCGCACATTGCGCGGATGGCGGTGCGTGCCGTTCGGAATCGGGCGGCGGACTTCATCGGCGCGCGCGAGCGGCATGTCCACCGGGTCGTTGGCGAGCCCGTCGAGCGCGTCCGATCTGTCCACCAGATGGGTGGCGACCACGTGGATGACCCCCTCGCTGCGCTGCAGGGTGCCGCGGATATCGATGAGGCGCGCCTGCATGATGACCTTGCGGTAGGCCTCCATCACTTTCGGCCAGACCACGAGGTTGGCGATGCCGGTCTCGTCTTCGAGGGTGATGAAACACACACCCTTCGCACTCCCGGGCCGCTGGCGGATCAGCACGATACCCGCAAGCTTCACCTGCTGCCCGTTGCGCATCTCTTCCAGCGCCTGCGTGGGGCGGTAGCCCTGGCGGGTCATGCTGCGGCGGAGAAACGACATCGGATGCGCCTTAAGCGAGAGGCGCAGGGTCTGGTAGTCCGCCACAACATGCTCGCAGACCGGCATGGCGGGCAGGGTGAAGCGTTGCTCCCCCCCGTCGTCCCGGACTTCCTGAAACAGCGGAAGGTTCGGGGCATCCCGGAGCGCGCGGGCGTCCCACAGGGCCTGCCGCCGGTCGAGATCCATGGATCGGAACGCATCCGCCGCAGCGAGCTTTCGCATGGTGCCCGCATCGACTCGGGCGCGGGACTTGAGATCCTTGAGATCCGTGTAGGGCGCGTCCCGTTGTGCCACGATGCGTCGGCCCGTGACTTCCGCGACGCCATCCACCTGCCGGAACCCCAGACGCACCGCAAAGCTGCCGGGCCCGCAGGGCTCGAGCGTGTTGTCCCAGTCACTGAGGTTCACGTCCACCGCACGCACCTCGCACCCATGCTCCCGCGCATCGCGTACGATCTGCGCGGGGGCGTAAAAGCCCATGGGCTGGGAGTTGAGAAGTGCTGTGCAGAACACGTCGGGGTAATGGCACTTGATCCAGCTTGAGATGTAGACGAGCAGCGCGAAGCTCGCCGCGTGGCTCTCCGGAAAGCCGTATTCGCCGAACCCCTTGATCTGATCGAAACAGCGCTGGGCAAATTCTGCATCATAGCCCCGTTCGACCATTCGCCCGACCATCTTGCCCTGAAGCTGTTCGATCGTCCCGCGGGAGCGGAAGGTCGCCATGGCCTTGCGTAGTTCGTTCGCCTCCGCCGGGCTGAACTTCGCGGCGTCGATGGCGATCTTCATCGCCTGTTCCTGGAAGATCGGAACCCCCTTGGTCCGCCCCAGAATGCGCTTGAGTTCGTCCGGATCATGCTCCGGCCCCGGCTTGGGGTAGACGACCTCCTCCTTCCCGCTCCTCCGCCTGAGGTAGGGATGAACCATGTCGCCCTGGATCGGGCCCGGGCGGACGATGGCGACCTGAATCACGAGGTCGTAGAACTCCCGCGGTTTCAGCCGCGGCAACATGTTCATTTGCGCCCGGCTCTCCACCTGGAAGGTTCCCAGACTGTCCCCCTTGCAGAGCATGTCATAGACCGCCGAATCCTCCTTTGGCACGCTGGCAAGGTCGTAGCGGATGCCGTAATGGGCATCGATCAGGTCGAAGGCCTTTTTCACACAGGTGAGCATGCCGAGCGCCAGCACATCCACCTTCAGGATGCCGAGCTCGTCGATATCGTCCTTGTCCCATTCGATGAAGCTGCGGTCGGCCATGGCGCCGTTGCCGATGGGCACGGTCTCGGTGAGCTTGTTCTGGGTCAGGATGAAGCCGCCCACATGCTGGCCGAGATGCCGAGGCATGCCGATCATCTGATCCGCAAGCTTGATGGTGCGGGCCATCAGGGGATCCTTGAGGTCGAGCCCGGCCTCCTCGGCCTCCCGCACGCCGACCTCCTTGCCCCAGCTTCCCCAGATCGTCTTGGCCAGGGCGGAGGTGACATCCTCCGACAGGCCCATGACCTTGCCCACCTCCCGCACCGCCATGCGCGGGCGGTAGTGGATGACCGTGGCGCAGAGCCCGGCCCGGTCGCGCCCGTATTTCTCGTAGATGTGCTGGATCACCAGCTCCCGCCGTTCGTGTTCGAAATCCACGTCGATGTCCGGGGGCTCCTTGCGCTCCTCGCTGATGAAACGTTCGAACAGGAGGTCGTGCTTGGCCGGGTCCACGGCGGTGATGCCGAGCATGTAGCAGACAGCGGAGTTCGCGGCAGAGCCCCGCCCCTGGCACAGGATCGGCGGGTCGACCTCGTTCCGTGCGAACTTGATCACGTCATGGATGGTCAGGAAATACTGGGCGATGTTGAGCTTGCCGATCATGGCAAGCTCCTTTTCCAGCACGGCGCGCGTCTCGTCCGGCACGCCGTCCGGGTAATGCTCGGCCGCGCCCTTCCAGGTAAGCTCGGTGAGGTATTCCTGGGGGGTGCGGCCCCTGGGCAGGGTTTCCTCGGGGTATTCGTAGGAGAGTTCCCGCAGGTCGAAGGTGCAGGCATCCGCCACCTGCCGGGCGGCCCGGATCGCGTGAGGCCAGTCGGCGAAAAGGCGGATCATCTCATCGGGTGATTTCAGGTGCCGCTCCGCGTTCGCATCGAGCAGGAAGCCCGCCTGCCGGATGGTGGTCTTGTGCAGGATGCAGGTCATCACGTCCTGCAGCGGCCGCCGCTCCGGCGCATGGTAATGCACCTCATTGGTGGCGAGGATGGAAAGGCCGTGGCTGCGGGCGAGCGTGTCGAGCCGGTTGATCCGGGCCCGGTCGTCGCCGCGGTATAGGTAGCTCGCCGCGATGTGCCGGAGCGTGGGAAGTGCCCCGATCAGGCGTTTCAGGTTGGCCTCGAAACGGTCGAGATCCTCCCCCGGCAGGGCGATGAGCTGGGTGCCATCTGCGTGCTGTGCAAGGTCGCGCAGGGTGATCTGGCAGACTCCCTTTTCCTGCCAGCCGCCGTCGGGCGTGGACATCTTGCCCTTGGAGAGCAGGGTGCAGAGGCGGCCATAGGCCTGGCGGTCCCGCGGATAGGCGAGGAACGCCTCCCCGGTGACGAGTTCGATCCGGCAGCCGATGACCGGGCGCATCTGTGCTCTGAGCGCCTCCCCATGGATCCGTACCACCCCGGCCATGGTGTTGAGATCGGCCACCCCGATGGCGTCGTAGCCCTGCGCCCAGGCGGTGGCTGCAAGGTCCACCGCATCCGAGGCACCGCGCAGAAACGAAAAGCAGGTGGTGATGCCCAGCTCGACGAAGTCGGCCTTTCGGTTCGGGGTGAACCCCTCCTCCCCAAGCGTCCGCCGGGGCGTCATGTGATCATTTTGGGGCATGGGGGATCTTCCCGCTCGGACATTGCCGAGATGCGCCACCCCGCTCGCAATCACGCCGAAATCGGCGGGCGAGCGATCGCCCGTCCCGGCGGGCTGGCGCTATGGCTCCCCTTGCGAACGGTTCCTGCCGAGGGCGGGATTGAGGGATAAAACGCCTTGTCCGGATGTCGGTGCGCCATTCCACGAGCTGTCGCGCGCCCGGCTCATGTCGAAAGTCTGTGAGGCTGCCTGAGCGGGGTGTTGGCAGAGCGTGAACCGTGGTTCCCACCTCCAGACCATCGTCCGTACGCCCTTGCCCCGTGATTCGAAACACCCCCCGCATCACGCGAACACCCCTTGCACGAACCAGCGGGGTGATCCGCCGCGGCCATCCTCCAGAAGCCCCTCGCGGTAGAGCCAGAGTCGGCGGCCGCTCACATCCTCCACGCGGAAATAGTCGCGCAGGCGGGTGCCGGGCATGTCGTGCCACCATTCCGGGGCGATCCGCTCCGGCCCTGCATGACGGGTGACCCGGTGGGTCTGCCCGCGCCAGACGAACTGGGCCGGGGGCCCCTCGGGCACCGCGTAAAGCACGCGCACCTCCTCCGCCGGGTCGAACAGGCGGAGTGGACGGTCCAGCACCGGCATGCTCCCATCCTGCGGTTCCGGGGCGAGCGCGCTGCGCCAGCCCTCCGCCCTCTCGGGCACATGGCTTTCGCGCAGCTCCGGGCGCTTCACCGCCCGGGGGCCGTAGCGGGCGGCGAGCCTGTCGATGAGTCGCGGCAACTCCAGCGCGTCCCGCGCCTCCCCGTGCAACCGCTTCTGCAGGGGCTTGATCGGCTCGGTCACCGTCGCCTCGAGGGTCACCAGATCGAAGCCGAAGCCCGGATTGATACGCTCGAGCTTGCCGTCGAAAAGACGTCGCAGATGCTCCGCATCCCGGTTTGCTGCGGCGGTGGCGATGGCGATGTCGCTGACCTCTCCATCCGTGCGAAAGACCGTGAGCACGAGCCGCCGCGCCCCGCATCCGGCCCGGGCGAGATCGGCGCAGAGCGTCTCGCACAGGTGCGGCAGGGTGTGGGTGGGGTCCTGGATCGGCTCCGGCAGCACGGCCCGGACCCGCAGCGGCGGACGTGCCTCCACACTCGACACCGGCTCTGCCTGGCGGCCCATGGCCTGGTCGAGCCGCAGGACCGGGTTTGCGCTCAGCCCCGCGCGGACGAACCGGCGGGTGAGCGACAGCCGTGGCACCCGGGTGATGGCCCCGATGGTCTTCAATCCCAGCCGTCGCAACAGCAGCAATGTGTCCGCATCAAGCCTCAGCCCGGCGGCGGGCAGGGAAGCGAGCGCCCCCTCCACCCGGTCAGCGGGGCAGATCCCGCGCACCGGTCCGTAACGCGCGAGCGCCCAGGCCGCCCCCCATGTGGGCGCGATGGCCAGCCGTGCGGTGAGGCCGAGGAGGGAGAGGCGGG
The DNA here is from genome assembly GCA_038532435.1 of Pseudomonadota bacterium. Classification (GTDB taxonomy): domain Bacteria; phylum Pseudomonadota; class Alphaproteobacteria; order Rhodobacterales; family Rhodobacteraceae; genus JBCBAP01. The sequence goes on along the minus strand of JBCBAP010000023.1, from coordinate 23,599 downwards.
CCTCCATCTCCTCCAGCATCTTGGCCTCCCCACCCCAGAGATGGTCCGACCCGGTGGTGTCGAGGATCAGCCCGTCCGCGCCATCCTCCACACTCCAGGGACACCAGCGGCGGGACCAGAGCATTAGCCGCTCCAGCGCCACCCGGTCCCCGGCGAGATCCGCATACTCCACCTTGAGATCCGGGCAGACCGCGCGCATGTCCACCACCCGCGCCCCTTCCACGATGCCCGCCTGGCGGGCGGCGCGGTTGGCCGCGTGGATCACCGGGCCGTGGGTGCCCTCCCGCACGAGCGCTATGGGCAGGTCGTCGGGCGGGGCGTTGCCGGTCCGCGCCATCACCGTCTCCCACCGTTCGATGGCGAAATGGGGCAGGTGGATGGAGACGATCCGCCGCGATAGGGGAGGGGTGCCGGCGCTCATGGACCGGTGGCTCCCGCAGGTGGCGGAGCGATCCGTGTGCGACGGATCGCAAGGTGTCCTGTCCGCAGCCAGGCCCGCTCCGGATCAAACCGGTGATGCCGGGAGCATGATGCATCGCCTCTGCATCCGATGAGGTTCCGAAGCAGACGAGATTGCTGAAGCGATGCGGGCTGCCCCGCAGTCAGCACGCCTCCTCCCGCCTTCCGGACAGTAGGCGAGTAACCAGTGTCCCCGTTTGCCAGATGTTCCTCGTTCTGCCCCACTTGGCCTTCTTGCCCCGAAGCAAACGGGTGACATGAGGATGCTCTGCCTGCGGTGAGGTCCAGGGACAGGCGAGGGGTAGCGCCGTTCGGCATCGGAGCATCGGCATGAGATCGGGTGTGCGGTGCGTCAGCCCACGGCGCGGAGAGGTGGGGCTGCGCCGTCGCTTTGCCAGGGCGACATGTCGAGCTGGTTACGGGCTGGGTCATGGTGTGCCACCCAGCGCCCGGGTTTCATGTGGCGGGAGCGGAACAGCTCCACATCCCAGCGCGGCCCGCCCGGGGCCCTGGCGTCGTGGGGATGGGGGTCGGAGGGCAGGGAACTGACCCGCCAGCGGTTGCGTGCGGCGCTGAGGTTCGGCGCGGTTGCCCGGCGCAGGAGCCAGCAGGGCAGGCCCATCGCCTCCGCACGTAGGGCCAGCCGCTTGGTCGCCGTGAAGCTGAGCGCTGCCGGATCGCCCCAGACCTCCCCGATCACGCCTGCAAGCGCGCCGCAGCGCAATCCCTCCTCCATGGCCCAGAGCACATCGATGGGCTGGCTGAGGTCGACCCGGATGATCGGTGGCGCGTCCCGCAGCCCGGGCAGGTAGGGCCGCCCGGACTCCCGCTGGGAAAGCCGGTCCTGCACCCAGAGCAGAGGTTTCTCGCAGCGTCCGATCAGCGCGAGCACGAAGCCCACCGCGCCGGCATCTGTGGTGGTCGCCGGGAACGCCTCGGACAGCCCGATCCCGGTGCCCGAAGATGGCGTGACCCGGCGCGACTGCGCATCCTTGAATGTGTGGACCGGTAGGCACTGCACGGTGTGTCCTGTCAGTTTGTTCTCTTTATGTTCTAATTCAGGATGCGCGATTCGTCCAATCCACCTGTCGGATTTCGGGGGGAGTGCGACGATGACGGCAAAGGTATCGGAATGTCAGGAAGTTCCGGGATGTTGCTCACGTGGGGCTGGAACTGGCGACCGGTTATGGCGCCTCACACCAGCCGTCGGATGACCCTCTGGTGGTGCAGCAACAGAGGACCTGCCCGCCTCGTCCCACACTGCGCCTCCATCCGGGAGGGCAGACACAGCACCCGCACGGCCGAGGCCCGTGTCCAGCCGCGGAGGCACTTTGGCCACCCGTGCGCGCAGATCCTGCTTCGCGCGGATCCAACGACAAAGAGGTCTGGGTTGCCGGGGTGAGCGCCAGCACAAATGCCACCGCTCACCCGGTCGGGCGCCCTCCTACCGCTTCCCGGCCACGATCCGGTCGAGGATCAGCGCACAGAAGAGGATCGCCAGGCCCGCCAGAATGCCCTGACCGGCGGCGGCGTACTGCAACGCCTCGAGCACATCCTCGCCCAGCCCCTTCGCCCCGATGAGGGAGGCCACGACCACCATCGCGAGCGACAGGAGGATGGTCTGGTTCACGCCCGCCATGATCGTCGGTGCCGCGAGGGGCAGATCCACCCGCCAGAGCAGGTAGCGGGGTGTTGCGCCGAACGCGAGTGCTGCCTCCCGCACCGTCCCGGGCACCTGCTGCAGGCCCAGCACCGTGAAGCGGATCACCGGCGGGCTGCCGAAGATCATCGTCGCAACCACGCCCGCGGGCTTGCCCGAGCCGATGAAGGCCACCACCGGGATGAGGTACACAAAGGACGGCATCGACTGCATGAAATCAAGGATCGGCCGCACGATGGCAAAGACCTTCGGCCGCCGCGCGCAATAGATGCCGAGCGGGATCCCCAGCGTGATGGAAATCAGCGCCGCCGCACCCAGAAGCGCCACCGTCGTCATCGCTTTTTCCCAGAAGTCCAGCAGTCCAAGATAGGCAAGTGCAGCCCCGGTGAAGATCGCAACCCGCGGTCCCGCGGACAGGTAGGCCAGCATCACCACCACAAGCGCCACGACCGGCCACGGCGTGTCCACCAGCACCACCTCGATCCAGTCGAGGAGGGTGCGCATGCCGAAGGTCAGGCTGTCGAAGAAGCCACGGCCCGACGTCTTCGTCCAGTCGAACGCCGCCTGCACGCCGTCGCCCACGTCGAGGCGCCAGTCCCGGTTGGTCGGGAAGGTCTTCAGAATGTCGATCGCGTCGGGCTGGGCGAACTTGATGACCGAAAGCACAGCGACGGACAGGAACAGCCCCGCCGACACGAGGAACCGGGGCTGAGACCAGCCGTTGAGCACGGATTTATCGGACCGCCAGCGGGCGAATTGTCCTTCAAGCGCCCAGTTCGCGATCGCTGCGGCGGCGAACTTGAAGGCCGCGAGCATCACCAGCCCGATCAGGATGTAGGTGAGGCCGGTGGCATCCGCCGCCTCCGCAGCGGCGAGCGCATCCGCATACGCCGTCTCCAGCGATGCCGTCGCCCGTTTGAGCGCATCGAGGGAACTCGCGCCCGTGCGCTCCGCCGCCTCGATTTGTGCCCGACGGGTCTCGAGCGTCTGGGCAATCCCGTCGGCGCGGTTCCTGAATTCACGACCCAGATCGCCGAACAGGCCCTGTCCGATCTGGATCAGGGCAAAGGTTTCGAGGATCGCGAAGGTCAGGAACCAGGACCAGAGGCCTCGCGCCCCGAACCAGACGGGGCCGAGGAGCCCGGCGGCCGAGTTGATCGTGAAGCGGTAGCCCGGCGCCTCCATCATGTATCCGAATATCTTGCGGTAATACTCCGCGCCCTGTCCGACGAAATCGCCGATCAGGCTGTTCAGGCGGGCTTCGGTTTCCGGTTGGATCTGGCTCATCGGTCCCTGCCTCCTATGCCTGGCTGTTCTGGATCGCACGGATCAGGCCCGCGCGGTTGATGACGCCCACGGTCTTGCCGCCCTCGGTTACCGCGACGATGCCGTGGCCGTCGACGCACAGGGACATCAGGTCGCTCAGGTCCATCTCCGGATGGGCCTTCTGGGCATCGGTCGGCACCGCCCCGTGGGTGGCCTCGAACTCCTCCACCGGTTTCATCACCGAATGGGCGAAGATCATGTTGAGCTTCGAAATACCGGCTACGAAATCCGCCACATAGTCGTCGGCGGGGTTGAGGATGATCTCCTCCGGCGTTCCGATCTGCACGATCCGCCCGTCCTTCATGATGGCGATGCGATTGCCGATGCGGATCGCCTCGTCCAGGTCATGGGTGATGAACATCGTGGTTTTCTTCAGCTTCTGGCTCAGCTCCATGAACTGGTCCTGAAGCTGCTTGCGGATCAGCGGGTCGAGCGCGGAAAACGGCTCGTCCATGAGCAGGATCTCCGGGTCGGAGGCGATGGCCCGAGCAAGACCGACGCGCTGCTGCATGCCGCCAGAAAGCTCGTGGGCATACTTGTCTTCCCAGCCGCTGAGCTCCACAAGGTCGAGGACCCGGTCCGCTTCTTCCCACCGGCGGGCCTTGCCCGTCCCTCGTATTTCGAGCGGCATGGCCACATTGTCCCGCACCGTGCGGTGGGGCATGAGGCCGAAATTCTGGAAGACCATCGCCACACGGCGGTTGCGCAGGTCGCGCAGGGCGTCGGGGCCCAGCCCCATGACATCTTCACCGCCGATGAGGATTTGCCCGGCCGTGGGCTCGAGCAATCGGTTCACGTGGCGCACGAGGGTGGATTTGCCGGACCCGGACAGCCCCATAACGCAGAAGAGCTCCCCGGTTTCGATCTCAAAACTCGCATCGGCGACGCCGACGACACAGCCGTAGCGTTCCAGAACCTCAGGCTTGCCCAGCCCCTCCGCGTGAATTGCGGCGAGGGCCTCCTTCGCCCTGTCGCCAAAGACTTTCCATACGCCACGCGCATCAATGGCGACTTCCTGAGACATCGGAACCTCGCGAAACTGCTGGGAATTTGGCGGTCCGGCGCACACACGCCGGACCGGTCTTCAGGGAAGGATCAGTTCAGGCCGAGCCAGCCATCGACGACGGTGCCGTTCGCCCCGATCCAATCGGATACTACCGTGTCGATCTCGCCGCCCTGTACGACGACCTTGTAGGTCAGCTCGGAAAGGGCGTCCGCATCCATGTCGATGTTGGCAAGGAACGAGGCCGCGGCGGAGTTCCGGTCGTTGAGCGAGTTGGAGTAGGCCACCCGCACGGTCTTCACCTGATCCCCCGTCATGATCGAGGACTTGTTGAACCAGTCCGCATCCTGATCGGGCGTGACGATGGTGTAGGCGTTCGGATCGTGCTCCGGCTCCTCGATCATCGTCACGTCGTAGAGCGCGTGCACATAGTGCGGTTTGTAGCAGTAGAAAACGACACCCTGTTCGTCGGCGATCGCGTCCTTGAGCCGGGCGTAGAACACCGTCTCATCCTCGGTCGTGGGTTCGAGGAAGGCGCCGATGCCGTAGTCCCGCACCTTGACCTGATGCACGTTCGTGGAGGCCCAGCCGGAGGCACCGACCCAGATCTCGCCCATCCCGTCGCCGTTCGTGTCGTAGAGCGATTGCGCATCCGGCGTGCCGAGGTCGAACACGGAGCGGATGTTGTGCTTTTCCGCCATGTAGGTTGGTGTGCAGAAGCCCGAGCGCCCTTCATAGGAGCCGGAGGAGAGCGATACGGTTCCCTTCCCGTCGACATACTCGTCGGTAAAGGAGGACTGGTTTGGCAGCCACACGTCAGGATGCACGTCGATGTCGCCGCGGCCGCCGTCCATGGCGGCAAAGATCACCGCGTTGGCACCCGGCGCGTAGCCGACTTCTCCGCCGAGGCGGCCTTCGATCACCTGACCGATCAGGTTTGCCATGATCTTCGCGCCGGGCCAGCTCGGCTCGCCGATCATCACCTTGTCCTGGGCGGAGACGCCGGTCGCCGCCGCGGTTACGAGCAGCGTTGCTGCCACAGTCTTGAGGGTCTTCATCAGTCTCTCCTGTCGATGTTTCAGGCTAGGCCCGTGCCCGCTTTCGCTGCGGGTCTACGAATGGAATTCGGGTGACGGTGGCCGTCAGACGTTTCATGCGGCCATCGAGCTGACCGATCTCAAGCTGGGTGCCCTCGGCCGCATGCTCGACGGCGATGCGGGCGATCGCGATGGCCCGCTCCAGCATCGGGGAACGGGTGGCGGAGGTGACAACCCCCACCGGCCTTTCGCCGAGATAGACGTGATTGCCATGCGCGGGAACGTCGTCGCAATCGAGCAGCAGGCCCATGAGCACCCGGCGCGGGGCGGCCGCGTTCCGCTCAAGCGCGTCCTTGCCCACGAAGTCGGCCTTCTTGAGGTTGACGGCGAAACCCAGACCGGCCTCGAACGCATCGACGCCGGTCGCGAACTCCGCCCCGGCGGCGGCGAGGCCAGCCTCGATCCGGATGGTCTCCAACGCCGCGCTGCCCATGGGTGTGATGCCGAACGGCGCGCCCGCCTCCATCAGCGCGTCCCAGAGCTCCACCGCGTGGCTGCTGTCGCAGAACAGCTCGTAGCCGAGTTCCCCGGTATAGCCCGACCGGGACAGCATGAATGGCAGCCCGGCCTCGTTGCGGAGCCTGCCCAGCGTCAAGCCGAACCATTTCAGGTCGTCGATGTTGGGCACGTGGGGCTGGGTGAAGAGAACTTTTCGCAGCAGGTCCCGGGATTTCGGACCCTGAAGCGCGAGATTGGGCAGGGCACCGCGCATCGCCTTTATGCGCACATGGTCGCCATGCGCATCCGCAAGCGCCTGGAGCGTTCGCAGGCTCTCCTCGGTACCGCAGCACCACCGGAAAAGCTGGGGTCCAAGGCGGAAGAGCGTGCCATCGTCGATCACCGTGCCCTGATCGTCGCAGATCAGCGCGTAGGTGCCGCGCCAGACCGAAAGCTTCGCGATGTCGCGGGTCATCGCCCGCTGCAGCAGCCGCTCCGCGTCCGGGCCGACGATGTCATACTTGCGCAGGCCGCTCATGTCCTGGAGCGTGACCGCGTTGCGACAGGCCCAATATTCGCCCACCGTGCCGACGGAGGGATAGCAGACAGGGGCCCACAGGTCCCGCGCCGGGGCGAACTGCTGGGTCAGGACCTGCGTCCGGGCGTGAAACGCCGATTCCTTGCTGACCGACACTGGGGCGTCTTCCTTTTCCCGATGGGCAATCGCGCGCCGGATCGGCGCATCGGGCCGGTAGATGCGCACATGCACATCCGTGGGGTTCCAGCCGTTGATGGGATCAATGTCGTCCGGGCAGGCGGTGGACACACAGACCAGATCGTCGAGCGCCTTGAGCGCCACATAGTCCCCGCTGCGCGACCAGGATTCCGCCGATTGCAGCCGGTTGTTTCCGTGGTCGATCCACGAGTTGAAAAAGAAGTTGATCGCGGGCCAGGCGGGCCGCCGCCCGATGCCGTAGCGCCGCACCGCGTCGGAGATGTTGTCCGAGCAGTTCACGTGACCGGGAAAGCCGCGCTCCTCGTACCCGCGGGCGGTGCAGGCGAGCGCGAATGTGTCGTGCCGCCCGACCGTGTCCTGCACGAGCGAAAGCAGCGGACGCATGTTGCTGTCGAGGAACTTGTCGAAGAGGCCCGGCATCGGGTAGGCGCCGCCGACCACGGTCCGGGTCACGGTGCTGTCGATCATCTGCTCTTCGCCATGATCGAGACCGGCCGCCCGGAACGCCATGAAGTCCGAGCATTGCTGCCCCTCCATGTCGATGATCTGGACGACCTCGCCCTTGCGCAGCTCATAGGATTGCGCGGTGGCGCGGGAGATCGTGAACTCCTCGCGAACCTCGCCGAGTGGCGGTGGGAGGTGCAGAAGATACTGCCTCGCGCGCTTCACCGTCACTGTGACGGCGCCAGCTGCGGCGCCGGTGATCAGCGCGTCAACGCGGGCGGACTGAATGATCCAGAGCGTTGCGCGCGCCCGCGCCTTGAGCACGATGCCCTCCGCATCCCCGAAGAGCGTTGCGCATCCGATATCGTCACCCGCAGTGCCGCCTTGTGCGGTGATCCAGCCGCGCAGCGGCCCGCTGGCGAAGTCCGCGTAAGGCACCCGGTGGCTATCCTCAAGGCCAAGCGATGTCAGCGCATCCGCCCCCCGGTCATCGAATGCAGAGACGCACACGCCATGGTCCGCATCCTGCCCGAGCACGGAGAGCAGATCGCCTGACTCGACATCGACCCGCAGCGCCTCGCGCGGGTCCACATGCCAGCTCTGGTTGGGGTGTCCTGCCTGAAGTCCCGGAAAGGTTCGACCCGGTGCCCGGGTCGTTGCGTTGTTGAAGCTGTATCTCAACCTGTCGTCGAGCATCGGGGGACCGTGTCCAGGACGCGATGTAACTAGTTTCATCGACTGTGCGTAAGGCTTTTGCTTGAGTCAAGCCTCGGCTATTCACTGAGGTCACCAAAGGTCAATCTGGCCCCGCGCGGGGGAGGAACATGCACAGACGCAAGCGAGCAAACCTGCGCGATGTGGCGGAGCGGTCCGGCGTCTCCGTGGCCACCGTGTCCCGCGTGCTCAACACGCCGATGCGGGTGTCGGAGACCACGCGCAGCCGGGTGGAGGATGCGATCCGCGACCTTCGCTTCACCCGCAGCGCGGCGGCGCGGGCGATCAATACCGGGCGGTCAAACACCATCGGCGCGCTGATCCCGACACTCGACCACGCAATTTTTGCAAAGTTTCTCGGGCGTTTGGAACAGGACCTCTCTGCGCGTGGTCTGTCGCTCCTGGTCTCGACCACCGGCAGCGATCCGGCGGTGGAGCTGCGCAAGGCGGAGGCGCTTCTCGACATCGGGGTCGAGGGGCTGATCGTGTCGGGCATGGATCACGCGCAGGGCTTCGATGATCTCATCGCCCGGTTCGGGGTGCCCGTCGTACTCACCTCGGTGTATTCCCAGAACGCCCGCTACCCCACCATCGGGTACGACAACCGGTCCGTTGCCCAGACCGCGCTGGGCCATCTGGCGGATCTAGGCCATCGACGCATTGCGGTGATTCACGGACCGACCGCGCAGAACGACCGGACCCGCGCCCGGATCGCGGGGCTGGAGGCCAGCGGTTTGCCGGTCGAGCTTTCTTTCGCCGAGGGGCGGTTGGGCGTGTCCGGCGGTGTGCAGGCGGTGGTCGATCTGCCCCGGGGGGCGAACCGGCCGACGGCGATCCTGTGTCTGTCGGACGTGCTCGCGCTGGGCGCTCTCTTCGAGCTCAACCGTCAGGGCGTCGCGGTGCCGGAGGACATGTCCCTCATGGGCATCGACGACCTTGCATGGGCCCGGTCGAGCGCGCCGGGACTGACGACCGTCCGATTGCCCGCAGAGGAGATGGGCGCACGGACGGCCGTGGCGATCAGCGCGTGGGTCGCGGAGGGGGAGCGTCCAACATCGGAACGGCTTACGGAGGAGCTGATCACGCGCGCCTCCACACAGAGCATCGTCTCCACCGGCTGAGTGCCGAACGAAGGCTCAAACCGTGCTCGTCTCCTTCTTGAGAAAGGCGGGTTCGTCCGGGTTACGTCCCCGCCGCCGGGCCTCCGCTTCGATCATCTGGTAGAACCCCACGATTTCGAGCAGCGGGTCGGTGAAGGGATGATCGGGGGCGTCCACGACGGGTGGATGGAGTAGCCGCGCGCCCTGATCGGACAGGCGGTCGAGGGTGGGGCGCAGCCGATCGCCCGGCACCCCTTGGCGCCCCAGAACGAGCACCGGGAACTTATCGGTGAGCAGTGTCGAGGGGCCGTGCATGATCTCCGCCGCGCTGTAAGCGGAGGCGTGGATCGCGCAGGTTTCCATGGTCTTGAGTGCTGCCTCGCTCGCGAGGCCGAGCGCCGGGCCGCGGGCGAGGATCATCAGGCTCTGAGCGGTCTGCAGGCACTCCGCAAGCGTGCCCCAGTCCGTGCGGAGCGCCCGGTCGAGGCGGTCGGGCAACCGCCGCAGCGCTCCCTGAAGCGCATCATCCCTGGTCCAGGCGGCCAGGATCAGAAGGCCGGTGACGATCGAGTTGACGAAGCTCTTGGTGGCGGCAACCGCCCGCTCGGGACCGGCGAGGATGTCGACAGCCGTCGATGACACCTGCGCAAGCGGGCTCTCCGTCCGGTTTGTGAGCGCAAGGACGTAGGCACCCGAGCGGCCCAGACGCTCCGCCAATGCGACGATGTCCGCGCTCGACCCGGACTGGGATACGGCGATTGCACACATGCCGGTCGCGGAGAGCGGCGCATCGAACACCGACGCGACCGATGGGCCGATTGAAGCGACCGGGCGGCCCGCCGCGATCTCGATGGCATACTTGAGATATGTTGCGGCATGGTCGGACGACCCGCGCCCGATGGTCAGGATTGCCGGCGGTGCGGTACGCTGGAGCAGCGCCCCGGCGTCCGCAATGGCCGGTAGAGGCGTGCCGATCAGCCGGGCGACCGCGTCGGGGATCTCCACAATCTCCCGCTGCATGTGGGTGGAACCGATCATCGCCGACGGTCAGGTCAGAACGGCGGCGGGCGCGGGCCGACAGAGGCCGGTTGCGCCGCCGCGCCGCGTAACCGCCGCCTGTCCCTGCGCGTTGCCCGCCATGACGCAGGCCTCCGGCGCCGCGCCGCGCAGCCACGCGTCCACCGCGCCTGCGTTGAAAGCATCTCCCGCACCGGTCGGGTCGACGACGCGCACCGGATCCGCGGGCCGGTGCACCGTGCGCCCGCTATGGTAGGCCGTCGCCCCCGCCGCCCCCTGTTTGACGATGGTCAGGGGGCAGGAGGTGAGGTCGATACCCGCCTCGGCGAGCGCTGCAGCCTCTGGCGCGTTGGGCAGGAACACATCGATCTGGGTCAGGACATGGGCCACCTGACGGTTGCGGAACGCGCCCTCGTCCCACCCGCAATCGAGGGAAATGGTCATGCCGCAGGCCCGCGCGGTCGCGATCAGCTCCGGATGATCGAGCGCGGTGGGAAGCTCGCCTATGTGGAGGTGACCTGCCGCGCTTTTTCGGATGCTGGCGGGAGAGGTGGCGGGTATCGCCTCGCCGGTCCGGTGGGTCAGGAACGCACGGTCCCGCTCGCCCACCATCGCGACGGTGACCTGGGGCGGGCCGCCGGGGCTGGTCCGACCGTCGAGGACGGATACCCCGCTTGCGTCAAGGTCCGCGCGCAGGAGATCGGCAAACGGCCCCTCAGGCATCTGGCTGAGCAGGTGTCCCGCCCGACCCAGGGCGACGAAATGTGCCGCTGTGATGAAGGCACCGCCGCCCGCGTGGGCGGAGAAATCTGCGGCGTAGCGTTCCTTGCCCATCTCCGGCATACCGTCGAGCCCGCCCAGGATGAGGTCGCAGTAAAGCCGGCCAGCGCAGATTACCGCGTGCGAGGGTGCGGGCCCGGTCATGCGAGAGCCTCCCCGGTCTGTGCATCGAAGAGGTGAAGCGCATCGGGATCCGCCGTGAGCTGCACAGTCTCGCCCACCTTGGGCGGTGTCCGGCCGCTCGCCTTTGCGATCACCTCCTGGCCCGCCACATCCACGTAGATAAGCGCATCCGGGCCGAGCGGCTCGACCACCGACACGGTCCCGGCAAGGGCGCCGTCGCCCTCGGACATGCGCAGGTCGTCCGGGCGGAGGCCAAGGATCACGTCACCCGCCGCTGTCCCGGGAATGGGCACCGCGCCACCGCTCTCGAGCCTGACCCGCCCGTCGCGCGCCTGACCGGACAGCATGTTCATCGACGGCGCACCGATGAACTGGGCGACGAATGTGTTGGCGGGGGAATGGTAGACCTCCGACGGGGTGCCGACCTGCTGGATGTGCCCGTCCTTCATGATCACGATCCGGTCCGCCATGGTCATCGCCTCGACCTGATCATGGGTGACGAACACGATCGTGTTGCCGACACGCTGGTGCAGCTTCTTTATCTCAAGCCGCATCTGGGTGCGAAGCTGCGCATCGAGGTTCGAGAGTGGCTCGTCGAAAAGAAAGACCGATGGATCACGGACCATGGCCCGCCCGATCGCCACACGCTGACGCTGCCCGCCGCTGAGCTGGTTGGGCTTGCGGTCGAGCAGGTCTGACATGCCCAGAATGCCCGCGACCTCGTCGATCCGGCTTTCCTTGTCCGCCTTCGCCATCTTTGCCGTGCGCAAGCCGAAACCGATATTCTTGCGCACGGACATGTGCGGATAGATGGCGTAGTTCTGGAACACCATCGCGATGTTGCGGTCCTTCGGTTCGAGGTTGTTCACCACGCGACCGTCGATTGCGATGGTGCCGGAGGAGGCTTCCTCGAGCCCTGCGATGATCCTGAGTGTCGTGGACTTGCCGCAGCCCGAGGGTCCGACGAAGACGACGAATTCGCCGTCCTGAACCTCCAGGTTGATGCCATGCAGCACCTCGGTTTTGTCAAACGTCTTGACCAGATTGGAAAGGGTCAGGCTGGCCAAATGTTCACTCCGTCATCAGGGCGGCAAACGCCGCCGCCCGGTTTTCGTCCGCCACCGCGATGCGCGCGCGATGGGCCTCGCGGCGCTGGGCGAGGGTGGCGAGCTGGCTTTCGAACGTTGAAAGGGCGGAGGCGAGCGCATTCGGGCCCGGTCCGCCGGTCCGCTCCCGGCTCGCGATGAACCCTTCAAGGCTGACAGCCTCGGCAAAACTCTCCGCGCTGTGCGAGGGCGCGCGCCCGGTTTCGTCCTCGAAAGCGGCTTCAAACGCCGGATACCCTTCCGCGAGCGGGGTACCCTCAGCAATCACGGCCCGCGCGGTCGCTGCAGCAACCTCATGGGCCTGTCGGAACGACAGGCCATCGCGCCGAACGAGGCTGTCCGCAAGCTCCGTGACCGTCACACAGGCCGCGTCCGCATTGGCCCGAACACGTTCCCCGTTGATCGAGCAGGCGGGCAGGAAGGCGGCGAGCAGATCGAGAACCCGTCCGCCGCTGTCGAAAGCGCGATAGCCCGCGGCCTGCACCTCCCCCTCGCTGTCGTTCATATCCGTGAACGGGGTGTTGTGCATGGTGCCGATCAGGGTGTCGCAGTGCCCGCAGGTGACGCTCGCCAGATGGCGCATATGCTCGATGGGAACCGGATTGCGCTTTTGCGGCATGATGGAGCTCACCTGCACAAGCGCGTTCGGCACGCGCAGCTGACCAACCTCGAAGGCGGACCAGAACGCCATGTCCTGCACGACCCGCCCGAGATGGAGGAACATGAGCTTGAGAGCGGAATAGAGCCCCGTGACATAGTCGACCGCGGCAATGGAGCCGTAACTGTTGAGCGTCGGTCCGGTGAAGCCGAGCAGGTTCGCCATCCGCGCCCGGTCGATGGGAAAGCCCGATGTCGTGATCGCGGCCGCCCCCATCGGGCAATGATCCAGCGCCTCCCGCGCGTGTGCCAGCCGCTCAAGGTCCCGCACCAGAACCTCGATCGTCGCCGCGAGGTAGTGACCGAATGTCGTGGGCTGCGCTGGTTGGCCGTGGGTGTAGGCGACAATCGGCGTTGCCGCCTCCTTTCGTGCCTTCGCGGTCAGCGCGGTGGACAGCGCGAGGCCCTGCGCCATCAGGGCGTCGGTTCGCGCCTGCAACGCCATCTTGAACATCGTATGGTCCATGTCGTTGCGGGACCGCGCGGTGTGAAGCATCCCTCCCAGATCGCCGAGCCGTGCCTTGAGTTCCGCCTCCACGAGGAAGAAGAAGTCCTCGTGCTCGCCGGTGTAGGTGAGAGCCTCCACATCCACCTCGGTCGAGATTGCGGCGAGGGCTCCGGCAATCTGCCGACCCTGCGCGGTGATGAGGATGCCCGTTTCCACCAGCATCACCAGATGAGCCTCGTTGATGGCCATCATGTGCCCGGCATAGTGCGTCTTCACCCCATCAAAGAGCGGGGCCAGCACCGTCCGCTTGTAGGTCGGATCCGGGAAGGAGGAGTGGTCGGTCATGACAGCGCCTCCCGCACCATGCCGGTGTCGTAGGTGACCAGTTCGATGTGGTTGCCCGCGGGATCGAGCATGTTGAGCGTGATCGCCATGCCGTAATCATGGCGCCCGTCCGCGGTCAAAGGCGCGCCGTTGTAGGCCGGGATGCGGGGATCCGGCAGCGCCTGGGCAAAGGCTATGAACGCGGGCCCGTCCGCGTGAAACGCCACGGTCCGGTCCCCGCCCTCGGGCCGCTCTCCGACGAAGATGGAGACGCAGAAGGTCCCGGATGCGGTGGCGAGAAAGACGGGATGCTCGTCCGGCGGATCCTCCTCTCGCCAGGGGCCGTAGGGAGTGAGGCCCAGCACGTCCGCGTACCAGCGAACCGCCGCCGGTCTGTCGAGAGCATAGAGATGGACATGATCCAGCCGGTCTGTTCGCACGAGCGGGCTCCGGGGCTCCGCGCGGTTTTCGCCTGTGCGATCCCCCGGACCGGTTGCCGGGACTGCGGAACCGCCGCTCACCCTTTCAACCCCGCCATGACCACGCCCCGGATGATGAAGCGCTGGAAGATGAGGAAGACGATGAGCGTGGGCAGGACGGAAATTGCTGCCCCGGTCATGATCAATTCCCACTCCACCTGCTGTTCGACGGAGAAGGTCGTGAGCCCGACGGGGATCGTGTACATCTCCTGACTGTTGGTCACGATCAACGGCCATATGAATGCGGTCCAGTTGCCCAGAAAGACGAAGATCGCGAGTGCAGCCAGCGCGGGCTTCACCAGGGGCATCGCTACGGTCCACCAGATCTGCAGTTCGTTGAGCCCGTCGATCCGGGCCGCCTCGATGAAGTCATCGGGCACAGTCTCGAAGAACTGCTTCATCAGGAAGGTGCCGAAGGCGGTCATCAGACCCGGGAACATGATGCCCCAATGAGTGTCGAGCCAGCCGAACTGCTGGCTCATCAGATACCAGGGGATCACCAGCATCTCTGTCGGGATCATCAGCGTCGACAGTATCGCGATGAAGATGATGTACCGGCCCGGGAAGCGGAACTTGCACAGCGTGTACCCCACAAGGCTGTCAAAGAGCACGTTGGAGATCGTGGTAATCGTCGCGATGAGGAGCGAGTTCCAGAACCACAGATAGAAGCGTCCATCCTCCAGCACGTAGGTGTAGTTCTCGATCGTGGGCTCTTCGGGGATCAGGTTGAGGTTGTAGACCTCGAACGGAAATTTGAAGCTGGTCGACAGCATGTAGGCGAGCGGCATCACCATCAGGATCCCGCCCGCGAAAAGCAGCAGCCAGCGGATGTATTGCGCGTGGCTGCGGCGCGGTCGCATTCCCTCCGCCTCGAGCAGCGCGGCGGAGGATGCCTTTACGCTGATATCGTCGACCACGGCCATCTAGCGATCCCTCAGCAGGCGAAGTTGCAGGAGGCTCACGATCAGCAGGATGAGGAAGAGGACGACGGTCTGCGCCGCCGCGTAGCCCATGTCGAAGCTGTTGAACGCGGTGTCATAGATCATCAGAACCAGCGGTTTGGTCGCGTTGAGCGGCCCGCCGGGATTGTTCGTCGTCATGTTGAAGACATGGTCGAAGATCCGCAGGAAACCGATGGAGCTGAACACGACGAGAAACACGATCGTGGGTTTGAGAAGAGGCAGCGTGATCTCCCACAAAACCGTCCAGGTCGACACTCCATCGATGCGGGCGGCCTCGTAGTAGGTTTTCGGGATCGCGCGCAGGCCGGCCATGAAGATGATGATCTGAAAGCCCAGGCCGGCCCACACCGCGGGGGCGAGGACAGAAGGCAGGGCGTTCGTCGTCGAATTGAGGAAGGCGATCTGTGGGATGCCTACGCTTGCCAGCATGTTGTTGAACAGCCCGATGGGCACCGGCTGATAAAACCACCGCCATACCCATGCCATGGCCACGGCACTGGTCATGAACGGCAGGAAGTAGAGCGCCCGGATAAACCCGTGCATGAACCGCACCTGATCGAGGTGGTAGGCCACGATGAAGGAGATCACGAGGCTGATCGGCGTTCCGATGAGGAGGTAGAGGAACGTGTTTCCGAACACCTTCCAGAACACCGGGTCCGCCATCAGCTTGCCGTAGTTCTCGAACCCTGCCCACTCTCGCGCGCCGAGAAGGTTCCATTCTTGGAACGACAGAACGAAGGCGTTCGCGGTCGGGTAGAACCGGATCGAGATGTAGAAGACCAGCGGCAGCGCGAGGAAGCCCCAGGCCCACACGATACGTTTCTGACTGATGCTGAGATCGCGATAGAGCGCCATCCGGTCCCCTCGGTCTTTGGTCCGGCAGGCCCCGACCGCCGGGAAGGTCTCGGTCGGGGCCTGCTGTCGCGGGAAATACGCCCCCGCGTTGTGTCGTCAGTCGGTATAGTACTCGTCGAGGATGCCCTGTTCCTCAGCCGCGGCGGCCGCAAGGCTGTCGGCGATGGACTGCCCTTCCAGATCCGTCCGGCTCACCATGTCCACAAGCACCTGCCGCTGAGCGGACTCGTTGGCGAAGATGGTGGTGTTGGCATACTCAAGCCCGCGGATGAACGGGCCGTAGACCGGATGGGAGGAGTTGGCATCCGTCAGGCCCACCGAAGGCTTCGCCGGAAGCTCGCCGACGGTGTCGAGCCAGACCTGCATGGCCGCATCCGACGTGATGTAGTCCATGAACTTGACCGCGGCCTCGTACTTTTCGGCTTCAGCCTTCGTGGTGATCGCGTTGACCCAATAGGAGGAATAGTTGGACTTCGTGCCATCGGGTCCTGCTGGAAGCTCCGTCACGCCCCACTTGAGGCCGCGCACCTTGTCGAGCGCGCCGATGCGGAAGGAGCCGTCGATGTGCATCCCGGCCCGTCCCGCCTTGAACGCGGCCTGCGCCTCGTCCATGAAACCGAGCGCGGTTACCTCGTGGGTCTTTTCCAGATCCGTGTAGTACTCCAGCGCCATGCGGCCCGCATCGGTGTTGTAGTTCACGGTCTGATAGCCGTCGACGTACGGGTCGCCGCCGAACTGACGCACCAGAACCTCTCGGAACCAGTGGTGATCCTGCCCGGTCATGCCGGTGGTGATGCCGACCTGGGTGATGTTGCCTGCGCCGTCCTTCTTCGTCAGCGCCTTGGCGGTCTCTACCAGTTCGTCGAGCGTGGCCGGGGGGCCATCGATGCCCGCATCGTCAAAGAGCCGCTCGTTGTAGAAAAGTGCGAGCGACCGCACGGCAGTGGGCAGGGCCATGTAGGCGTCGCCCCGTTTCATCGCGCCGACCATGGGGAAGAACTCGGCCTCGATCTCCGCCGGGGGGAAGGCGTCTGTCGGCAGGGGCTGGATCAGATCAGCCTCGACGTAGTCATTGAGCCAACCGTAGAACAGTTGGACCACATCCGGGCCTTCGCCCGCGGGAATCGCGGCGGCAACCTTCGTGCGGTAGTCGGCGTAGGGAAAATGGGTCATCTTGACGGTGATGTCAGGATTTTCCGCCTCGAAATTTTCGATGAGTTGCTCCATGGCCGTCACACGCGCCTCGAAGAAGTACTGCCAGTACTCGATCTCGATAGCCTGCGCTGGTGAGGATAGGAGCCCGAATGCGAGCGCGCCGCGCAGCATTGCGGATTTCGTCGAAATGGTCATCACGCATATCTCCCTGTCTGTTGCACTGGTCGAAGGCGCGCTGGAACAGGTGCGTCTTCCTTCGCACACCTCTTTTTAACTCAATCAAGTTGAACTATCAAGCGAATTGAGGTACCAACGTATCATGACCGAACAGCGCACCCGCCGCATCGTTGGATCGAACGCCGAAAGGACCCGGCTTCACAACCGGCAGGTGGTGCTCGGCCACATCCGGCAAGGTACCCCGATGGGCCGCGCGCAGATCGCGCGCGCCTCGGGTCTCAGCACCCAGGCGGTCAGCAACATCATCTCGGAATTGCACGGCGAGGGCCTTTTGCAGGAGGCGGGGCGGCGTATCGCCGGGCGCGGTCTGCCGGCTGTGCAATACACCCTCAATCCCGAGGGCGCTCACGCGCTGGGCATCGAGGTGCGTCCGGATGCGGTGTTTGCCGCGCTCGTCGATCTCGCCGGCACCGCACAGTTCACGCATCGTGTCGCCCTCACCGATGCGCGCCCCGAGGCTGTTGGCGAAAAGGTCATCGCGCTCCGCCAGAAGGCTCTCGATGAGACCGGCCGGTCGGCGGATCGCCTGCTGGGCTGCGGCGTCGTGATGCCGGGCCCTTTCGGTGAGACCGGCCTTTCCCACGCGGGTCAATCTGCGCTGACTGATTGGGCCGGGATCGCGCCGGAGACGTTTTTCGAGGATCTGCTCGGGTTGCAGGTGACGGTCGAGAATGACGCGACCGCCGCTGCGGTGGCGGAGCGCGTGTCCGGCGTCGCAGCGGACCTCGACACGTTCTGCTTTCTCTATTTCGGGACGGGGCTGGGGCTCGGCTTCGTCTCCGGCGGCCAGCTCCAGCGCGGTGCGTTCGGGAACGCGGGCGAGATCGGTCATATGATCGTCGAGCCCGGCGGCCGCCCCTGCGCCTGCGGCAATCAGGGGTGCCTTGAAACCTATGTCAGCCGTCTGGCCATCCGGGATCATCTGGCGGGGGCCGGTGTTGCCGTGACCAGCGGCAGCGAGCTCGAGGCGCTCTACCGGTCTCAAAGCCGCCCGCTGATGGACTGGCTCGACAGCGCGCGCGCTCCCCTTGCACAGGCGGTTGGCTTGATCGAAAACCTGCTCGATCCGCAGACAGTGATCCTCGGCGGGGCGATGCCGGACATCCTGTTCGACCACCTGATCATGTCCCTCGATCTGCCGAAAAGCTCCGTTGCTGCGCGACCGGAGCGGGACAATCCACGCGTGATGCGCGGCGCCTCTGGCAGGTTCACCGCCGCACTCGGCGGGGCAGCACTGGTGATCAACCAGGTATTCACCCCACGCATCGCCGCGGAAGCCTGAGGGAGCACCATGCCAACAGAGGATCAGGCGCGCATCGGGATGATCGCTGCCCGGCCCAGGATCGTCCAGCTCTGGCGCGCGCTGCAGCCCTTGCAGTCTGTCGTGTCCTTCAAGAACACCGGCGCCCATCCGGATGATGAGACCTCCGCCATGCTTGCGGCGTTGGGGCTGCGCGACGGTCTTGATCTCTCCTACGCCTGCGCAACCCGGGGAGAGGGCGGGCAGAACGATATCGGGACAGAGAGTGGCGCGGATCTTGGCGTCCTGCGGACGCTGGAGATGGAGCGGGCGAGCGACGTTCTCGGTCTCCGGCTCTACTGGCTTTCAGAAAGCGCGGACGACACGATCACCGACTTCGGCTTTTCGAAGAGCGGTGAGGATACGCTGCGGCGCTGGGGTCACGCGAGGGCGCTCGCCCGCTTCGTGGAGATCGTCCGGACGGAGCGGCCTGACATCATCTGCCCAACGTTTCTCGACATCCCCGGGCAGCACGGCCATCACCGGGCGATGACTCAGCTTGCCCATGAGGTGATGGACGCAGCAGCGGATCCCGGCTTCGGCGCTCGCGGCGCGCCCTGGCAGGTCAAGAAGCTCTTCCTGCCCGCATGGTCCGGCGCCGGCGATGCGTATGACGATGATCTGCCGCCGCCGGAGGCGACCTGCACCGTCCCCGCGACCGGGCGGGACTGGGTCACGGGGGCGACCTGGTTCCAGATCGGGCAGACCTCCCGCGCCTGTCACCGGACACAGGGCATGGGCCGCTGGGTTCCGGCGGGTGCGGAGCATGACTGGCCCCTGCACCTCGCCCGGTCCGAAGTTGGTGGCGGGTCGGGTGATCTGACTGCGGGGCTTCCCGCGAATCTCACCGACCTCGCGGCATTTGTGGAGACGCCTGAACTGGACGATCCACTCAGCGGTGCTCAGGCCGCGATGGAGGCGGCGAGGGCTGCATTCCCGGATGGGTCTGCCATTGCTCGGCACGCCGTCGCTGCGGTCATCGCTCTGCGCGAGGCCCGCGCCCGCTGCCCTGCCCACGCGCAAGGTGAGGTGGTGCACCGGGTGGACCGCAAGCTTTCACAGCTTGCCCAGGTCATTCGGATCGCGTCCGGTGCCGAGGCGCTTGGTTGGGTCCGGGAGCCTGTCGTTGCACCAGGCGGATCCGTTGATGTTGAGATCGAGGTCGCCGATCCTATCCTGGGTGCCGCGTCGGTGACATTCGATGTGCCGGACGGGTGGGGTGTTGAGAACGGTTCTCTGCAGGTTCCCGCAGACGCGACCATGTCCGACCCCCTTCCGGCGCACTACGACCCCGCGTCGCCCGCCCTGCCGCGTCTGCGGGTCGCAACAACGGTCGCGGGGCTAACGACCGAGACCGGCGTCTCCCTGCAACGAGAGGTATTCGTCGGTGTCGCGACGCCGGTCTCCGCCAGTCCCGCCAAGGTCCTGCTGAACCGCGCAAGCGCCCGGCGCGACTTCACGATCTCCCTTTCCGATCCCGCCGCCCGGGTCGAGGTTCCGGAGGGCTGGGGAGTGGAGCGTGACGCCGACGGGATCTCCATCACCGTGCCCGAGTCCATCGATGCAGGTATCTGGACCCTGCCGGTGATGCTGGGCGACGGTCCGGTGATGAGCGTGACCCGGATCGGTGCGGACCATGCGGGTCACCGGCTCCGCAGCATCCCGACAAGCGTCACGGTCCGCGTCATCGACGTTGCCCTGGCGGAGGGGAAGATCGGATATGTTGGCGGAGGAAACGATGCGGTTCTCGCCTCTCTCCAGGACATGGGCCTCGATGTCGAGAACCTGACAGCGGAGCGTCTGGCCACTTCCGATCCGTTCGCCGGTCTCGACAGCCTCGTTGTCGGTGTCTTCGCGGTCCGGACCCGCCCCGACCTGCGCGCACGGATCGAGGATCTGCACCGGTGGGTGGAGCAGGGGGGTAACCTCCTCACCCTTTATCACCGGCCGTGGGACGCGTGGGATCCAGACGTCGTGCCCCCCAGACCGCTCACGATCGGCAAACCCTCCCTGCGCTGGAGGGTCACCGACGAGGCAGCGGAGGTCATCCACCTCGCCCCCGGCCATCCCGTCCTCACCACACCGAACCGGATCGGTCCCGAAGACTGGGCGGGGTGGCACAAGGAACGGGGGCTCTACTTCGCCATGGACTGGGCAGCGGACTATGCACCACTCCTCTCCATGGCTGATCCCGGTGAGGAACCGCTGAACGGATCGCTTCTGAGTGCAGCGGTCGGCGCGGGGCGGCACACGCATTGCGCGCTCATCCTGCATCATCAGATGGCGCAACTCGTCCCGGGCGCGTTTCGGCTGATGGCGAACCTGGTCGCACCCGTTCATCGTTCATGACATATCCCACGCGGGCTGCGACGCGCGGCGGTGTGGGCTGGCTCCTCTGCGACATGGTGCTGAACCTTACCGCGCTCAGCCTCGTCAAGGCGCTGGGCACCGATATGCCCGCCGCACAGGTCGTGCTGTTTCGGGCGGGCTTCGGCCTTCTGATCCTCCTTCCATGGATCCTGCAGGACACAGGGCAGGTGACCCGGGTGGCGCGGCCTGGCCTGCACCTCCTGCGCGTGGGCTTTTCCACGATTGCGCTGACGGCGGGGTTTTTCGCCGTGGCGCGGATGCCGTTTGCGCTCTTCACCACGCTCAATTTCCTGAGGCCGCTGGTTCTCATGTGCCTCGCCGCGCTGATCCTGAGGGAGGCGATCCCTCGGGCACGTTGGGCGGCGGCGGCACTCGGGCTTGCGGGAGTTGCCGTGGCCCTTGCACCGACCGGAGGGGCAGAGGTCGCCGGTGTCGGTGCCGTCCTCATTTCCGTGCTCGCGGGGTCCGGGGCGGTGATCGTGACCCGCAGGCTGCGTGGCGCTTCGGAAGTCCAGATGATGACCTTCTATACCGCCGGTCTCGCGTTTCTCACCTTGCCCGTCGCGGTCATCCAGTGGGTGCCGGTGGATGCAGGAACGATCCTCCTGCTCGCCGGAGTGGGCTGCATCGCGCAGCTTGCCCAGCTCTGCTTCATCCGGGCGCACTGGATGGCGGAGGCGGGGGTGCTCGCCCCCCTCGGATACCTGAGCTTCATCGCGTCCGCCGCTGTCGGCTTCACCCTTTTCAGCGAGCCGTTGACGCTCCCCACCCTGACGGGGGCTGTCGTCATCGCACTATCAAGTTGGCTTGTCCTGAGATCTTCCGCAGGGAAGTGACGGTCAGGCGGTTGACGTTCCCGGGCCGCCGGATTATCCCGTTTCACCTGCGCGGGTATGGTGAAATGGTATCATAAGAGCCTTCCAAGCTTAAGGTGCGGGTTCGATTCCCGCTACCCGCTCCAGCTCCCCTCATCCGGCGTCATAGCGCCCATCCTCGACCCGAGTGTGGTAGGCTGAGCCCATGGCCGACATCTACACATTCAGGCAGGTGACGTCCGCGGACCTGCCCTTGCTGGCGCGCTGGCGGGCGCGGCCCCACGTCGCTGAGTGGTGGGATTCGGACGAGCCTGACACAGAGGAGGAGTTGGCCGACCCGCGGGTCTCGCGATGGATCGTGTCGACCGGCGACGAGCCCTTTGCCTACATGCAGGACTACACCGTCCACGGGTGGGAGGCGCACCATTTCGGCCACTTTGCCGAATGGTCCCGGGGCATCGACCAGTTCATCGGAGAGCCCGGCATGCTCGGCAAGGGCCACGGCTCCGCGTTCATCGCGACACGGGTCCGGGCGCTTTTCGCGGCCGGGGCTCCTGTGGTCGCGACCGACCCGGATCCGGAAAATGCGCGGGCTATTGCAGCGTACAAGAAGGCGGGTTTTGGTGTGGATGGCCCGCCACAGCGGACGCGCTGGGGCGTCATCCTGCCCATGAGCGTCCAGCGGCCGGAATGAACGCGCGGCCGCAACGGCCGCGCGTCAGGGTAATCGGTTCAGTTGAAGAGCGCGGAGAGGACGAACTGATCGTCGGTCTCGGTCAGGGCCACCGGGAAGGGATAGAGCGTCACGTCGTCATGCTGCATTACTTCAGAAGTAATGAACCAGTTCAGCGCCGCAGCCTTCGGGTCCATGCCAAGGGCGAGGACCGGTGCTTCCGCTGCGCCACGCTTCCGCAATTGTGCCACCACCGGCAGCAGCTCCGCGCCCGGTGTCTCCGCGAACGGATCCATCCAGCGATCGATCTGCGGCTGGGTCAGCGTGATGATGGTCCCGTTGGAGGCGCGGTGGGACGCACCTTCCGTCGCGCTCTCCGGATCCGCGTAGAGCAGTTTTGTGCTGCGGCTGGAGCCGTCCATCATGTCCTTCAGCGACGCCGCGAAGCTTTCGCCAAGGTCGGAGCGGTTGCGCGCGGGTGTCGGCACGTTGGGGCGGTGCACGACGGGCAGGTGCGCCGCCATCCAGCCGGCCATGCCATCGCGCAGGATCGAGATTTCCTCAAACCCCGCAGCTGTGAGCACCCAGTAGGCCCACGCGACCGCGGACAGGCTCTCGGCGGAGCCGTCCTCATGCATCAATACAACGGGCCGGTCGGTCTGCAGGGCGGTGCGGTTGAGCATGTTGGCTATGACAGCGGTCAACAGCGGCTGCGTCGGCGCTTCCCATCCATCGACGGGTGCCGCGATGGACCGGAAGATGTACCCCGTCTCACCCATCGCATCCCGGCCCCGCAGATCGAGGATCTGCAGCCGGTCCGAATCCCGCTTCTCGTAGACCGCGGTTGCGGGCTTGAACAGCCGATCAACCTGCGCCAGCAGCGCCCGAGGAGAACCGGGCGCCGGAACAGCGCAATCCGGTGCCGTGGCAAGGGCCACGCGACCGGAATCATTGGAAGATTTCTCCAACTGACCTTCTGACTGACCGCATGCGGCCACAGAAGAGCCAAAGAATGTGATTGCAACCGTAAATAGAACTGTACGCACCAACACGCGCTTACCCCTCACAACTCGCAGTTGTTGCCCCCAACTGAAGTTATACTGTAAGAAAATATAGCGAATACTTGTATTTAAGTCGAGTCATTTTTCTGTCACGGTAAACGCACCGGGGGGTCTCAGGACAGCTGTGTTTTTGCTTGCAGTTTGCGGGGCAACTCAGTAGTGCCTGCGCGACGAAAAACGTCCACCTGCAACTTAGGATACGGCGATGGCGAAGGAAAAGTTTGAGCGGACGAAGCCGCACTGCAACATTGGCACGATCG
>JBCBAP010000022.1:45007-51156 GCA_038532435.1 Pseudomonadota bacterium | reverse complement strand
GGCGGACATTGTACTCCTTGTCCGTCGGCGGGGCGGAGGCGAGCCAGAACGGGTTCGGCGACTTGATGCCAACGAAGTCGTTGCGAAGATCGGCCATGGCTGGGCTCCTTCAGGGGGTCAGGGTTGCGTGGATATCCTCGGCGGCGTCGCGGCCCTCTGCCACCGCCGTCACTGTCAGATCGTCGCCGCCGGCGGCACAGTCGCCACCCGCCCAGACGCCCACGCGGGACGTTCGGCCGGGCCCGGTGACCGCGATCTTGCGGCCCGAGAGCTCAAGCCCGCCGGGATTGTCGAGGGTCTGTCCGATGGCGGTGAGCACCTGATCGGCGGCGAGGGTAAAGGTCTCTCCCGTCCCGGTGAGCGTCGCACCACCGGACGTGTATTCGAAGGTGACGCCGGTGACAGCGCCGTTGCCCTCGACCCGCAACGGCTGCGCGCCGTACACGATGCGCACACCCTTGGAGGTGGCGAGATCCTGTTCGTAGACGCTGGCACTCATCCGGTCCTTGCCGCGGCGGTAGACCATTGTCACCGTCTCAGCGCCCAGCAGTTTGGACTGCACGGCGGCGTCGACCGCGGTCATCCCGCCGCCGATGACGATGACATTCCGACCCACGGGCAGGGTCGCGAGGTCCTCAGTCTGGCGGAGGGTTTCAATGAAACGCACGGCGTCCGTCACGCCCTGGCGGCTCTCTCCCTCCGCACCGAGCGCGTTGACACCTGCAAGGCCGATGCCGAGGAAGACCGCATCATGGTCCGCAGCGAGGCTTTCCAGATCGAGGTCCCGGCCCAGCATCTTTCCGGTCTCGAGGGTGATGCCCCCGACGGAAAGCAGCCAGTCAAGCTCCGCCTGCGCGAAACCGTCGACCGTCTTGTAGGCGGCGATCCCGTGTTCGTTCAGGCCGCCCCCCTTGGCGCGCCCGTCGAAAACCGTGACCGTGTGGCCGTGCATCGCGAGGCGGTGGGCACAGGCAAGGCCAGCGGGCCCCGCTCCGACAACGGCAATGGTCTTGCCGGTTTCCGCCGCGCGGATGTAGGGGTGGGGAGCATCCATCAGCGTGTCCGTGGCGTAGCGTTGGAGCTGGCCGATGATGACCGGCTTTCCCTCCGCCGCCTCCCGCACGCAGGCCTGTTCGCACAGATCCTCCGTCGGGCAGACCCGGGCGCACATGCCGCCGAGGATGTTCTGGTCGAAGATGGTCTTCGCCGCAGCCTCGGGCGTGCCGGTGGCGATCTGCCGGATGAAGAGCGGGATGTCGATGTCCGTGGGGCAGGCGGTCACGCAGGGCGCGTCGTGACAAAAATAGCAACGGTCCGCGGCGACCTGCGCCTCATGGGGTGTCAGCGGCGGATGCAGATCGGAAAAATTATCCGCATATTCAGCTCCATCGAGCCGCCCCGAAACGACACCTGGCGAGAAACGTCCTGCGGTCATTGCCACCTCTCCTTGCTCGGTCGGAGATCAGCGTGACACAGGCCTCATTTTTTATCAATTGGTAAAAATCCTCTTCGGAACTCAGCTCAGTTCGCCCAGATGTTCCTCGATGGCGGAGCGCATGTCGGCGACGCTGAAGGGCTTCGCGACGAAGTGGTCCACGGTTTCGTCCGTCGCCTGATCCCGGTAGGCGTCGGAGGTCGCGAGGAAGACCGGGATGCGGGAGAAAACCGGATGCTCCTTGATCTTCCGGGCCAGTTCCACACCGCTGAGCCCGGGCATGTTCAGGTCGGAGATCACGATGTCGAACTTCTTTGTGGCGAGGGTTTCAAGGGCTGCCTCCCCGGTCGCCGCGAGGGCGACATCCTGAACACCGAGCCGGGTGAGACACTGGCGGGCAAGACCGCGCATGGTTTGCTGATCATCGACCACGAGGATTTTCAGAGAATTCGCGGCAGGCATATCAATTTCTCCAGAGACTAGGACGCAATGGGACTATGGGTCGGATTTGGTTTCGAAAACGTGCACAAATAGGGAGCGATTGCGGGGAGCGGAAGGATCTGGTGAACTTTGCCGGTCTCGATTGCCGCGCGGGGCATCCCGAAGACGACGGACGTCTCCTGATCCTGCACGATGCAGATCGAGCCCTGGGCGGAAAGGGCGCCGACACCCCGCGCCCCGTCCCGCCCCATGCCGGTGAGAATGACCGCCAGCCCGCGCCGTCCGGTGCGGGCGAGGGAGTCGAACAGAAAGTCGACCGAAGGACGGTGGCCGGACATCTGCGGCGCGGACACGATCCGGCTGATCAGATGCCCCGCGCGAAGGGCTACGCCGAGCTGGGCACCGCCGGGGGCGATCCGGACGGTGCCGGGCAGGAGAGGCTCCTCGTCCCGCGCCTCGGCGACCTGCTGGGGCAGTTGACCGTTGAGGCGCGTTGCGAACCGCCCGGTAAATCCCTCCGGCATGTGCTGGACAATCAGGACGGGGGGTGCGTGGAGAGGAAGGCCCCGCAGCACATCGGTCACCGCACCTACGCCCCCGGTCGAGGCGCCAATCGCGATAAACTCCGGTCGCCAGTTGGTCGGCAACGGCGATTGTGAGACGGCGCGCGCGGGCTCGGCCGGTCGCCGGTCATTGACCCCGGCGGCGAGGCGCACCTTTTCGCGAAGTGTCGCGCCGAACTCCGCGAGGGGCCGCGTCCCGCCAGGCTTGTGCACCACATCCACGGCCCCGATCTGGAGTGCGGCGAGCGTGGTGTCCGCCCCCTTGGTGGTCAGGGAGGAAACCATGATCACCGGAGTGGGGCGCAACTGCATGATCTTCTGCAGAAAATCGAGCCCGTTCATCCCGGGCATTTCAACATCGAGTGTCACGACGTCCGGATCGTGCTGCTTGATCAGTGCGCGGGCGGAAGGGGTATCCTCCGCTTCCGCCACGACCTGAAGCTCCGGATCCGCGTCGAGCATGCTGCGCATCATCCGGCGCATGACGGTGCTGTCATCGACGATGAGCACGCGGGCGGCCATCAGAAGAGCTCGACCCCGCCGCTCACCGGGCGGGTGCGGTGGGTGAGCGCGCGTTCCTGCGCCTCCGTCTCCCGCGCCGCACTCCCGCGGATTCGCTGCACGTGCACCTTTCCGGTCGTGGGGATGAAGAAGATCCGCCGTGCCCGATCGCCGCCGAGATCTTCGGCGACGAGGTGGATCCCCTCCTGCAGGAGGTAGGCGCGGGCAAACTCAGCGTTGCGCATACCCACTGTCTCTGACGCGCGGGTACCGATGATCTCCGCCCCCCCGAAGAGCTTCGCCTCCAGGTCCGACTTGCGGGCACCGGTGCGCAGGATGTCGTTGATCAGGACCTCCATGGCGTGCACCCCGTAGCGGGAAGAGAGCGTCTCCCGCTCCCCGCCGCCGGAGGGCAGAAGGAAGTGGTTGAGTCCGCCGAGGCCGCTGCGCCGGTCCCTGATGCAGGCCGCGACGCAGGAGCCCAGCAGCGTCATGAGCGCGAGATCCGGATCGTCCGTGACCTCGTGATACCCGGGCAGGACCGGGATCACGTGCACGTCCAGCCGCGCCTCAAAATGGGCGCGGGGATCCGGGTACGGGCGGAGCGCTGCGGAACTCATCGGCGCCTCCGATAAACTGTCGCCCCGAGGCTCTCCAGAAGCGGGTGCTCGTCCAGCAGGGACTCGGAGTGGCCCAGATAGAGCGCACCGCCCGGGGTGAGCAGGTCCGCGAACCGGTCGATGAGAGCCGCTTTCGTCCGCCCGTCGAAATAGATGAGCACGTTTCGGCAGAAGATGACGTCGAAGGGGCCCCGCACCGGCCAAGGGCCGATGAGGTTGAGCTCCTTGAAAGTGATGAGCGCCTGGACCTGTGGGGCGATGCGTGCCGTTTCCGCATCCGGCCCGTCGAGGAGGTAACCCGAGAACCGGCGCGGGATCTTCGCCGTCCGTTCCCGCGTGTAGATCCCCGCACGGGCGCGGTCGAGCATGTCCGTGTCGATGTCCGTCGCGAGAATCCGCAGGTCGACGGGGGGCGCATCCCGGCACGCATGGAGGAGTGACATGGCGAGGGTGTAGGGTTCCTCTCCGCTGGAACATCCGGCGGACCAGAGCCTGAGACGACCGTCGCGCCGGGCAATCAGGTGCGGCAGAACCTCCCTCTCGAAATCCTCGAAATGATGATCCTCGCGGAAGAAGGAGGTGAGGTTCGTGGTTACCGCGTTGACGAAGGCGCGGGCCTCCCCACCGTCGGTTGCGGCGTCGAGATGGTCGAGATAGGCGGTGAAGCTGGTCAGACCGAGCGCGCGCAGGCGGCGGGTCATGCGGGAGTAGACCATCTGCCGCTTGTGCTCCTTGAGCACGATCCCGGTCTGCGCGAGGACCCGCTCGGCGATGCGGGTGAACTCGGCCTGTGTCATCGCCGGCGGCGCGTCGGGCCGTGCGCGGCGAGCGGCGCCCTGTTCCAGCTGTTCTGCTCTGCTCACGATGCGCCTCTCATGCGGCCGCCGGTGCGGTCTGCGGGAAGAGCCCGTCGAGATTGAGGAGCGCGACCATGCCCGCGTCCGTGTTCACGAGGCCGCTGAGGCTCTTGAGGTCCGCCTCCCCGCTTGTTGTCGGCACCGCGAGAATGTCGTTGAGCGCCACCGTGATGATGTCCGATACCGCATCGACGAGGATGCCGATGGTCCGTTCCTGCAGGGTGACGATGACGATCACGTTCATCTCCCCCGCCTCCGTTAGAGGGCCTCCGAAGCGGGCGCGCAGGTCGTGCACGGGCACGATGGTGCCGCGCAGGTTCAGCACGCCGCGGATATGGGCGGGCTGGTTGGGCAGGGCCGTCGGCGCGGTCCACTGCTTGATCTCGCGCACCCGGATGATGTCGACCCCGTAGGCGCGGTCGCCGACGAGGAAGGAGACGTACTGTTCGTAGCGTGTGTCGCCGTCGGGCGAGGGGTCGGTCGGGCTGGGCTGGGTCAACTCGCGGTCTCCATGGGTTGCGGGGACGGGCGCCGGTCGAGGGTCACGAGGGCGGGGACATCGAGGATGAGGGCAACCCGACCGTCGCCGAGAATGGTCGCGCCGGAGACGCCGGGCACGGGCTGGAAGTTGGCCTCGAGGCTTTTGAGCACGACCTGCCGCTGGCCGAGCAGTTCATCGACCAGCAGGGCCACATGGCCGTCCGTCTCCGTGTCCACCACGATGGCCATCTGCTCCGGCGCTTCACCTGGTGGCAGATCGAGCACATCGCGCAGGCTGACGAGCGGTATGTACTCGCCACGGCGGGCCAGAACGCGGGAGCAGTCCGGCAGGGCCTCGATGGTGCAATCATCGACCCGGAGCGCCTCCACCACGCTGGAAAGCGGCAGGATGAACCGGTCGTCACCGACGCAGATCGTCATGCCGTCGAGCACCGCAAGGGTCAGGGGCAGGGTGATCTGGAACCGCGAGCCCGTGCCCGGGCTGTTGTGCAGGGAGAAGCGCCCGCCCAGCGACTGGATCTTGCGCTTGACCACATCCATGCCGACGCCGCGTCCTGATACGGAGGACACCTCCTTCGCGGTGGAGAACCCGGGATGAAAGATCAGAAGATCGACCTCCTCCGGCGTGAGCAGGTCATCCTCCGTGATCAGGCCGTTCTCCACCGCCTTCGCGCGCACCCGGTCCCGGTCGATCCCCCGCCCGTCATCGGCGAGGGTGATCACCACACGCTCCCCCCGGTGCTCGGCGGAGAGCGTGATGGTGCCGGTCTCCGGCTTTCCCGCCGCCTGCCGGTCCGCAGGCGGCTCGAGCCCGTGGTCCATGGAGTTGCGGAGCATGTGGGTGAGCGGCTCGGCCAGCTCCTCGATCACGGTCGCATCAACCTCGGTATGCTCGCCGGACAGGACCAGCCGCGCCTTCTTCTGCAGCTTGTCCGCGAGGTCGCGCACCACCCGCGGCATGCGGCTGAAGACGGATTTGACCGGCTGGGCGCGGATCGCCATGACGCTTTCCTGAAGCTCCCGGGTCTGGCGGGACATGGCCTCGATCGTGGTTGCGAGCGCCTGGCTTCCTGCGGCGTTCAGCTCCACGACGTTCTGGGCGAGGGCTGCCTGGGTGATCACGATCTCCCCCACAAGGTTCACGAGCCGGTCGATGCGGGGGATCTCGACCCGCAGGGATTTGGAAACGGAACGGGTCGGCGGGGTCTCGATCTCGGGAACCGGCTCGGGC
>JBCBAP010000022.1:0-44907 GCA_038532435.1 Pseudomonadota bacterium | reverse complement strand
GGATTTGGAAACGGAACGGGTCGGCGGGGTCTCGATCTCGGGAACCGGCTCGGGCTCGAGATCCGGAGGGGGCTGGGCCGGCGGGGCCTCCGGCTCCTGCGCGGGATCGTCGAGGGTGATGTCCGCACTCAGGCTGTAGAAGTCGAAGAAATCGATCAGGGCGCCCGGTGGCTCGGACGTGTCGAAACTCAGTGTCCAGCGATAGGGGCAGAGTTCGATGTCGAGGCTTTCCAGCGTTTGCGGTGCGCCGGAAATCGCGATGTCGGTCAGGCCGAGCGGCCGTGCCGCACGAATGATGCGGAGCGGGTCATGGCCCGAGCGGAAGAAGTCCGGCCCGGGTGCCACGATGACGGTGACAGTGCGGGTCTCCGGCAGGGGATCGTCGGCAGGCGTACCCGCGGGGGCGGGCTGCGCGGTGAGCGGGCTGTCGGACAGCGCCGCAAGGTCGGCAAGCACCTTGTCTCGTACCGGATCGTCCGTGGCGCTGCCGGTGCGGGCGTTTTCCACCAGAAGCTCCATCACGTCGCTTGCCCGCAGCAAGAGCGCGCTGACATCCTCCGTCAGGTCGAGCTCCCCGCCCCGGCACCTGTCCATGACCGTCTCGAAAGCGTGGGCGAAATGGATGAGATCGTTGAAGCCGAACGCCGCCGCCCCGCCCTTCACCGAGTGCACGGCCCGAAAGGCGGCGTTCACCGTTTCCGCATCGCCCGCGCCATCGGCGAGGGTGTCGAGATGCTCCCGCAGGTCGGTCAGCAGCTCGTCGCACTCCGTGAAGAACAGCGACTTGAAGTCGTCTTCTTCCTCCATCCCGATGGTCTCAGGCGAGCTGTTCGACGAGGGACAGGATCTGATCCGGGTCGAAGGGCTTCGCCAGCCAGCCGGTGGCCTTGACCTCCCGCGCCTTGTCCTTGAGATCCTGTGCGGTTTCGGTGGTGAGCAGGAGCATGGGCACTTCCCGGCCCGCAGGCTCCGCCCGGGCGGCGGCGATGAACTCTAGACCGTTC
Source organism: Pseudomonadota bacterium (assembly GCA_038532435.1). Lineage (GTDB taxonomy): Bacteria > Pseudomonadota > Alphaproteobacteria > Rhodobacterales > Rhodobacteraceae > JBCBAP01. The sequence continues at coordinate 43,903 of JBCBAP010000022.1, read as the reverse complement.
ATGCGGGGCATGTTGAGATCGGTGATCACGATGTCCGGGGCATGGGCGCGAAGCTGTTCGAGCGCCTCCTGCCCGTCGCTGGCCACCAGCACCTCGTGCCCGGCCCGTTCCAGACAGTCCGTCAGCATGTTGCGCAGCGCGCGGGTGTCGTCGACGGCGAGCACGCGGGTCATTGGCGGAACTCCATTTTCATCAGATCGGCGAACAGGCCCAGATCGGAGAACGCGTCGACGAAGGCCGGGGTGGGCGCCTGGACGATCATCGGGGGCGAGAGCCCCTCACGTGCGGCGAGCGCGCTGTGCAGGACGCCCACATATTGGGTCGAGATGTCCTCAACCCCGGAGGCATCGATGAGGGGTGCGACCTCCGCAGGCAGGGCGCGCAGGATGTCGAGTGCCGCCTCGGCCGCAGCAAGCCGCGCCTTCGTCGGAACCACAAGCGTGGTCTCACCGGTGGCCCCCGCCGCCGCGGCGATATCGTCGTCGGATGTCATGCCGGTCCTCGATCCAGTGCGCGTCACGTCACACTATTGAATCGAGCCGTTACCGGCGGCTTAATGGCGCGCCGGAAAGTCGGCGCGTTGCATCAAGTTTTAAGGGCTGCTCAGACCTCGACCGGGTTCGCCTTGGCCAGCGCGTCGAAGCCCATGAGTGTCGGGATCAGCGTCGGCATGTCGTCGAGCCGGATCATGTTCGGCCCGTCGGAGGGGGCGTTGTCCGGGTCCTGATGGGTTTCGATGAAGACGGCGGCAACGCCGATGCTCACGGCGGCACGGGCCATGACGGGCGCAAATTCCCGCTGACCGCCGGAAGAGGTCCCTTTGCCCCCGGGCATGGCGACCGCGTGGGTCGCGTCCATCACCACCGGATAGCCGGTCTTGGCCATGATCGGCGGGCTGCGCATGTCCACCACGAGGGTGTTGTAGCCGAAGCTCGTGCCCCGCTCCGTCAGGAGGATGCGCTCGTTGCCGGTGGACTCGATCTTGGTGACGATGTTGCCCATCTCCCACGGGGCCAGGAACTGCCCCTTCTTCACGTTCACGGCCGCGCCGGAGCGGCCCGCGGCGAGCAGCAGGTCCGTCTGGCGGCAGAGGAACGCGGGGATCTGGAGCACGTCGATGAGGTCGGCGGCGAGGGCGCACTGCCCCTCCGTATGCACGTCCGTGAGAACCGGGCAGCCGATTTTCTCCTTCACGGTGCGCATGATGATCAGCCCATCCTCGAGTCCCACGCCGCGGGCACCGGAGAGCGAGGTGCGGTTCGCCTTGTCGAAGGATCCCTTAAATATGAACTGCGCGCCGGACGCGGCGCAGGCCTCCATCACCGTTTCCGCGATCATCAGGGCGTGGTCCGCGCTCTCAAGCTGGCAGGGACCGGCGATCACCGTCAGGGGACAATCGTTGGCAATGGTCAGGTCGCCGACGGCGACGGGTTTCTGCTGTGTCATCAGTTTCCGTAGCTCATCTGTTCCCGAAGGATCGATATGGTCAGGGAGGCGACCATGTAGATGGCAAAGAAGATGACAAAAGCCAAGGCGGTATATTCAAGCTTCCGCGGATAGGTCGGCACCGGCTGCAGGATCGGATTGACCGCAAGCGAGAGGTAAAGCGACTGCTGCGCCGCCTCCCGCTGGGCGACGACGAGGCTTGCCGTCGCCTCCTGCAGGAGCACCTGCTGAAGCGCCAGCCTCTGCTCCGCCCGGTTGAGATCGGCGCTGACGCGGGCGAGCGAGTCCTGATCCGCCTGGGAATTCACGATGATCGCGCGCTGTTCGTCGATCGCGGTTTCGAGCCGGGCAATCTCCGCGTTCAGGATGCGGAGCTGCGCGGGATTGGGTCTGGCGTTGTCGAGGAGTGCGGCGAGGGACAGTCGCCGTTCCTCCAGCGACGCGGTGAGGGCGGAGATCGTCGTCTGCACGAGCCCCACCTCGATCTCCGCGCTGAAGACACCGACCTGTTCCTGCAGGGCGAGCACCGTGTCGTAGGCCTCGTCAAGCGCCCGGGTTGAATCGTCGAAGGACTGCTGGGCCGCGCGCACCGCGTCGTTCTGGTTTGCGTCGGACATGGTGTCCACCCGCGCCTCCGCCATCGAGATCAGCCGCTCGCTCATCGCAAGCGCCATGTCGGGGGAGGCGGCGATGACCTCCAGCCGCACGATCCCTTCGGTCGTGTCATAGCCGACGAGCACCCGGTCCTTGTACGCGCGGTAGGCCGCGTTTTCGGAGGCGTCGGGTTCGAGCCGCTGGATCGGATCGATGGTCGGGTCCGAATAGTGCTCGATGATCCGCAGTTCCTCATCGAGGGCGCGCATGGCCTCCCGCGATGTCAGGAATTCCTGGACCGAGATCGCCTCCCGCGAGGTGGCGAACGTCGTGCCAGACAGAAGACCGCCGGCCGACATTGCCCCGGGCGCTGCCGCACGGTCGATGACGAACGCGCTGTTGGTGGAATAGAGCGGGCTTGCGTGGTTGTAGTAGTAGATGCCGACAAGGGTCGTGGGCAGCACAACGAAGAACGCAAGCCGGAGCCACAGCAGGAACCACCGGCGGCGCCGACGCTTGACGAGATCGCGCTGGATCTGGGCGATCTGGGCGTCCCGCTCCTCATCCGTCATCGGATAGATCGCGTCGGCGGGCTGATCGACCGCGGTGCCCTTGGTCGTCGCGGGCAGCGACTGATCCTCCTTTCGGATCGCCTGCATCAGGTCGCGCCGCTTGCGCTGGCCGGGGGAGTCAAGCCGCTCCGTCCCGGGGGCGTCGCTTTCCGCCTCACTCTCGATCCGGGCGGCCTCCGCATCCTCCTGCAGACGCTTGCGACGCTGGGCCCGCCGGGCGCGACGGGCGGCACCGGGTCCCTGTTCGGGCGCCTCGGGGGAGGGATCACTTGACATAATTGTACATCGCCTTCGCGTCCTGAAGCCGGTCGAAGAAGTGCAGCCGCCCGCTCGCCAGCACCGCGGCGGAGCGGCAGAACGCCTCCAGTTGCTTGGGGTTGTGGGAGACCATGACCAGGGTCGCCTCCTCCAGCCGTTTCTTGAACACCGTGCCCGCCTTGCGCACGAACGCCGTGTCAGCGGTCGTCGGCATGCCCTCATCGACGAGATAGATGTCGAAGTCGAGGGACAGCAGCAGGGACAGGTTCAGCCGCCCGCGCATGCCCGCGGAATAGGTGTTCACGGGCTGATCGAAGTACTCCTCGATCTCGCACATCCAGCGGCAGAACGCCTCCACATAGTCGGGATCGACCTCGTAGAAATGGGCGGCGTAGCGGGCGTTCTCCGCACCCGAAAGGGCCGCATCGACCACCCCTGAAAAACCCATGGGAAACGAAATGCGGGAGGTGCGGCGGATCTGCCCCTCATCCGGTTTGACGAGGCCGGCCATCATGTTGATGAGTGTCGACTTCCCGGTGCCGTTCGGGGCGAGGATGCCAAGGGATCGGCCGAGCTCCACCCGGAAGGATGCCCGGTCAAGGATCACCTTGCGCCGGACACCGGTCCAGTAGGATTTGCTCACCCCTTCGAACTCGATCATGCCCCGGTCCGTTCTTGCCCCACACCCCTGTCCCTACCGGAGAGGGGTAAACCGCGCCTTAAGCGCCAGCATGGGGTGAACTATACGGAAGTGGCGGGGAAAGGGCAAAATTGGGCCGTTCCGCTGCGGACGCGATCACGGGTAGGGCTCCGGCCCGGTTTGCGGTACACTGGCCTTCTTACGGGAGGTGCGGATGCAAATCGCCGCTGCAACTGTCGATGATGCCGATGCGATCAGCTCGGTCCTGATCGCGCTTCGTGTCGTGGGCAACCGCACGGAGCCCGGGGACCCCGACTTCGCCCGCAACCGCTACATCACCCATCCGGATCACATTGTCTGCCTGCTTGCCCGGGACAATACGGGACGGGCGATGGGCTTCCAGGCCCTCAAGCGGGCGAGCGATGGCAATGACTATGGGGTGCCCGAAGGGTGCGGGATCATCGGCACCCATATCGCCCCGCAGGCATTTCGGAGTGGCGTGGGGCGGACGCTCTTTGTCCGCACGCGGGTTGCGGCGGCGGAGGCGGGGTTGCCGGATATCTATGCTCCGATCGGTGAGGACAACGCGGCGGGTCTCGCCTTCTACGATTCGATCGGGTTCCGGACCGTGCGCCATCTCGACGGCCGTGTGCACAAACGCTTCCTGCTGGCGCCCGCATGAGCATCGACGACATCGCCCACCCCGGTGTCCGCGACGCCTTCGCTGCGTTTCCCCCGGGTGCGCAGCCGGGGCTGCTGCGTCTGCGCCACCTCATCCTCGATACGGCTGCGCTGCGGCCGGAGGTCGGGCGCATCGAGGAGGCGTTGCGGTGGGGCCAGCCGTCCTACCTCACGCCGGAGACGAAATCTGGGACGACCCTGCGGCTCGGCGTGCCCCGCACGGGCGGATTTGCCCTTTACGCCCATTGCCAGACCAGCGTGATTGCGGAAGCGCAGGAGATGTTTCCGGGCACCTTCATTGTGGAAGGAACGCGGGCGCTTCTCTTCGATGATCCGGAGGCGTTGCCGGAAGAGCCGCTGCGCATCGTGATCGGGCGCGCTCTGACCTATCACCTCAAGGAGGTCGCCCGGGCCTAGCGCCCCGCGGAAAGGTCTGCCAGCCGCGTGCGGATCCCGGACACCGGGCCCGACAGGATCGTTGCGGGAAGCACGTGGCCCGGTGCGAGCGCGTGGACCGTCGCATCATCCTCGACAAACCCGCAGGCGAGGAAGAACGCGTGCGCGCCCGCGGCGGCACGCAGCACCGTCACCTCCACCCGTGCCTCCGCCGGGGCGGACCTCAGGGTGGCGGAGAGCAGGCGCCGACCGGTGCCGCGCCGCTGCCGGGCCTTGCGGACGGAGATGTGGTTGATGCGCAACAGCGCGTCCGCGGCCTCCCAGGCCGCAACACCGACCGGGGCTTCATCCTCCCACAGGCTGATGAAGCCGCCGTCCGTCGCAAGCCCGCCGAGATCCGCACTCCCGAGAGGATGCAGCATCCGGCTCAGCCCGGTCGGGGGGATCAGTGCGCCGTAGGTCTCGACGCGGGCGCGCCGCATATGGTCCCTGAGCGCCGGGAGGTCCCCGGCCCGGATCCCGGTCAGAAGGCGCAGGTCCAGATCAGTCCGCCCGCTTGTCCACGCCAAAGACGCGGGCCGCGCCGAAGGCGATGATCGCGGAGGCGAAGGAGAGAAGCGCGCCCATCTTCGCCGCGTCCTGCACCGGCCCGGGGCCGAAGGCGACACCGGAGATGAAGAGCGAGACCGTGAAGCCGATCCCGGCGATGGAGCCGAGGACGAAGAGGTCGGACGTCTTCATCCCCTCCGGCAGGCCCAACTGCAACGGTCGCGCGGCGAGCCAGCCCATGAACCAGATGCCGACGGGCTTTCCGATCAGAAGGCCTGCGAGCACCAGCCAGGTCGCGTCCCCGATCGTGGAGAAGGCGATGCCCGCGTTGGCGAGACCGAAGAGGAACAGGATCACCTCGACGGAATCCTTCAGCGCATGCTCGATCGTGTTGAGCAGGTCCGTCAGATGCTTCTCCGCCTCGGCGAAGATGCCGAACGCCCGGTCCGCATGGGGGATCGCGGGGATGATCGGCAGCAGGCCGAGCGCAGGGTGGATGCCCGCGCGCATGAAACCGTACCAGGAAATGCAGCCGCCGATCACATAGGGAAGGCCGCCGAAGGTGGACCGTACCCAGGTGGAGTTCGGGCGGTCCTGCTTGTGCCGGTCGAGGCGGCGGGGCAGCCAGTTCGCCAGAAGATAGGCGAGGCCCGCTGCCCCGAAAGAGAGCAGCAGCCACTCCGGCGCAAGCTCGCCGGAGGGGTAGAAGACCGCCAGGATGATCAGCCCCGCCGCGTCATCGGCGATGGCGAGCAGCAGCAGAAAGCCCACCGCCGGGTGGGTCGCGCCAAAGATGAGGCGCCCGATCAGGTAGGAGAACGCGATGTCGGTTGCGGTCGGGATCGCCCAGCCGTTGGCCACCGCCTGATAGGTGTCCGTTCCCATGATGGCCGCGAGACCCAGATAGACTGCGATGGGCCCGAACATGCCGCCGGAGGTCGCGATCAGCGGGGTCACCGCCTTGCGCCCGCGCAGCGAGCCGTCCTTGAGGATCACCGCCTCCCACACTTCCTTGCCCGCGATGGCGAAGAACAGTGCCATCAGCATGTCGTTGATCAGGTAGTGTACGGTCAGGGTGCGGTGTCCGTCATGGTAATGCCCGATGGGGGCATAGTCCCAGATGGTCGCCTCGATCAGATGATGGTAGCTGTCATAATCGGTGTTGGCCCACACCAGGGCGATCAGCGCCCCCATGATGAGAAGGAGGGAGTACTCCGAAAGGAAGTTCCAGACACGGTACATGACAATCCCTCTTCTACGTCGCGTGGTTTCACATCCCTTACGGAATGCCATGCACGAGTTCAAATGCTATTGCCCTTTGGCGGCCGGTTCGTGACGGAGCTCGAGGCACTGGCCGGGCGGATCCGGGACTGCCGGATCTGCGCGGAGCGGTTCGCGGGAACGGCGACGGGGCACGCACCGCGCCCGGTGGTCTGGCTGTCGGACAAAGCCCCCATCCTGATCGCGGGACAGGCGCCGGGCGCCCGGGTGGATGCGAGCGGCATCCCTTTCGACGACCCGTCCGGCGACCGGCTGCGCCGCTGGCTGGGGGTGGACCGGGACCGGTTCTACGACCGAACGAAGTTCGCGATTGCCCCCATGGCCTTCTGCTTTCCGGGGTATGACGCGAAAGGATCAGACCTGCCGCCGCCAAAGGTCTGTGCGGCCACATGGCGGACGGAGGTCATGGCGGCGATGCCACAGGTGGCGCTCGTCCTCCTGATCGGGGGCTATGCGCAGAAGTGGCACCTGGGGGCAGCCGCGCAGGGCGGGGTGACGGCGACAGTGGCCGACTGGCGCACCCACTGGCCCCGGGCGCTCTGCCTGCCGCATCCCTCATGGCGCAACACCGCCTGGCTGAAACGCAATCCCTGGTTCGAGGCAGACTTGGTGCCGGTGCTGCAGGCGAGGGTGCAGGAGCTCACCGGGGACTGAGCGCGCCCGGATTATCACCCATCTGTTGGGCGGGTCATGCTAGGGTTCCGGAAAAGAGTGGAGGAAGGGCATGGGACGGTTCACGGCGCGCCAGTACGGCGCGATGATGCGGCACCAGGGCATCAGTTGGCCCGCACCGACAATCGGGCAGATCGACATGCTGCTTCCCTCGGTCAGGATCTACCGCATCGGCTCCCGGCAGCTTTCCAACGCCTTTGTCTTCGTGCGGAAGGATTGGGCGACGGTCTATGTCCGGCCCGCCTATACCGCCTATCGCAGCGCTTACTCGGCGGTGCACCCGCGGGCCGCGATGGGGCGGGAGGTGGACCATCTGCAACCCAGATCGACCGCTGCACCGCATGATTTCTGTGCCTTGGGCGTGCTCACGAAGTCCCTCAATGCAAGCTGGAACGACGCGGACGATCCGGCGGACCTGTCCCAGAAGCTGTTCAACATCCCCCGGGACCGGCCGCATCGGTTTACCTCGACCCTCACGGATCTGGCGCGGGGGTGGGCGGTCGTGTCCGGTTTTATCACCCCGTTTCGCGAAATCGACACCGCGCCGCTGACCCGCCAGACCCGCGAAGAGATCGAGGCGGCAGGCGCAGGCTAAGCTGCGCCCGAGACCGCCGGCCCCCTTGAAACCGGCGGTGGTCCGTGTAGGTGATGACGCGCCGCAGCCGGAGCCCGGGGACCAGGGGATGTCAGACGAAACAACACCGCTCGATCAGGCGCATCAGGCGCTTCTCGCCGCACCGGATGATGATCGGGCGCGCCTTGCGTTTCACGAACGCCTCGCGGACTCGGAGCTATTCATTGTGCTGGAGGAGGAGCCGAAGGGGGACCGGATCGTGCCGGTCGTGATGGACACCTCCTCCGTCCCGCTGATCCTCGCCTTCGACCAGGATGCCCGCATGGCAGCCTTCATCGGCGGCGTGACGCCCTACGCGGCGCTGCCCGGGCGGCGGGTGGTGGAGATGCTGCGCGGAAGCGGGCACGGCATTGCTCTGAACCTCGGTGTGCCGGACGGGGAAACCATCGTGCCGCCCGAAAGCGTCGACTGGCTCGGCGGGCTCCTGCGAGACGGGCCGGCGATCGGTGAGGGCCGGATCACCCGGCTGGAGCCGCCGAAGGGATTGCCCGAGGCGCTTCTGACCGCGCTCGACCAGAAGCTCGCCACTATGGGCGGTCTCGCGGAGGCGGCCTGGCTGACGGGCGTTGTCTATGAGGGTGGTGCGCGGTCCCACGCGCTTGCCTTCATCGGCGCGCCGGAGGGTGCGCAGCGGGCCATCGCGCTCGCCGTCAACGAGGCGCTGCACCTGTCCGGCCTCGAGGCGGGGCAGATCGACGTGCTGTTCCCGGAGCCGGACGGGCGGATCATGGAGGGGCTCACCCGGGTCGGCCTCCGCTTCGACCTGCCCAAGTTGCACACCCCGGCGCGGGAGGCACCCCAGGCCCCTGGCAGCGATCCGAGCAAGCCGCCGATCCTGAAATAGTGGAGTAGAGATCGGGCGTTCGGGCGAGGATGAAGCCGGGGATTTGCCCTGACGGGCGGTGGCCCCGCCCGCCCGCCCCCCACCCGCGCCCGTGGCGTACGATCCGAGGGCAGTTCGGAGGTTCTGCCGTTTGAGAGGTGGGGAGCCTCCGGCGGGGATATTTGGGGCCAGAAGAATGATGGGCAGTGGCACGGGTTTTTTGGCCGGGTGGTCCGGACAGGGTGTGGGGCATGTTCTGATGGGGTGTGGGCCCATTGGTCGCTCTTCGGTGGTTTCGGGGGCTCCGTCGGTTTGAACGTGGTGCTTTTGGACATGTCGCTGCTGTGTCACGGGATGATCGGGTTGGTCTGCCCCCGGGGCCGTATGGCCACGCTGAATTGGGGAGTCGCGGTTTGTGATCGTCCGGAGCAGGTGGGGCTGGATGCCTCTGGCGGGGATATTTGGGGCCACGAGAAGAGGTGGGGCGCCTTTGTCGAGATATAGCCCTTTGGGGGCTCTCACGGACGGTCGGTGCTGCCGGTGGACCTATCTGTGTTTTGACGTTGGTGAGTGCGGTGTTTTGTGTGGTTTAACGGGTTGAGACGCTCCGGAGGATAGCCCTGAGGTCATGGGAGGTCAGGCGGCGATATGAGCGCTTGGGATAGGGGCCTGGGTGATCAGGCTGGGGGTGGAGGCGGGCGCTGGAGGCGGATCGGGCCGCGTGCTTCATCGGCGATGACGGGGGTGCCGCGCTGGGTTGCGGTGAGGTTGCCGTCCGCTTGCATCCGGGCGGCGACCCGGCGGATCTCGGGCATCAGCGGGCGCCAGTCCTCCGCCAGGGCGCGGGCGATTTCCGAGGGGCAGAAGCTGGTGGGGCGTGCCGCGGCGCGGACCCGGATGGCCGCCTCGATCTCCCCGTCCTGGATCAATAGCCGAGGCTCCGGTCCACGAGGAAGCGCATCTGCGCGCCCTTCTGGTCCCGGGAGATGTTGTCCGCGATGATGCGCGACGCGGTGTCCTCCCGCGTTGCGGAGGCAATGTGGGGTGTCACGGTCACGCTGGGGTGGGCCCAGAACGGATGCCCGGGCGGCAGCGGCTCTTGCCGGAAGACGTCGAGTGTCACGTGGGCCAGGTGGCCCCGTTCGAGGGCCGCGAGGAGCGCATCATCATCGATGAGCGGTCCGCGGCCCGGATTGATGATCACCGCACCCGGGGGCAGGAGCGCGAGCCGCTCGGCGTTCATGAGGTTGGTGGTGGCGGGGGTTTCGGGCAGGAGCAGGATCAGGATCTCCGCCCGGGAGAGCACATGGGCAAGGCCCTCGGGCCCGGCGTGGGTTTCCGCCCCAGGCAGCGTGGCCCCGGTCCGGCTCCACCCCAGAACCCGGAAGTTCAGCCCCGCGAGTGCGGTTGCGCAGGCCTGGCCGAGAGCGCCGAGACCGAGGATGGCGACCGTCCGGTGTCGGGCGAGCGGGGGAACAGAGCCCTCCAACCAGGTGCCGTCCTGGGTCGCGACATGCCGGTCGAGGCCGAGATGGTGGCGCAGGACGTGCCCGGTCACCCATTCAACCATCCCCTCCCGCAGACCATCATCGACCATCCGGGTAAGCGGCACCGTGAGCGTGGGGTTGCCGACGATCCGCTCCACCCCCGCCCAGAGGCTCAGAACCGCGCGCAGGCGGGGGAAGGCGGCGAAATCGGTGACGCCGCTCGCGGGGGAGTAGACGATGTAGTCCACATCCTCCGGTGCCATGTCCGGGGCGATCCGGGCGGGAAGGCCTGCGTCCTCCAGCGCTTCGGTCAGGGGTGCCCGGTAGGCATCCCACTGTCCCGCACCCGCCGAGAACAGCACATTGATCACCGGGCGGGACCCCGGGGGCGGTGGATGTGCGCCGACTGTATGAGCCCGAACGCGCCGAGCAGGACCAGCATCGCCGAGCCGCCATAGCTGACCAGAGGCAGCGGCACGCCGACGACCGGGGCGAGGCCCATGACCATCGACATGTTGACCGCGAAGAAAAAGAAGAAGGTGGTGGCAAGCCCCGCTGTCAGCAGTGCGCCGAACCGGTCCCGGTTCTGCAGGGCGGAGAGCGTGCAGAACAGGATGATGAGCGCGTAGAGCGAAAGCAGGGTCACGCCGCCGATCAGGCCGAACTCCTCGGCCAGGGTGGTGAAGATGAAATCCGTGTGCTTTTCCGGCAGGAAGTTGAGCCGGGACTGGGTGCCCTCCATCAGCCCGCGGCCGGAGATCCCGCCGGAGCCAAGCGCGATCTTTGATTGGGTGATGTGGTAGCCTGCGCCGAGCGGGTCGAGCTCCGGATTGAGGAAGGTCTCGATCCGGCGGTACTGGTAGTCCTTCAGGATCTGCCACGGGGTGCCCTTCGACGTCAGCACCGCGGTGACCAGCCCGACCCCTCCCGCAATTGCGGAACCGAAGTACCACCAGCTCACGCCCGCGAGAAACATGATCACTCCGGCACCCAGCACCAGAAGGATCGATGTGCCGAGGTCCGGTTGCATGAGCACGAGGCTTACAGGCACGGCGGTGAGGACGAGAGGGATGATCACCCAGAACGGGCGCGACACCTTCTCCGGCTCGAGCCAGTCATAATAGGCCGCGAGGATCATCACGAGGGCGACCTTCATCACTTCAGAGGGTTGGAGGCGCATGAAGCCGAGGTCGATCCAGCGCTGCGCGCCCATGCCCACGGTGCCGATGAACTCCACGGCGACGAGGAGGCCGAGCGCGCCCAGATAAGCCAAGAGGGACACGCGCCGCCAGAAGCCGATATGGATGAGCGCCACGATGAACATCACCGCCATGCCCATGCCGAAGCGGATCATCTGGCTCTGCGCCCAGGGATCGAGGGATCCGCCCGCGACGGAATAGAGCATCAGAAAGCCGATGCAGGCGACGGCGGTGATCAGCAGAACGAGCGCCCAGTGGATGTGGAGCAGCTTGCTCAGGCCCGTTGGCGCGGGCCGTGCGTTCATCTGTTCATAGTAGATCATGCGCGGTCGCTTCCGCCCGGCACCTCGGCGGAGGCAGGGGGTGTTCGGCGCTGCTGCTCGATCTCCTCGCGCACCGCCTCCGGCCATGCCTCGAGCGGGGCGTCCGCGCCGTAGAGCGCGCGGATCATCACGTCCCGGGCGATGGGGGCGGCGGCCTTGGACCCGCCGCCGCCATGTTCGACAACGACGGAGATCGCATACTTCGGATCGTCGTGGGGCGCGAAGGCGACGAAGAGCGCGTGGTCGCGCCGGTTCCAGGGAAGATCCTCGTTGCGGAAGACGCCCGCCCGGCGTTCCGCTTCCGTGATCCGGCGGACCTGGCTGGTGCCGGTCTTGCCGGACATGGCCATGGTCTTGTCGGCGATCCGGGCACGCCAGGCAGTGCCGCGGCGGTGGTTCGACACGGCGAACATCGCGTTCCGGACCCGGCGAAGGGAGGCTTCGGAGATATCGAGATCAGCAAGGTCCGGGGCCGCCGCAGGCGTGCCGACGGCCTGACGGGTGAGCTGGGGCGTCACCGCCTTTCCGGTCGCGATGCGCGCGGTCATGGTGGCGAGCTGCAGGGGCGAGGCGAGCACGTATCCCTGTCCGATGCTGGCGTTGAGCGTGTCGCCGACCAGCCAGCTTTGCCCATGGACGGCCTGCTTCCACCCTTTGGTGGGCGTGAGCCCTCCGGCCACCGCGGGCAGGGCGATCTCCGGCGCATCGCCGAGGCCGAGCTTGCGGGCCATCTCGGTGATCCGCTCGATGCCCACGCGCTGGGACACCTCGTAGTAGTAGACGTCGCAGGAATGCTTGAGGCTGTCATGCAGGTCCACATGCCCGTGCCCCCACCGTTTCCAACAGTGAAAGCGGCGGTCGCCGAGCTGCAGGCCACCGTTGCAGTAGAACGTCTCTTCCGGTCCGACGACGCCCGCCTCGAGCGCCGCGAGCGCCACGACCATCTTGAAGGTCGAGCCGGGCGGGTACACGCCGGACACGGTCTTGTTGTACATCGGGCGGTACTCGTCCTCGTTCAGGGCCTTCCAGTCCTTGCTGGAAATGCCGAAGACGAAGGAGTTCGGGTCGAAACTGGGGGAGGAGGCCATGGCCAGGATCTCCCCGCTGCGGATGTCCATGACGACCGTCGCGGCACTCTCTCCATTCATCCGCGCGAGCGCGTAGGACTGGAGGTCCCGGTCAACGGTGAGCTGGAGGTCCGAACCCGGGCGCCCGTCCGCGCGGTCGAGCTCGCGGATCACCCGGCCGACCGCGTTCACCTCGATGCGGCTGGTCCCAGCCTCCCCCCGCAGATTGCCCTCGAGCCGTTTTTCAACGCCGGTCTTGCCGATTTGGAAGTCGGGGATCTGCAGCAGGGGATCGGGTCGGTCGATCTGGCTGAGGTCCCAGTCGGACACGGGTCCGACATAGCCGACGAGATGCGCGAACTCCGGGCCGTAGGGGTAGTAGCGGCTGAGGCCCACCTCAGGCTTCACTCCGGGCAGGGCAGGGATGTTGGAGGCGACGCGGGCAAACTCCTCCCACTTCAGATGCTCCACCACCGCCACGGGGACGAAAGGGGGGCGGTCCCGCATGTCCTTGAGCACACGCTCCTTGCGTTCCGGACTGATCGGGACGAGGTCGGAGAGGCGGTCGAGCACCGCCTGCTCATCGCCCGCCTGCTCCCGCACCATGACGATGCGGTAGTTCTGTTCGTTGACCGCGATGGGTTGGCCCCTGCGGTCGAAGATCAGGCCGCGGGGTGGCGGCAGCAGGTTGATGTTGATCCGGTTCTCTTCGGCCAGCAGGCGATACCGCTCCGCGTCCTCGACCTGAAGCTGGCGCATCCGCCAGCCGAGCGTGCCGACGAGGCCGAACTGAAGCGCGAGCACGAAGAGGCCGCGCCGGGTCATGTTCCGCCCCGCCTGGATCGGACCCCGTGCCATCAGCCGCCCCTCAGATAGGTCGAGCGCTCGTGCACTGCCCGCACCGGGTAGCGTATGCCGAGTGCTGTACCGCAGAGGGCGGCCACAACCGGATAGGACATGACCGTGAAGAACCCGTACTGGCCGATGAGCTGGGCCGACGGCACCTCGGAAAACGTGATCCACAGCAGCAGCATCTGCCCTACAAGCATCAGCGCGGTGAGCACGGCGAAGAGCAGCCATTCGAAGATGAAGGAGACGTCGCGCAGCGCCAGCGACTGGCCGCGCAGGATCTCCGTCATCACCACGAGCAGGAACGTCGCGAGGCCCACGGGGCGGCCCAGCATCAGATCCGCAATCAGACCAAGCGCGAAGACGAGCGGCAGGCTCGCCCCCTCCGGCCGGCGCAGCACCCAGTAGGCGAGCACGCAGAACAGCAGGTCCGGCATCGGATAGCTGTCGGCGCCGGGGGTGATCGGGATGAGGCCGACGAGGATGCAGGCAAGCCCGGCGAGAAGGGCGACGGAGCTGTCCCAGAGGACCCGCCACGTGATGAGGCTGTCGTTCATTCGATACCTCCCTCGGCGGGCAGGCTGCGGGTGATCAGCGCGCCTGTCTCCGCCACCGGGGGCGGCGGGGCGTATTCGAGCACTCGGAGGAATTCGAGCCGCTGGTAATCCGCGGCGGGCAGGATGCGGAACCGGCCGTCGGGGGTCTGGATCACCTGACCCACGAGGATATCAGGCGGCAGCACATCTCCGTCACCGGAGGTGACGACGCGGTCTCCCGGATTCACACGCTCCGTATCCTCCACGAAGTCGAGCCGCGGCGCGCGGGTGTTGTCCCCGCTGACGATGCCGCGCTGGCCAGAGGGCTGGATGATGATCGGGACCCGGCTGTTGATGTCCGTGAGGTAGATCACCCGGGCGGTCGCCGTTCCGACGCCGGAGATGCGGCCGACGAGGCCGAGGCCGTCGAGCGCCGCCGCCCCGTCCCGGATCCCGTTACGCCCGCCCACGTTGATGAGACCGGACTGGCTGAACGGCCCGCCCGTGTCGGTCATCACCTCACCGGTGATGAAGGTGAGCTGGGGGTTGATCCGCACGTTGTTGAGCGCCCGCAGCCGGGCGTTTTTCTGCTCAAGCTGCAGAGCGGCCTCGCGCCAGCCTTTCATGTCCTGCAATTCCCGCCGCAGCTCCCGGTTCTGTTCGTAGACCCGGGCGTAGGACTGGAAATCGTCGACCATGCGCCAGAAGGAGGCGAAAGGTTTCGCGGTCCATTCGATGGAGGGCATGAGCGCATCGCTCACCGCCATGCGGAACCGGTCGACGCGCGGACTGTCCACCCGCCAGAGGATGAACAGCAGCAGGCACACCAGAAACATTCCGCCCAGAACGATCTGGCGGATCATGGTCCAGAAACTGTTCACACCGCCCTGGGCTGAGGACACTTGGCCCTGCCTTTCATGCTGTCCTCCGGTTCACCGGAGTGGTTTAGCTGCTCACGCCGTAGTCTATCACATGCTGGAGCCGCCGCTCAAATTCCAGGCTCTTGCCGGTGCCGAGGGCGACGCAGTTGAGCGCATCGTCCGCCACCGTGATGGCAAGGCCGGTCTGCTCCCGCAGCGCCATGTCAAGATCGCCGAGGAGCGCGCCGCCACCCGTCAGCATCACGCCGCGGTCCACGATGTCCGCCGCCACGTCCGGCGGGGTCGCCTCGAGCGCGGTCATTACCGCCTCGCAGATCTGCTGCACGGGTTCGGCCAGCGCCTCGGACACCTGCGCCTGGGTCACCTCGGTTTCCTTGGGCACGCCGTTCAGCAGGTCGCGTCCGCGGATCTCCATGGACTGGCCACGGCCATCGTCGGGCATGCGGGCGGACCCGATGGAGGTCTTGATCCGCTCCGCTGTCGCCTCGCCGACCAGAAGGTTATGCTGGCGGCGCAGGTAGGAGATGATGGCCTCATCCATCCGGTCCCCGCCGACACGGACGGAGCGGGCATAGACGATGTCGCCGAGCGAGAGGACCGCAACTTCCGTCGTGCCGCCGCCGATGTCAACGACCATGGAGCCGGTGGGATCCGTGATCGGAAGGCCCGCGCCGATGGCCGCTGCAATGGGCTCCGCGATCAGGCCCGCCTTGCGCCCGCCGGCGGCGAGCACGCTTTCGCGGATCGCTTTTTTCTCAACCGGCGTCGCGCCGTGGGGCACGCAGACGATGATCTTCGGCTTGCCCCGCTTGTTCACCTTCCGGATGAAGTGCTTGATCATCGCCTCGGCGACGTCGAAGTCGGCGATGACCCCGTCGCGCATGGGCCGGATCGCCTCGATCGACCCCGGGGTCCGGCCAAGCATCAGCTTCGCATCCTCGCCGACCTCCAGCACCTGCTTTTTCCCGTCGCGCACATGGTAGGCGACGACGGAGGGTTCGTTGAGGACGATCCCCTTCCCCTTGACGTAAATGAGTGTGTTTGCGGTGCCCAGATCGATCGCCATGTCTGACGAGAACAGCCCCGAAATCGCGCTAAACATCGTGTGTGTGCCCCTTGCCCCCGCGCGGGGCTCATCCCGAGCGTCCGCTGCGCTTTCTTGCCTTTGCGCGGTTATAAGGCTCACCCGAAAGGGGGTAAAGGCCGGGTGAAAACGACGTCAGGATTGTGCAATTTCGTTCCAATTTCTTGCACTTTTCCAACATTCTCCGGCCTTCCGCGCCACGAGTCCGAAAAGCGGGCCTCAGAATCGAGGGCAGGCGGGCGACGGGATGCGGCTTGTCCCGACGGGTCTCGATCTGCTGAGTGACCATCGCGACCGATGGGCTGTTCAGACGGATTCCATTGGTCAATGCGGGGTGCCCCTACGGCACCTTGGCGCATTCGAGGGATGCCACCCCATTTGGGCTCTCTATCCCGAGCGTTTCCGCTTGATGGAATAACGTAATATAGTTACGTAAATCGAGAGAGGCCGATGCCGTGGGAGTGCGCCCCGCCATCCGGTCTCTCAACCCAGCAAATCGCAAAGTGAGGTAGATGATGAGACGCATCTTATGTCTCTGCACGACCCTGTGCGCCCTGGTCCTGGGCGCTCAGGCCAACGCTGTCACCATAGACGCATCCTCCCGGGTGACGGTGACCTACGACTCGGAGCTGCTGTTCGACACGGTGCCCGTCGGGGAGGATCTGGTGGGTGGTCTGAACACCCGGATCACTGCGCCGCTGGAGCTTACCGCGTCGGCATCCCTGACCGCCGAGGGCGAAGCTCTCGACATCGAAAGCGGGATCCTGTCCTTTGAGAACGCGTCAAACGCGCAGTTTCGCGTGACCGTCTCCGCCGACCTGCTCGCGGAGATCTTCGGCACGCGGGACAGCTCCTCCGATTCCGGAGAGCACGAGGCGAGCGCGCTTGCCTTCCTCGATGTTGTCGGAGGGGATGGTGACGGATCGATAAGCACCATGAGCGACAGCGGGTCCTTCGGTCCGGGTGAGCTCGACTTCACCCTTGCCGAGGCGACCTCAGTCGGTGTCAGCCTGATCCTGCTGCCAGGGCAGTCCCTGAGCATCCGCTACGGGGTGGAGGCGCGGGCGACCGTGCCGCCTGCACCGGTGCCGTTGCCCATGGCCTCGGGCGTGCTGGGCCTCGCTCTCGCAGCTCTTGCCGGGGTGCGCGGGCGCAGGATGTACCGCCATCCGTTCTGGCGGGGCTGATGTGAACGGGACGCGCGCGGGGGCAAGCCGCACCGCGCGCGTCCGGTCAGGGTTCCCTCAGCCGGTGGCGTCCATGTCCGCGGGCGCACTTTTTTCCCGCCGGACAAAGAGGCGGTTGAGCGCGTTCACGTAAGCCTTCGCGGAGGCGACGACCGTGTCCGTATCGGCGGACTGACCGGTCGTGATCTTGCCCCCCTCCTCGAGCCGGACGCTGACCGTGGCCTGCGCATCGGTGCCTTC
Organism: Pseudomonadota bacterium; assembly: GCA_038532435.1. Lineage (GTDB taxonomy): Bacteria > Pseudomonadota > Alphaproteobacteria > Rhodobacterales > Rhodobacteraceae > JBCBAP01. Next base: position 26,504 of record JBCBAP010000022.1, on the reverse strand, counting down.
GGTCACCGCGTGCACCTGATAGAGGGCCAGCCGGGCGGAGTGGGGGATGATCTCCCCGATCGCGTTGAAGGTCGCGTCGACCGGACCGTCTCCGGTGCAGGTGACCTCCTGATCTGCGCCATCGACGGTCAGGACCAGTCGGGCGGTCTGCGGCGCCTGTGTGCCGCAATGCACCTCGAGCTCCTTAACCTGGACCCTGCCGTGGGCCGCGTTGGTCGCGGTGTCGGTCATCAGGGCGATCAGGTCCTCGTCATAGACCTCCTTCTTCCGATCCGCGAGATCCTTGAATCGGACAAAAACGTCGTTGAGCTGGTTGTCACCCAGATCGTAGCCGAGCTGCTCCAGCTTCGACCGCAGGGCGGCGCGGCCTGAGTGTTTGCCCATCACCAGGTTCGATTCCGTGAGGCCCACATCCTCCGGCCGCATGATCTCGAACGTGCCCGCATGCTTGAGCATCCCGTCCTGGTGGATGCCGCTTTCGTGGGCGAAGGCGTTCTTGCCCACGATGGCCTTGTTGTACTGCACGTTGAAGCCGGAGACGGTGGCAACCCGGCGGCTGATCCCCATGATCTTCGTCGTGTCGATGCCCGTGCGGTAGGGCATGATGTCGTTGCGGACCCTCAGCGCCATCACGACCTCCTCGAGCGCGGTATTGCCCGCACGCTCCCCCAGTCCATTGATCGTGCACTCGATCTGGCGGGCTCCGGCCTCGACGGCGGCGAGGGAGTTGGCGGTCGCCATGCCCAGATCGTTGTGGCAGTGCGTCGCGATGGTGATCTCGTCCATGCCGGGCACCCGCTCCAGCAACATGCGGATGATCTTGGCGGACTCGAAGGGGGCGGTGTAACCGACCGTGTCGGGGATGTTGATCGTCGTGGCTCCGGCCTTGATGGCCACCTCGCAGACCCGGGCGAGATAGTCATCCTCGGTCCGCGTCGCGTCCATCGGCGACCATTGGACATTGTCGCAGAGGTTTCGGGCATGGCTTACCGTCGCCTCGATCTTCTCGACCATGGCTTCCTTGTCGAGCCGAACCTGGAATTCCCGGTGCAGCGGGGAGGTGCCGATGAAGGTGTGGATGCGGGGGCGTGCGGCGTGCTTCACCGCCTCCCAGCAGCGGTCAATGTCGCCGAAGCTTGCCCGGGCGAGGCCGCAGACAACGGAGGTCCTGGTCTGGGCGGCGATCTTCGAGACTGCCTCGAAATCCCCTTCAGAGGCGATGGGAAAGCCCGCCTCGATGATGTCCACGCCCATCTCGTCGAGCATGGCGGCGACCTCGAGCTTTTCGTCGAGGGTCATGGTTGCGCCCGGGGATTGCTCCCCGTCACGCAGGGTGGTGTCGAAAATCAGGACCTGGTCCTGCTGGCTGCCGTTGGTCATGGCGTGTCTCTTTGTATCTCGGTTGCGCGATCCCCGCATCGGCGGGAGGGGGCGGGGGACATGCGTTCCGGATGGCTATAGCCGCGAACAGGCGGTCTGGAAAAGGCTCATCTGGGGACGTCGGCGCGGTTGGGACCCTCTGAGCGCACGCGCCGAGGTCCCCGGCACGCTCAGAGGCGGCTAAGAAGAAGGAGACCGGTAAGGTGCAGCTCGTGTGCCATGGCGTGAGAATACGCCATGGTCCCGGGCGATCCAAGGGCAATTTTGCCCGCCCCCCGCGGCCCGGGCAGGTGTCCCGCCCACCCACCCCCACCCGCCCGGGCCGCGCGGGGCTTCGGCGTTCCTTCGGTGCGGGACCGAACGCCTCGCGGCACGAGAATTCAACAAAACGAGCAACAGGGGTTGAAATGAAACCCTCAGGTTCCCTAAATATGAAACCATGAAGTTTCATGAGGAAGGAGAGACCATGCTTGATGCCTCCGAAACCGCGTTCCGCGCTCTCGCTGATCCGACCCGTCGGGCCATCGTCGCGATGCTCGCGCAATCGGACATGACCGTCGGCGCGGTCGCGGCGGAATTCGACATGTCCCGCCCGGCGGTCGCCAAACATTTGGGTCAGCTCGAAGGGAGCGGGCTCATCACCGTAGAGGCGCGGGGACGGGAACGGATCAATCGGCTCAATCCCGCGGCGCTCGACCCGGTCGCGGACTGGCTCGCCCGGATCGACCGGTTCTGGTCCGACCGCCTCGACCGCCTGAAGGATGCCATCGAAAAGGATGATGACGATGCGTGACACGCAGACCAAGGACGCTCAACTGATCAAGACGATCTACCTCGCCGCCACTCCGGAAAAGGTGTGGGACTACCTCACCCGCGCGGAACATCTGGCGAAATGGTACCACGCCGCGGCGGCCGATCTGGGCGCGGGCGCGGACTACCAGCTCAACAACACGGACGGAGAGAAGATCGTCTGGGGCACGGTGCTGGAATGGGAGCCGCCCAAGCGCCTCGTGACCACCTTCGAGGCCGGGCCACTTGGCGGAGGGGAAACGACGGTGGCGTGGGATCTGGAGCCGCTCGAGGGCGGAACCTTCGTGACGCTGACCCATTCCGGGGTGCTGGCCATCGGCGATCACGGCCCCCGAACCCTCCACGCCATCGATGCGGGGTGGGACGGCCATGTGGGCCGGCTGCGGGATGCGGTGAAATAGCCGCAGCCGGGGCTTCCGGCTCGACAGGGGGCGGGGGTGCATTAGCTCCCGCCCCATGACTGATCTGAAGACGGAATTCCGGGGAAAGAAGGCGCTGGTTCTGGGGGGCACCGGGGCGATCGGGGCCGCACTCACGGATGCGCTGGGACGGTTCATGGCGGTGGAGGCGCTCTCCCGCCGGGACAACGGGTTTGACATCACCCGGGAGGCGAGCGTTGCGGCGTGGGCCGGACGGCTGACCGGGCCCTATCACCTCATCTTCAACGCCACCGGTGCGCTCGAGATCGAGGGTGCGGCGCCGGAGAAAGCGTTGGGCGCGCTGGAGCCGGAGGCGTTTCTGGAGCAGGTGAAGCTCAACGCACTCGGCCCCGCGCTCGCGCTCAAGCACCTGTCGCCGATGCTGGCGGAGGGGCGGGCGATCTTTGCCTCCCTGTCCGCCCGGGTTGGGTCCATCGGGGACAACGGGCTCGGCGGCTGGTACAGCTACCGCGCGGCGAAGGCGGCGCAGAACCAGCTCCTCCACACCGCGGCAATCGAGATCGGGCGAAAGCGGAAGGAGGCGGTCGTCGTGGCCCTGCATCCGGGGACGGTGACCTCTGACCTGACGCGCAAGTACCTTGGGCGGCATCCTTCGGTCAGCCCGGCGGAAGCGGCAGAGAACCTTATCCGCGTGCTCGGAGGGCTGACGCCGGAACAGTCCGGCGGCTTCTTCGACTGGAAAGGGGAGCCCGTGCCATGGTGAAGCTGATCCTTGTGCTCGGCGATCAGCTCACGCCGGACGTGGCCGCACTGAAGGCCGCAGATCCCGCACGCGATGTCGTGGTGATGGCGGAGGTGCGTGAGGAGGGGACCTACGTGCCCCACCATGCAAAGAAGATCGCTCTCATCCTCGCGGCCATGCGCCATTTCGCCGAGGAATTGCGGGGCGCGGGCTGGACGGTCGCCTACTCCAGGCTCGACGATCCAGACAACAGCCAGTCGATCGTGGGTGAACTTCTGCGCCGGGCGGAGGAGCACGGGGCGGAGGCGGTGATCGCGACCGCGTCGGGGGAGCATCGGCTGCGGGAGAAGCTCAGCACCGCGCCGATCCCCGTCGAACAGCTTGCCGATGATCGGTTTCTCGCCTCCGAGGCGGAGTTTGCCGCCTGGGCGGAGGGGCGCAAGGCGCTGCGCATGGAGTATTTCTATCGGGAGATGCGGCGCAAGACCGGCCTTCTGATGGACGGCGATCAGCCCGAGGGCGGCAAGTGGAACTATGACCACGACAACCGCAAACCGGCGAAGGTTGACCTTTTCATGCCCGAGCCGCGGCACCATCAAGTGGACGACATCACGGCGGACGTGCTCGAGCTTGTGGAGCGGGAGTATCCCGACACGTTCGGCGACCTGCGTCCCTTCTGGTACGCCGTGCGGCGGCAGGATGCACAGGCGGCGGCGGCCAAGTTCATGGCCGAGGCGCTGCCGCAGTTCGGCGACTATCAGGACGCGATGCTGGAGGGGGAGAAATTCCTCTATCACTCCGTCCTGTCCATGTACCTCAACATCGGGCTGCTCGACCCGCTGGAGTTGTGTCAGCAGGCGGAGGCGGCCTACCGGAGCGGGGATGCCCCGCTCAACGCCGTGGAGGGGTACATCCGGCAGATCCTCGGCTGGCGGGAGTTCATCCGGGGGATCTATTTCCTCGACGGTCCGGGCTACACCGCGCGAAACGGGCTGGAGGCGGGGCGGAAGCTGCCCGCCTTCTTCTGGGATGCTCAGACCGACATGGCCTGCATCCGGGCGGCGGTTTCGCAGACGATCGAGGAGGCCTACGCCCACCATATCCAGCGGCTGATGGTGACCGGAAACTTCGCACTTCTCGCAGGGATCGCACCGAAAGAAGTGCACGAATGGTATCTCGCGGTCTACGCGGATGCTTTCGAGTGGGTGGAAGCGCCGAACGTGATCGGCATGGTGCTCCACGCGGACGGGGGCATGGTGGGGTCGAAGCCCTACGCCGCCTCCGGCGCCTACATCGACAGGATGTCCGATCACTGCGGTGGCTGTCGCTACAAGGTAAAGGACAAGGTCGGCCCGGATGCCTGCCCGTTCAACCTGCTCTACTGGGACTTCCTGCTGCGACACCGGGAACGGTTCGGGGGAAATCCCCGCATGGCGCAGATGTACCGGACTTGGGATCGGATGAAGGACGACGCAAAGGACGCGCGCCAGCGGGACGCGGCTGTGTTGCTCGAGCGGTTGGATGCGGGAGCGCGGGTCTGACAGTCGATGAGTTGACGACCCGAAGTGTGCCGGCCGCGAGCCGGGTTAATGCGGGTGGAGCTCGGTAGGATCGTCGCGCGACCCGGACGGCGCGACGCGCGGAGCGGGTCAGGTGTTGCCCGTCTGCTCAAGACCGAAAGCGTTCCTCGCGCGGCCTGAATGGTCCGGCCGAACCCTCATGACGGCCCGTTGGTCGAGGAGAGGCGACTTCGGTGGTGGAGGACAGGTCGTCACGTCAAACGGCTGATGGCACAGATTGTATTTGAGAAGCTGCCTGATGGCCTCTGCCACTCTGTCGAGGGTCCGGAGCGTCAGCGGCCTGAATTGGGCTGAAACCAAATCAACCGCGTTGAACCGTTGAAAATCAGCATTGGTCGGGTGTTACGCGCACACCCTGCCAGTGGTCAGTTGAAGACCGAGAGCGTTAGCGGTGCGAGCCGGGTTGATGCGGAGGGGGCCGGGTTGAGGGGCTGCAAGTCATCAGCAGACGCCTCAGACGTCCAGACTGCGCGGGAGGAGCCATCCGCAACCTCGCCTGTCACCGGGCGGGTGTGCCAGCGGGAATCCACCAAGCCGTCCGCCACCGTTCCGGCCATGGCCATCACGACGGGCTCGGCCCGGTTAAGGCTGCGCGCCCTGCTCTGCGCCAAGGCGATTGGTGTGTCCTCGATCACTACGGAAGCGAGCTCGGTTTCCGGGATGAACACCATGATGTCGAAGAGCTCGTCGTCCGGCATGTGGAGGAGCGAGGGCTCCGCAAACAGCATCCGGCGGGGCTGGCTTTCAGCGCCAAGTTCGGGCGTGCCGTCGCCGCGATAGAGGCTCGGCACCGGGCCCTGGGACGGGAACGCAAACGCGGGGCCGCTCAGATCAATGTCCGGCTCATCGATGGAGATCCGGTCCGCGACCGGGCGTGCGGCGCTGAACGTCTCCGCTGCCTCCGCGGGCACCGCAAGGTTGGCCCCGTTGCCCGGCGCGTCGTTGGCGAGCGTCATCAGCCACAGGGTGCAGATCGCGGCGGCGAGAAGCATGGACATCGCCCCGCTTGCAAGACCGACCATCGGCAGACCCCGGCGCAAGCCCTCGTGATCCTCTTTGAGCCGCGGCTCGAAATCCTCGGTCGCGATCACCATCACATCAGGTGCTGCATCAGCCTCCTCCGGCGCGGCGGAGAAGGAAAGTGACAGATCCTGAAGATCCTCGGGAGGTTCGGGGATTTCGATGGAGCGGGCGGCAAGCACCTGTTCCCGACGCTCACGCGCTGCTTTCAACTGTGCTTCAAGGGACATCGCGCGCGGCGTCGGTGCCGGATTGACCATCGGTTCGGTCGACCCGTCCTCAGACGTCTGAATGCTGTCGCGCGGTTCCGGCATTGACGATTTCCTTAAACACCTAACAAACTTATGACACCAGCTTGCCTTTAGTCCGACAAAATTTCAATCAGATGACCGTGATCGGACCGGTTTGGACCCGGAATCGACGGGCGGTTCCTCGAACGAGGAACGCGGGTCAAGGCCACTGAGGGGCAGTTTGACGTTAATCCGCTGTAAAACAGGCTGAATTCGCTGCTCTGACCAACAATCTGACGTTTACGGAACCTGCCCGATTTCACTCTCCGTCTCGCCAGAGACGGGTAGCTCGATCCTGAGGTTCACCTCAGGTTGAGAATCATACCGGATGTAGGTGGACGGCAGATCCGACGGCAGCGCCGGGGGTCTCAACGGTTGCGGACCTAGCGCGCCTGCCTGCCAGGGCGCCGAAGGGTTCGCCCGGTTCGACGCATGGAAGGCCGCGAGGCTGGTGCCGATGATCATCGCGCCCGCAGCACCGAGGATGAAGGCGGGCAGCGCACGTTTGATGCGGCCCCGCCGCCGCCGCCGCATGATCTGCGTCATGGGCTCCAGCGTTTCGGTCGGAGCGGAACTGAACGGTGCAGGTCTGGTGGGCGTAGCGCCGGTCCGTGTAACCGGCGTTTCGCTTTCCGCTGCTGCGGTCGGCTCTTGCGTGGGGTCGGAGGTTTCCGGGTTCAGGATCCGCTGGCGGCGGGCACGTGCGGCAGAGAGCTTGCGCTCCAGTGATGCCGCTGGGCTGACCTGTTCGCTGTCAAAGCTCGCCATGGGTCGTTCCCTGCCCCGTAGCCGCGTCGCGGCCGCCTCGAAACGTGCGAACAGGCTGTCAAAACCCAACGACGTCCCGATGATACTGAATGATTCCCTACACCTGTACCTAAAGAAACGTGTAACGCCGGACCGGTCAACCGGTCCGACGTTGTATTTTTGTTACTGGCCGCAGTTCTCGATGCCAGCAGCGGCGGCTTCTTCTGCCGTTGCCTGCTCACCGTCGACCCAGCAGCCGTTATATTCTTCGCCGGAGGCGTAGATCATGAGGCCCTGACCCTGGCGCTGACCCTTGGCGAAGAACCCTTTATAGGTGTCGCCGTTCGGATACTTCGCTGTGCCCTCGCCGTCGATTTCGCCTGCGGCCCAGGAGCCGACATATTCGAAACCATCGGACATGGTGATGGTGCCTTCACCCTCACGCTGGCCGTTGATGAACGCGCCTTTGTAGATCGTGCCATCCGCGTAGGTGGCGACGCCCTCACCGTGGCGCAGGCCGTCGATCCACTCGCCGGCATACTGGTAGCCGTCCGCGTAGGTCATGACGCCGTAGCCGTGGTTGCGGGCGTTCTTGAATTCGCCTTCATAGATCAAACCGCCATCATACTTTGCGATGCCTTCGCCCTCGATGACGCCCGCGACCCACTGGCCCTCGTAGGAGGAGCCGTCCGGGTAGGTGATCTTGCCGAACCCGTCGGAGAGGTCATTGATGAACGCGCCTTCGTAGACCGCGCCGTCCGGGTAGCGGACGGTGCCGTCGCCGGTGATCCGGTCCTCGGCCCACGCACCCTCGTAGATGTAACCATCGACGCCCTGGAAGGTGCCGGTGCCGTGGCGCAGGTCGGCGAGGAACTCGCCTTCGTAGATGTCGCCGTTCGCGTAAGTCGCGACGCCCTGGCCCTCACGCTGACCGTTGACGAGCGCACCCTCGTACACATCGCCGCTGGGCTGGGTCAGGATCCCGTTGCCGGTGATCTGGTTGTCCATCCACTCGCCTTCGTAGGAGAGGCCGTCGGGCAGGACCAAAGAGCCGGAGCCCTCGCGGATGCCGCGGACAATGTCGCCTTCATAGACCGCGCCGTCCGGATAGTTGATCTTGCCGGTACCATCCTTGACGCCGTCGACCCAGGTGCCCTCGTAGCGGTAGCCGTTCGGGGAGGTCATCGTGCCGGTGCCGTGGTGGACGGAGTTCTGGAACTGGCCCTCGTAGATCACGCCGTTGGCGTAGATCGCCTTGCCGGAGCCCCAGATGACGGAGTCTTTCCACTCACCCTCGTAGGTGCCGCCGTCGGAGAAAACGATCGAGCCGATGCCCTCCGGCTTTCCGTTGACGAACTGGCCGGTGTAGACGGATCCGTTCGGGAACCGCGCGGTGCCCTGCCCTTCGATGCGACCGTCGACCCAGTTGCCGGTATACTCGTACCCGTTCGGCAGGCGATAGGTGCCCTGGCCGTGCTGGAGACCGTCCTTGAATTCGCCCTCGTAGACACCGCCGGTGTCTTCGTAAATCGCCTGCTCACCTGTGGCGACATCCTGCGCGTAGGCACCAAACGCGAACCCGGTGGCGATAATCGTCGCGGCGAGAAGAGAAGTCTTTGTTCCCATGCATGACTGTCAGACCGCGGCGCGGTACCGACCCCCCTTTGATCATACTGCTCAGTAGCTCCAACTCGCGGCGGAGTTTATGAGCTGGCTCATCTCGTTACAATAGATTGCACTCTTGCCCCTGCAAGGGAGCTTACTCAACTGCAATCCACTTGCTGACACTGGTCTGCCGGGGATATGCGGCCATATTGAGGCAAAAGCGGATCAGAGAAAGTGCACGCATGTCGGACACGCTTCGGATAACTCTCGCGCAATTAAACCCGACCGTGGGTGATTTCGCGGCCAACGCGGCCAAGGCGCGGGAGGCTCATGAGGCCGCCGCGGCGGCAGGCTCGCAGCTCGTCGTGTTGCCCGAGATGTTCCTGACCGGCTACCAGACGTCCGATCTGGGCCGAAAACCTGCTTTTGTTGCAGAGGCTTACCGGTGGGTCGAGCGTCTGGCGGCCGAGTGCGCCGAGGGACCGGCCCTCGGCATCGGTGCGCCGCTGCGAGAAGGGGAGGCGCTGTTCAACGCGTATTTCATCCTGCACCGGGGCGTGGTTCAGACCGTCGTGCGCAAGCAAATCCTGCCCAACGACGACGTTTTCGACGAGGTCCGCGTCTATGATCCGGGTCCGCCCGCGGGGCCGTTCGTGCTCGATGGGATCCGAATCGGCACGCCGATCTGTGAGGATGCGTGGCATCCCGGGCCCACGGAAACGTTCGAAGAATCAGGGGCGGAGATCCTGGTGGTGCCCAATGGCTCGCCCTACCATCGGGATAAGCAGGACGTCCGCATGTCGCTGATGGTCGCACGGGTGATCGAGAGCGGCCTGCCGCTGATCTACCTCAACACCATCGGCGGGCAGGATGATCAGGTCTTTGACGGCGGCTCCTTCGTGCTCAACCCGGGCGGTGGCCTCGCCATGTCCATGCCGGTGTTTGAAGAGGCACTCGAGCATGTCACGTTCGAGCGTCTGAACGGTCAATTCGTCTGTCAGGACGGACCGCGGGCGGAGTGGCCGGATGCGTGGGAGCAGGATTATGCTGCCATGGTAAACGGCCTGCGGGACTATCTGGGCAAGTCCGGTTTCAACAAGGTGCTGCTGGGCCTATCCGGCGGGGTGGACAGCGCGCTCGTCGCCGCCATCGCCGCGGACGCGATCGGGTCAGAGAACGTGCGTTGCGTCATGCTGCCGTCGGAATATACCAGCGCCCACTCGCTGGAGGATGCGGAGGCCGTGGCCAAGGCGCTTGGCTGTCCTTATCAGTCCGTGCCAATCTCCGGTCCCCGCGCCGCAGTGACCGAGGCTCTCGCGCCCGCTTTCGTCGGGCGGGGGCCTGATGTGACCGAGGAAAACATCCAGTCCCGCCTGCGCGGCCTGATCCTGATGGCGATGTCCAACAAGTTTGGGGAGATGCTGCTGACCACCGGCAACAAATCCGAGGTCGCAGTGGGCTACGCGACGATCTATGGCGATATGTCCGGTGGCTACAACCCGCTCAAGGATCTCTACAAGACCCGTGTCTTCGAGACCTGCCGCTGGCGCAACGCCCAGCATCGCGACTGGATGAAGGGGCCGGAGGGGATCGTGATCCCGACGCGGGTGATCGACAAGCCCCCTTCGGCGGAGCTTCGCGAGGACCAGAAAGACGAGGACAGCCTGCCGCCCTACGAGGTGCTGGATGCGATCCTCGACATGTTGATCGAGCAGGATGCAAGCGTGGAGGAGATCGTCGCCAAAGGCTACGACCGCGACACGGTCTCCCGCGTGGAGCATCTGATCTACATTTCGGAGTACAAGCGGTTCCAGTCCGCGCCGGGGCCGCGCCTGACGGCCAAGGCATTCTGGCTCGACCGGAGATATCCGATCGTCAACCGCTGGCGCGACGCGCGATCCGCCTGATCAGCGGACCGGGGCGCATCTGCGCCCCGACCCCGCAGAGATTTGTTAGGTGTGGCGCCGACGGCGCGCCAGGCCCAGGCCTGCAAGTGCTGCGCCGAGCATCAGGACCGATGCGGGCAGCGGAACCGGAGCGGGAGAGCCGCCACGGGACTGGAAGCTGGCAAGAACGCCGCCCGCGACTTCATCCGCCATCACCGTGAGCGAGGCGCGAAACGCAGCGACGTTCTGCTCGATGTCCCACTCGTTGACGATGTCGAACGTCAGGGTGTTCGTCCCTTCGTTGAAGAAGCTGTCCTCGGTGATCGAGAAGCTGTGCAGGTTGTTGAAGCTGGAGATCGAATGCTCTGTCAGCACGGCGATTTCATTGCCATTCAGCTTCATCGTGCCGTAATTGTCAGCGCCCCAAACACCGTTGATTTCCGCGCTGTCCACGTCATACCCGGTCAGGTCGAAATCGAAGGAGAAGGTCAGACTCAGGGATCCGGACATGTCGTCCGCGTCCCAGACCCAGTTCGATGCCGGGTCCGTCGCGCCCTGATAATAGAGGCGGTGATTGATGTCGACGATGGGGTCGCCGCTGGTCAACACGAACCCGCCCGCGCCAGTGGATCCAGTGCCACCGACCGCGACTGTAGCGGCATAGGCCGAAGTCACCGTCAGCGTTGCGGCGACAAGCGTCACCGCGACCGTTCCAAACGTATTCATTTCATTCCCTCACAAACGCATGTCGGGACCCCAAACCACCCGACAAGCCACGCTACTGTTGTCACAAGACAGTTACAGAGTAGCAAAGGGTCGCGCGGCTGGAAGAGCGCGTGAGGCGATAAAGACGGTTAATTGCGGCAGTCCCGCGGCAAACCTGCCCAATTGCTCGTATGGGTAGAATGACCCGGGAGGCGATAACCCATGACGCAGATTTTCGGGGTGTTCAGGACCCTCCCAGGTGCCGGATCGAGGGGTATGTTAACCACCTTGTCGCCCTCCGGTTGATCGGACGGTCCGACTCGGGACGAAAAGGGGAGCGATTCAGGGCGAGTCGGCCCGCCGGGTGTCGCGTAAGCCTGACGGGTGCCTCCGGTCCGTCACCGTTTCGCCGCTTTTCGCTCAGGTGGCGCTACGATCCCGGAGGTGATGGCGCAGCGCCTCGACAAGAGCGTCGACCGTGCGGTCGATGCGGGGCACGCCGACACCATCATCGTGACGGATGAGGAAGAAGCTGCGGGTGAAGGCCACATCCTCCGGCAGCACCCGCACCAGTTCGGGCCGGGCGCGCGCGACGAAATCCGGCAGCACGCAGATGCCAGCCCCCTGCGCGGTCCAGTTGAGCTGAACGGTCAGGGAGGTGGAGGTCATCTGGGGCCGCAGGTCGCGGGAGATCAGCGGCACATAGTCCAGCTCTTTGTCGAAGATCATGTCGGTGATGTAGCCAAGGAAGCGGACATTCCGCAGATCCTCGCTCCGCGCGATCGGATGTGCAGCGAGAAAGTCCGGCGTTGCGTAGAGGTGCAGACCATAGTCCGCGACCCGCTGCACCCGAAGCCGTCCCGCGTCGGGGGCGGAGACGCCGATGGCGATGTCCGCCTCCCGCTGGCTGAGGGAAAAGACCCGCGGCAGGGCGACAAGTTCGACGCGGAGTGCCGGGTTCTGGTCCGCAAGGTCCGCGCAGGCATCGGGCAGGACGTAGCTCGCGACCCCCTCCGGCGCGCCGATCCGCACGGATCCGGCCACGCGCCCCGCCTCGGGACCGAGGGTTCGGGCGGCCTGCCCGGCGGCGAGCTCCATCGCCTTGGCGGGATCGAGCAGGCGCTGCCCGGCTTCGGTCAGCGCGTATCCGCGGGGGGAGCGGGTGAAAAGCGGCGTGCCGAGGGTCGCCTCCAGCGCGCTGATCCGGCGCCCGACCGTGGCCGCGTCGAGGCCCAGCACCCGTCCCGCGCCGGTACCCTGCCCAGTACGGGCCACTTCAAGGAACACGCGCAGATCGTCCCACTTCATGCTTCTCCTTACCAGATTGCAGAAATGCAAAGCGATTTTGGGAAATTACAGGTCGAATTTGCGAATGCGCAAGCGTAGTCTCCCGCCAAACCAGTGGGAGGATGCCATGGACGAGCTGACGCATTTCATCGACGGCGCCCGGGTCGCCGGAACGTCGGGACGCTTCGCGGATGTCTACAACCCGGCGACGGGCGAGGTGCAGGCCAAGGTGCCGCTTGCCTCCGCCGGTGAACTCGCGGCGGCGGTTGCGAGCGCGAAGGCGGCGCAGCCGGCCTGGGCTGCGACGAACCCCCAGCGGCGGGCGCGGGTGTTGATGGAATTCGTGCGTTTGCTGCACCGGGACATGGACAAGCTTGCGGAGGCGCTGAGCCGGGAGCACGGAAAGACGTTGCCCGATGCGAAAGGGGACGTGATCCGGGGCCTTGAGGTCGCGGAGTTCTGCATCGGTGCACCGCATCTGCTCAAGGGCGAGTACACGGACGCGGCGGGGCCGGGCATCGATATGTACTCCATGCGCCAGCCGCTCGGCGTCGTTGCCGGGATCACCCCGTTCAACTTCCCGGCGATGATCCCGATGTGGAAGTTCTGTCCGGCGATCGCCTGCGGCAACGCCTTTATCCTCAAACCGTCCGAGCGCGATCCCTCAGTGCCGATCATGCTTGCGGAACTGATGGTCGAGGCGGGACTGCCGGAGGGCATCCTGCAGGTGATCAACGGGGACAAGGAAGCGGTCGATGCGATCCTCGACCATGAGGACATCGAGGCCGTTGGCTTCGTCGGGTCCACGCCCATCGCGGCCTATATCTATGAGCGGGGCTGCGCGAACGGAAAGCGGGTCCAGTGCTTCGGCGGGGCCAAGAACCACATGATCATCATGCCCGACGCGGATATGGATCAGGCAGCGGACGCGCTCGTCGGTGCGGGCTATGGTGCTGCCGGTGAGCGCTGCATGGCGATCTCCGTCGCGGTGCCCGTGGGCGATGACACGGCGGACCGGCTGATCGAGAAGCTCGCGCCGAAGGTCGAGGCGCTCAAGATCGGGCCCTCCACGGCGGGCGCGGATGTGGACTTCGGCCCGGTGGTGACCGGCGCTGCGAAGGCGAAAATCCTCGGCCTTGTGGAAAACGGTGTCCAGGCGGGGGCAAAGCTGGTCGTCGACGGGCGCGACTTCCGCATGCAGGGCTATGAGGACGGGTTTTTCGTCGGTGCGTGCCTTTTCGACAATGTGACCAAGGACATGGACATCTACACCCAGGAGATCTTCGGCCCGGTGCTCTCGACCGTGCGGGCGCAAAGCTACGAGGAGGCGCTGGGCCTGGCCATGGACCATGAGTATGGCAACGGCACTGCGATCTTCACCAGGGACGGGGACACCGCGCGGGATTTCGCGAACAGGGTCAACATCGGGATGGTCGGCATCAATGTGCCGATCCCGGTGCCGCTGGCCTACCACACGTTCGGCGGGTGGAAGAAGTCAGCGTTCGGTGATCTGAACCAGCACGGGCCCGATGCGTTCCGTTTCTACACGCGGACGAAGACGGTGACGGCCCGCTGGCCGTCTGGGGTCAAGGAAGGTGCCGAATTCTCCATTCCGGTGATGAACTGAGGTCGGCACGGTTTGAGCGGGTGGGACCGCCCCGGCTGGCGGCGCCCGCCCACCCACCCCGCCGCTACCCGGGGCGGGCGCGAGGAATGTGATGGATTTTTCCCTGAGCGAGGAACAGTCGGCCATTCTTGAGATGGCCTCCGACGTCGGCCGTGACCGTCTTGCCCCGATGGCGGACGGCATGGAGGAGACGGGGATCCCCCGGGACCTGCTGACCGAAATCGGCGCGCTCGGCATGGGGGCGATCTATGCGGGCGAGGCGCACGGCGGATCCGGGCTCTCTCGGCTCGATGCGGCGCTGATCTTCGAGGGATTGTCCCTGGGCGATCCATCCGTTGCGGCCTTCGTCTCTATCCACAACATGTGCGTCTGGATGATCGACCGGTGGGGAGCGGAGGAGCTGAAGGCACAGGTGCTGCCGGACCTTGCGCGCTTTGACCGGGTTGTCAGCTACTGTCTGACCGAGCCCGGGAGCGGATCCGATGCGGCAGCGCTCAAGACCCGGGCGGTGCGGGATGGCGACGCTTATGTGCTCGATGGCACCAAGGCCTTCATCTCCGGCGGCGACTTTTCCGACTACTACGTGGTCATGTGCCGGACGGGCGGAGACGGCCCGCGTGGCATTTCCGCCCTGCTGGTCCCCGCGGACGCACCGGGACTGAGCTTTGGCGGGCAGGAGCGAAAGATGGGCTGGAAGGCGCAGCCCACCGCGCAGGTACAGTTCGACGGCTGCCGGGTTCCCATTCAAAACCTCATCGGCGTCGAAGGAGACGGGTTCAGATACGCGATGGCCGGGCTCGACGGGGGGCGGCTCAACATCGCCGCCTGCTCCCTCGGTGGCGCGCAGGGGGCTCTTGGCCGGACGCTCACCTACATGGGCGAACGACAGGCGTTCGGGCAGACACTCGACCGGTTTCAGGCGCTGCAGTTCCGGCTTGCGGACATGGAAACCAGCCTGCAAGCGGCGCGGCTCTTCCTGCGACAGGCGGCATGGAAGCTCGACCGGTCCGAGCCCGACGCGACCCGGTTCTGCGCGATGGCCAAGCGGTTTGTGACCGACGAGGCGTTCGACGTAGCCAACGGCTGCCTCCAGCTTCACGGTGGCTATGGCTATCTGGCGGACTATGGGATCGAGAAGGTGGTGCGGGACCTGCGGGTGCACCAGATCCTTGAGGGGACCAACGAGATCATGCGGGTGATCATCGCCCGCGCCCTGCTCGCAGACCGGGGGAACGGGTGATGGGTGGGACCGGGTGCCTGCGACGGGGCCGTTTCGACGTGAGCAGAACCGATGGATCCGGATATTTGCGGCCAGAAGAAGCGGGATGCGGGTCACTGTCCAAGGAGAGGGTCGCGTGACGGATCTCATCTGTCGCATCGAGGGCCGTGCGGGTCGGGTGACGCTGAACCGGCCTGGCGCGCTCAACGCGCTCACATACGACATGATCCTGGCGCTCGAGGCACAGCTGATCGCGTGGCGGGATGATCCGGCGGTGGAGCTGGTGGTCATCGACGGGAGCGGGGAGAGGGCCTTCTGCGCGGGGGGGGACATTCAGGACCTGTACCAGACCGGGCGGGACGGCGACTTCGCCTTCGGGCAGGCGTTCTGGGCGGACGAGTACCGTCTGAACGCCCTCATTGCGGGATATCCCAAGCCCTACGTGGCGATGATGCACGGGTTCGTGATGGGCGGGGGGGTTGGCGTTTCCGCACTCGGCTCCCACCGCGTGGTGACCGACGGGACGCAGGTCGCGATGCCTGAGTGCGGAATCGGGCTGATCCCGGATGTGGGCGGGACCTTGCTGCTTGCAAGGGCGCCCGGGCGGCTCGGGGCCTATCTGGGCACGACCGGCGCGCGGATGGGGCCGGGCGAGGCGATCCTCGCCGGGTTCGCCGACGCCTACGTGCCGGAGGCGCGGATGCAGGAGCTTGGCGTCGCGCTCTCGATCGAGGGGATCGGGGCGCTCGAAGAGTTTACCGCACCTCAGCCGGAGGAGGCGGTTGCGGCCCATCTTGAGGAGATCGATACGGCCTTCGCCGGTACAGATGCGATGGCGGTGCTGGCCCGGCTGGACGCGCATGCGGAGGCGTGGGCGGTTTCGGCGGCAAAGGCACTCCGGCGCAACTGCCCGCTCTCCGTCGCCTGCGCGTTGGAGGCGATCGGGCGGGCGGCGGCGTTTGCCCGTTTCGAGGAGGCGCTCGCACTCGAGTACCGGTTCTCCGCCCGCTGCATGGAAGAGGGCGAGTTTCTGGAAGGCGTCCGGGCGGCGGTGATCGACAAGGATCGCGCGCCGGTCTGGGCGACATCCTACGAGGCCCTGACCGAGGGGCAGGTGGTCGGGATGCTGGCGCCCCTCGGTGAGATGGAATTGCGGCTGTGACCGGGAGGAGCGCATGAAGATCGGATTTATCGGGCTCGGCAACATGGGAGCGCCGATGGCGCGGAATCTGGCGGCGGCCGGGCACGCGGTCACCGGGTTCGACGTGGTTTCGGTGACCGTTGATGGGGTGACCGGTGCCGGCTCCGCCGTCGAGGCTGCGGCTGGCGCGGACGTGGTTCTCACGATGCTGCCGAACGGCGACCTTTTGCGGGGGGTCGCAAGCGACGTGATCCCGGCCATGGCCGCAGGTGCCGTCCTGCTCGACTGCTCGACCGTGGATGTGGAAAGCGCCCGCGCCGTTGCCGCGGATGCGGAGGCCGCAGGTCTGATGGCGGTTGACGCTCCGGTCTCCGGCGGGATTGGCGGGGCGGCGGCGGGCACACTCACCTTCATGGCCGGTGGCACCGAGGCGGGCTTTGCCAAGGTCTCACCCCTTTTTGAGATCATGGGGCAGAAGGCCGTCCATTGTGGCGCGTCCGGCGCCGGGCAGGCGGCGAAGATCTGCAACAACATGATCCTCGGCATCACGATGATCGGCACCTGCGAGGCCTTCGCGCTCGCGGACAAGCTCGGCCTTGATCGGCAGAAGATGTTCGACGTGGTCTCGACCTCCTCGGGCTATTCCTGGTCCATGAACGCCTACTGCCCCGCGCCCGGCATCGGCCCTCAAAGCCCGGCAGACAATGACTATGTGCCGGGCTTTGCCGCTGATCTCATGCTGAAGGACCTGCGGCTCAGCCAGCAGGCGGCGGAAGCGGCGGATGCTGCGACACCGCTTGGGGCGCACGCCACCGCGCTCTATCATATGTTCGTGGGCGGTGAGGGGGCCGGGCGGGACTTTTCCGCCATGCTGCCCTACCTTGCCAGGATGGCCCGCGGCGACGCCGACTGAACCCCAAAGGAGGATACGATGCCCGACGGAACAGGACCCTCGCTCGCCAGCTTTCAATGGGACGACCCGTTTCTCCTGAGCGACCAGCTCACGGAGGAGGAGCGCATGCTGTCCGACGCGGCCTATGCCTACGGCCAGGACAAGCTCGCGCCCCGGGTGACGGACGCCTATCTCAACGAAAGTGCCGCGCCGGAGATCTTTGCCGAGATGGGGGCCATGGGTCTGCTTGGCATCAACATCCCCGAGGCCTATGGCGGGCTCGGCGCGGGATATGTGTCCTACGGTCTGGTCGCACGGGCGATCGAACGGGTGGATTCAGGCTATCGTTCGATGATGTCGGTCCAGTCCTCGCTGGTGATGTACCCGATCTACGCCTATGGGTCGGAGGAACAGCGGACGAAGTACCTGCCGAAGCTTGCGACCGGCGAGTGGATCGGCTGCTTTGGCCTGACGGAGCCGGATGCGGGGTCGGACCCTGCCGGAATGAAGACCCGCGCGGAGAAGACCGAGGACGGCTACCGCCTGACAGGCGCGAAGATGTGGATCTCGAATGCTCCGTTCGCGGATGTCTTCGTCGTCTGGGCGAAGTCGGAGGCCCACGGCGGGCGCATCCGCGGCTTCGTGCTGGAAAAGGGGATGGCGGGCCTTTCCGCCCCCACGATCAAGGGCAAGCTCTCCTTGCGCGCCTCCACCACCGGCGAGATCGTCATGGACGGTGTCGAGGTGGGCGAGGACGCGCTCCTGCCCAATGTGGAGGGGCTGAAAGGCCCCTTCGGCTGTCTAAACCGGGCTCGCTACGGCATTTCCTGGGGTACGATGGGTGCCGCGGAGGAATGCTGGTTTCGCGCCCGGCAGTACGGCCTCGACCGGGAGCAATTCGGCAAACCGCTCGCAGGCACGCAGCTTTTCCAGAAGAAGCTTGCGGACATGCAGACCGAGATCGCGCTTGGCCTTCAGGCTTCCCTGCGGGTGGGCCGGTTGATGGAGGAAGGGCGCGGCGCGCCAGAGATGATCTCCATCGTCAAGCGCAACAACGCGGGCAAGGCTCTCGACATCGCGCGGACGGCCCGGGACATGCACGGGGGCAACGGGATCCAGGCGGAGTATCACGTGATGCGCATCGCCCAGAACTTGGAGACCGTGAACACCTACGAAGGCACCCATGACGTGCACGCGCTGATCCTTGGACGGGCGCAGACCGGCATTCAGGCGTTCTTCTGAGCCACACGTGTGACGCGCTGGTCATCGGCGGCGGTCCGGCGGGCCTCGCCGCTGCCGAGGTGCTGTCCGGTTCCGGCCACAGCGTGCTGGTCGCGGAGGCCAAACCGTCGCTCGGGCGCAAGTTCCTGATGGCGGGAAAGTCGGGTCTCAATCTCACCAAGGCGGAACCGCCGGAGGTGTTTTTGGGCGCGTATCCTGAGGGAGACTGCCTCGCGCCGATGCTGGCCGCGTTCGGGCCGGATGAGATGATCCGCTGGGCGGAGGGTCTCGGTCAGCCGGTGTTCACGGGCAGCTCGGGCCGGGTTTTCCCTGAGGTGATGAAGGGATCGCCCCTGCTTCGCGCCTGGCTCGCTCGGCTCGCCGCAGCGGGCGTCGAGGTGCGGACCCGCTGGCGCTGGACCGGGTGGGAGGGGAAGGGCCACCGCTTCGCGACGCCCGGCGGGTCTGAGGTGATCGCGCCGAAGACGACCATTTTTGCCCTTGGCGGCGCGTCCTGGGCGCGCCTTGGGTCGGATGGTGCATGGGCGAGCGCCTTCGCTGGGCGGGGGATCCCCCTCGCCCCCTTCACCCCGGCAAACATGGGGTTTGCCCGCGTCTGGTCCGATCACATGCATCCTCACTTCGGCGCGCCGGTGAAGGACGTCGCCCTGACGGTCGATGGACATAAGGTGCGCGGCGAGTTCGTTCTGTCGTCCCGCGGGGTGGAGGGCAGTGCGATCTACGCGGTTTCCCGGCTCCTGCGGGACCCGGGCGCCACGCTCACACTCGACCTCCTGCCCACCCTGACGGAGACCGCGGTGTCCGCCCGCCTCGCGCGCCCGCGGGGCAAGGCGTCACTCACGAACCATTTGCGCAAGACGCTCCGCCTGCCCCCGGTCAAGCTCGCTCTCCTGCGGGAGGCCGGTCCGGTCCCCCCGGACAATGCGGATCTCGCGCGGCGGCTCAAGGCGCTGCCCCTGGCGCTCGACGGCCCTCGCCCTCTCGATGAGGCGATCTCCGTCGCCGGTGGCGTCGCCTGGCAGGGACTTACGGACGATCTCGAGCTTACCGCCTGTCCCGGCCAGTTCTGCGCGGGCGAGATGCTCGATTGGGAGGCGCCGACGGGTGGATATCTGCTCACCGCCTGTCTTGCGACGGGGCGCTGGGCCGGCCACGCCGCGGCACGGATCTGCGCTGCCTCCTGACCGGTGGCCATCTGCGCGAATGGCGTCGCCGTTTCCGCGGGAACTGCGCGCTGCATAGACGCCGCTCGGGGTGGCCACAAGCGCCAGCCGCCCGAAGGGCTCAAGAGGAGTGCGCGGCCGCAGGCGCGCTCATTTCGACAGCAGATGCAGCCGGGAACAGATTGCCCCCGCGGTCGCGTCCGGGGTTGTCGCGGTTACGTCAAATCTGTGCACGGTCAGCGCCGGGTCGATGATCAGCGTCTTCGCCGCCCACGCGCTGCGCAGGATCCCCGGATCCCGCAGCTTGCCCCGGGCCCGCTCCGGTAGAGCGACCCTGCGGGCGTTTTCCTCCAGCGTGCAGTCAAGCACGACCTGGTGAAATGGTCCGCCCCGGGCCTCGGCGAGCGCGCGCACCCGCGCCCAGCATTCCCGCCCCCACGGCGTGTCCGTGTGGCAGTTGGTCAGCACGAGAGGACGGTCCTCGTTCGCAAGCTCCGCATAGACCGCACTGAGCACAGCGCGGTTGATCCGGATGTAGGGATCCGAAAGGTGCTCCGCAGTGGCAAAGGCCGGGTTCAGGAGGGTGTGGTTGTCGATGTAGCGAGCGCTGATCAGCGGCGCGAGCTGCTGGCCCACCGCGTGCTTTCCCACACCGGGCCAGCCCATCAGATGGACGAACGGCGCGTCAGTCATCCTCGGATGTCAGCTGGATGCGCAGATCTCTCAGAAACGGCAGCGCCCGCCGGATCTCCTCCCTCCCGATGGCCTCGACGACCTTGTCGAAGACCGGCGCGATGGATTGAACTGCGGCGTTGCGTGCCGCACGCCCTGCAGGGCTGATCGTGACCCATTTCCGCCGCCCGTCGTCCCAGTCGGGCCGGATGTGCACATGCCCCGCCGTTTCCAGCTTCTTGAGCGTGTTGGTCATAGTGCCCCTGGTCACGTGGAATATCCGGGCTAGCTGTGCGGGCGTCTTTTCCCCGCCCAGACGGGCGAAGTGGTTGAGCACGACGAACTGGCTCAGCTCCATGCCCTTGGGCAGCGCCCGCTGGAGGCGGGTGGAGGCGAGCTGCTCCAGCGCGTTGATCTCACCCAGAAGCGCGATGGCCAGCGGATCGGAGGGATCGTCGCTCATCCGGGGCTCCCGTAGTCGCGGTCATGGTCGAGCGACGGGATCTTCGCCCGTGCCGTCGCGACCTCCGCCAGGTCGATGTCGACGAGCGTCAGGCCCGGCACGTCGCCACCGTCGGCCATCACGCGCCCCCACGGATCGACCGCAAGCGAATGCCCGTAGGTCCGCCGCTCCTTGCCCGCGACAGCCGGGTGGGAGCCGCATTGCGCGGGTGCCAGGACGAAGCATCCGGTCTCGATCGCCCGGGCGCGTAAAAGCACGTGCCAGTGCGCCTCTCCCGTGGGCACGGTGAAGGCGGACGGGGCTGTCAGGATCTGCGCCCCGGCCTGCGCAAGCTCACGGTAAAGCGCCGGGAACCGCATGTCATAGCAGATCGTCATGCCCAGCGCCGCGTCGCCCACCTGCGCGCGAACGGCCTGTGATCCGGGACGGTATCCAGCGGACTCCCGATAGCTCTCCCCCTCTGCGAGGGTCACATCGAACATGTGGATCTTGTCGTAGCGCGCGGCGATCCTGCCCGCCGGATCGATCAGGAAAGACCGGTTCACGAACCGTGGTTCGTCAGCAAGCTTGAGCGCGAGGGAGCCGATGAGAAGGTTCACACCCAACTCCGCCGCAAGGTCCCGCAGTGCGGCGAGCGTGGCATCCTCTTCCTCCGTTCGCAGCACGTCCATCTGGCGGCTGCGGGAGGTTGAGACGCAGTTGGTCACCTCCGGTGTCAGGACGAACGTTGCACCGTCCGCAGCAGCCTCCCGGATCAGGCTCTCGGTCGCGACCAGATTGGCCGCGGGATCGTCGGAGCTTGTGAGCTGGACCAGCGCTGTGCGCATGGGGGTCAGGCGGCGAGCAGGCCGTCGAGCTTGCCCGCCCGGTCGAGGGCGTAGAGGTCGTCGCACCCGCCCACATGTTCGTCGCCGATGAAGATCTGGGGCACTGTGCGCCCACCGTTGGCGCGCTGAGTCATCTCCGCCCGCCGGGAGGGGTCCCGCATCACGTCAATCTCGGTAAAGACAGCGCCCTTCTCGGTCAGCAACCGCTTGGCGGCACTGCAGTATCCGCAGATCGGCGTGGTGTAGATCGTGATCGGTTTCATCCTGTGTCCTCGCTCCATCGAGGTCATCATATAGAGGATGCCTGTTGCGGTGCAACGTCCGTCACGGCGGGGTGATCAGCCCGATCGGTCGATGTCTCGATAGGCCGGGGCTGCCAGGGTATCTCCGAGCGGACGACGCGGGCGAGGACGAGTATGGTCACCCGCTGTGCGCCCGCCGCGCGGAGGGCCAGTGTCGCCGCCGACAGGGTCGCGCCACTGGTCAGCACATCGTCGACAAGCAGCACGTGGCGACCCGCGATCCGGTCTCGCCGCGCCGGTGTCGCGACAATGCAGTCCGACAGCACCTGCTGACGCTGTTCCCGGCTGAGACCCTTCAGGCTTCGCGTGGCGCGGGAGCGGGAGAGAAGGTCCGGAACCACCGCCCGCCCGCTCAGGGTCGAGAGCGCGCGGGCAAGCTCCGCCGACTGGTTGTACCGGCGCCGCACGAGGCGGGTCCAGTGCAGGGGGATCGGCGCGATCACGTCCACGGTGTCGAGGGAGGGGCCCGCCGCGCGGGCCAGCCAGCGGGCTGCG
Organism: Pseudomonadota bacterium; assembly: GCA_038532435.1. GTDB lineage: Bacteria > Pseudomonadota > Alphaproteobacteria > Rhodobacterales > Rhodobacteraceae > JBCBAP01. Next base: position 4,029 of record JBCBAP010000022.1, on the reverse strand, counting down.
ATCCCGGACAGATCCGTCCTGTCCCCGTGCTTGAGCGACAGCACGATGCGCCGCGCGATACCGTCATAAATCGTTGCCGCATGTCCGTCGTCCCAGGGCGGCGGAGTGCGATGGCAATCAGAACAGGCGAGTCCCTCGGCCGCAACCGGATGGGTGCAAAAGCGGCAGACCGGCCCGGTGATGAACTGCACCTCCCGCCAGCAGGCGGGACAGAGACCATCTGGCAGATCGGTCTCGTTCGGGCAGGCGATGCACTGGGGCGGATAGACCAGATCCGTCAGCCTATTCCAGAGGTTTGCGCGCATCGCCGTCTCCCTCTTCCCCGGTGACGCGGGGCCGTGACCCTTTTCCTCGCCGCGCCGGGCCGCTACATCCCGAACATGATGTCGAGGATGCGACCATGACCGGCAACAAGCCTCTATTCGACCGGACCGCGCGGATCAGAAACCTCGCCCGGGCCGACCGGGCCTCGGGTCTGTTCCTGCACGACCGGGCCATTTCCGGGGTTCAGGAGAGACTGGAAGAAGTTAACAGAACGTTTACGGCGCCGGCGGTCGTGGGACCTTTCGCGGAGTATTGGCGGGATCAGCTTGGCCTTGGCAACGCGCCTGCGGTTGCGGATGCGGACGTGCTGGACCTCGCGCCGGAGGGCCACGACCTCATCATCCATGGGCTCGGGCTGCATTGGGCCAACGATCCGGTCGGGCAGCTTATCCAGATGCGGCGCGCGCTTCGGCCCGATGGCCTCGCCCTCGCGCTCCTTTTTGGCGGCGAGAGCCTCGCGCGGTTGCGGATCGCGCTGGCGCAGGCGGAGGCGGACGTGGCGGGCGGCCTCTCGCCCCGGGTTGCACCGATGGGCGAGATCCGGGAGCTGGGCGCGCTCCTCCAGCGCGCGGGCTTTGCCCTGCCGGTGGCAGACAGCGACCGGTTCGAGGTCACCTACACGGACCCGTTCGCGTTGATGCGGGATCTGCGGGCGATGGGGGAGGCCAACGCCATTGCGGGCCGCCTCCGCCGGTTCACCCGGCGGGCGGTGCTGCTGCGGGCGATGGCGCTCTATACGGAGATCGCCGCCGTGCCGGGGGGGCGCGTCGCCGCGGATGTGGAGATCGTGACCCTCACCGGCTGGGCGCCGGGGGAGGGGCAGCAGCAGCCCCTGCGCCCGGGCTCGGCCCAGGCCCGGCTCGCGGACGCGCTGGGCGCGGAGGAACGCCCCGCGGGCGACAAGGTCGGCGGATGAGGTCGGCTGCGGCGCACGGTCGGATGGAGGCGCGCGCATGAATGACACGGCACTCTTCGACGCGGTGGTTCCCGTGGCCCGCCACTATGCCCGCCGTATCGACGGTCTGCTCGCCGGGCTCGACACCGCGGGGATTGCGGCCCTTGAAAACCGCCTGTCCCCCGACGGGTTCGACGCGGGCACGCATCTGCAGATCGCACTCGGCTTTGCTCTGCGCACAGCCCTTCCGCTGGCGAAGCGCGACGTGCCGGAGGGACCTGACTGGACCGGAGGGTCAGGTCCCCTGCGGGACTGGGCGGCGATTGTGGTCGAAACGCTCGATGCTCTTGACCCCGATGCCTTCACCGGGGCCACCGCACGCCCCATCACTCATCGGGCCGGGGAGGCGGACCTGACCCAGGATGCCGCGACGTTCGCGACCCTCTATGGCCTGCCGAACTTGCTGTTCCACTTCGCCACCGCACACGCTATCCTGCGCGCTGCGGGCGTCCCGATCGGCAAAGGGGATTTTGACGGTTTTCATGCCTATCCCCGCGGCTTCAGCTTCGTCTCATCCACCCCTTGAGTTTTTGCCCCGGCGCGGCGATACGGGGGGTCCTTATTCAACCAGGACCAGGATGATGGCCGAAACACTCCATACCCCCCGGGTTTTTTCCGGGATTCAGCCTTCGGGCAGCGTGACGCTGGGCAATTACCTCGGCGCGGTGAAGCGGTTTGTGGAGATGCAGGACAACGGGATCGAAACGATCTACTGCGTTGTCGATCTGCATGCCATCACGGTCTGGCAGGACCCCGCGGAGCTGCGCGACAATATCCGCAAGCTTGCCGCGACCTACATCGCCTGCGGGCTCGACCCCGAACGCTCCATCCTCTTCAACCAGAGCCAGGTGAGCGCCCATGCGGAGCTGGGCTGGATCTTTTCCTGCGTCGCGCGGCTCGGCTGGATGAACCGGATGACCCAGTTCAAGGACAAGGTCGGCAAGAATGCGGAGAAGGCGAGCCTCGGGCTCTACTCCTACCCCGCGCTGATGGCGGCGGATATCCTGCTCTATCACGGCACCCACGTGCCCGTGGGCGACGATCAGAGGCAGCATGTGGAGCTGACCCGGGACGTGGCGGCGAAGTTCAACCATGACTTCGGCGAGGACTTCTTTCCGCTGCCCGAACCGATCATCGAGGGTACGGCGACCCGGATCATGTCCCTGCGCGACGGCAGCAAGAAGATGTCGAAGTCGGACCCGTCGGACATGAGCCGGATCAACCTCACCGACACCGCGGACGATATCGCCAAGAAGATCCGCAAGGCCAAGACCGATCCAGAGCCGTTGCCCGAAACGGTGGAGGGTCTGGAGGGCCGGCCTGAGGCGAAGAACCTTGTCAGCATCTACGCCGCGCTTTCCGGTCGGGAGATGAGCGGGGTGCTGCGGGAGTTTGGTGGCCAACAGTTTGGCACCTTCAAGCCTGCGCTGGCCGATCTGGCGGTGGAAAGCCTTGGGCCGATCACCGAACGGATGCGGACGCTGATGGCGGATCCGGGTGAGATCGACCGGATCCTCGGCGACGGGGCGGAGCGGGCGGCGGCGATTGCCGACCCGATCCTGTCCCGCACCTATGAGATCGTCGGGATGCTGCGCAGCCGGTAGCCGGACCTCCTGCAGATCGGAGCGGCCCCCTTTCCGGGGGCCGCATTCCCCTGAGCCCTTTCGGGCGATTGGCGCACCTTGCCGACCGAGCGGTTTTGCGGCCGCGATACGCCCCCTGGACGCCGCGTGTCAGATGCGCGCCCCGGAACCCCAGCGACCAGGACGCGCCTCCCCCTGTCCGTCAGAAGCGGGACCGCAAGCCCACATTGATGGTGTTCAGGTTGTAGTCGATCGAGCTGCTTTCATCGCCGTTGGCGCGCACGTCGAGCTCCGGCGCGGTGAAGTAGCGGTAGTCCGCAGTCAGATCGAGGTTCTGCTGCAGGCGCCAGCTCATGCCGAGTATGATCTGCGCGCCGAAACCGGCGGTTTCGTCATCGAGCGCGTTGGCCGGGGCGACCGCGTCGGCGGTGTAGCCGTCGAAATCCACCCAGGTGTAGCCGAGACCCGCGCCCACATAGGGCGTGATCCAGTCATAGGGCGTGCCGGTAAAGGCGGGGATATCGTAGAGGGCGTTGGCCATCAGCGAGGTCGAGGTCACGGTACCCTTCGAACCCGACAGCGCGCTGCCCCCGTTCAGCCGGTGGCTGCCCACGTCGTTCTCGCGGTAGTTCAGCTCAAGCTCACCGCGCAGGCCGTTGCCCAGGGTGTAGCCGCCGGAGACACCGATGCCGAACCCCTCATCCACGTCGGTGCTGATCTTTCCCAGCCCGGTGTTGAAATCCTGGTCCGAGGGGAGGACGAAGCTGCCCTGGACACCCGCATAGAAGCCCTGATCAGTGATGCTCTGGGCCAGTGCCGGGCCTGCGGCGACGCTGGCGGCCAGGGCCGTGGTTGCGAGAATCGTGCGCATTGTGAACTGCTCCTTGTTTCGGCTGTACAGTCGAAAGTGTATGTGGGTAAAAATACCCACAAACCGTATATGGGGGAGCAGATCGGTCCGTTAAGGTGGGACGCGATCACGCCTGTGTGACACGAAGGATGTCGCGGCAAGGTGACAGGACTGGACAGGGACCGGGCGCGAGGGCAGTCTCCGCCTCGAATTTCCGAACGGAGTGTACCGATGTTCGTGACCCTTGCGGCGTTCGCCATGACCCATCTTCTTGCGGTCATAAGCCCCGGCCCGTCCCTCGTCGTGGTGCTGCGGGC
>JBCBAP010000021.1:0-51951 GCA_038532435.1 Pseudomonadota bacterium | reverse complement strand
TGATGACGTGGACGAGGCGATCGTGCTTGCCACGACGGAACCCGAGCGCGAGGTCCTGCTGGCAGAGATTGCGATCCCCATTGCGGAGCGTGGACCGGAGGAGACGGTGGCGCTCATCCGCCGTCTGTTTGCCGAGCTTGCGGGTGGTGGAGATTTCCGCGCCGCGGCGCGTACCTACGGCCGGACGGCGGCCGCGAGCAATGACGGGATCGTCGGGTGGGTCCGTCCCGCCACCCTGCCCAGCAACATGCGCGGACAGGTCGAGGTGCTGGCACCCGGAGAAATCACGGCACCGATCCCGATCACTCGCGGGGTGACGATCCTGTCGATCTACGACGAACGCTTCGTTCCTTCCGACGACGCCCAGCGGGTGGAACTCACCTACGGGCAGGTCGATTTCACCACGATCGACGAGGCGCGCGCCGCGCGTCCGGAGATCACCGATTGCGCGGTTGCAGCGGAGCGCGGCGCACTCGTGGGCCCCATCGCGCTCAGCGATGTGGATGCGGATCTGTTCACAACGCTCGCGCAGGCGACCGAAGGGATCGTCTCCACCCCCGTAGAGACCACCGCAGGCGCGAGCCTCGTTGTCCTCTGCTCCCGCAGTGTAGATGTCTCCCAGGAGGAGCGGCGGCAGGTGACCAACACGCTCTTCGCCGACAGGGTGAACACCTACGCCACCGGCTATCTGCAGGAATTGCAGAGCGACGCGGTCATCGAACAGCGATGATCCCGGTTCTGACGACCGGCGATCCCGCGGGCATCGGACCCGAGCTTGCGACCAAGGCATGGGCCGCGCAGACCACACCCTTCGCGCTCCTCGGCTGTGCTGCCCTGATGGCGGAGATGGAGGCGGTTCCGGTGGAGCCCGTCTCGTCGATGGCGGAGGCAGAGAAGGTCTTTGCAAGCGCCCTGCCCGTCCTTGATCGCCCCCTCCCCGGCCCGATGACCGCGGGCACGCCGACGCCTACCAACGCCCCCTGGATCATCGATCTGATCAGCGACGGCGTCGACCTGTGCCGAGCCGGTGCCGCAACCGCACTTGTCACCAACCCGATCAACAAGAAGGCCTTGAAGGACGGTGCGGCCTTCGCCTTTCCTGGACATACCGAATTTTTGGCCGATCTGTGCAACGTGCCCCGACCGGTGATGATGCTCGCGGGTCCGGAGCTGCGTGTCGTGCCGGTGACCATCCACATCGCGCTCGCCGACGTGCAAGCCGCGCTGACGCCCGCCTTGATAGAGGAAACGATCCGGATCACCGCTGAGGGGCTGCGCACGGACTTCGGCGTCAAGGCTCCGCGCCTTGCGGTCGCGGGGCTCAACCCCCACGCCGGTGAGGGCGGCGCAATGGGGAGCGAGGAGATCGACGTGATCACCCCGGTGCTGGACCGCCTGCGGGGCGAAGGGTTCGCCCTCACCGGCCCCGCCTCCGCTGACACCATGTTCCATGCCGACGCCCGGGCACGCTACGATGCGGCGATCTGCATGTACCATGATCAGGCGCTGATCCCGCTCAAGACGCTTAGCTTCGCGGATGGCGTGAACGTCACGCTTGGCCTTCCGATCATCCGGACCTCCCCGGACCACGGGACGGCCTATGACATCGCCGGACAGGGGATCGCGGACCCACAAAGCCTGCTCGCAGCGCTCGAGCTCGCGTTCCGGATGGCAGAGCAGCGCGGCCGGACATGAGCCTCGACGGACTGCCCCCTCTGCGCGAGGTGATCGCCACCCATGGCCTGTCGGCACAGAAGTCGCTGGGCCAGAACTTCCTGCTGGATCTGAACCTCACGTCAAAGATCGCCCGACAGGCGGGTGATCTCTCCACTTGTGATGTCCTCGAGGTCGGTCCCGGTCCCGGAGGCCTGACACGGGCGCTCCTGATCGAGGGTGCACGAAAGGTCTGGGCGATCGAGCGAGACCGGCGCTGCCTCCCCGCCCTTGCGCAGATCGCCGGGCATTATCCCGGACGGCTCGAGGTCATCGAGGGGGATGCGCTGAACGTCGCCGTTGCGGACCAGATGGCCCCGCCGATCCGGATCGTCGCCAACCTGCCCTACAATGTCGGTACGGAGCTTCTGGTGCGCTGGCTCACGCCACCGGACTGGCCGCCATTCTGGCAGAGTCTCACGCTCATGTTCCAGCGGGAGGTCGCCGACCGGATCGTCGCGCAACCGGGAAACAAGGCCTACGGCAGGCTTGCAATCCTCGCCCAATGGCGTGCGCGCCCGCGCAAGGTCTTCGACCTGCCGCCGGGCGCGTTCGTGCCGCCGCCGAAGGTGACCTCGACTGTCGTGCATCTCGATGCATTGGCCGAACCACGCTATCCGGCGCGTGCGGAGACGCTCAGCCGGGTCGTCGCGATGGCCTTCAACCAGCGGCGCAAGATGCTGCGGTCAAGCCTGAAGGGGCTCGGTCCCGACATTGAAGCACACCTGACATCCGCCGGGATATCCCCGACGGAGCGGGCGGAACAAGTTGATCTGGAGGGGTTCTGCGCGCTCTCCCGTCAGATCGACGGGGTCTGATCCGCAGGCGCAGTTTCCGGTGCCCCGGCAGGCTCGGAGACGTCCGTCTCCTGCGGTGCGGCGTTGGCCTGCTGCTGCGCATCGGCGGAGCGGCGCGGACGCCGCGAGCGGGGCTTGCGCGGCGCGGACTCTGGCGTTTCGACGAGCGTCGTGCCACCGTCCCCACCAGCATCATCAACAAGGGCGGATCCGTTTGCCAGCGGCTCCGCAGCCTGTTCGCCCACGGATGGCTGCTCGCCATCGCCGGGCTGCTGCTGGGCGCGGTTACGCTCTTGCTGCTGGTCCTGCCGCGCGGCGTTCTGCGCATCGATCTGGCGCTGTGCATCATTCAGCATCCGCGTGTAATGCTCTGAATGCTGGAGGAAATTCTCCGTCGCAACACGATCCCCCGCGAGCTGTGCATCCCGCGCGAGCGTCTGGTACTTCTCAATTATCTGCTGCGGGGTGCCGCGCACCTTACCTTCGGGACCGGCACTGTCGAACACGCGGTTGATGACGTTGCCGACGCTTTTACGATTGTTCTTGCTCCGAGAGCGGTTTTTGTTCGCAGGTCTCATGATGTCCGATGTGTTCCAGTGACACGCTAAGCGCGCGTCATCGATCAATCTGTTGCTACTAAAAGGGTCGGCTCCGCCATCCCTTGCAATCGATTGGGGTGTCGATGCGTGGATAAGAGGCTCTGGCTGTCCATATGGGCCTCTTTCTGCTAATCACTTTAGGTGCGACCGCACGCAGGTTCAACCGTAAAAAAGATGAGTTCTGCGCAAATCCTGCCGAAAGCTCTCGGTCTCTAGTGGAACACTTCTACCACGCGTGGCTTTTTATTGAGGTCCGTGTGTAACTTGACCGTTGCAAAGCCAGACCGTTCGAAAAGCAGGGGCACGCTTTCCCCCTGATCCGCCCCGATCTCGAAGAGCGCGCGTCCACCCACGGCCAGGTACGTGGAGAGATCATCCGCGATGCGCCGGTAGGCATCGAGCCCGTCCCCACCGGGGCTGAGCGCCATGCGCGGCTCCCACAGCCGGACCTCCGGGGCAAGCCCCGGCATCGCGTTCTCAGAGATGTAGGGCGGGTTGCTGACCACGAGATCGAAGGTGCCATCGATCCGGTCCCACCAGTCGGACAGCAGGAGCGTCGCACGGTTGGTCAGACCGAGAGCTTCCGCGTTGCGTGCCGCGACCTCAAGCGCCGCTTTGGAGAGATCCGATCCCACGCCCGTGGCGGATTGCAATTCTGACAGCAAAGTCAACAGGATCGCACCACTTCCTGTCCCAAGATCGAGGATGCGCACGGGCGCCGGTCCCGCCAGGGCGCACTCGACCAGCGTCTCGGTGTCGGGCCGCGGGTCGAGGACGTCGGACGTGACGCTGAACGTCCGTCCCCAGAACTCCCGTGACCCGATGATCTGGGAAACCGGCTGACGTGCCGCGCGCGAGGCGATGTCCCGCTCGAATGCCGCTGCCTCGTCAGCGCCCAGAGCTTCCTTGGCATCGAGCAATCGGGCCTGCCCGATCCGGTGGCCCAGCAGCCTGCGCGCATCCCGCAACGGCTCCTCCACCCCGGCGGATGCAAGGATCCGACGGGCTGCATCGAGCGCCCGGCCGACGGTGTGCTCAGTCATTGAGACGTGCGAGCCGCTCCGCCTGATCGGCTGCGGTGAGCCCTTCGATGATCTCCGCGAGGTCACCTGCCATCACCTGATCGAGCTTGTAGAGCGTGAGATTGATGCGGTGATCGGTCACCCTGCCCTGCGGGAAATTGTAGGTCCGGATCCGTTCCGAACGGTCGCCGGAGCCCACCTGCCCGCGGCGCTCGGCAGATCGTTCTGCCTCCGCCGCCTGCCGTTGCGCATCGTAGAGGCGGGTGCGCAGGACCTGCATCGCCTTTGCCCGATTCGTGTGCTGGGACTTTTCGGAGCTGGTCACCACGATTCCCGTCGGCAAATGCGTGATCCGCACGGCGCTGTCGGTCGTGTTGACATGCTGCCCGCCAGCGCCGGAGGCACGCATTGTGTCGACGCGGATGTCCTCCTGCCGGATCTCGATGTCGACATCTTCCGCTTCAGGCAACACAGCGACCGTCGCGGCGGAGGTGTGAATGCGCCCTCCGCTTTCCGTGCTCGGAACCCGCTGCACGCGGTGCACACCGCTTTCAAACTTCAACCGGGCGAAGACGTTCTGCCCCTTGATGGAGGCCACGACCTCCTTGACGCCGCCAAGCTCCGTCCGGGCTTCCTCAATGATTTCAAAAGACAACCCGGTGGTCTCCGCGTAGCGCTGATACATGCGCAACAGATCGTCGGCGAAGAGTGCTGCCTCATCCCCGCCCGTTCCCGGCCGTATCTCAAGGATTGCAGGCCGTGCATCCGCCGCGTCCTTTGGCAGGAGCGCGAGCTGCATCGCCCGTTCCGCCCCCGGCAGAGCCTCACGCAGGGACGGAAGCTCGGCCTCCGCAAGTTCCCGCATCTCCGCATCTTCAAGCATAGCTTCGGCCTCTTCGATGTCGGCAACGAGGCGCTGATAGTCCTGCGCCTGCTCTGCGACAGGTCTCAACTCGGAATATTCGCGAGACAGTGCTATCATTTCTTCTGCGGCGGGTCCTTCAGCCATCTTGGCCTCGATGAAGGCGAACCGTTGCAGGATGCTGTGAATTTTGTCGGCGGGGATCATGGTGCGTGTGTGCAGCCCCCCGCACGGCACGTCAAGGCCAGGAGGAACGGATGCGGATACGGATACTCGCCTATTCTCTGGGGCTCACCCTGCTCGCGACAGCGGCAGGCGCGGATGGCGTCAAACGCAACGCCGCGACTGGTGAGCCGATCGAATGTTTCTGCACTGACGGGGGTGGAGACCGGTGGGAACTCGGCGACGTCATCTGCATCGACATCTACGGCAGAAGCTTCCTTGCCCGGTGCGAGATGTCGCAGAACAACCCGACCTGGCGGGATCTGCGCGAGGGCTGCGTGTCGTCCGGACTAAAGCGGGGTCTCGACGACGAAGGACTCCAGCGGCTCTAGCCACGCGTTGATCCGCGCCTGGTTCACACCCATGTCACCGTACCCGAAGCGGGAGCGGGAATAGACCGCGATGGTCGATTGGCCGTTCCCAAGGTCGAGGAACAGGACCGATATGTAATCCGGGAACCGCCAGAACTCGGAGGTTTGGACGTAGGTCATCCAGCCCTCCTCAGGGTTGCCGGCAATACGGATCGTGCGCGGCTGGCGCAGGACAAAATCGTCCCAGGCCTTGGAGATGATCGCGGGGTTCGCGTCGTAGATCGGCGAGAGCTGGTCGATCCGCTCCGTCGTGACCGCCTCATAGCCCTCGATCTCGGGCGCCACGCGAAAAGTATTCGGCGTCTCCGGCGTGGGGAAGGTCAACGGATCCACGTGCCATTCGGCCGGATCATGCGCCGTCGTTCGGATCAGCATGATCCCAGTGCCCCCCAGCACGAGCGTGCAAAGCACGACGATAAAGATGAAGACCTTCATGGATTTATTCGGCTGCCTGATCTGCGGAGGCCCGCTCGGCCTCCAGTTCCCCCGCACGCTTTTCGACCAATTCGACGATGTGGTCAACCATGGTCTGGTTGTCCGCCCGGTGGTCCTGTTTGCCTGCGAGGTAGACCATTCCATGCCCGGCACCACCGCCAGTGAAGCCGACATCGGTCATCAGGGCCTCACCGGGGCCGTTCACCACGCAACCTATGATGCTGAGGCTCATCGGCGTCTTGATGTGCTCTAGCCGCTCTTCGAGCGTCGCGACCGTCTTGATCACGTCGAAGCCCTGACGGGCGCATGACGGGCAGGAGATGATGTTAACGCCCCGATGGCGCAGGCCGAGGGATTTCAGGATCTCGAAACCTGCCTTCACCTCCTCGACCGGGTCGGCGCTCAGGCTCACCCGCATCGTATCGCCGATCCCGGCCCAAAGGAGGTTCCCAAGGCCGATGGCGGACTTCACTGTGCCAGAGAAGTGTCCGCCCGCCTCCGTCACGCCGAGGTGGAGCGGGGCGTCCGTCGCATCGGCAATCGCCATGTAAGCGGCCGAGGTCAGAAACACGTCGGACGCCTTCATGGAGATCTTGAATTCGTGAAAATCGTTGTCCTGCAGGATCTTGATATGATCGAGCCCGCTCTCGACCATGGCATCCGGGCATGGCTCACCGTACTTTTCGAGGAGGTCTTTTTCGAGGCTGCCCGCGTTGACACCGATCCGCATGGAACATCCATGGTCCTTCGCCGCCTTGATCACCTCCCGCACCCGTTCCTCGGATCCGATGTTACCCGGATTGATCCGCAGGCAGGCGGCCCCGGCCTCCGCACTTTCGATGGCGCGTTTGTAATGAAAATGGATGTCCGCAACGATGGGAACCGGGCTTTCGCGAACGATGTCCCTGAGTGCCACACTCGACTCCTTGTCCGGCACGGAGACGCGGACGATGTCCGCACCCGCAGCCGCGCAGGCCAGCACCTGCTCAATCGTCGCCTTTGCATCCGTGGTCAGCGTGTTGGTCATCGTCTGCACGGTGATCGGCGCATCGCCCCCCACCGGCACGGGTCCCACATGGATCTGGCGAGAGACGCGACGGTCGATGTTCTTCCAGGGACGGATGTGGTTCTGCATGGGAGGTACCCTCCGGTTTGGCGCGGTCCGCGGGCGCGACGATAGGGGCTTGTCAGGGAGTTGTCATCAGCCTCCGTCCATTTCAATGGACAGATCGCCGCTACTGAGCCTCGGCCACCGCCGTTTGCAGGACGGCACGGTCCTTTGCGCTGAGTGCCGCCTCGGACCAGGTGTCGAGCACATCCTCGCGGATCAGCGAAACATTCTTCGCCACCCGCGGCCCATCACCGAGCGGGCCGTAGTGTTGCCCGCCGAGACGGATGTAGACCGAACCCGCATTGCCTGCGCGCAGGAGCGGTTCCTCAACCCCTTCAGGCAGGCGGTAGGCCTCACCGGGCTCGAGGATCTTCTCAAACAGCTTGGCACCGTTCGCGAGCGAGACGCGCACCCACGCGGCCTGTACGGCCACGACCTCGATAAAGTTCTGCTCTTCCTCCTCCGCCCGGGCGAAGGTCGCGTTGAGCAGCGTCTCATCGAGCCTGTCGACGCGGGGACCAAGCGCGAGGTCTATCATCAGGTTCTCGGTCGGGATCGCCGGTTCGAGCAGCGGTTCCCCGGGGAAGCTGCCCACCAGGTTCGGGTCAATCTGCGCGATGGGCCCGTCGCGAGGGTCGATCTTCGGAGGCGATTGGGGTGCGGGCTCGTAGAGATTTGTCAGCCTGTCAGTCCGGGTGACGCTCGGTGTGTCCGGCGCACCGGGGGAGAATGTTGGCGTGCTGAAGTCCGCAAGCGTCTCGTCCTGTGGGGTTGCCTGAGCGGTCGGTGTCAGCTCCACACGCTGCACCTCCTGCAGGACCTTCCATCCGCCGTAGCCAAGCCCCGCGATCAGGCCGCCGAGCACGAGGATCGAGGCGAGGCCGGAAAGGGATGCAGCGATGTCAAAGGAGGAGGATGCGGCGACCAGAGCACCGATCTTCGATTGCGTGAGCTGGTCGTCATTGAAACCGAGCTGCGGGTTCTGTCCCCCGCTGCGCCGCCCCTCCCGGGGCAGCATGTGCGCATTGACGCCTTCGAAGCCGCTTTCGTAGCAGAACCGCTCGTAGACGTCCTCCGGATCCATCTGCAAATAGCGGGCATAGGACCGGACATAGCCTGCGACAAAACCGTGATTGGGGAAGACACTCAGATCCGAATTCTCGATCGCGGAGACGTAGGCTGCCTTGATCCGCAACTCCCGCTGCACGTCGAGGAGGGACTTACCCATGGTCGCACGTTCACCGCGCATCTCATCCCCCAGGGAGATGTGATATGCGTCAAAACCTCTCAACGATTGTGTATCGTCGACCACCGTGCTGACCCGCCCCGGAAACTGCCTTTGCCTCACATTCGCGCCGCTGCTTTAGAAGTGCAACTGTTTGATATCTTTGTGGCGCGAATAAAGCATAACAAACAACACCCTTGTTGAAAACGGCGGCACGAGGGGTTTCAGGGTCAAGTTGAACGATTTCCGCAACGATAGCGCAGTGAAATCCAACTTGATCCCGCTTGCGTATACCCGGTCAAAGAAAGCGATTCGCGCTGTGGATCGCGCATTTGAGACGTGAGGCGGGATGACCGACTATCTTATTGTTGCAAGCCTCGGCATGGCCGGCTTCCTTGTGCTCTGGCCGATCAGCCTGATCCGCCGCGATGCGAGCATCGTGGATTTCTGGTGGGGTCCGGGTTTTGCGGTCATGGTGGCCACAATGTGGATCCTGTCGGGGGCGTCCATGGATCCCCACGCGCAGGCGATCGTCGCTCTGATCCTCGTGTGGGGGCTTCGCCTCGGCATGGTTCTGGGCCGTCGTCGGATCCGCGAAGGTGTCGAGGATGGCCGGTATCGGGAGATGCGGGAGTTTCGCGGCACATCTTTCTGGTGGAAGAGCCTGTTCATGGTCTTCGTCCTTCAGGGTGTGTTGCAGGTTCTGCTCTCCCTCGGGGCGCTCGCCGCCGTCCGGCAGCCCGATGCGCCGGTGGGCCCTCTGATGATCCTGGGCACGATGATCGCCCTTGCGGGCTTCACCATCGAGGCGATCAGCGACCGCCAACTCGACAAGTTTCGGCGCGACACGCCCCATGGAGGGCTGCTGACGACCGGGCTGCGGGCCATCGTGCGCTATCCCAGCTATCTGGGAGAGGTTCTGTTCTGGTGGGGTATCGCGTTGATCGCGGTCGAGATCGGGGTGCTCTGGGCACCTCTGAACGCCGCAGCACAGACCTGGATCCTGATGCGCCTGTCCGGCGTCACGATCCTTGATCGTCGTCTGGGGGAAACGCGCCCGGGCCACGCGGAGTATCGCGACCGGGTGCCGGCTCTGGTCCCCAACCTGCGCACGCGCTTTCTACGCGGCGCGGCGGGCCCCCACGGCCAGTAACTGTCAGTAGATGTAGCGGATCTGCTCGGTCCAGTACCGCTCCATCCGGCGCATGTCGTTGTTCATTTCAAAGAACCGGTCCCGGCTGATGATCTTGCGATCCCGCATGCCGTCCGCGTGCCGGTCGAAGAGATCGGCCACGATGCGCCGCACCTCCACCCCCTTGTCCGTCAGCCGCACGCGCACGGCGCGCCGGTCGACCTCGCACCGCTGATGGTGCATGTAGCCTGCGGTCACGAGCTTCTTGAGGTTGTAAGAGACGTTCGACCCCTGATAATAGCCGCGGCTCTTGAGCTCGCCTGCGGTGACTTCATTGTCGCCCACGTTGAACAGCAAAAGCGCCTGCACGGCATTGATATCGAGCAGGCCCAGCCGCTCGAATTCATCCTTGATCACATCGAGAAGCAGGCGATGGAGGCGTTCCACCATCGACAGCGCGTCGAGATAGGTTCGGGTAAAGTCGGTCGCCGCGTCCGCCTCCGGCACGCGCGGCAACTCCGAAAGGTCAGACATGAAGGTCTCCACTCGTTGCGGTTACGAGGGGCGACGGTGGGCGAAACTCGCCAACAAACGGTTAATCGTACAAACTTTTCGACTATTTGGCGTCGCTTTGTCCCGGCTCCATGATCCGGGCGATCATCGACGCATGCTCCTCCGGCGGCGGCATGCGCCCACTCATCCAGACGTAGAGATCCTGGTCGTTTTCGGCCATCAGCGCCTCGAGAGCGTCCAGTTCGGCGCTGTCGAGGCTGTCGAGATGAGCGTCGGCAAAGCTGCCAAGGATCAGATCCATCTCCTTGGTGCCCCGGCGCCAGGCACGGATGCGCAGGCGCTTCAGACGGTGTTCGTGGGTTTCGCTCATGCGGCGACCTCCCGGGAAAGGCGTGCGGCACCGCGCACGCCGGAACTGTCGCCGAACCGGGCGCGGACGACCCTTACGGTGGACTTCTGGGAATACATGTAGGGGCGCATCGTGTCCGGCAGGTTCTCCGCTAGACGGGGCAGGTTTGACACCCCGCCGCCGAGGACGATGACGTCCGGGTCGAGCACGTTGACGACAGAGGCGAGGGCACGGCCCAGCCGATCTCGATGGCGCGTGATCGCCGTTGTGGCCGTCGCCTCTCCGGCTTGCGACCGGGCGACGATCTCGGGCACACGGGGGCCTGTGCCGGGTTCAAGCCCAGCAGACCGGGCATAGTCCGCCTCGAGGCCCGGACCGGCCAGCCACTGTTCCACGCACCCTTTGCGTCCGCAAAAACAGTCGGGGCCCGGAAATTCATCCGGGTCCGCGATGGGCAGCTGCGAATGACCCCACTCGCCCGCCATACCGCTGTTGCCGTTCACGATGCGGCCATTGACCACAATGGCCCCGCCGACGCCGGTCCCGAGGATTGCGCCGAAGACCGTCGCTGCCCCCGCTCCCGCACCATCGATGGCCTCGGACAGAACGAAACAGTTGGCATCGTTGCCCGCGATCACCGGACGAGCGAGTGCCGCCCCCAGATCCTCCGCGAGGGGCTGGCCAATCAGCCAGGTGGAGTTGCCGTTGAACACGCGGCCGTCCGGGCCGACGGCGCCGGGAATGCCGATGCCGAGAGGCTGCGGCGCGGTGCCCGCCTCCGCCTCCACCTGTCGCACAAGATCCGCGATTGCGCTGATCGACCCAGGATAGTCTCCGCGCGGTGTCGGCACCCTTTGACGGGCCAGTGCCTCGCCCGCATCCGACAGCACGATGGCTTCGATCTTGGTTCCACCGTAGTCGACACCGACGGGCATGAATCTACCCCTTGAAGAGCTGGCCCCCGTCCATGAACCCCTTGAATTCAAGCGTGTTTCCGGACGGGTCCCGGACAAAGAAGGTCCCCTGCTCCCCCGGTTCGCCAGCGAACCGGATGCGGGGCGCGATCAGGAACGCTATATCGCGGGATTTAAGGCGGTCCGCAACCCTCTCCCACGCGGACATGGGCAAAACCACGCCGAAATGGGGAACGGGCACCGTATCACCGTCGACGGCACCGCCTGCGGCCTCGGACACCGGGCCGACATGGGCGCTCAACTGGTGGCCAAAAAGGTCGAAATCCTGCCAAGTGGGGGCCGAGCGCCCCATCTCGCATCCCAGAACACCGCCATAGAACGCGCGGGTGCTGTCGAGATCCCGGACTGTGAAGGCGAGGTGGAACGGGGTCGGCCCGCTCATCCCGCGAGGCCGCGCAGCCGTTTTTCCAGCCGCGCAAGGCGTTCTGTCATTCGCACATACTCGGCGCGCAGGGCGGAGACTTCCGCCAGCACGTCCCGCAGATCGTCACCCTCGCTGAACGTCTCCGGCTCCATCTCCACACCGTCGCCATGGCCGCTCATCAGCCAGATGATGGACACGTTGAGGATGCCTGCGAGCATCTGGAGACGGTTGGCTCGAGGCTCTGACCGATCGGCCTCCCAGTTCTCGATGGTGGATTTCTTTACGCCGAGCCTGCGCGCGAGTTTGGCCTGGGTCAGCCCCGCCGCCTCGCGGGCCGCCGCAACCCTGTCCCCGAACGTTGCCGTGTCCTCATGGTAGTATGTCTCCGCATTTATCTCGGTCATCATATCATCCATGGTCGTCACTCTCCGGCATGTCGGGTGTTTAACGTGTCCTAACATGTCCGGTCCATGGTGCAGGTGCGAAAAACGACAGTCCTTGCGCTCCTGTGGACCCCTCTTTGCTTGATTGCCCCCCTGCCCGTCCGCTAACTGACATCCGAAACCCGCACGAAATGGAGTGACCGATGCCCTTCCTCGCCGACAGCCTTGCCCGCGTCAAACCGTCCCCGACCATCGCGGTGACGAACAAGGCGCGTGAACTGAAGGCGGCCGGGAAGGATGTCATCGGCCTTGGCGCCGGGGAGCCCGATTTCGACACGCCCGTGAACGTCAAGGATGCGGCCAAGCGGGCGATGGACGAGGGCAAGACCAAGTACACCGCACCCGACGGCATCCCGGAGCTCAAGCAGGCCATCTGCGACAAGTTCCAGCGGGAAAACAGGCTGACCTACACGCCCGACCAGATCTCCGTCGGGACCGGGGGCAAGCAGATCCTCTACAACGCGCTGGTCGCGACCCTGAACCCGGGCGATGAGGTGATCATCCCGGCGCCCTACTGGGTGAGCTACCCTGATATGGTGCTGCTCGCGGGCGGGGAGCCGGTGACCGTCGAGGCGACGCTCGAGTCCCGCTTCAAGATCACGCCGGAGCAGCTCGAGGCCGCAATCACGCCAAAGACGAAGTGGTTCATCTTCAACTCCCCCTCCAACCCGTCGGGCGCGGGGTACACGGCGGAGGAGCTTAAGGGCCTCACGGATGTGCTGCTGAGGCACCCCCACGTCTGGATCATGACCGACGATATGTATGAGCATATCGTCTACGAGCCCTTCACCTTCGCCACCCCGGCGGAGGTGGAACCGAAGCTCTACGACCGCACGCTTACCTGCAACGGTGTGTCCAAGGCCTATGCGATGACCGGCTGGCGGATCGGCTATGCGGGCGGGCCGAAGGAGCTGATCGGCGCAATGCGCAAGGTGCAGAGCCAGTCCACATCAAACCCCTGCTCCATCAGCCAGTACGCGGCACTTGAGGCGCTCAACGGTCCGCAGGACTACATTACCGAAAGCCGAGTCGCCTTCCAGCGCCGCCGGGATCTGGTGGTGAGCATGCTCAACCAGGCCGCCGGGATCACCTGCCCGACGCCGGAGGGCGCGTTCTATGTCTATCCTTCCATCGTCGGCTGCATCGGGAAAAAGACCGCTGGAGGTGTTGTCATCGACACGGACGAGACCTTCGCCAGTGAGCTGCTGGAGGCGGAGGGCGTGGCCGTTGTTTTCGGCGGCGCGTTCGGCACCTCACCGGCCTTCCGGGTGAGCTACGCCACCTCCGATGCCGTGCTCGAGGAGGCATGCACCCGCATCCAGCGTTTCACCGCGAGCCTTACATGACGCTCGACGGTCTCTACTTCCGGACCAAGGATAACGGCGCGGCGGTCTACCGGATCGACACGGAAAACCGCCATCGCCGCCTCGACATGGTGCAGATCGCCGTGGTCACGGTCCGGAACGGAGAGATCAAGCCCCACGGGCAGCAAGTGCCGACAGATGCGGAGCGGGCGGAGATGGAAGCCTGGATCGCTGCACGCCGCACGCTGGTTGCGGAAAGGGAACGCACCGAGATCGATCTGCTGATCGAGGCGCTCCACAAGGGCGCACAATGGGCCCAGTCGAAGGCCTCCGACGGCGACATCAGGGAGACGTCGCCTGCCCTCTTCATGGCCATGCACGACCTGCGCGCCACGCTGGTGCGCCGCAACGGGGACCTGCTGAAGGACGAGGACTGAGCTCCTCAGCGCGTCTGGTCGAGTGCGCGCAACCGTGTGAGCCAGTCGAGGCTCACCGCATCGGCGAGCTTCGCCACACCGGGAACGACACCCAAGGCGAGCGCGGGGTTGAGATCGAGGCTCTCCAACACCTGGCGCAGCACTCCGGATGGATCCTCGGCGAGATTTTCGTAGGTCAGCTCGAGGGGTTCGATCCCTTCCCGTGCGAACCAATCCCACCATGCGAGGTCCTGCTCAACCATTTCCCGTGCCACCTGGAGCAGACGGTCCGCATCGAACTCCGGATCTGCGGGCGGGCCGATCCGCTCAAAGTCGCTGCCGTCCCGGGCGCGATGCCAAAGCCCGGTCTGTTCAGCCTTCACCAGGGACACCGCCTGCGCGAGCTTGTCCGCCCGCCGCAGCCAGACGAAACGTGTCGTGCCGAAGACACCCTGCAACGCAGCTAGGTCTGAAGGAGCCGGGCAAAACTCCTGCAATCGCTGAAAGAAATAGTCTCGACTGTGGGCCTGAAGCCTGAGGCCAAACACTCCGGTTGCACCGGTTCCCGCGTGGCGCACCGCCTCTAGAACCGCCTCAAACCGCGCTGCGTCGGACCGCTCCGAGACATCGAACTTTTCCGCCCACACATCGAGGGAGGGTCGATGGAAGTAGGACGCGGGCACGCCTGCCTGCCCCGTCGCCTTGAGCATCTCGCACAACAGGGTGCTGCCGCTTCGCGGCGCCGTGCAGATCACATAGGATTTGAACCCGGTCATGGTGCACCCGACGACTGCCTGCCGTGTGTCTAGACCGGGACGACCCGACGTGCACCCCTAAAGGCCGGATCTGACGGTGAGCGGCTCGAAATCGAAGTCGTCGGTCAGCCCGTCAAAGTCCCTCAGGCACATCGCCATCTCCGGTGCGTCCGTCAAACGATGGGCGCGTGAAGCTTGCTGCTCCTCCGGTTCCGAGGCGACCGCGACCGGCACGAATGCCGCCGTGACCGAGCTGTACCGCATGCCTTCAATAATCATGACAACTCCCCCAAGTGTCATTCCCCCAAAATCGGGACATGGACGCCGCGGCGCCCATGTCCAAGGTCGCGTTAGCTGCTGGAGCCGCAGGTCTCCGACCCGCTGAGCGCCTTTACCTTCACGTTGTGCTGGCCGGTCACCATCATCTGGTAAACCGTCCCGCTTTGTCCGGTCAGGCACAGGTTTGCCTTTCCGTTATCGTCCCCGGAGCCCGCCTGCCCGGACACACCGATCCACCAGTTGTTGGAAAAGTCGCCGCCCTGCTGGCCGATGCTGAAGTTGGAAAACGAATCCGAATTCAGGGTGAGCGTGCCTTGGAAAGCGAAGTTCATGGATCCCGGCTTGTCGGTGCCGGACTTGTGTCCGTTGGCCACGCGGTGGGCGGTCCACCCGACATAGGTGTCTGCAACCGTGGAGCTGTTCTTTCGATCCGCAGGCACGATGAAGTCGAGCGCCTTGGGATTGTCCTTGCTGTCGAACACGACCGAAATCGCCTCTTGCGACGGCAATTGCCCCGCCGTGATCGTCCAGCCCGACACATCGGTGAAGCTGGCCTGGGTGACACTCGTATCCTCCAGCTCGATGCTGAAATTGTTCTGCGTGATGTCCGCAAAGACACCTGTCGGCAATGCAATTGCGGCGAGTGCGATGAAAGCAAACTTGGACTTAGACATGGTAAAGTCTCCCATTACTCCGATCCCGACGCGAGATCGTGAAATGGGAATAGCCAGAAGATATCCCTTCTTCTGTTACACCCAGCATATCCAAGAAACGAATCATCTCTCTTTTGCATCTGCATTTGAGACCTGGATCCCGAAATTATTCCTGTTGGATACATCAAGTTGCGTACTCCTTCAGGCGCGTGACGACATTGGCCTGACCTTCCAGAGTTCTGTGCACCGGACATTTGTCGGCGATCTGCAAAAGTCGTTCCCTTTGTTCATCGTTCAGCGGACCTTCGAAGGTTACCTCCCGGACGAACTGGTCGATCTTGCTCTCCGACATGTCGCAAGTTTCGCAGTCGCTCGCGTGGACCTTGTCATGGGTCACATCGACCGAGATGTGGTCGAGCGGCCAGCCCTTGCGCCGGGCGTACATCCGGACGGTCATCGACGTGCAGGCCGCGAGCCCCGCCGACAGGAACTGATAGGGCGTAAGACCCAGATCCGTGCCGCCATAGGCCACCGGCTCGTCGGCCAGCACATGATGCTTTGGCCCGATGGCGATGTCCTGCAGGAACCCTTCGGCATCCGCCTCGGATGCCCGCACGATCCCCTCCGGCGCGCCGATGGGTTTCGCCCCCTCATTCAGCTTGAGATACTTGCGTGACCAGGTAGCAATCACCTCCGCTGCGTACTCGCCATCCTCGGTCCGCGTCAGCAGATGGTCCGCATCGTCGAGCGTGACAAAACTTTTGGGATGGCGCGCGGCGAGGAAGATGTCGGAGGCGTTATTGATGCCCACGGTGTCATCGTTCGGCGCATGCAGGACCAGCAGCGCCTTGTTCAGCGAACCGATCGCCGCCCTCAGGGAGGTCGCACGCACATCCTCGATGAACCCGCGCCCGATCGTGAAGGTGCGCCCGGCGAGAACGACGTCAGCCGCCCCTGCCGACTCGATCTCCCCGATCTTGGCACCGAAATTGTGGATGACATGTTCGGGGTCCGCAGGCGCACCGATGGTCACCACAGCCTTCGCCGACGGCACCCGGGCGGCTGCGGCCAGCACGGCCGCGCCCCCCAGCGAATGGCCGATCAGCATGTCCGGGGCGTGACCGCGCCCGGCGAGATCCGCCGCTGCCCTCACGAGATCCTCGACGTTCGAGCTGAAGGAGGTGTTGGCAAACTCGCCGCCCGAATGCCCCAGCCCGGTGAAGTCAAACCGCAGGACGGCGATGCCGAGGCTCGCCAGACGCTGGGAAATCCGGCGGGCGGCCGCGATATCCTTTGAGCAGGTGAAACAGTGTGCGAACAGGGCGGTCGCCTTCCGAGGCCCGTCGGGCAGGTCAAGCCGGGCCGCGAGCCGGTCGCCGCTATGGCCGGTGAACTCTAGCTTTTCCGTAGGCATCGCATCCTCCTTTGGCCCTGCGACCGTTGTGACCGTCATGTGGGAAAATGCTTAGGCGCCGATACCCCCAACGCCCGCGTCTCTCGCCCATGTGACTTCGCGCGATGGAACTGAAACATGAAAACGCGCCCATTGAGCGAAAAATCGCTGAAGAAGTCTTTGAGGTGTTTGGCCGACGCTGGCCAACATACAGCTAAGCCTTAACCGTGAAAGTGTGCGGGGGCCTGTGTAGTTGAGGACTTCCCATGAAGATCGTGAAGTCTGTTGCCGCGTTGGTTGCGCGCATTTATGTGTTCAGACGCTGACAACGCGGTTGTCGCCATTCCTGCGAACATCACTCCGAATGTCATCTTTGGCAGCGGCAATGCGGAGGGCAGCTTCACAGTCGACACCTTCCCCGGCTCTATCGAAACGGGCCTAAGCGCGAAGCTGCGGTGTGACGAAAATGGCGCGCCGCCGAACAGCTTCAACTCTGACACCCACGGCTTCTATCTGAACGGCAAGGACCTACCCGCATCTCTGCCCCTGCTTTTGGGCGGCAGTGGCCAGATCGCGGCAGTATGGCGCAAACGGCGTTGAGGCCCGCAACCGATCTTGAGAACGCTCGCCCTGCGCGGGTCTATTTCAATCGGTTAATGGCCCATCAGGCGCGCATCCCACGGATAGGTCGTCATCACCTCGTAACCCGTCTCTGTCACCAGAACTTGGTCTTCCAGCTTGATGCCAAAGCTGCCGCCGACCCGGCCCGCATAGACTTCAGGGCACAGCATCATCCCCGGCTCCAGTCGATAGTCAAAGACGCCTTCCTCGAAATCCTCGGGATAGACCACGAGGGGCCACTCATCGCAGAGTCCGACACCGTGAAACTTCGCGCCGTACCGTTGAGGCACCAGATCCTCAGGGAGCAAGTGGCCGCCATGGGTAAGATCCCGTAGATGGACACCGGGCGCGATGATCGAGCTGTTGGTCACAACATGCTCCTGGGCGATGCGGTAGATCTCCACCTGCTCCCGCGTCGGTTCTGCGTCGCCCACGATCCAGGTGCGGCTCATGTCCGTGCACATGCCGTAGCAGCCGACCATGTCCGTGTCGAAGGCGAGGATGTCCCCTTCCTTCAGCACCCGTGGCCCGCACTCCTGAAACCAAGGATTTGTGCGCGGGCCTGAAGCGAGAAGCCGTGTTTCGATCCACTCGCCGCCCCGGCGGATGTTCTCCGCATGCAGGACGGCCCAGACATCATCCTCGGTCATGCCCGGTTCGACCGCGGCCTCCATCACAGCGATGGACGCTTCGCAGGCGTTGACCGCGCACCGCATCGCCTTGATCTCCTCGGGTGTCTTGACGGCGCGGACCTTCTCCGTGACCTCCTCGCCCTCCATCACGGTCATGCCGCGCGCTTCCAGCGCGCGCAGCCCGTGGACCATGATCTTGTCCACTGCGAGCCTCCGGTTGCTGCCGCAATGGATCTGCATTTCCGCCTCCACCTCGGCGGCGAACGCGGCGGCACGGGACTGGGTGGAGTCCCCGTTGGAGAAGTAGAAGAAGGAGGAGGACCCGATCCGGGTTTCCCGCACAAGCGGATTGTGCGCGGTGAGCAGACCTCTCACCCCCTTGAAGTCCCACACGATCATGTAGCCGCTGGCGGTAACGAGGCAGGCGCGGAACGGGTTATGTGCGTTCCACAATTGCATATTCGTGGTGTCGGAGGCGTAGCGGATGTTCAACGGGTCGAACAACAGGATCGCGCCATAGTCCCGCGCCTGCAGCGCGGCGCACAGACGGTCGAGCCGTGCTTGACGCATCTTCGCCAGATCCGGCGCGTCGAGCCCCGCATCCGCCCATTCGGCGAAGGCAAGAGGCGTCGGGCCGATCTCCACCCGGTCGTCATCATCGGGTGTCCCATCCGGTCGCAGACCCGGCGTGATCTTGCGAAAATCAGCGTAGTGCGTCGTCATGATCGATCCCTCTTCTGACGTTGGGTGAGATCGAGTGTCGAGGCTGTTCAGACCACTGGCTGTTCCATTTTCGTCGCATCGGTGTCGCGAACGGAGGGCGGTTTTCCGCCGAGAATGACCAGGGGGTCATCCCGGTCACTCGGCATTCCGCATTGAAATTCAAGGGGAAAATTCGGTTGATGTGGCGCGCTTTGCTCAGCTAAGCTTCCGCCCAGCAACCGACCGATTGGGTTTCCATGACTGACCGTCCGCACAGTCTTTTACGGGATGACAAGCTGCGCAGCACCAAGAGCCAGCGTCTGTCCGAAGAGATACAACGCCTGCGTGTACGCGCGATCAGGTACGGCTATGAAGAGACGGCTGAGGCGCTCGAACGTGCGCGTCAGACGGTCGATGGCGCACCCAGGGTCGAACGCTCCAATATCTCCCCGATTCCCGCGCAAACGCGGGACGATACGCCGGATAGCGAGGCGATCTAGCCGGGGATGGCGCTGACGCTATCCAGTCCAAGCCTGACGCCATGGATGCACCGTGCCACCCGGACGCCTCCCGGAATGCAACCTCTGGATGCGGAGGCATGGTTGCAGCGGGATGCGTGTTTCGCCGACCAGATGGCCTATCGGGACCGGCTGATCGCGCGATCAGACACCGACTCAGTGGGCGTTCTGGAGGGCGCCAAGGATGGCGTGGCGGAACTGGCGTCCCTCGTTCTCAAGCACCTGTCGAACGACCCGGGCTACCGGATCGAGCGGCGCGGAATCACGCGGCCCTGCGGACGCTCGCTGCGCCGGGAAGCGGAACCGACGATGGCCTTCCTCGGTCGGCTCGTGCAGGAGGATCTCTTGCTCCTCCGTCGCGACGAAGAGGAACAGGAACACCGCCTGATCGCCGGTGTCCTTTGCTTTCCCTCGCACTGGACCCTGTCGGAAAAACTGGGCCGTCCGTTGACCTCGATCCACGAGCCGGTCCCCTTCTACGCGGGCGACCTTGCCAAGCGTGTGCAGCGGCTCTTCGACGGGTTGCGGGTGGACCGCCCGCTGTGGCGGGCGAATTGGTTGCTTTACCCGGATGCGGAGCTCCACGCCCCTCGGCGGGAAAACGCGCCCAAACGAGAGGAATCTGCGGCTCCCACATGGCTGCGGGTGGAGCGGCAGACCCTTCTGCGTCTGCCCCGCACAGGGGATGTGGTGTTCTCCATCAAGACCGACCTCTGCCCGGTCGCGAGCCTGTCGGCGGAGGAGCAGGCCGGGCTGCGCGCCGCGTTCGACGAGCTCGATCCCGCACAACATGCCTACAAGGGTGGTGCTGCCCTGAGGGCTGGACTGGAACCCGCCGTATGATCCCCCTGCCCCCGTCGATCATCGAAACCCGCGTCACCCTGAACGGCAGCCCGACACGCGTTTTGCGGCGGGACGTGCCCGGCGCACCGCTCGTCCTGTTCCTCCATGGATTTCCGGAGCACAGCTACGCCTGGGTCCCCGTCATGCAGGCGATGCCGCCGGGACTATCGTGCCTTGCGTTTGACCAGCGGGGGTTCGGTGTGAGCCACAACCCGGAACCCGACCTGAGCGGCTTCGCATTGCGCCCGCTGGTCGACGACGTGGCCGATGTGATCGAGGCCTCCGGCCACAGTCATGCGCACATCGTTGGCCACGACTGGGGTGCTGCGGTCGCCTACGGCATGGGCTTCATGCGTCCGGATCTGACGCGGACGCTCACGGTGATGAACGGCGTCCACCCGATCCCCTTCCTCCGCGCGCTGGCGGCTGGTGGAGCGCAAAGCCGGGCCAGCCAGTACATTCCGTGGCTGCGGTCCAAAGGGGTCGAGGAGATCCTGCGCGCGGATGAGTTCGCCAAGCTTCGCGCGCTCTTCGCCGCCCACATGGACATGTCTTGGCTGACTGGCGCTGTGGCGGAGCTCTATCTGCGTGAGTGGGCTCGTCCCCGCGCGCTCGAGGGCATGCTGTCCTGGTACCGGGCGAGCCCGCTGCCGGTGGCCAAGCCAGGAGAGCCGATTCCGAACGCGGAGCTTCCCCAACTGGATGCGGAGGCACTGCGGATCCGCTTGCCTCACCTGCTGCTGTGGGGAGAGAACGACACCGCCCTGTTGCCCGAGGCCCACGAGGGCCTCGGCGATCTGTGCGAAGATCTCAGGATCGACGTGCTGCCCGGCGTGGATCACTGGTTGCATCACCAGGCGCCGGACACCGTAGCAGAGCGGATCGGTCGGTTTCTGGCGGCGGCGGGAAGTTGACCCGCCACCACAGGGTCACGCCATCTCGTCGGAGGTTGTGATGACCCGGTCAACGATACCGTATTCGATGGCCTCCGCCGTGTTCATCCAGTAGTCGCGGTCGATATCCTCCATCACCCGCTCGAACGGCTGGCCCGTCGCTTCAGAGATCGTCTTTGCAAGCCGGGTGCGCGTCGCCTCGATCTGGCGCGCCTGGATGGAGATATCCGTCGCCTGACCACCGACGCCGCCCGCGGGCTGGTGGATGAGGAAGCGGGTGTTGGGCAGGCAGACCCGATCTTCCTTATCCACGGCGAGGAAGATGTGCGTGCCCGCGCTCGCCACCCAGCCGGTGCCGATGATGCGCACCCGCGGTTTGATGAACCGGATGATGTCGTGGATGCTGTCGCCCGCCTCCACATGCCCGCCCTGGGAATTCAGGAACAGGGTGATGTCGTCGTCGGATTCGTGGGCAAGTGCGAGAAGCTGGGCAACGACGCGCAATGCCATCTTCTGGCTGATCTCCTCACAGATCAGCACCTGACGCGCCTTGATCAGCCGTGCACCGAGGGAGCCTGCGTCCTGCTCTTCCTTGTTGTCCTTGTTTTCTTCGCTCATGGGGGGCTCCTTGATCACGTGGTGCTTCCGTACATACGCCGCCGGGACCAAACTGCAAGCGCTGGTGAACTTCTCATTCGGAGCCGGGCGGGCGGTGGCCCGCGGGATGGCGCTCGAACATCTCGACAATGCGCTTTATCCCTCACGCCCGCGTGCAGGAGGATCTGCTCGCGTGGAAAACCAAAGCGCCAACCCGCCGAGACGGACCGCCGCTCGCACGGCGCCTTCGACGTGATTCCGTTCGGGAGGGCGCATCTGACATTCGAAGGGTGTCCAATTGCACCTGCCCCCCAACATCTGGTCTAATGCGGCCATCGAGCACACCAGATTCGGAAAGAGAGCCCAATGGCCGCACCGAACGACCTCTTCGTCGACGACCAGTCCTACAACGCCTCTTCCATCGAGGTGCTGGAGGGGTTGGAGGCTGTCCGCATGCGGCCGGGCATGTATATCGGCGGCACCGACGACCGGGCGCTGCATCATCTGGTCGCCGAAGTGCTCGACAATGCCATGGACGAGGCCGTCGCGGGGCACGCCACCCGGATCGAGGTTGAGCTCCGATCCGATGGTGCCGTGCGCATCACCGACAATGGCCGCGGCATCCCGGTCGATCCGCATCCGAAGTTCCCGAAAAAATCTGCGCTGGAAGTCATCCTGTGCGAGCTGCATTCGGGTGGCAAGTTCTCGGGCAAGGCCTACCAGACTTCGGGGGGTCTGCACGGTGTGGGCATCTCCGTCGTCAACGCGCTCTCCGACGACATGACGGTGGAGGTCGCGCGTAACCGGATGCTCTATGCCCAGAGCTTTTCACGCGGCATTCCCCAGGGCCCCTTACGTGAGATCGGCCAGGCCCCGAACCGGCGCGGCACAGCGGTGATCTTTCACCCGGACGCCCAGATCTTCGGCGCGTCGGCCCGGTTCAAACCTGCCCGGCTCCACAAGATCGCACAGTCCAAGGCCTACCTTTTCTCCGGCGTCGAGATCCGCTGGAAGTGCGCGCCAGAGTTAATAGGCGAGAAAGACGAGACACCGGCGGAGGCCTCTTTCCGGTTCCCGGGTGGCCTGTCGGACTATCTCAAGGAACAGCTCGAAGGCAGCGAGACCTACGCGGCTCAGGCCTTCGCCGGGAAGGTCGATTTCGCGGAGCGTTTCGGTCCGGACACGGCAGGCTCCGTCGAGTGGGCGATCAACTGGACACCCGCACGGGACGCCTTCGTCTCAAGCTACTGCAACACCGTGCCGACGCCGCAAGGGGGGACGCACGAATCCGGGTTCTGGGCAGCGATCACGAAAGGCATCCGTGCCTACGGGGATCTCGCCAAGGCCCGCCGGGCCAAGGACATCACGCGGGAGGATGTGCAGGCCGGCGGGTGCGCGATGATCTCCGTCTTCATCCGCGAGCCCGAGTTCGTGGGCCAGACCAAGGACCGGCTCGCGACGACGGAGGCTGCCCGGCTCGTGGAGAACGCTGTCCGCGACCGGTTCGACACCTGGCTCGCGTCCGACCCCAAATCAGCGGGCGCGATCCTCGACTACCTTATCCTGCGGATGGAGGAGCGGCTCCGTCGCCGGGCGGACAAGGAAACGCAGCGCAAGTCCGCGACCAAGAAACTGCGCCTTCCGGGAAAGCTCGTCGACTGTTCCACGAGCACCCGCGACGGAACCGAAATCTTCCTGGTCGAGGGCGACAGCGCCGGTGGTTCCGCAAAGATGGCGCGGGACCGCAAGACCCAGGCGCTCCTTCCCCTGCGCGGGAAGATCCTCAACGTGATGGGAGCGGCAAGCTCGAAGCTGGGCACCAATCAGGAAATTGCCGATCTTTGCCAGGCGCTCGGTGTCGGGCTCGGCACCAAGTTCCGCACCGACGATCTGCGCTACGACAAGGTCATCATCATGACCGACGCGGATGTGGACGGGGCTCACATCGCCTCGCTTCTCATGACGTTCTTCTTCACCCAGATGCGCCCGATGATCGACCAGGGCCACCTCTACCTCGCTGCACCGCCACTCTACCGGCTCAAGCAGGGGGCAAAGACCGTCTATGCCCGCGATGACGCGGAGAAAGACCAGCTTCTGGCCAGCGGCCTCGGCGGACGGGGAAAGATCGACATCAGCCGGTTCAAGGGCCTCGGCGAAATGGACGCCAAGGACCTCAAGGACACCACCATGGACCCAGAAAAGCGCCTCCTCATCAAGGTCGTGATCGATGATGACGAACCGGGCGAAACTGGCGGACTTGTGGAGCGTCTGATGGGCAAGAAGCCCGAACTTCGCTTCCAGTACATCCAGGAAAACGCCCGGTTCGTAGAGGATGTGGATGTCTGACGCTCACACCTGCTTGCAGTAGAGCGTCGTCTCATCCTGGGCGACAGCGCTCGTGATCGGGCCGCCGGTGCCGTAGCTGCACGAAAAGAGGGCCGTCGGTGTGAAGGCGAGATCCTCCTCGTTGGAGGGCATGTCCTCCTCGGGCACACACACATCCGTGCCCGCCTCCCCCGCGGCGCAGGTCCAGTCCTCGCCGCCGGTGACGGAAAGTGCGCGGATCGGATAGGTCTCGTCCCACGTCGCAAGGTCGGTGAGATCGGCGCCGGTGACGCTGACTGTCGGCTTGCTCACGGTGGAAATTGCCTCATTCGCAACGGTGTTGGCCGCGATGGCAAGCGGTGCGACACAGCCGGAGAGTCCTGCAAACCCGCAGGCAACAAACATCAGTCTGATCATTGTAGTACCCCCAAAAACTTTCGGCCCGTTCGGGCCGGTTCCCCATGTTTGGAGCGTTCGTGCCCTCCCCAGGGCCGCTCCCGCTTGGCGACCTTACGGGGCACCTGTGCCCTTCGGCCGACCGGACTGTCGAAACCTGTCATGAGGTCCGACAAAAACGTTGCATTCCCCGGAAAAATGGCTGCCTCTGGCAGCATCAACTGTTCAAGGGACTCGTAACATGCTCCGTATTTCTCTCCTGCTTTCCGCAGCTCTCATCCTGTCCGCCTGTGGCGTGCCGTTCGTGCCGCTGATCTGAGGCGACAAGGGCCGGACCATCACTCCACCGCTGCCGCCGCGATGGTGCTGAACGCATCATCAAGCTCGTTGGCAATGGCGCCGAGCTCCGACCCGCCCTCCTCCATATACGGTGCGAAGACCAGCGACGGCGTCTTGTAGCTGAGTATCGCGGTCCCTCCTTCGTCCTCGGTCACGTACATCCGGATCGGTGCCTCGATCATCGCTGCGGTGCTGAGGGCGAGTACGCGGACGGCGACGTCGTTGTTGAAAACGCCGATCACCCGGTTGCCCGGGATCTCAATTCCGCGGGACCGAGCCATGCCGGTCGGGCCAGCCTCCGTGACCACGCCGTAGCGGTTGGCCTTCACCGCCGCCTTCACCGCATCGATGAGCTCCTGATAGGGTTTGTCGGTCGGCATGACGACCCACCCCTCCCGCTCGGTCAGGGGGCCCGCGAAGGCCAGTCCGGGCAGCAAGACGAGAAGCAGGGCGAGACGGCGCATGGACACTCTCCGTAGGGTTGCGTGTGGCGCGACCCTATCACCCTGCACATCACGCGGTGCTTACAATGCCGTGAGAGACCCGGGCACGCCCGGTCAGCCGAGGTCGAGCCACTCTTCCTCGACCGCCGCCAGCCGGTCCTGACGCTCCGCCAGAGCCTCGGTCGCCTTCGCGAACTTGTCAGGGGCGGTGGTGTAGAGGTCGGGATCGGCGAGGAACGCCTCGAGCTTGCCAATCTCCATGCTCAGACGTTCCATATCCGCCTCGAGCGCTGCAAGCTTGACCGGGTTGGCCTTTGCAGGCTCAGTGGGTTTCGGCGCCTTGGCGGACTTGGGTGTCGGCTTCGCCTTTGATGCGCCGCGCTGGGACGGAGATGTCCCACCCGCACCGCCGCGCTGGGCCTGCATGTCGGTCCAGCCGCCTGCGTAGACGGTCCAGCGCCCGTCGCCCTCGGCCAGGACAGTCGTGGTCGCGACCCGGTCGATGAAATCCCGGTCGTGGCTCACGAGGATCACCGTGCCGTCGAACTCGGCGACCAGTTCCTGCAGCAAATCGAGTGTCTCGATATCGAGGTCGTTGGTCGGTTCGTCGAGGATCAGGAGGTTCGATTCCTTCGCCATCAGCCGGGCAAGCAGCAGCCGGGCCTTCTCCCCCCCCGACAGGGCACGCACCGGGCCGCGCGCCTGCCTGTCATCGAACAGAAACTCCTTGAGGTAGCCCACCACATGTTTGGGCCGTCCGCGCACCATGATCTGGTCGTTCTTGCCGGAAATGCCGAGATCCTTGTCCTCGGTCAGGCTGTCCCAGAGGCTCTGGTCCGGATTGAGCGCCGCCCGGTTCTGGTCGAAGATCGCGGGCACCAGATTGGCACCCCGCCGGATCCGCCCGCTGTCCGGGTCGAGACTGCCGGTGAGGAGGTTCAGAAGCGTGGTTTTCCCTGCTCCGTTGGGCCCGACCAGCGCCAGACGTTCCCCCCGCATGACGCGGATTGAGAAATCCCGCACGATGGCAGGCCCCTCGAAACGTTTGGCGATGGTGTCAGCCTCGACCACCAGCCGTCCCGACTTCGGCCCGCTGTCAAACGCCATGGCGGCCGGACCGGCCCGGGTGATCTGGGCGGCACGCTCCGCCTTCATGTCGTGAAGACGGCGCAACCGCCCCTGGTTGCGCTTGCGCCTGCCGGAGATGCCCTCGACAGCCCAGCGGGCCTCCTCCTTGATCAACCGGTTGAGCTTGTGGCGCTGAAGATCCTCATCCTCGAATGTCTTGTCACGCCAATCCTCGAACGCGTCGAACCCCCTGTCCTGCCGGCGCACGATCCCGCGGTCCACCCACAGGGTCGTGCGGGTGAGCGAGCGCAGGAAGGCCCGGTCGTGAGAGATCAGGACGAAGGCGGTCTTCGTCTGGGACAGGTGATCCTCAAGCCAGGCAATCGCCTCGATGTCGAGGTGGTTCGTCGGCTCGTCGAGGAGCATGACGTCAGGCGCCATCGCAAGCGTCCGCGCGAGGGCCGCGCGACGGCGCTCCCCGCCCGACGCATCCGCGGGATGGGCACCCGCGTTCAGCTTGAGCCCTTCCATGACTATGTCGACCTTGTAGGCCTCCGCCGGGGCGACGCCGGAGGTCGCATAGGCGCCCAGCGTATCGAAGCCGCTCAGGTCCGGGTCCTGCTCCATGTAGACGACGGACGTTCCGGGCCGCACGAAGCGCGTTCCCTGATCATGGTCGACGAGACCCGCCATGATCTTCATCAACGTCGACTTGCCGGAGCCGTTGCGTCCGACAAGACAGATCCGCTCCCCCGGATGCACCGCAAGCTCCACGCCGGCGAAGAGCGGGTCACCGCCGAAGGTGAGCGAGATATCGGAAAGGGTAAGCAAGGGAGGCGCAGCCATGCCCCGCGATATCGCCCCAAGGCCGGGCAGCGTCAAGCCCAAGCGAGTGGCCTGCTCCGAACGGGGCTGCTAAGGCAGATCATGACCTCTGATCGCCCCGCACATGTTCCCGACGACTGGCTCGGAAGGCTACTGTCTGTTGAGATCGACCGGCCCCTTGGCAGCCTTCATCCGCGCCATCCGGAGATGATCTACCCGGTAAACTATGGTTTCCTTCCGGGTACGATGGCAGCGGACGGGCACGGGATCGACGTCTATCTGCTGGGCGTGGACACGCCCGTCGACCGCTTCACCGGTCGGTGCATCGCGATCCTGCACCGGGAGGATGATGAGGAGGACAAGCTCGTCGTAAGCCCCGACGGCATGACCTTCACCGACCGGCAGATCCTGGCGCGGGTCGACTTTCAGGAACGCTTCTTTGCCACCCGGCTGATCCGTTGACGGATCGCACGGATCAACTGCCCGCTTGTGCGGCACTGCCCCCCGGGGCAGTATCCGGTCGCCCGTGCAAGAGGATGCCATGACCGCGCCGTTCAATCCCCACCTGCTCGACACATTCGCCCCCCCGGTGATGGAGGCGCGCCGGTGGCTCTCCGGGGTGACTTTTCCGCCGGACCGTCCGCTGCTCAATCTCAGCCAGGCTGCACCCGTGGACCCGCCGCCAGAGGCGTTGAGGGAGGTTATGGCGCGGATCGTGCTGGAGGATCCCGGCAGCCACCTTTACGGCCCCGTCCTTGGCCTTCCCGAACTGCGGGAAGAGGTGGCGGTGCGCTGGGCAGATGCCTACGGCGCACCTGGCGCGATCGGTGCGGACGATGTCGCCATCACCTCGGGCTGCAATCAGGCGTTCTGCGCGGCGATCCAGAGCCTCGCCGCCGCAGGGGATGAGGTGATCCTTCCTTTGCCCTGGTACTTCAATCACAAGATGTGGCTCGACATGGTCGGGGTGACAGCGGTCACCCTGCCGTCCGGCGCAGACATGGTGCCCCGGGCGGAGGACGCGGCCGCTCTCATCGGGCCGCGGACCCGGGCCATCGCCCTCGTCAGCCCGAACAATCCCACCGGCGCGGAGTATCCGCCGGAGGTCCTGCACGCGTTCCTGAAGCTGGCGCGGGATCGCGGCATCGCGCTCATCGTGGACGAGACCTACCGCGATTTTCACTCCGTCGACGGCCCGCCCCACGGCCTCTTCCAAGATCGGGAGTGGCGGGACACGCTCATCCACCTCTATTCATTTTCAAAGGTATTCCGGCTCACCGGGCACCGCATCGGCGCGATGATCGCCACCCCCGACCGGCTGCGGGAGATCGAAAAGTTCCTCGACACGATGTCCATCTGCCCCAACCAGATCGGACAGCGTGCCGCGCTTCACGGTCTGCGTCACCTGGGCGACTGGGTGGCACGCGAACGGGAGGAGATCCTGCGCAGACGTGCGCTCATCGAGGCGGGCTTTGCGACCCTGGACGGATGGAGCCTGCTGGGATCCGGGGCCTACTTCGCCTACGTCTCCCACCCGTTCGAAACTCCGTCGGATGTGCTTGCCCAGGCGATGGTGCGGGACCAGTCGCTGCTGGTGCTGCCGGGCACGATGTTTCATCCAGGGCCGGAGGGCGCACGGCAGTTCCGCATCGCGTTTGCCAATGCGGATGCGGACGGAATCGACACCCTCTTCACGCGCTTGCGAGGGGTCCGCGCCTGACCGCTTCTTGCGCTCCTGCCGGTCAGTCGGTAACACCATCGAAACCTTCTTGCGTTGACAGGACACGCCCATGCTGAATGCCATCCGATCCTCGAAATCGAACGTGTTCGGCTGGATCCTTATCCTGTTGCTGATCGTGGCGCTGGCCGGGTTCGGCTTCAGCGATCTGGTCACCGGCGGGCGCAGCAACACGGTCGCCTCCGTTGGTGATCAGACCGTGACGGTCAACGAATTCGCGCAGGCCTTCCAGAACCGCCAGCAGCAGCTGTCCCAGCAGGTGGGCAACCGCCTGTCGACCCAGGATCTCGTTGCCTCCGGCGTCGATCAGGCGGTGCTGCAGCAGCTCACGCGGACCGCGACCGTGGACAGCGAGGCGTCGGAACTGGGGCTCTCCGTCTCCGATGAGGTGGTACGGCGAAGCCTCGCGCAGACCGACGCGTTCCGGGGCGTCGATGGCACCTTCAGCGCCGACATGTACGAGTTTGCCCTGCGCAACGCGAACCTGCGCGCCGGCGAGTACGAGGACACCGTCCGCCGGGACACGGCCCGTGCCATGCTGGCGGAAATCGTGAGCGCGGGGATCACCGTGCCAGATGCGGCAACCCGTGCGATCATCACCTATATCGGGGAGGAGCGCGGCTTTGACTGGGTGCTCGTGCCGAGCGCCGATCAGGACGCGCCGTCATCCGCGGATGACGGCGCGCTGCAGGCCTACCTCGATGAGAACCCGGCGCAGTTCCGGCGGCCAGAAACGCGGGTGGTCAGCTACGTCGTCCTGGATCCCGCGGTGCTCGCCCAGTCGATCACGTTCTCCGATGAAGAGCTGATGGCGGAATATGAGATCCGTCAGGCGGACTTCCAGCAGCCGGAGCGGCGTATCGTCGATCAGATCGGCTTCGGCACCATGGAAGACGCTGCGACAGCCGCAGCGGCCCTCGGCGCGGGAGAGACCTCGGTCGCGGAGATCGCGGCGGAACGGGGTATCGATGGCGGAGACTTCTCCCTCGGCACAATCACGCGCAGTTCCCTGTCCGGTGCGGCGGCCGAGGCAGTGTTCGGTGCCGATGGCACGGGTTTCGTCGGTCCGGTCGAAACCGACCTCGGCCCCGCTGTCTTCGCCATCAATGCAATCCTCGCGGCGCAGGAACAAAGCTTTGAGCAGGCTCGGGAGACGATTGCCCTCGATCTCGCGATCCTCGAAGCAGAAGAACAGGTGATCACCGAAAGCGTGATGGCCGATGAGCTGATCGCGGGCGGTGCAACGCCGGAGGAGATCGCGGCGGAGACCGCCTTCACGTTCGGCACGGTGACGCTCACCGCGCAGGGTGGCACCGGGGTCGCCGCGGATCCCGCCTTCCGGACGGAGGCTTTCGCCTCCGACCTTGAGGAAGACCGGGACCTGGTCGAGACCGAGGGCCGCATCTTTTACCGCGTGCGTGTGGACGAGATCCGGGAGGCGACCGTGCCGCCTCTCGCCGACATCCGGGCGGAGGTGCTGACCGCGTGGACCGCAGCGCAGCGTGCGGGCGCGGCACGCGCGCAGGCGGAGGCGCTTGTTTCCCGCATCACCGGCGGAGAGGCGCTTGCCGACATCGCCACGGAACTCTCCCAGACCGCGCGGAGCGTCGAGCCCACGGGGCGCGAGGGTCAGGCCGCGGATCTGCCCATCGAGACGATGGGCATCATCTTTAACCTTGAAGAAGGGGGCACGGGCACCGTCGACACGGACGAGGGCACGGCGATCCTGCAACTCACGACCATCGATAGCTACGATTTCACGGCTGAAGACAGCGACGCGCTCATCGATTTCTATAGTGCCCGCTACGGTGCCGGGGTGCAAGAAGACATCCTGACATACTTCGTCAACGCCCGGGCGGAGGAGCGCGGCGTTGCCGTGAACCCCCAGATCGTCCAGCAGATCCTCGCGCAACTGCCCTGACCGATGCAGCAGTTCCCGGACTTTGCCAATTTTGCCCGCGGGTTTGACGCAGGCGAGAACCAGATCGTCTACACCCGTCTCGTCGCCGATCTCGACACACCGGTATCGGTGATGCTGAAGCTTGCGCAGGCGCGCAAGGACAGCTTCATGCTCGAATCCGTCACCGGAGGTGAGCAGCGGGGCCGCTATTCCATCGTCGGCATGAAGCCCGACCTCATCTGGCGCTGCCAGGGTGAGGTCGCGGAGGTGAATCGGGAGGCGCGCTACGACCAGGACGCATTCGTGCGCGATGAGCGCGATCCTCTCTCGTCCCTGCGCGCGGTGATGGAGGGCAGCCGGATCGCCCTGCCCGACGACCTGCCTCCCATGGCCGCCGGGCTGTTCGGCTACCTCGGCTATGACATGGTGCGGCACGTGGAGCATCTGCCGAACGTCAATCCCGACACGCTTGGCCTGCCCGACGCCATGATGATGCGCCCGACGATCGTCGCGATCATGGACGCGGTGAAGGGTGAGATCACCTTGGTGAGCCCCGCCTGGGCCAGCAGCGGCCTCAGCGCCCGCGCGGCCTATGCGCAGGCGGCAGAGCGGGTGATGGACGCGGTCAGCGACCTTGACCGCGCGCCCCAGGGCGATGCCCGAGATCTGGGCGCGGAGATGCCGGATCTCGCCCCTGTTTCCAACACCGACCGGGCGAGTTACGACGCGATGGTGGCCCGGGCGAAGGACTACATCGTCAAGGGCGACATCTTCCAGGTCGTGCTCAGCCAGCGATGGGCGCAGCCCTTCGCGCTGCCCCCCTTCACACTCTACCGGTCGCTCCGGCGGACGAACCCGTCGCCCTACATGTTCTTCTTCAACTTCGGCGGCTTTCAGGTCATCGGCGCCTCGCCGGAGGTTCTCGTGCAGGTGCGCGGCGGCAAGGTCACCATCCGACCCATCGCCGGCACCCGACCCCGCGGCGCGACGCCGGAAGAGGACAAGGCGCTGGAGACAGAGCTGCTCGCCGATGAAAAGGAGCTCGCGGAGCATCTGATGCTGCTCGATCTGGGGCGCAACGATGTGGGTCGCGTGGCGAAGATCGGTACGGTCACGCCAACAGAGCAGTTCATCGTCGAACGCTACAGCCACGTCATGCACATCGTCTCCAACGTGGAGGGCGACCTCAATCCGGACTATGACGCCCTTGCCGCCCTGCTGGCCGGACTGCCCGCAGGCACCGTCTCCGGCGCGCCCAAGGTGCGGGCGATGCAGATCATCGACGAGCTCGAACAGGAAAAGCGCGGGATCTACGCAGGCGGCGTCGGGTACTTTTCCGCCGCGGGGGAGATGGACATCTGCATCGCCCTGCGCACCGCGGTGCTGAAGGACCAGACCCTGTATGTTCAGGCCGGTGGCGGCATCGTCCACGATTCCGACGTGGAGGCTGAATTTCAGGAGACGGTCAACAAATCCAAGGCGCTCATGAGCGCGGCTGCGGACGCCTACCGGCTCCATGACGCGCTGAAGAACCACTGATCCGACCTCAAAAGCATAGAGACTTTCGCACGATCGCCGGTACACTCCGACCCGGGTAGGAGTTGGAGAGTGTGATGGCGAGTGACCGCAGGCACGACCTCGATGCGCTGAGGGTCTTCGCGTTCCTGCTTCTCATCCTTTACCATGTCGGCATGTTCTACGTGCCCTGGGGATGGCATGTGAAGAGCGTCCACGCCCCGATCGAGGTGCTTGAGATGCCCATGCGCCTGACCAACGGCTGGCGTCTGCCGCTCCTCTTCTTCATCTCCGGTGTTGCGCTGCGCTTCGCGCTCGACAAGGCGCCGCATGGGCCGTTCCTGCGGCGACGGGTCTGGGTGCTTTTGGTCCCGCTCCTTTTCGGAATGTACGTGATCTGCGCACCGCAGACCTGGCACGAACTGCGACAGGGCGGTATCGAACCCGGGACAGTCCTGACCTTCTACAGGGGATACGCGGACTGGCCCTGGTCCTCGCCGGAGGGCTGGCCGATGATCACGCCGACATGGAACCACCTGTGGTACCTGCTCTACATGCTCGTCTATTCGGTGGTGATCATCCTCGCGAGCTGGGCGGCGCGGGGCGCACTGGAACGACGGCTAAGCCCCCTCGCGGGCAGTCGCACGCTCGTGAGCATGATCCCGGTCATCCATGTCTCACTCCTGTTTCTGATGCAGGACTCCGTCGGGCGGGCGCAGACGCTCTATGGCGACTGGTTCAACCTGCTGACCTCCTTCCTCATCTGCCTGTTCGGCTATGGCGTGGCGAAGGAGGCGGAGTTCTGGGATCTTCTGAAGCGGTTGCGGGGCGTAATGCTGTTTGCGGCACTCGTGCTGTCGGTGTGCGTTGCGGTCCTCAGCATCTCGGAAGCTGCTTGGCAAGTGGCCCTCGCCGTCCGGATCCTGCAGGGCTGGATCGTGATCTGGGCGCTGCTGGGTTGGGCACAGGTGCTCGTAACCGGGCCGTCGCCCCTGCTCACTTACCTGTCAGGTGCGATCTTCACGTACTACGTGCTTCATCAGACCGTGATCATCATGGTCGGCGTACCCCTGAGCGGGCTAGGTCTGCCTGCGACAGTGGAGGCGGTCATTCTGATCATCGGGACTGGAGCGGTGTGCTGGGCTGGTTATGAATTCCTGGCCCGCAGGATCGGCCGGTTCGGCGTCCTTCTCGGCGCACGGAATTGAATGAAAGAGCGGCCTGTCACGGGGCCGCACTCGCCGTTTCAGATCAGCTTGCGTCGCGGTCCCGGTTCAGGGCGGCGCTCACGGGGGCCAGATCCACGTCCCGCGGGCCGTTGTTGAGGACCCAGCTGAAAAGCGTCGTCAGGGTGGTTGCCTCGGTGGTGCCGAGAACCACCGCGGTCCCGTCCGTGCGGGCCGACAGGGCACCACGGTCGAGGGAAGAGATGAGTTCGGCCCCGCCCGCATCAGCGTAAAGCACGCGCTCCACCATCGCGGCCGGGATCTCATCGCGCTGCGCAAGGTCGACAAGACCGCCGATGCCCACACTCTGATGCGCCAGAAGCGCGTGGCCGGATTCCGCAACAAACTCGATGACCGCACGGGATAGGCGATTGTCCCGCGGGATGTCCCCGTCGACCCGGTCGATGAGGCCGATCGCCTCCGGCACCTCGGTCATGAAGCTCGACAGCTGCGCTTTCAGCGCGCTGCCCTCGAGGTTGGAGAGGTCGCCCATCGGGCCCGCAGGCACCATTGCCATCACCTCGAAACCCGCAGCGCGGTAGGCCTTCGCCCGCTCCGTCGCGTCGGGCAGATCCACGGGCACCGCGAAGGTCACCGGGAACTGGAGCCCGCTCAACGCGCTGACATCGATGCCCTTCTCCCCCACATCCTGAAGTATGACCGACAGGAGCGGCTTGTCGCCGGTATCGAGGAACGCCGCGGAGTGCAGGCGCCAGGGCTGAACGTCGAGGAGCGGTGCATCGGGCACGGCCGCCTCCGCGTCCGGCAGTGCGGCGAACTGCTGTTCAATCGTCGGCCGCTCGCCACCATTGGCTTGCGGGTTGAGCACCCGGAAGGACGGCTGGTCCGGTGCGGACGGATCGCGGGAGAGCGAGCTGAAGCCGCTGCCCCCCTGATCCCTGTTGAAAGAGAGGCGCTGTTGCGGCTGCTGGGTCGGCGCAAGGGCCGCGGTCTCAACAGCCGGTCCCGCACTTGGGCTGGCCGGAGCGCCGAAGCCCGCCCCGGCACCAAGGCCAGAGGGCGCGCCGACGCTCGGTGCAGTGGAGGGTGCGTTCACACCCGGCAGCGGCGCGTCGCTCAACGACGCAACCTCGGTCTCGCGGGGCGAGGTCTGCGGCGTCGGCACAAGCCCTGCCTCATCCGCCCGCGGTCCACCCGTGCCAGCGGGAGAAACGCCGAGGCTCGGCAAAACATCATCGCTCGCGGGACCCGTGGGCCGGCGGGCGATGGACAGACGCGGACGCGTCTGCGGGTTCGCGGTTGCGGTCA
Source organism: Pseudomonadota bacterium (assembly GCA_038532435.1). GTDB lineage: Bacteria > Pseudomonadota > Alphaproteobacteria > Rhodobacterales > Rhodobacteraceae > JBCBAP01. The sequence continues at coordinate 17,169 of JBCBAP010000021.1, read as the reverse complement.
GGGAGACGCCGGTCTCGTCCTGCCCCACGGTCGCGTTCAGCGTCGCGGCAGGTGCGGACCGGTCGATCCGGATGCGTTCCGGGTTCGACGTCCCGCTCACCTGCGCGCTCGCGGTCTGCGGCGTTCCGACGTCAGGACCGGACGGCTGCGTCGTGTTCGTCGGCGTGATTTCCCGCATCCGCCGGAACGGTGCCGCGGAAGGCGTTTCGTTTGCGACCGGAGCGAGCGCGATCTGCGTGCCCTGCGTTTCCGGCTCGGTGCGGGTCAGCGGCGCGTCCGCTGCCTCGAATTCAGTGTTGAAGGTCGGCGATTCAGGTGTCGCGAACTGGAGCGGCGAGCGTTCGCTCAACGGCATCGCGACGCTCAGGGCCGCGAGGCCAAGAACGCTGACAAACGATCCCGAAACGAACCCAACGCCGAACCCCCCGGACGTCTTCGCTTCTACTTTAGCCATTCGTTTTCTCCTGCCTCTGGCAAGGCTTCGAGGTCCCTTGACCCCGCCCCCAAACTCCCCCCATGTATACCCGGAACAAGCCCCATGGAAGCCTGCGCTTGCAGCTCCCGGGCGGGAGGAAGGCGATAGAATGCTTCTGCTGATCGATAACTACGACAGCTTCACATACAACCTAGTTCATTATCTCGGAGAATTGGGCGCTGATGTGGCGGTCCGTCGAAATGACGAGATCAACGTGCAGGAGGCCATGGCGATGCGTCCCGAAGCCATCGTGCTGAGCCCCGGTCCGGGCACCCCGGACGATGCGGGCATTTGCCTGGCGCTGACCGCGGCGGCGGCGGAGACCGAGACCCCTCTCTTCGGTGTTTGTCTGGGATTGCAGACCATCGGGCAGGCCTTCGGAGGCACCGTCGGTGGAGCCGCGCAGATCATGCACGGGAAGATGGGCACAATCACCCATGGAGGGCAAAGCGTCTTTGCCGGCATCCCGAGCCCGCTGACCGCGACGCGCTATCATTCGCTGAGTGTGGACCGCGCGAGCCTTCCCGAGACACTCGAAATCACCGCCGAGGTGGAGGATGGCACGATCATGGGATTGAGCCACCGGACGCTTCCAATCCACGGTGTACAGTTCCATCCCGAGTCCATCGCGTCCGAACACGGACACGAAATGCTCAACAATTTCCTGAAGTTGGCCGCCCCCGCCCATGTCTGACACACTCAAGGCCCTGATCGGCAGGGCCGCCGAAGCTCCCCTCTCCCGGGCGGAGGCCGAAGCGGCCTTCACCTCCATCATGGAGGGCGAGGCGACGCCCCACCAGATCGGCGGTTTCCTGATGACGCTCCGCACCCGCGGGGAAAGCGTGGACGAGTTCGCCGCCGCCGCCGCCGTGATGCGCGCGAAGTGCGCCGCCGTGTCGGGCCCCGCGGATGCCATCGACATCGTGGGCACCGGCGGGGACGGCAAGGGCACGCTAAACATCTCAACTGCGACCGCTTTTGTTGTCGCCGGGGCGGGCGTGCCCGTGGCCAAGCACGGCAACCGTAACCTCTCCTCCAAGTCCGGAGCCGCCGACGCGCTCGGTCAAATGGGGATCAACGTGATGGTCGGGCCGGACGTGGTGGAACGGGCTCTCGCCGAGGTCGGGATCGCGTTCATGATGGCGCCGATGCACCACCCGGCAACCAAGCATGTGATGCCCGCGCGGCAGGAGCTCGGAACGCGGACAATTTTCAACATTTTGGGGCCGTTGACCAACCCGGCTGGCGTAAAACGTCAACTGACAGGTGCCTTTTCACGGGCAATGATTCGGCCGATGGCCGAGACGCTCGGCGCCCTCGGATCGGAGGCTGCGTGGCTCGTCCATGGTGGCGACGGGACCGACGAGCTTTCCATCGCCGGGGTCAGCTATGTCGCGGCACTCGGACCGAACGGGGTTGAGGAATTCGAGTTTCATCCTGAGGATGCGGGCCTGCCCGTCCATCCGTTCGAAAGCATCCTCGGCGGATCGCCCGAGGAGAACGGCAAGGCGTTCGCAGCCTTCCTCGACGGGGCGAGCGGTGCGTACCGCGACGCCGTCCTGCTGAACGCCGCTGCCGCCCTGCGTATCGCGGATCGGGTGGACACACACGCGGACGGCGTCGCGATGGCCGCCGAAAGCATCGACAGCGGTGCCGCTCGGGACAAGGTGACGGCCCTCGCCCGGGTCACGCAGGAGGGTGCCGCATGACCAACGCGCTGGAACGGATCAAGGCCTACAAGCTGGAGGAAATCGCTGCGCGCAAGGCCGCGAAACCTCTCGGTGAGATCGAAACCGACGCCTGGTCGGCTCCGCCGGTCCGTGGCTTCGCCGATGCCCTGCGCGCGGCGGAGGCAGACGGGCGCTACGGGCTCATCGCCGAGGTGAAGAAGGCAAGCCCCTCCAAGGGCCTCATCCGGGAGGATTTCCGCCCCCGGGCGATTGCCCATGCCTACGAGAGCGGTGGTGCCTCTTGTCTCTCGGTCCTCACCGACGGCCCCTCTTTCCAAGGCCACGAGGAGTACCTGGTGCAGGCCCGCGAGGCGGTGGACCTGCCGGTGCTGCGCAAGGATTTCATGTACGACCCCTGGCAGGTCGCCGAGGCCCGCGCGCTCGGCGCTGACTGCATCCTGATCATCATGGCAAGCGTGTCCGACGCGCAGGCCCGGGAGCTCGAGGCCGCGGCCAAGGCGCACCGCATGGACGCCCTCATCGAGGTTCATGACGGGGTGGAGCTTGACCGGGCCCTCGAGCTGGAATCCCCGCTCATCGGGATCAACAACCGTGACCTGCGCACGTTCGAAACCCGCCTGGAGACGACCGAGGAACTCGCGGGCCGAGTTCCCCGGGAACGCATCGTGATCGCTGAATCCGGTATCTTCCTTCATTCCGATCTCATGCGTCTTGAGCAGGCAGGGGCGCGCAGCTTCCTCGTCGGCGAAAGCCTGATGCGGCAGGACGATATCGAGGCGGCCACACGCACCCTTCTGACCGGTGCGGCAGCGTGAGCGGCTTGACCCATTTCGATGAGGCCGGGGCAGCCCACATGGTCGATGTGTCGGCCAAGGACGTCACTCACCGCGTCGCGGTCGCCCGGGGCCGGATCACCATGCGCACCGAAACCGCCGCGATGATCCGGGAGGGGTCGGCGAAGAAGGGCGATGTCCTCGGCGTTGCCCGGCTCGCGGGTATCATGGCGGCGAAGCGGACGTCGGATCTGATCCCGCTCTGCCACCCGCTCGCCCTCTCCAAGGTCGCCGTGGAGCTTGAGACGACCGACACGACCGTAGAGATCGAGGCGACCGTGAAGACGACCGGCCAGACCGGGGTCGAGATGGAGGCGCTCACCGCCGTCTCCGCCGCAGCGCTGACCGTCTACGACATGGTCAAGGCGGTCGACAAAAACATGGAGATCGGAGAGATCCGTCTCGTCCTCAAGGACGGGGGTAAGAGCGGACGGTTCGAGGCCGCGGAATGATCAGCGTCGGGGAGGCGCTTGAGCATCTGCGCCCGCTCATCTCCCCGACATCCACCGAAATCGTGCCGATCCACGAGGCTCTGGGCCGGGTTCTGTCACAAAATCTTAGGGCGACCCGCACCCAGCCGCCTTTCTCAGCCTCCGCCATGGACGGGTATGCCATGCGCGGGAGCGACGTTTCGGCGGGCGCGGTGCTGCACGTGATCGGCGAGGCCGCGGCGGGGCATGGTTTTGCCGGTGATGTGAGACCGGGCACCTGCGTGCAGATCTTCACCGGCGCACCCGTGCCGGAGGGTGCCGACCATGTCGTCATCCAGGAAGATGTCGACCGAACGGGCGACAGCGTCACCGTCCGGGGCGATGTTGGACTGGGCACGAACATTCGCCCAGCCGGCGCGGACTTCGTCGAAGGGGACGGGCTCGGCCATCGCGGCCCTCTTTCACCTGCTGCCCTCGCGCTTCTCGCCGCGATGGGACATGGCACCCTGCCCGTCCATCGCAAACCTGTCGTCGCCCTCATCCCCACCGGCGACGAATTGGTACCCCCCGGGGCGCCTATCGGACCGGACCAGATCGTGAGCTCGAACAGCTACGGTCTTGCGGCACAGATCATCCGCGCTGGCGGGGAGCCGCGCATCCTGCCCATCGCACCTGACCGGCTGGATCCGCTCACGGCCACCTTCGCTTTGGCAGAGAATGCGGACCTTATCATCACACTCGGCGGAGCCTCCGTCGGCGATCATGACCTCGTCAAGGACGTGCCGGATCTCGACCTTGCCTTCTACAAGATTGCCATGAGACCGGGTAAACCGCTGATGGCCGGGCGTTTTCGGGGTACACCGATGATCGGGCTTCCCGGCAATCCGGTCTCCGCCATGGTGTGTGGAGAGATCTTCGTGACGCCCGCACTTGCCGGCTTCTTCGACCTGCCGATCCAGGAAAGGACGCGGGAACAGGCCACGCTCGCCGCGCCGCTTACGGCAAATGGCCCTCGCGAACACTATATGCGCTCCGTCCTGCACGGCGACGGTGCCGCCGCTCAGGTCGAGGTTCTGCCGCGGCAGGACAGTTCCCTCCTCAGCGTTCTGAGCCGCGCCAACGCGCTCACCATCCGCCCGATCGGCGATGGCGTTCGCAACGCGGGAGACAGCGTGGAAATCATCCGCCTTTGACGGAATGCGGTGCTTCACCGGGATGTCACCCTCAAGGAGTTGACACAAAACAAGAACTTTTGTAGAACTTGTGTGGACAAACCGTTACAAAAGCGAAACGAGGGACACCCGATGCTTACACGCAAGCAACTGGATTTGTTAAACTTCATCCATTCGCGCGTGCAACGCGATGGTGTCTCTCCGTCCTTCGATGAAATGAAGGAAGCGTTGGATCTTCGGTCCAAATCCGGCATCCACCGCCTCATTACGGCGCTCGAGGAGCGTGGGTTCATCCGAAGGCTCGCCCACCGCGCCCGCGCCATCGAGATCGTGCGGATGCCCGACGAGAGCGCGCCCGGCGGCTTCCGCCCGACAGTTCTACAGGGGGGTGCTGCCGACACAATGCCCCGTGATGCGGCACCGGTGACCCTCGCCGCGCAAAGCCTGCCGCTTATGGGACGCATCGCCGCCGGTACCCCGATCGCTGCAATCTCCGAAGTGTCCCATCAGGTCGCCGTACCCGATGGCATGATCGCCCGGGGTGGCAAGCATTATGCGCTCGAGGTGAAGGGCGACTCCATGAAGGATGCGGGCATCCAAAGCGGCGATATCGTCGTGATCAAGGAACAGGACGATGCGGACAATGGGGACATTGTCGTCGCTCTCATCGAGGATGAGGAAGCAACGCTCAAACGTCTGAGAAAGCAGGGGAATGCCGTTGCGCTTGAGGCTGCAAACCCGGCTTATGAGACGCGGATCTACCGCTCTGATCAGGTACAGGTACAGGGCAAGCTGGTCGGCCTGATCCGCACCTACTGACCTTCCGACCAAAGCCGGAGCGGGGTATCCTCCGCGCGGGTCAGAACGAGTCCCTCCTCGGTGACTTGGACCGCGATCGCTCCTGATCCGCGCCCCGTTGGCAGCGTGATACAGTCCCACTCCGGCGGGCCGCTCCAGTTGGGCATGATGGCGATGTCGTCAGGCGCGCACGTTTGCAGCGCTTGCGGGACGCGGGAACGGGCGTTGGAAACGAACACGCGCCGACCGTCCGGGAGGTCGGCGATGCGGACTTTCTTTTCCGAGAGCCACCCGGTCCGGTCCCCTGCCTCCTCCTGACCCGCGAGATCACCGTCGTTTTCGAGCCAGCTCTCCGCAACAAACCGTTGCCCCCGCGCACGGCTCAGGGCGCGGCCCTCCGGCCCCATGACCCCGATGATCCGCCCGGACGGCCCCACCAGCAGATCCGGCCGATCCGCCTGCGACCAGATCAGCGCTCCGGCGAAAAAGGGGATCACACCGAGGGCGCGCAACCGACCGCGGTTCAAACAAAGGAGCGCAAGGCCAAACGCGGAGAGCGGCAGAACCAAGCCAGGGGCCTGCACGATGCCCCAGGTTGCCCCTTCCCACCCGTGGATCGTCTTGGCGATGTGAAGCACGAGCGCGATCCCCTGCCCCATGATCCAGAATGGCAGATCGGAGACGCCCAACGGCGACAGGACCAGAGCCAGCACGCCAGCGGGCATGATCACCGTGCCCATGAGAGGTACAGCGAGCACGTTGGCCACCAGCCCGTACTGGGTCGCAACATTGAAATGATACGCTGCGAAGGGTGCTGTGGCGAGCCCCGCTACGAAGGCCGTAATCCCGACCGCGAGAACGGGCCGCAAAAGGGAGACCCAGCCCCGTCCCTCGTCCCGCCACCATGCGAACCCGCGCAGGACCTCGAACACCGCGACGAGGGCAGCGGTCGCTGCGAAGGAAAGGTGGAAGCCGGCCTGGATCACGCTTTCCGGCCGCAGCGCTATGATGATGCTTGCAGCAATGGCGACGGACCGCAGGGTCAAGGCCGGGCGGTCCAGCAGGATCGCGACGAGCGCCACTGCCGCCATGATGAAGGCGCGTTGGGTCGCAACGCTCGCGCCGGAGAGGGCCAGGTAGCCGACGCTTGCCATGAGCGCCGAGCAGGCAGCCCACTTCTTGATCGGATGATGCAGGGCGACACCCGGCAACAGCGCCAGCCCTCCCCGCACCACAAGAAACACGAACGCGGTCAGCAACCCCATGTGCAACCCGGAGATCGCGAGCAGATGAGCGAGGTTCGTGGCCCGCAGATCCTCGGTCACGGCGGGATCGACGGCGGAACGATCCCCGGTCAGGATCGCCGCGGCGAAAGCGCCCGCATTCCCCTGCACCTGCCGTCTGATATGACCAGCGAGCCGGTGGCGCAGGTGATTGAGCGCAATTGACGGCGGGTCGAGCGTACGGGGCTGAAACCGCAGAACGGGCTGATCCGTGTAGCCGATGCCGCCCAACTGCTGGAACCAGGCGAGGCGTCGAAAGTCGAACCCGCCGGGTTCGACCGGCCCTCCTGGGGGACCGATCCGGGCCCGTGCCATCACCCAGTCGCCGGGGGCAAGGTCGCCGAAACCCGCCCGCTCCACGAGTGTGATGCGCACATGCCGCGGCGCGTCGTCGAGGCCGTAGAGGACCGGCGCGCGCAACAGGAGGCGCGGGTGATTGCTGCTCGACCTGCTGAGCGAAATGATCTGGCCCGTGACCGTGCCATCGAACTGGCTGGAAAGGACCGGTGCCCCAACGGTGCGCGCGCGGAAGCCCGCATCCACGAACCCCAGGCCGAGCAGGACAGGCACTGCAAGTGCCGCAAGCCGCGCGCCCCCGGTCCATGCAAGCAGCCCTGCACCGAGCAGGGTCGCCGCAGCAAGTGCCCAGAGCTGCCCCGCCCCAGGCTCCCCGGACCAACCGAAATAGAGCGCAGCGCCTGCCCCGAACACGAACGGAATCCACAGGGCGAGCCGACGACGGGCTGACCAGACCGCATCATCGAGCCTGTCGATCACCCGGCGGGTTGTCGGAGGATGGGCAACTGTCCTAAACACCGGTCAACCCTAGGCCAGCCTCCTTTGCAAAAGGTTAACGAGTTATGAATGATCGCCCGGTCGTGACCCGGTTCGCCCCGTCCCCAACGGGAATGCTCCATATCGGTGGGGCGCGCACCGCGCTGTTCAACTGGCTGTTCGCGCGCCGCCACGGAGGCACCTTTCTGCTGCGGATCGAGGACACGGACCGTGCACGGTCGACCGATGCAGCGACCCGGGCCATCCTCGACGGGCTTGGCTGGCTGGGGCTTGAGCAGGATGGAGCGCCGGTCTCGCAGTTTGAGCGGGCCCCGCGGCACGCGGAGGTCGCGGAGGCGATGCTCGCAAACGGGACCGCCTACCGCTGCTTTTCCACCCAGGAGGAGATCGCGGCCTATCGGGAGGCGGCAAAGGCCGACGGTCGGCCCACCAGCTTCCCCTCCCCATGGCGCAATGCTGATCCCGCGACCCATCCCGATGCGCCCTCCGTCATTCGGCTGAAGGCACCGCGGGAGGGAGAGACCACCATCTCCGATGTGGTCCAGGGGGAAGTGTCCTGGAAAAACGAGACCCTCGACGATCTGATCCTGCTCCGCTCGGACGGGACACCGACCTACATGCTCGCAGTGGTGGTGGATGATCACGATATGGGCGTCACCCACGTGATCCGCGGGGACGATCACCTGACCAACGCGGCCCGGCAAAGCCTGATCTACGCGGGCATGGGATGGGAACTGCCGGTCTATGCCCATGTGCCGCTGATCCACGGGCCGGACGGGGCCAAATTCTCTAAACGCCACGGCGCGCCCGGGGCAGATGCCTATCGCGACATGGGCGTCCCGGCGGAGGCCATGCGCAACTACCTCGCCCGTCTGGGCTGGTCCCATGGCGATGCGGAGTTCTTCACGACGGAGCAGGCAACGGCGTGGTTCTCTCTGGAAGGGATCGGGAAATCAGCCGCTCGATTCGACCTTGCGAAGCTCGAAAACCTGTCGGGCCAACACATCCGTGCGATGCCTGACGATGTGCTGATCACAGAGCTGCGCGCCTTTATTGCATCGCAACAGATGCCTCCGCCCGCGGAGGATAAACTCGCGGTGATGACGCGGGCTTTGCCCGACCTCAAAGAGCGTGCCAAGACTTTCCTGGAGCTTATTGATCTCGCTTACTTTACCCTCGCTGACCGCCCCCTTGAAATGAACGAGAAGGCGGCGGGTCAGATCACCACGGTATCCCGTGGTATACTCGCCAGATTGACTGAGCGGTTGCAAAATGTTACGTGGACGGCGACCGAATTGGAAGCTGATCTCCGTGCATTCGCCGAACGTGAGGAGCTCAAGCTGGGCAAGGTGCTCCAACCCCTGCGGTCCGCACTGACGGGCCGCGCAGTATCGCCGAGCGTCTTTGACGTTCTCGTGCTTTTGGGAAAGGAAGAGAGCCTCGCCCGGATTGGGGACGTCGCCGACGGCGCCTGACGGGCAGCTTCCCAACAAGTCGCGCGGAACCGGAGCCACCGGAGCCGCCACGCGGAAACATCCGCACCAGTCTTCCGCGCGTTCCCCCAACGCGCGTCACCAAAGGGAAGTAGCCATGTCCGACACGAACCGCTCCGCAAAACTCACCGTTGGCGACGAAAGCTACGAATTCGACATGATGAGCCCGTCCGTGGGTCCGGACGTCATCGACATCTCCAAACTCTACGCGAAGACTGACCTGTTCACCTTCGATCCCGGCTTCACCTCCACCGCCTCTTGCGAGAGCGCGATCACCTATATCGACGGGGACAAGGGAGAGCTCCTCTACCGTGGCTATCCGATCGACCAATTGGCGGAGAAGTCCCACTATCTCGAGGTCTGCTACCTGCTTCTCTACGGTGAGCTGCCGACCGGTGAACAGCTCGAGGATTTTGAGGATCGGGTGACCAAGCACACGATGCTCCATGAGCAAATGGTGAATTTCTATCGCGGTTTCCGCCGGGACGCGCACCCCATGGCCATCGTCTGTGGCGTCATGGGTGCGATGAGTGCCTTCTACCAGGACAGCACGGACATCAGCGATCCCTGGCAGCGCGAGGTTGCCTCGATCCGCATGATCGCGAAACTGCCGACTGTGACCGCGTGGGCTTACAAATACTCCATCGGCCAGCCCTTCATCTATCCCAACAACAATCTCGACTACGCTTCGAACTTCCTGCGCATGTGCTTCGCCGTACCGGCGGAAGAGTACGTGGTCGATCCGATCCTGAGCCGCGCGATGGATCGGATCTTTACCCTGCACGCGGATCACGAGCAGAACGCCTCGACCTCCACCGTCCGGCTTGCCGGATCGTCCGGCGCGAACCCGTTTGCGTGCATCGCAGCCGGTGTCGCCTGCCTCTGGGGTCCGGCCCATGGCGGCGCGAACGAAGCAGCACTCAACATGCTTCGCGAGATCGGAACCGTGGAGCGCATTCCTGAGTACATTGCAAAGGCGAAGGATAAATCCGATCCGTTCCGCCTCATGGGCTTCGGCCACCGTGTCTACAAGAACTTCGATCCGCGGGCGAAGGTGATGAAGGAAAGCGCCGATGAGGTGCTCGGCCTGCTCGGCATTGAAAACAACCCGACCCTGCAGGTTGCCAAGGAGCTGGAGAAGATCGCGCTGGAGGATGAGTACTTCATCTCCAAGAAGCTCTATCCGAACGTGGATTTCTACTCCGGCATCATTCTTGACGCGATGGGCTTCCCCACCTCGATGTTCACGCCGATCTTCGCGCTGAGCCGGACGGTTGGCTGGATTTCCCAGTGGAAAGAGATGATCGCAGACGAAAAGCAGAAGATCGGACGGCCGCGGCAACTCTACACCGGCGAGCTGTTCCGGGACTATGTGGACGTCGAGAACCGCTAGACTGTGAGCAAGAGCGTCGCGCGGGTACGTGCGGCGGCGACCGCCGCCGGGTTGCCCGTCGAGATCATCGAGATGCCCGGCAGCACCCGGACGGCGGAGGATGCTGCCGCGGCCTGCGGCTGCACTGTCGCGCAGATCGTGAAGTCGATGATTTTTGCGGCATCAGACGGGACGCTGCGCCTCCTCCTCACTCCCGGTGACCGGCAGGTCGATCCCGCCCTTGCGGAGGCGGGGTTCGGTGTCAGCCTGTCCCGTGCTGACCCGGATCAGGTGCGCGCAGTGACGGGGTTTGCCATCGGCGGAGTATCCCCCATCGGTCATCTGACCCCGTGATCTGTGCGATGGATCCGGAGCTGATGGCGCACGCGCAGGTCTGGGCGGCGGCGGGAACCCCGCGCCACGTCTTTTCCGCGGTACCTGAAGATTTGCGTCGCGCGAGCGCAGCGACGTTGATGCCGTTCACCCGCTGAGCCGGTCGAGGGCATTCAGGATCGACATTGCGGCCCGGTCGCCGGGATGCTCTCCGCCGAGGCCAAGCAACGCCATCGCCTCCGCTTGACGCGCGGCTTGCGCGTCACCCGCTGGGCCCAGCAGCGGGGTGAGCGCGCTCACGATCCGGTCCGGCGTGCACGCCTCCTGCAGCACCTCAGGCACCACAGCGTCGTCGAGCAAGATGTTGATCAGGTTGGCCGATTTCACGTTCACCATCCGCCGGATGATGAACGCGGAGAGCGGCGCCATCCGGTATGCACTCACGAACGGGGTGCCCGCCATGGCAAGCTCCAGCGCAACCGTCCCTGACGCGGCGAGCGCCGCATCGGCCGCAGCCATGGCAGAGCGCTTGCGATGCTCTGCTGCTTCCGGCGCGAATCCGGTGGGATCGAGGACCGTCACATCGACGGACCAATCCTCCACGGCCTCCCGCACGAGACCCGCGACATGCCCCGCAGCAGGAACCACATAGCGGGCATTGGGCATGCGGCCCAGGGCCTCGCCGAAGATCGGGGCGAGGCGCTCTATCTCCCCCCGGCGCGACCCGGGAAGGACGGTGATCAGCGGCCCTTCCCCCGACACGCTCTCCCGAAAGGCGGCAACCTCGTCGGTTCCAGGCCAGCGCTCCGCCACCACCGGATGACCAACGAAGTCGCAGGTCATGCCCGCCGCCTCCATGTACGGTGGCTCAAAGGGAAAGAGCGCAAGCACGTGATCGACGTGCCGCGCCATCTTGCGCGCGCGTCCGGGCCGCCAGACCCAGACAGTCGGCGCGACATAGTGCAGGACCGGCAGACCGGGCCGTGCGGCTTTCGCTTTTGCCGCGACCCTGAGGCAGAAATCCGGACTGTCGATCGTGAGAAGACCATCCGGTCGAAGATCGGCAAGTGCCGTCACCGCTTCATCTCGGCGTCGGAAGAGGTGGCGCAGCCGCGGCAGCACCTCCGCTAGTCCCATGACCGACAGATCGGACATGGGAAAGAGGCTCGTCAGCCCTTCCGCCTCCATGAGCGGGCCACCGATGCCTGCAAACCGGATATCGGGTTCACGCGCACGCAACGCGGCCATCGCGGCCGCACCAAGCTTGTCCCCCGAAGGCTCACCGGCGATGACGAAAAGCGTGCGGCTCACGGTGCGTCGGACAGGATGAAAAGGCCCGCCGCATCCGCGAGCGCCACGACCTCCTCCCGCCCCAGAACCATGACCGCTCCCGCCTCGATCACCAGGCCGGAGAGACCCGCATCGGCAGCGTGCCGGATCGTGTCGGGCCCGATGGCGGGCATGTCGAGCCGGGCGTCCTGCCCCTCCTTCGGTGTCTTGACCAGGACACCGCGCCCACCCTCCGGGTCCGGCATCCGCACGGGGTTCTGGGCCACGAAACGCAGCAGCGCGTCGGTACCCTGTACCGTCTCGATGCCGAGGCAGAGGCCCTGCGCAACCACCGCCGCTTGCCCCACATCGTGCGGGGCGAGGGCGCCCAGGATCGCCCGGGCCCGTGCGGCGTCCTTCCGATCTGCGTCAGTCGGCTGCGTGCGGGTCGGAACGCCGGCAGGCTCCATCAGGGCCACGGACAGATCATGGGCCGCAACAACCGTGTAGCCGTTGACCTCGAAGAACTCGGCGAGCAGACGAAGGAGCGCATCATCCCCGCCGCGCAACGCCGGAAGCAGACGGGGCGCCCATCGCAACAGCGTTGCGTCGAAGCGGAGCGGCTTCAGCTGAGGCCGCTGCATACCGCCGGCGAAGCATACCCGGCGGATGCCGTGCCCTTTTAGGGCCCGCAGCAACCGGCTCGGCTTTTCGAAGGGCACGACCTCGTGCGGATGAGCTTCGATCCAGTCCGGGGCGATCCCGTCGAACGCGATCACGAGATGGGGTCGATCCTCGCCCCGCTCCCCCTCCGCCAACAGACGCGGCAGGACACCCGCGCCCGCGACGATGGCAAGCGGGCCGTCAGCTTCGGTGCCCATGGTCCGGCGTCGCGAGGTGGCGGGAAGTGTCGGCGGTGATGAAGGCGACAATGTTCTGAATGTAGGGGTTGTCCGGATAGTCACGCGCGGCGGTTGCTGCTCGATCCATCAACGTGCCCGCCCCATCGTGGAAGACTGCCTGATAGGCGGCCCGGATCTGGTGGATCATGGCCCGCTCCACGCCCCGCCGCTTGAGGCCTACGATGTTGAGCCCGGCGAGGGAACCGCGGTTGCCGACCACGGATCCGTAGGGGATGACGTCGGCGGTGACCATCGACACAGCCCCGATCATGGCGCCCTGCCCGATCCGGCACCATTGGTGCACACCGGACTGGCCGCCGACGATCACCCGGTCCTCAACCACGCAATGCCCTGCGATAGCCGCGTTGTTGGCCAGCACGATGTTGGAGCCCAGGTGGCAGTCATGGCCCACATGGGTGCCCAGCATCATGAGGTTGTCATCACCGATGACCGTCTTGCCGCCGCCCCCTTCGGTGCCTGGATTAATGCTCGTGCTTTCCCGGATCATGTTTCGGGCGCCAATGACGAGCTCCGTATCCTCGCCTCGGTACTTGAGGTCCTGGGGCTGATGACCGACAGAGGCGAACGGCCAGATCCGGGTCGCCTCGCCGATGGTGGTGCGGCCCGTCACAACCGCGTGGGAGATCAGTTCGACACCCTGCCCGAGCGTCACCTCGGCACCGACCATGCAGTAGGGCCCAATGCTGGCATCCTCGCCGATGGTCGCGCCATCTTCGATGATTGCGGTGGAGTGGATGATCGCGCTTTGCGCGACGGGCATGGGCTCAACCCTCCGGCGGGGCGATCATGGCGGAAAACTCGCACTCGGTCGCAAGCTCGCCATCTACCATGGCCTGCCCCTCGAACTTCCAGACCTTGCCCCGACCGCGCAGGACCTTGACGTGCAGCTCGAGCACATCTCCCGGTTCGACCACGCGGCGGAACTTCGCTTTGTCCACAGTCATGAAATAGACCAACATGTTCTTGTCGATCAGATCGAGCGTCTTGACGACGAGCACGGCCGCGGTCTGCGCCAGCGCCTCGATCTGCAAGACACCGGGCATCACCGCACGCGCCGGAAAATGCCCTTCGAAATGGGGTTCGTTGGCGGTCACCATCTTGATGCCGACAGCGCTCTCGTTCAGCTTGATATCGCGAACCTTGTCGACGAGCAGAAACGGATAGCGGTGCGGGATCATCCGCTTGATCTCACTGAGGTCTGCTGAGTGAAGCGGTTCCGCCATGGTGGTCCTCTTGTCTGTGTTGCGCTCAGGCCTAGTCCCGCTCCGCGGGCACGTCAAGCGCGCGGGCGCGTGCGGCATCGACCCGGTCGATCACCTCCGCAGTGATGTCGAGCGACTGGTCCGCGAGGATCACGCTGCGGATGTCGAGGATGGCCGATGCCCCCCGCGTGCGCAGCACCACCGCATAGACATCATTGAGTGCGGCGAAAAAGGCGCGGCGGCGACTCTCGGCCCACCGCGTAAGCTCCGCCGCCTTCAGATCCTGATCCGCGCGCGCCTTCCGCACCCGGGCGTCGAAATCGTCTGCCAGCTCCTGAAAACCATCGCGGGAGAGTGTCTCCCGCAAGTCAGTCAGTTCCCGCTCCTCTAGTTCGAAGGCGGACGAGATCGCCTCCGTCTCCGCCAGCAGCCCGCGCCTTCGGATCGCGATCTCGTCAAGGACGGAGCGGCCAAACTCCGATGTCTGGAGGACGCGTTCAGGATCCACCAGCAGAACGATGGCCTGATCCTGCGCGCCCGCGGGCGCTGCCAGGAACAAGGTCAGTGCAGCAAGAGCCGCACGGGCCCGCCTCATCAGAACCGGCCACCGCCGGAGAGGCGGAAGAATTCGGTCTCGTCCCCCTCTTCCTTGATGACCGCGCGGGCGAAGTTGAGCCTCAGAGGGCCGATCGCGCTGTCCCAGAAGATCGAGAAGCCGACGCTCGCGCGGAGTTCCGGATCATCGTTGATCTGGAACGTCCCGCGGGAATCCGGACCGGTGAACTCGGTCTCGTCGAGACCCCAGAGCGTGCCCGCCTCCGCGAAGAGACCAGCCGTGATGCCTGAGGACGGGGGCAGACCGATGGGGAATGACACCTGCGAACGGACCATGCTGTAGAAGTTGCCGCCGAGGGCGTTGTCCACGTTCGTCGCCCCGGTCGTATCCCGGTCCCGGGGTCCAATGCCGCCAGCGCGGAACCCCTTGAAGCTGTTGCCCCCGAGGAAGAACCGGTCGGTGATCCGCACGCCGTCCTCGATGGAGTAGAGCGCCCCCCCCTCCAGTTCGACGAAGGCCGCAATCTGCTCCTCAAGGAAGGAGGTGTGAACGCGTCCACGGGCCGTCGTCTTCAGATACCGGGAATCGCCACCGAAGCCTGCAAGCTCGGAGGAGAGCGCAAGGATGTACCCGGACGTAGGGGCGAAGCGGGAGTTCCGCCGGTCGTAGGTATAGCCGAGCGTGAGGGAGGAGGTGATATCTTCCCCCGCATCTTCCCGGATCGCCTGAGAGACGGTGTCCTCATCCCGCACATTTCGGATCGCGTCCTGCGAGATGCGGTAGCGCAGCGAGAGCCTGCCATTTTCGCTGATCGGGAAGACGACGCGCGGCTCGAACCCGATATTCTCCTGCTCGAAGTTCGACGTTTCGCGATCCACGTTGCGGTTGTAGATGTCGAAGCCGGCACCGACGCGCCGATCGAGCAGGCGCGGCTCAAAGAAGCTGAACGTGGTGGACTGCTCATCCTCGGCAATCGAGAACTCCAGCGACACGCTCTGCCCCCGGCCGAGAAAGTTGCGTTCCGTGAGGCTCAGAAGCCCGCCTGGGCCAGACGCGGAGGAGTAGGTGACGCCGAAATTGATCGCACCGGTCAACTGGTCCTCGACCTCCGCCTCGATAATCGCGCGATCCCGGGACGACCCCTCCCGCGCCGTCACATTCACAGTGGAGAAGTAGCCGAGGGAGCGCAAACGGTCCGCCGTCCGTCCGATTGAGGCAGCGTCATAGGCATCGCCCTCGACCACCTCGAACTCCCGCCGGATCACCCGGTCGAGCGTCGCGGTGTTGCCGGAAATGTCGATCCGCTCGATGTACGTGCGCGGCCCCTGCTGCACCTCGTAGACGATGTCGACGGTCTGAGTGTCCGGGTTGCGGCGCAGACGCGGGAAGATCTGGGTGAAGGCGAAGCCCTTGTCGCCCGCAATCATGAGCATCTGCTCGATCGTGTCGTCAATCTGGCGCTGGTCGAACGTCCGGCCGGACCGCGTCACGAGCGCCGCGTCGAAATCCTCGGGCGCGAGGCCCACGGTCTGGGAACGGACAGAGATGTCGCCATACTGATAGATCTGCCCTTCGGTCACCGTGTATGTGAGGAAGAAGGCATCCCGCTCCGGCGACAGCTCCGCAATGCTCGACTGAACCTCGAAGTCCGCATAACCCCGCGAGAGGTAGAACTGACGCAGCAGTTCCTGATCAAGCGCGACGCGGTCCGGGTTGTAGGTGTCGTCGGTGAAGAAGATGGAGAACACGCCCGCCTCGGACGTGTCGATCACCCGGCGCAACTGGCGGTCGGTGAAAATGCGGTTGCCGACGAAGGTAATCGCGTCGATCTCCGTCACGTCCCCTTCGACGATCTCGAACACCACATCCACCCGGTTGTCCGGCTGCCGTATGAGCACCGGCGTCACCGAGGCGGCGTAGCGTCCGACGGATCGATAGGCCTCGATGATCTTGTTCACCTCCGCCTCGACCTGCGACCGGGTGTAGGTGAGACGGGGTTCAATATCGATGGCGGTGGACAGGATCTCATCGGAGACAAGGCTGTTTCCCTCGAACGCGATCTGGTTGATCGTCGGATTTTCTTGCACTGCGACCCGCACCGTACCGCCGTCCGGCGTCACCGTCACGTTGGAGAAAAGCCCGGTCTGAAACAGCGACTGCACCGCGCGGTTGAGGTCCGCCGGGGTGACCCGGCTGCCCTCGACGAGGCGGGTATAGATCCGGATCGTCTCGGTCTCGATGCGCTGGTTGCCCTCGACCACGATGTCCTGAAGGACGAAGCTGCCCGACTGCGCAATCGCCGGTGACGCCACGCTCAATGGCACCAGCGCCAACGATCCCAACAACACCTTCAGCCCGAGATGCGCCCCCGCACCTGCTGACAAAATCCCCATGGTCTGCTCGCTCCGCGCCAGTGTGACCCCGAACCAGCGCCGGGGTTCTGTTGTGTTGCGCGCGACCGGAGCCTCAGGTCAGCGACCCCAGAAAACGCGTGATGTCGTTATACGTCGCAAAGACCATGAGCGACAACACCATTGCGAGAC
>JBCBAP010000020.1:0-53638 GCA_038532435.1 Pseudomonadota bacterium | reverse complement strand
CCGCAGGCAAACTCCCAACATCCCCAAAAACACCCAAACTCACCGACAATAGGCCATCACCGGTGTCATCGTTGGTCTGCAGGGGAAGGGGCAGGGTGGTGTCTTCCGCCACCACGAAATCATCATCCACCGGTTCGGGTGTTTCCGACACAGTGATCTCGATCCGCGCGGACGCGGTATCGTCATCACCGGGTGTGCCTGGCGTGCCGTCTGTGTCGGTGAGGATATAGGTGAAGGGGTCGACCTTGCCGGTAAAGCCCTCCGCCGGGGTGAAGGTCAGCGTTTCGAACTCGTCGATCGTCAGCCGGAACGGAGGTGTCGCGGGATCGAAGGAGAACTCCGTGCCGGATGCGTCAGTGTAGCTCAGCGTACCCTGGGTCAGCGGCGGCAGATCGGAAAGCTCCACGTTGGCGGGCCCGTCGCCTGTCCTGTCGAAGTCATTTGAAAGCGCGTCGATCAGGATCGGTGCTTCTTCCGGCGTCGTGAGTCGGTCTGTCGCCACGTCCGGCACGCCATCCACGACGATATCGAGGGTCGAGGACGACACCACGCCCCGCGTGTCCGACACGGTGTAGGTGATCTGGGGCACGTCGCCGAAATAGTTCGCGGCAGGCGTGAAGACATAGGAGCCGTTCTGGCGGATCAGGATCGTACCGACCTCACCGCTCGCGTCCGAGATCGTCGTGGCCTTGCCCACCGCGAAGGACTGCTGGCTGCCATCGCCGTTGAGATCGGCAGAAAGACCGGAGACGAAGATCCGGTCGATCGGGTTGGTGTCCGTGTCGTTCGACAGCAGGCCGTCCCGCCGGTTGACGTTGAGGCGCACGTCTTCCAGTGTCGCGCCCACATCCGGTGCCAGCGTCGGCGGCGTGTTGAGGAAGATCCGGTAGTCCTCCACATCCCCGTCAACCGCTGCGGTGCTCAGCACCGGAGAGGTCGAGGGATCGAGGTCGGCGGGAGTGGTGTTGTCGATGCGGGTGTCGGTGGATACCCGGATCCGCATGTAGGTCTGGTCCGAATTGACGTCGACGGACGCGGGCACGACGAAGCTCAGATCCGTGTCGGCGACCCAGTCTCCCGCGGCATTCTGGACGATGTCCGCGGAGGCATAATCCACCCCGGTTCCGGTTTCGAACACACCGTCCGCGTCCCAGTCAATCCAGACATGGACCTTGGCACCGCTCACATCGTTGATGTTGGTAAATGTGAGATCGGAGGACGGAATCGTGAACGTCTCGCCATCGCGCACGGGAAGCACCGTGATCCCGGAATAGCCATCCTCGTCCGCGATGCCGGACACTTCGTCGGCCTGGGCGGAGACGTTCTGGTTGCCCGCGACCTCCCCGTCCGTGAGCGTGGTGCCGAGGTAGATACCCAGCGGATCGAGGTTGTGGGTCGCCTCGTCATAGCCTGGTGCGTCGCCCCGGTCGAAGCCGCGGCAGGCGAAGGCGTCGAACGTGGGCAGCGACTCCGCGTTGCCCACGTTTGTCGCGGTCGCGTTTGCGGGCGCGTTGACGTTGACCCCGTCCGATGTGTCGTAATTCAGGTCGATCCGGACGATGTCGCGGGTTCCGTCCGATCCCGCGCCGCCATTGTTGAAGAAGAAGAGACGTCCTGCCGCGTCGGACCAGGCGCCGCCATAGCCGCCTTCGATGTCGGCATTACCCGTGCCGGTCAGGGGGATCGTGGACGTGACCGCGCGGATCGGTGTGCCGCTCGCGTCGCGCACGATCTCGATCCGGACGATGTTGCCGCCGTTGAGACCGTAAAGCGCCCCGTCCTGACCGAAGGCGATGTCGATCGGCACGGTCGCACCGCGTCCGCCGGTCGCGGTCTCCGTGGTCAGGTCCGTGAAGGTCAGATCGCCCTTCGACGCGCCTTGGGGCGGGGACAGGATCGAAATCGTCCGGCCACCGGTTCGTGTGTAGTAGGTGCCGTCATCACCGATGGCGCCGGAGTTGAGGGCGCTGGTCCGGGACCATTCCCTTCCCGTCGGATCGGTGTTCACCGGGGTGCCAAGATCGACGACCTTTCCGTCTGACCCGATCCTGACGATGGACTTGTTGACGATGGAGGTGCCCGAGACCCCGGTCGCGACACCATAGCCGTAACCATCCTGGATGTTGAAACCGACACCATTGACGGTGATGTCCATCTCGACCGGATCCTCCAGAGAGAGCTCTCCGGTCGTCGGATTGGGTGTGACGACACTGATCGTCGTGACTGTTTCGGTCGACCCGCGGGAGAACGTGTAGCCCTGCCCGGTGCAGAGGAACGGCTCGAGGTTGAGCTCGACGACCGACCGGACCGTCGGTGAGGTGAGCTGGGAGTCCTCGACGAAGATGTCGAAGGTCCGTTCGCCCAGGCTGCCGTCCGCATTGGCGTTTTCGTACTCTGCCGCGTTCAGCAGATCGTTGATCGTGTCCGTCTCAGCCGGGCCACCGCCGACGACCGTGATGATGATGTCGGTGCCGTCATAGGCGATGTTGAAGTCGGTGCCGTTGACATTCACCACACCGCTGGTGGCAGACCCGTCCAAGGGGATTGCGAGCGTCGATCCGTCCGTGCCGAAGAACGTGAGGGTCTCGTCCGCCCCGTCGAGAATGCCGCCGGGCGTGATCGTGACCTGTTCTAGATCGTCGCCGTCCGTGGAGATCACCCCGCCGTTCGGCCCGATGATGGACACCCCGGACTGACCTTGAGCGATGAGCTGCTCGAACCCCGCATCATCGACGCCGAGCGACAGATTGTCCGGGTCGATGTTGATCTGTGGCGCGTCATTGCTGGCGATGATGTTGACCGAGGCGACGGCGGCGGTGGAGTTCGTCCCGTTCGTGTCCGTCGCAATGAATTCGAACGTGCGGGCACCATCCTCCGCCGCATCCGCGTTGTTCACGTAAGTGAGCCGCCGGATTACCGCCGAAAGGTCGTCATCGTCCATGGGCGTGGTTGTCGTCGCGGGGTCTTCACCCGCTGCGACGATGGTGAAGGTGAAACCGTCATAGCGCACGTCGAAAGATGACGCGCCCTCGGTGACTGTCAGCACACCCGCTGCCGCCTCGTTGAGCGGGAAATCGGTCCCGTCAAGGCTGATGACTTCATCCGGCCCTTCCGGATTGTCCGGCACATCGATGCTCAGGACGACGATGTCGTTCTCGCCGACGGACGAGACGCTGCCGGTCGGACCGACGAGGGCGACAGGCGTGCCCGGTGTGGTTGCCCCGCCAGGCGTGAGGCCGGCCTCGGTGAATTCCACGACGTTGCCGCGGTCCGCGTCCGCCGGATCCGCGGCAGAGTTGAGGTCCACCACCGGGGCGTCGTTGACGGGCGCCACATCAATACCGACGGTGGTGGAGGCCGTGTCACCATCCACATCCGTCACCGTATAGGTGAATTCGATCGGTGCGCCGGCAAGCGTGAAGAAGCTGGTCGCGGGTGTGAACACTAGCGTGCTGAGCACTGAAACCGGAAGGCCCGTTGGCGGGCTCGCCGGATCTACCGTCACCTCGATCCCGTCCCGGACGTAGGTGAGCACGCCCTCGCTTGCCGCCGGGATGTCGCTCAGCGCCGCGGTTGTCGGGCTGTCGCCTGTGGAGTTTCCGTCGTTGGCCAGCACGTTGATGGAGACCGGATTGTTCTCCAGCGTGCTGAACCGGTCGGTGCTCAGGTCGATGGTCGTGTCCACGTTGACCGTGACCGACCCGGTGTCTGTCGTGCCGCTGCCGTCGTCGACGGTGTAGTCGAAGCTCGCGACCCGCACGCCCGCCGTTCGTTCGAACGTCAGATTGCCCGCCCCGTCGGAGCGGACGACGCCGCCGGTGACCGGGATATCCTGTGCGGTTCCCGGGGTGATCGCGACCCCCGCGACGCTCGCAACGGTCAGGGCATCTCCGTCCGCGTCGGTATCGTTGCCCAGAAGGTCGAGCGCCACTTCCGTGTCGGTGTTCGACATGACGACCGTGTCGTCGACCGCCACCGGCGCCTGATTGTCGACCTTTGTCGGGCAGCTTCCCACCGGCGGCGGGGTGAAGGCCATGCGCACCGTGTCGACGGGTGCAGTGCTCTGGCTGTCGAAGATCTGCGTGCCGGTTTGGCTGACATCGAAGAAATTGATCGTCTCCCCATCGCCATCATTGCCGAATGGCCCTTGGTTGCGGGTGAACCCTTCGAAATAGAAGGAACCACCGCCGGAGATCGTTGCATTGTTCGTGAAGTTGAAGCCGGTAACGACCCCGTCGGGCCCCTGGGTGTAGGTCGCGTTGTTCTGCCAGGTCGCGCCATCGTTGGTGATGAAGATATAGCCGTTGTTGACCATATCGTTGGAGTTGTTGTTGAAGCCCGCGCGGGCCTCAAACCCGCAATTGTTCGTCACCTCGGACTGGCCATTGATGTTGATGAATTGCGTGGCCTTCACGTAGCCATCGTTCACCACCACACCGTTGGGGTTGAAGCTCGTGAGGTTGATGTCGCCGGTGTTGTTCAGCGTGGACCCGTTGCGGGTGTTGAGGTCCTGCTGGAAGTTCATTTCCCCGTCATTGGTTATCGTCGACCCGTTGCCGAGGGGCAGGGTGTTGACGAAGGTCATGACGCCGGTCGCCGTGTTGGTTATGTCGACCGTACCGTTGAAGTTCAGATTGCCGCCAAAGCGCGCGTCGCCGGAGTTCTCGATCTCGAACCCGGTGTTCATCGCCAGTCCGGGGAAGACCGCCGTCGCGCCATCCTCGATTGTGATCTTGCCCGAGGGATTGTTGATCGAAGACGGCTCGAAGGCGGCACCGGCCTTCACGATGATCTCCGCGCCCGCCGCAAGCCCGTTGATGGTGCCGGTATAGGTGCCGCTTTCGATTGTCAGAGTGTCCGTACCGTTCAGCGTGTAGTTGGTGGACGTGCCGGTATCGGTGAAATCCGCGAGCGTGTGACGGTAGTCGGCGCTTTCGACCGTGTCGGCCTCGATCGTTCCCCGGGTTGCCTCAAGCTCCCAGTCGCCACCCAGGGCGGCAGCGCCGGTCAGATCGTCGGACGCTGCGATGTCGGCTCCAGTCAGCGCAGCGAGGGTATCGAGACCGTCCGCGTCGGCACCGAAATCGCACCCGTAAATGAGGATATCCCCGTCCGCGGTCAACGCCTCGCCGATCGAGGAGAGAGCCGCAGTTTGCGCCTCTGTCAGCGCGCCGGTGTCGACCATCTCCGCGCCCAACTGGATCCGTCCCGCTTCACCGTGCGACAGGATGTGCAGGTCGGACACGGGGCCTAGGCCGGACAGCGCATCGGCGATCGAGGTCAGTCCGTCATCCGACGCATCGAGCGTGATCACAACCGCATCCGCAGGCAGGTCGTCCGCGAGACTGGCCGCATCCTCCACGCCCTCGTCGATGACGACGACGGTCACACCGTTTTCGACACCCGCAACGCTTGCGTGCACGTCTTCCGGCACGTCCGTGTCCGTAGGGGCCTCATCGGTCACTGCATCGACGGTCGCATCGACAAGCTCGGCGCCAAGCGCGGCGTCGAAAACGAGACGCGGTTCGAGAGGCATATGCCACGCGTCGGTGCGGTCGGTGTCTTGAGGTTGCGTCTCAGAGGCCGCCTGGACGGAGTCGTCCCGGTCTTCGTCAGATATGCGGTCGGTCATTTACAAGGGAACCCCTACGATCCAGCCAATTCTAAGCCGGGGCCGCACCCCCCCAGCCGCACGTTCTGCGCGTAAAATGAAGCTATCATTAACGGATGACTCAGCAACAGTTTTAGGCGGGCGCAGCGAAAATTTATCCAATCTTCCCGACAGTTGCTGATTGTTCTCGAATTCGTGAATAGTCGCTGTATGCCCGTTATGGTTGTCAAGTCAGTGCCAAATTCGTACTAATTTAGGTTGTATGGCCAAGGGTTAGTCGTGCCTCGGCAGGCATCGGAAATTGGTTTCAAATGGTTAACGAACCGTAAATGGCCCATGTGGGCGTTGACGTGCATGTCAACTTCGCAATGGTCTTCTCGGACGGTCTTCGGAAGACGCACAGGCCGGGATTCGCCTCTGTCGCACCATCTTGTCCGACGCTAGGCTGGTGCCATGACCAGTCCGGATCCCGCCTTCCTCACCACAAAAGAGCTTGCCGACCTGCTCCGGATAAAGGAGCGGAAGGTCTATGATCTTGCCTCCAATGGCGAAGTTCCCTGCGTGCGCGTCGTGGGCAAGCTTTTGTTCCCCAAGGACCAGATCGACGCGTGGATCGCATCGACCCGGTCGGGTCCGGATGCGCTCGCCCCGCCGCCCCCCATCGCCGTCGGCAGTCATGATCCGCTGCTCGACTGGGCCCTGCGCAACGCAGGCTGCGGGATTGCCGCGCTCTTTGACGGAAGCCTCGACGGCCTTTCCCGGTTCGCCGCGGCGGAGGCGCTGCTCTGCAGCCTGCATGTGCACGAACCCGCCGGGTGGAACACCGCGACCGTCGCCGAAAAACTGGGGGGCCGGCCTGTCGTTCTGATTGAGTTCGCAAGGCGGCACCGTGGCCTGATTGTGGCAGCGGGCAACCCCTTGGAGGTGCGGTCCATAGCCGATGTGGTCCGGTGCCGGGTCGCCCGGCGACAATCCCAGGCCGCGAGCCATATCCTGTTCGAACACCTGCTGGTAGAAGCGGGGATCGACTCAGCCGCACTCGCCTCGCCTGAGGAGCCCGAACGGACCGAAGATGATCTCGCCCAGGCGGTGCTCGAGGGCAAGGCGGACGTCGCCTTCGGCTTGGCGGCCGCCGCCCATGCGCATCGCCTCAACTTCGTGCCGCTGCTTGAGGAACGTCTCGACCTGCTGATGTGGCGGCGCACCTATTTCGAGCCACCGTGCCAGACGCTGCTTGGCTTTCTTTCCTCCGAGCGTTTTCGCGATCGGGCGGCGGAGATGCCGGGCTACGACATCTCCCGCGCCGGGACAGTTCACCTCAACGGCGCCTAGGGCTGCGCGTTGGGGAAGAAAACCTGCTGGCCGTCCACGCGGAAGGCGCCGATGGCTGCCTGTCCGTCCTCCCCGGTGATCCACGCGACGAACGCCTCCGCAGCATCGGCGCTGGAAGAGGGGGCCGCCGCCACCGCAATTACCCCGTACTGATTGAAGAGGGCGGGATCGCCTTCCACCAGCACCCTGTGCGCTCCCTTGTTGCCAAAGGCCACCCAGGTGGCCCGATCCGTCAGGGTATAGCCATCTAGGCCCACCGCGACGTTGAGCGTGGCACCCATGCCTGACCCGGTCTCCCGGTGCCATTGCGGGTTCTGTCCCCCGATCCCGGCCTTGGACCAGAGCCGCAATTCAGCGCGGTGGGTGCCGGATTCGTCCCCGCGGGACACGAAAGTGACGCCCGCCTCGGCGATCCCTGTCAGGGCGTCCGTCACGTCCTTCATCCCTTCGATCCCTGCAGGGTCCGATGCGGGACCGACGATGACAAAGTCATTGTACATCACATCATGGCGCGCGGCACCGAAGCCCGCAGCGACGAAGGCTTCTTCCGCCGCGGTGTCGTGCACGAAGAGAACATCGCCGTCCCCGCGCTCCGCGTTCCGGATGGCCTGCCCGGTGCCGACCGCGACCACCCGCGCCTCGATCCCCGTGGCCGCCTCGAACGGCGGCAAGATCGCGTCGAACAGGCCCGAATTCTCCGTCGAGGTCGTGGATTGGATGATGATGTACGGGTCGGCCCGGACGCCGCCCGTCCACAGCGTCAGGAGTGTCACCAGAAGTGCTGCTGTCCCGCGCATGTCCGGTCGCTAGAACACAAGGTTGCCGGTGAGAAAGGCGCGGGCCTCCGCCGAGCTGGGTCCATCGAAAAACGCATCGGCCGGCCCCTGTTCCACGACCTGACCGCGGTTCAGGAAGATCACGTCGGATGCGAGGCGCTTCGCCTGCCCGGGATCGTGGCTCACCATGATCACTTTGGTGCCTGCCCGGATCGCGTCGTGCAGCAGGGTCTCTATGGCCAGCGTAGCACCGGGATCCAGGCTCGCGGTCGGCTCGTCCAGAAACAGAAGATCGGGCGCGACGGCGAGCGCGCGGACAAGCGCAAGCCGCTGCTGCTCCCCCCCGGAAAGGGAGCGTGCGCCCCGTTCCGCGAGATGGGCCAGACCGCCGTGGGACAGCATGCGTGCGACCCGCTCGCGACGGTCGGACCGGGCGACACCCGCGGCCTTCAACGCGTAGGCCACATTTGCCGCCACCGTGCGGCGTAGCAGCACCGGCTTCTGGAACACCATCGCCTGTCGCCCGATGCTTTCGGCAACGGTCACCTCTCCCGGTCTTGTTGGCTCGAGCAGGCCGTGAAGTGCACGCAGCAGCAGGCTCTTGCCCGCGCCGTTCGGGCCAAGGACGCACGTTGCCCCGTGCCTTGGGACGGAGAGGGCAGGGATATCAAGCAGGGCCCGGCCAGCCACCTCGTGGCGCAGCTCCACCACGGAGATCGAAAAGACTGATGGATCAATGCCGTAGTCACGCATGTGCAACGCTCCGCAGCCGCAGGCTCGCCGAACCTACGATCCCGTTGACCACGATTGCGATCAGGACCAGTACCGCGCCGAGTGCGAGGGCGAACTCGAGGTTCCCCTTCGAGGTTTCGAGCGCGATCGTCGTCGTCATCACCCGCGTGTGGTGCGCGATGTTGCCCCCGACGATGATCACCGCGCCAACCTCGGCGATGGCCCGCCCGAACCCGGCGAGCAATCCTGTCACAAGGTTGAAGCGTGCGTCCCACAGCAGCGTTGGTACGGACGCGATGCGCCCCACGCCTAGGGATGTGAGCTGATCCTCATACTCCTCGTGCAGCGCTGAAATCACCTGTCGGGTGATCGCCGCGATGATCGGGGTGACCAGAAGCGCCTGCGCGATCACCATCGCGGTTGGGGTGTAGAGCAGGCCGAATTCCCCGAGCGGACCGGCCCGGGACAGCAAGAGGTAGACGCACAGACCGACCACCACCGGCGGCAGCCCCATGAGCGCGTTGAGCACGACGATCCCGGCCTGGCGTCCCGGGAACCTGCCAACAGCCAGTAGTGCACCAAGCGGCAGGCCGATCAGCCCCGCGAGCACCGTGGCGCTCAGCGATACCTGCAGGGAAAGACCGATCACGTCCCACAGATCCCGGTCGCCGGTGGCGATCAGGGTTAGGGCATCTAGTAAAATTCCTGCAAAATCCTGCATTTCTTACGAGACTCTCCGCGGCGCGTGAGAATTATGTAAAGGATGCAGCGGAAACGACCCTCTGTCCAGCGACAGGGTCCATCAATGAAACGAAATCTGGAGGAAGATCTGGAGGCGACGCCCGGAATCGAACCGGGGTACACGGATTTGCAATCCGCTGCGTAACCACTCCGCCACGTCGCCTTCTGGGCTGCCCTTCTATGCATTTGATGCCCGGATCACAAGCGGGATTTCCACGGGCGACGAGCACCTCGACGGGCATTCCCACACCCGGGCTTACGCAGTTGTTCGGAAAAGTGACGCGGTATCCGGGCAGTACCGGAGGTGGGCGTAACAGTATTTCACTCAAGTCCCGCCAGACAATACTGATCCGGGACCCAATAAGTGTTGCAATGACGCTTTGAAATGGGGACGTTCAAGCGACGGGACGTGCGGACCGACAGGCACCGACGGCCCGGTTCGAAGTGCAAGTTGGAGGTATCCATAATGAAGAATTTGAGTGTGCTGGCTGCCCTGTGTGCGATGGCAGTCGCGTTCACGTCGCCCGCCGCCGCGCAGGAGCGGGGCATCCGAAACATTTTCATCTCCTGCGGTCTTGGCGGGATCATCTTTCCGGACGATGAGCTTGGCGCTGTCGTCGTAAACATTCTGACCTCCTCCCCCACCGCGGTGACCCAGGGCCTCGTCGCGCCGGGCTCCTGCGCAGGCGGCGCAGGCCAGTCGGCCGCCCTGATCCAGGCGACCTACCCGGAGCTTGCGATGGAGACGGCTGTCGGCGAGGGCGTGTACCTCACCGCCTTGATGGACACGCTGGACTGCCAGCCCGCCATTAGGCAGGATCTGATCTCCGACATGCGCACGGGTCTCTCCGCAACGGTGCAGAGCCCGGCATATCCGGGCATGGACCGGGACGCGAAGGCCGAAGCGCTGTTCATGAACGTACACGGCGCGATTGGCGACAAGTACGCCGGGCAGTGTAACGCGGTCTGACCGACCGGCGAACGGGCGGCGCAACCCGCCGCCCGACCTTTTCCAGACATCATGGTGTGTTGATGCGGACGCTTGCGGCGGCGCTGTTCGGACTTCTGTGCTCGCTCGGACCCGCCCTTGCGACCCCGGCGACGCTAGCGGATGTGCTGGACCGCGCGGGCGACCTTCGCCTTCAGGCAGCGCCGATGTGGCTGCGGCTCCTGCACTACAAGGGGGAGACGTCAGAGATCCTGCCCGGTCCCTTCTTCATCGATGATGAGGGGCACCGGGATCCGGGGCGGGAGCTTGAGGCGACCCTGCGTGGTGCGTTTGCGCCGGTCGAGGACGCCGAGGATCATGCCCTTTGCCGCTATCCCGCGCGGATTGCCTATCTGTCCGAGGCACTTGGCTGGACGCCGCCGCCAAGCCCGGACTGCACGGAGCTCGATGCCTGGCAATCCGGCGGTCGGATCAGGGGGGCAAGCCTCATTCTCGCCTCCGGCGATTTGAGCAACCCCGCATCCTTCTTCGGGCACATCCTTCTCAAGTTCAACGAGGGCGACGGGTTCGATCCGCTGTCCGAGGGGTTGTTCGATCGCAGCCTGAATTTCGGTGCAGTCGTGCCGGAGAACGAGAATATGGTGCTCTACATGGTGCGCGGTCTCACCGGCGGATACGTGTCGAGCTACAGCCATATCGACTATATCCAACACCGCCACGACTATGCCGAAAACCAGATGCGGGACCTCTGGGAGTACCAGCTCGACCTGAATCCGCGGCAGGTACGCCTGCTGGTGGACCATGCGTGGGAGCTGCGTGAGGCACAAACGACGTACTATTTCCTCACGAAGAACTGCGCCTACGAATTTGCGGAGCTTCTGTCGCTGGTGCTGGACGCGCCGCTTCTGCCGGATGGCAAGATCTGGTCCGCCCCCTCGGACGTGTTCGAGGAACTGGTGCAGCTTCGGCAGCCTGACGGACGCGCCGCCGTGAAGGACGTGCGGTGGATCAGGTCCCGGCAGAACCGCTTCAGGGTACGCTACGATGCCCTTGAAAGCGCGGAGCGGGACGCGCTCGACACCGCCATCAAGGCGGGGCTGGACGGCGACCTGACGGGCGCACGCGATGCGATCGCGGCGCTGGATCCGACAGGACAGGACCATGTCATCGAAACCGGCCTCTACTACACCTCTTTCGCCCGCCGCCGTGCCTCGCGGGAGAGCGAAGAGGCGGCCGCGGTCGCTGGTCTCAACCGGCTTTTGCTCGAGATGCGATTGCAACGTCCGCCGGGACAGGCGTTTGTTGGGCTGGAGGATGCGGGCTCTCCTCCTCACGAGGGACACCGCAGCGCGCTTGCGCAGGTCCGCCCAGTCTACAACAGCGCGCTCGGCGCTGGGGTGGAGCTGCGGTTGCGGCCAGTGCATTCGGACTTCCTGTCGCTCGACGCTGGGGCGCTGCCGTTCTCGGAACTCGCGCTCGCCGATGTTTCGCTGCTCTACCGGGACGATGTCCTTTCGCTGCGGCGGGCGGATCTGATCCGGATCACCACGCTGAACGTGTCGCCTTCAGGCCTGCCCTACGATGCTGCGCGCGCCTGGCGCTTCAGGGTCGGTGCGGAGGATCGGGATCTCGCCTGTGACGACTGCCTCATTGGTTTCGTTGAGGGTGGACTCGGCGCAAGCCGGGTCACGGCGGAACAGACCCTTGCTGGTGCGGCGATGGTGGAGGCGCGGCTGACCTCGACGGATGACGTCACGATCCGGGGTCACGCCGGACCCGCCTTAAGGGTCGTGGGCCGGCTTTCGGAGAGTGCAAAATTCTCCTTCGGCGCCGCGCTCGATGTCCCGTTCGCCGACCCTGACACGCTCCGCTACCGGGTGGGCGGTGAACTGCGGCTCGGCGGGGCGCAGACGTGGGACATCCGCCTGAGCGCGGAGGGCCTCTTCACGGAGGAGAGCGATGCGATCACGGAGGTCGGCATCGCCGGCTCCCTCTTCTTCTGATCCCCCGGATCCCATTGCACTTTCGCCGTCCCGCCCCTAGGGTGCCGCCGCATCTCAGATCAGGGGTACGGAAACCACATGAAATCGACAGGGCCAAGCTTCGAGGTGCGGCTCGCGGACAGCGACGCGGACATCCGCGCGGCCCAGCGTCTGCGCTATCGGGTGTTCGTTGAGGAGATGGGGGCCAGCGTGTCCCCCGCCGACGCGGCCCTTGAGCTGGAGCGCGACCGGTTTGATCCCCATTTCGACCATCTGCTGCTCATCGACAGGGATCGTGCAGCGCAGGATCCGATGAACGCGGTGGTCGGCGTCTATCGCCTGATGCGCGGATCGACGGCGAAGACCGGTATCGGTTTCTACGGCGCAAACGAATACGACCTGAGCCATCTGATGGAACTGGAGCGGGAGACCGTGGAGCTTGGCCGGTCGTGCGTGCACCCGGACTATCGGGGCGGGCTTGCCATGCACCTCCTCTGGTCCGGACTGGGCAACTATGTCACCCGCAACAACGTCGAAGTGATGTTTGGCACCGCGAGCTTTCCGGGCACGGATCCCGAAGGGATTGCTGAACCGCTCTCCTACCTCCACCACAACCACCTCGCCCCGGCGGACCTGCGGGTCAGCGCCTGGCCCGAGCATCGGGCGGAAATGGACCGGATGGCGCCCGATCGGATCGATCGGCGGGAGGCGATGAAGCGCATGCCACCGTTGATCAAGGGTTACTTGCGGCTCGGCGGCTTCGTCGGCGAGGGAGCGTTCATCGATCATGAGTTCAACACCATAGATGTCTGCCTGCTGATGGACACTGCCCGTATGGCCGCGAAGTACAGGGACATGTATTCGCGCGGTGCCCTCGGCGAGGTCCGCGTCTGATGACCTGGGACGACGCACCCGAACCGGAGATGCCGCGGCCCGGTCTGCTCGCACCGCTGATTGCGGTCGTCCGGATCGTCCTCATCGTGCTGGTCACTATTGTCCTGACCATCCCCTACCTGCTGCTGAAAGGGTTCGGCGTCGGTGCGCGGGAGCGCCTGGTGGGGATCTGGGCCCGCGCGGTGCTCACCTGCCTGGGCGTTCGCCTGACAACCGTGGGCACGCCGCGCGCCGCGGGTGCTGTCGTGGCCAATCATGTGAGCTGGATGGACATCTTGACCATGCGGGCTGCGGCTCCCGTCACCTTCGTTTCCAAGGCCGAGGTGCGCGGCTGGCCCGCCATCGGTATGCTCGCCGCGATGGTCGGTACGATGTTTATCGAACGCAAGGCGACCGAGGCGAAGCGTCAGCAGATCGAGATGAAGCGCCGGGTGGATGACGGGGCGCTCCTCTGCTTCTTTCCTGAGGGAACGAGCACCGACGGGCGTCGGGTGCTGCCCTTCAAATCCTCGCTCTTCGCGGTCTTCATGTCCGAAGATCTGCGGGAGACCGTGGAGGTTCAGCCGGTCACGCTTGCCTACCTGCCGCGGCAGGGTTTGCCGGAGGCATTCTTCGGCTGGTGGGGGGACATGGGGCTGCTGAGCTCCATGTGGCAGGTGCTGACCCTTGCCGCAGGCTCTCGTGTTGAAGTGCGGTTCGCGGAGCCCATCCCGGCACGGGACGTTGATCACCGCAAGACGCTGGCCCAGCGATCCTTCGTTGCCGTTGCCGGGGGACTTGTGGACGCCGGAATCAGGGTGCCAGAAGCCGGTTAAGCTCCCACAACGGGTCGTCGGTGCTCCAGATCTCCTCCCCAAAGGCGAGGAAATCGGCGACCGGCGTCAGCGCGTCGATGAGCGTGGGACCGAGCCCGCCTTCGGCGACGCTCGGCACCTCGATCATCTCCGACCACCAGCGGATCAGATCCACATCCGCGGGATCCTTTCCGAGCCGGGGATCGATGCTCATGGGGCCGAAGCTCACATAGTCGGCCCCGGCCTCGCCCGCGGTCATCCCCGCGTGGCGGGAGGTTCCGCAGCCGGCCCCAACGATGCTGTCCTTGCCCAGTTGTTTTCGCGCATCGCGCACCGCATCCCCCGGGGGCAGATGCACGCCGTCGAGGCCGAGTTGCGGCACCAGCGCGGTGTGTGCCTCCAGCACCAGCGCAACATCCCGCCCATGGCATATACCGCGCAGGTGATCTGCCATCCGCATCACCGTGTCCGTGTCGAGCCCGCCGGTGGTCATCCGAACGCAACCGACCTCCCGTCCGTCGAGCACGCCCGCCAGACGATCCCCAAAGGAGGACGGTTCGAACCGGTCCGGCGTGATGAGGTAGATCTGGGGCAAATCTGCGTCGGGCATGTTCGGTCCTGTCCAGCGAAACGTCGCGCCTTACTAGTGCAGAACGTGAGTGGGGTGAACCGGTTAAAGCCCGCCATTCCGGGGCAGGGGGCGCCAGTCCTCGGGTGCAAGCTCGAACCCGTCAAACTGAAAGCCTGGGCTCACGGTGCAGCCCACGAGGGTGTAGGCACCGAGGGATGCGGCAGACTGCCAGTGACCCGCGGGCACGATCACCTGCGGTGTCTGCCCTTGCGCGAAGTGCGGGCCGAGCATCCGCGCCTCCGCATCGTGACCGTTCGGGCTGAGGCTCAGGACCAGCGGCGCCCCCGCGTACCAGTGCCAGATCTCCGTCGCGTCGACCCGGTGCCAGTGGGAGTGCTGGTCTGCCTCCAGCAGAAAGTAGATCGCGGTGCCGCTTGCCCGCTTTCCCTCTTCAGCCTCCGCGCGCCAGGTCTCCCGATACCAGCCTCCCTCAGGATGGGGCAGCAGGTCCAGATGGTCGATCAGCTCTTTTGCACTGTGCACGACGGGATCTCCTAAACGAGGCGGGGCGGCGGTGTGGGCCCGGGCGGCAGAAGGTGCCCGGTGTCGGCAATGAATTCGGAGATTGCGGTCGCCACCACCTCCGGGCATTCGATCGGGGGAAGGTGCCCGCACCCGCGGATCAGCGCGAACTGGCTGCCCGGGATGAGGTCCACGGTCTCTCGCACCAGATCCGGCGGGGTCGAAGGATCAGCGGTTCCCGAAATCCCGAGCGTCGGGATGCGCAGACGTGCCGTACTGTCGAAAAGGTCGGTCTCCCCGATCGCGAGACACGCCTGACAGTAGCTGGCCTGATCGACGGACACAAACCGCTCCCGCCATGACGCGACGATCTCCGGTTCAGCCTGCCGAAACGGCGCGGAGAACCATCGCGCGAGGATCGTGTCGGCCTGCGCGTCGAGCCCACCGGCCCGGATCGCCTCCACCCGCTCCTGCCATATCTGCGGCGTTCCGATCTTTGCACCGGTCGCAATCAGGACCAGCGCCCGCACAAGCTCTGGACGCTCGGCTGCGAGGCCTTGTGCGATCATCCCGCCGAGTGACACTCCCACCACCATCGCCTGTTCAATCCGCAGCGCGTGCAGAACCCGCGCCGCGTCCGCAACCAGGTCCGCCATGGACCTGTCCGGCATCAGGGGAGTGCTCTGCCCGTGCCCGCGCAGATCCATCGCGACTGTCCGCATCCCCGCAGGCAGGGTCGGTTTCACCCCGTCCCAGACGCGGTGATCCGTGCCGACAGCATGCAGGAACAGGATGGGCGGACCGTCCGCCGGACCCGACAGGGTTACGTGCAGTCCATCGACCTCGACAGTCTCCTCCGGCTTCATTCCGTCCCCCGTTCCTGCGGCTTTCGGGACTGTCCTGCATCCTGCCCCGCCTTGGCAAGGGATGCGGTCGCCTGACGCGGTCACTGGTCAGAGGAAATCGGCGGGCTAACTCCCAAACTGGACCGGAGGAAACATGAACAGACCCAATGTCATCGAAACGGACCGAACGGGGCAGGTGCGCTCCGTCGTGCGGGCCCTTTCTCTGCTGCGGCTCATCGGTGCGTCCGAGAACGGCCTGACCCTGACCGAAGTTGCGGACCGCGCGCAGTTGCCGCCTTCGACCACGCACCGCCTTCTCACCACGCTGGAGGGGGAACGGTTCCTGCGTTTCGATCCCGCAGCGGGGCTTTGGCAGGTGGGCGTGAGCGCGTTTGTCGTCGGCTCCGCCTTCGCCCGCACCCGCAATCTGATCGGACTTGCCAAGCCCTACCTGCGCCGTCTGGTTGACTTGACTGGTGAGACTGCGAACCTGTTCGTGGAAAGCTCCGGACATGTCGTCTGCCTTGATCAGGTGGAGAGCCGCTTCACCATGCGGGCGATCACCCAGGTCGGCGGGCGCGTGCCCATGCACGCCTCGGGCTCGGGCAAGGCGATCCTTGCGTTTCTCTCGGCGGAACGGCGGGACCAGATCCTCGGCACCGGTCCGCTCGACAAGATTGCGAAGGCTACGATCACAGACCGGAGCGCCTTCACCCAGGCGCTGCTCGAGATCAGGCAGACCGGCACGGCGTTCGACGATGAGGAACATGCGGACGGCTTGCGCTGTGTTGCGGCCCCGATCATCGGGGAAAACGGCCAGCCCGTCGCCGCCGTCTCCGTCTCCGGTCCTGACACACGGCTGACCCGCGAACGGCTTCCGGATATCCGACAGCATGTCCGCCGCATCGCGGGCGAGATCACCGCGGAGTTCGGCGGCGTCCGGACCTGATCGAAGAAAAGCCCCGGCCCGGACCTTTTCCGCTTGCCGCTGTCGGGCCGCTTTGCTAGACGCTCGGCACTGTCGAGAGGCACGGTATTCCGGCGTAGCTCAGTGGTAGAGCATCGGACTGTTAATCCGCTGGTCGCAGGTTCGAATCCTGCCGCCGGAGCCAGACCTCCCAAGTCCCCCCGAATGAAGCACTTACGATACGAGCGTGACGTTGGGCACCGTGGGCACGGGGAAGGCGCAAAACCGCCTTGCATCTCCCGCCCCGCTTCCTGTACATGCGTCCCGTCGGAGTGTAGCTCAGCCTGGTAGAGCACTGTCTTCGGGAGGCAGGGGTCGTGAGTTCGAATCTCGCCACTCCGACCATCATTATATTCGTCGGCACGCCCACCCGATCATGGCGATTGATCACCTGCAAAGTCGGTCAGTTGTTCCCTGCTCCCCCGGTTGCGGGTCTGGAAAGCCGCACGCAGCCACCACCAAGACATTCGCATTGCTGGACAAAGCTTTGACGGTTTGTTGAAACGTGCAAAACTGTGCGGCAAGTCGATGGGGAGCGTGGGCTTTGAGCTACAAAGACGTGTACGAGGGGTGGAAGTCCAACC
The DNA here is from genome assembly GCA_038532435.1 of Pseudomonadota bacterium. Taxonomy (GTDB): domain Bacteria; phylum Pseudomonadota; class Alphaproteobacteria; order Rhodobacterales; family Rhodobacteraceae; genus JBCBAP01. Next base: position 36,338 of record JBCBAP010000020.1, on the reverse strand, counting down.
CGCTTGGGTTCTGGGCTGCGGCAGCCGAGGGTGTGGACTGGGTGAAACCGCCCGAGACGATCCTCGATGACAGCCGGGCGCCGCTGTATGAATGGTTCCCGGATGCGGAGCTGAACACCTGTTACAACGCTGTCGACCGTCATGTCGTGGCCGGTCGCGGTGATCAGCCCGCGATCATCCATGACAGCCCCGTCACCGGGTCGAAGCGCACCATCACCTTTGCGGACCTGCAGGATCTGACGGCGCGGCTTGCCGGTGCTCTGGCAGCCCGGGGTGTTGGCAAGGGGGACCGGGTTCTCATCTACATGCCGATGGTGCCCGAGGCCGTGGTGGCGATGCTTGCGTGTGTGCGGATCGGCGCGGTGCACTCGGTCGTCTTCGGCGGCTTTGCGTCCAAGGAGCTTGCGGTGCGCATCGATGATGCGGCGCCGAAGGCCGTGATCGCCGGGAGTTGCGGTATCGAACCCGGGCGGATCGTGGACTACAAGCCGCTCCTCGACGGGGCGATCGACCTTGCGGGGCACAAGCCGGACTTCACGATCATCTACCAGCGTGAGGCACAACCGGCGACGCTCGTCGACGGGCGGGACTTCGACTGGGCCTCCGAGCTTGCGGCGGCTGAACCGGCGGACTGCGTGCCGGTGAAGGGCTCCGATCCGGCCTACATCCTTTACACTTCCGGCACCACCGGGGCGCCCAAGGGCGTTGTGCGGGCGAGCGCGGGGCACGTGGTCGCGCTCACCTGGACAATGCGGAACATCTACGATGTCGGCGCAGGCGACGTCTATTGGGCAGCCTCGGACGTGGGCTGGATCGTCGGACACAGCTACATCTGCTACGCGCCGCTCTTCGCGGGCTGCACCACCGTGATCTTCGAGGGCAAGCCGGTCGGCACGCCGGATCCGGGCACGTTCTGGCGGGTAATCTCGGAGCATGATGTTAAGGTGCTTTTCACCGCGCCTACCGCGTTCCGCGCCATCAAGCGGGAGGACCCGGAAGGTGCCCATGTGGGCCGCTACGACATCAGCGGCCTCAAGTCCCTTTTTCTGGCTGGAGAGCGGGCCGATCCGGACACCATTGTATGGGCGCAGGAGAAGCTTGGCGTACCGGTCATCGACCATTGGTGGCAGACCGAAACGGGCTTTGCCATCGCGGCAAACCCGCTCGGCATCGAACCCTTGCCTGTGAAGCTCGGATCACCCTCGGTGCCGATGCCGGGGTACGATGTGCAGATCTTGGGCGAGGACGGTCACCCCGTTCCGGCCGGAGAGCTTGGCGCTGTCGCGGTGAAGCTGCCCCTGCCGCCAGGCACCTTGCCGACGCTGTGGAATGCGGAAGAGCGGTTTCTGAAGAGCTACCTTACCACTTTTCCCGGCTACTATGAGACGGGCGATGCAGGGATGCTCGATGAGGATGGCTACCTCTACATCATGGCCCGCACGGACGACGTGATCAACGTTGCCGGACATCGACTGTCCACGGGCGCCATGGAAGAGGTGCTGGCGGGCCACCCGGACGTTGCCGAATGCGCGGTCGTGGGCGTCGCAGATGAGTTGAAGGGCCAGTTGCCGCTCGGCTTTCTGTGCCTCAACGCGGGCGTCAACCGGCCCCATGAGGAGATTGTGGGCGAGGTGGTCCGCAAAGTGCGTGAGGAGATCGGTCCGGTCGCGGCATTCAAGCTTGCCTGCGTGGTCGACCGCCTGCCGAAGACCCGCTCGGGCAAGATCCTGCGTGGCGTGATGACCAAGATTGCCGATGGTCAGGACTACAAGGCGCCCGCGACCATCGACGATCCCGCGATCCTCGACGAGATCACCGCCGTGCTGAAGTCGATCGGCTTTCCGAAATGAACGACGCAGGTGGGGGACATGGGGCGCTGCCGGACCTCTCGCACCTGCATATCCTCCTCGCAGACGACAACGCGACCAACCAGCTCGTCGCCGCCCAGATGCTGGAGATGATGGGCGGCACCGTTGCGGTCGCGTCCGACGGGGCAGAGACGCTGCAGCGGTTTTCCGAGGAGCGGTTCGACGTACTCCTCCTCGATATCGAAATGCCGAAAATGTCAGGCCTCGATGTCCTGAGACAGATCAGGGGGATGGAGGACGGTCGAGCGGACGTACCCGTGATCGCCCTGACAGCCTATGTCATGGATGAACACCGGCGACGGTTCCTCGAGCTCGGCGCGAGCGGGATCATCGCAAAGCCCCTCACCTCGGTGGAGGAGTTCGGGCGGGAGGTGCTCACGATCCTTGAGGACGCGGCCCACGGCCCACCGGGTGAGCGTGGTCCGATCACCGGGAACGGTACGCTGAAGCTGGACCCTGATGTGTTCGACGCGCTGTCCGAGGCGATGGGGCCGGAGGGTATCGGGGAACTCAAACGCCGGGTGATCGGCGACGTGAAAGACATAGCCGAGGGTCTCGAATCCGGTCTTGCCTCAAAAGATGATGGGCTGATCCGTCAGAAGACCCATATTCTGGTCAGTGTCTCCGGCATAGTCGGGGCGCAGAGCCTGCAGCATCTCGCCGAACAACTCAACGCTGCGGTCCATGACGGCCAACGCGGTCGTGTGGCAGAATTGATCGGCCAGACGCTTGCGGAGGTTGGAGAACTGATCGAGTTTGTTGAGAGTCATGGACGAGAGGGCTGAGGCACAGGGCTAGTGGACGGGTCGCTCCTGCTCATCGAAGACACGCCATCGCTGTCGATGGTCTATGAAACCGTGCTGCGTCGCGCGGGGCATCAGGTGGAGTGCGCCTACACGGCGGAGGAGGCACGCCTGATGTTCGCGCGCGGGGTGCACGGTGTGGTCCTGCTCGACATGATGTTGCCCGACGGGGACGGGCTGGAGCTTCTGACCCACTTTAAGTCCACCTCGCCGGACACCAAGGTGATCGTGATCACCGCCAACGGATCGGTCAACCTCGCGGTGGAGGCGATGCGGGCGGGTGCGTTCGATTTCCTTGTCAAACCCTTCGACGAACACCGGCTGCGGGGGGCGGTGTCGAACGCGACCCAGCCGACGATGGCGCAGCTCAAGCGGCGGCCGGAGCCGCCGCGGCAGCGGGCGGACAAGTTCGAAGGTTTCATCGGAACCTCCACCGCGATGCAGGAGATCTATCAGACCCTGCGCCTGATCGGGCGTTCCACCGCGACGGTGTTCATCACCGGCGAAAGCGGCACGGGAAAGGAGGTCTGCGCCCAGGCGGTGCACAACCTGTCGAACCGGAAGAGCGGCCCCTTCGTGCCGCTCAACTGCGGTGCGATCCCGACCGATCTGTTGGAGTCCGAGGTCTTCGGTCACCTCAAGGGGTCCTTCACGGGCGCCATCGCGGACAAGCAGGGGGCGGCGGCGGCGGCCCACGGAGGCACCCTCTTCCTCGACGAAATATGCGAGATGGACCTGTCCCTGCAGACGAAGCTCCTGCGTTTCCTGCAGACGTCCACGGTACAGCCGGTCGGTGCGACACGTCCCCAGAAGGTCGATGTGCGGATCGTCTGCGCGACGAACCGTGATCCTGCCAAGGAGGTCGCCTCCGGCCGGTTCCGCGAGGACCTGTTCTACCGGCTCCATGTTGTGCCGGTGCACCTGCCACCCCTGCGGGACAGGGGGGGTGATGTGAACGTCATCGCACGCTACATCCTGCGGGAATATGCGCGCGAGGAGGGCAAATCCTTCCTCGATATCGCGCCGCAGGTGGCCGAGCTCTTCACGTCGTTGCCCTGGCCCGGCAACGTCCGCCAGCTGCTCAACGTCATCCGGAACGTGGTCGTGCTCAACGACGGACCGGAGGTGACGCTCGCCATGCTGCCCCAGGATCTGGTGGCGGAAGGCGTACCGGCGGCGGCGGTGGTTCCCGCCACGGCGGAGGGAAGCGTTCTCCCCATCGAAGGTGTTCTGTCCAGTCTCGTCGGTCAGCCGCTGGCGCAGGTGGAGCGTCGCTTCATCGAGCTGACGCTTGAGATGTGCAAGGGATCGGTTCCGAAGGCGGCGCGGATGCTCGATGTCTCGCCGTCCACGCTCTACCGGAAGAAAGAAGCCTGGGAACGGGCAGACGCCGAGGACGACGATGATGAGGCGGCCGTCGGTTAGGCCCGGTCTGCGGGAAACTGCCGCCAGAGCCAGAGGCAGCTCACCGCAAACATCATCCCCTGCAGCAGCCCGGCCCAGTCCGGCCAGCCGAGCATGGCGAGTGGGCTCGCGGTTGCGCAGATCAGGGCGAGCCAGCTCAGCCCGTCAAACCCTGCATCCCGGTTACGCCAGATCCGCGCCCCTGTCGCGATCGCGAAACAGAGACCGGACTGCGTCGCGAAGGCGGCGTGGAGCTCATCTTCCAGTACATCACTCAACGGGCCGCCCGCAGGTGTCGCTGCGGAGTAGAGACCCGCCCCGATCATCCCGAGGCCGAACAACGCGAGCGCCACCGACAGGACAAGGTGCCGCCCGCGGGTCAGCCACGCCGCAAGGCCCACACCGCCGCCCAGGGCGATGAAGCCGGAATTCATGATCCATGCCCGGGACATGCCCTGCCTGCCAAGGTTGCTTATCCGGTCTGACAGGGGCGCGAAGTCCGGCGGTGCCAGCATGAGCGCCGTCAGACTTGCGAGGATGATCCAGGTGATGCCGCCGCGGGCGAGAAGACTGCTCATGCGCTCCGTCTGCCAGCGCGTGGCCCTGCCTGCCTTGATCTGGCGCAACCCCAGATTGACGCAAAGGTGCGGCCCGGACAGCCCGAAATCACGACGTTTTCCCTTGAACACACCGAATGAATCGGGTGCACTGTCGCAATGCCTAACAGGCAACGGGACAAACGGGGCTTAACCCGGCCCACGTGACAGAGAGGACTTCATATGATGATCAAGACCCTGGTTGCTGCCGCGGCAGCTTCGCTGGTCGCAGTAGCTGCCTACGCCGAGGACATCAAACCGGCGGTTGTGTACGACCTCGGCGGCAAGTTCGATCAATCCTTCAACCAGGCCGCCTACACCGGCGCCGAACGGTTCAAGGAAGAGACCGGGGTCGCCTACCGCGACTTCGAGATCCAGAACGACGCCCAGCGGGAACAGGCGCTGCGCCGCTTTGCCCGCCAGGGTTATGATCCCATCATCGCTATCGGCTTCTCCCACGGTGCCGCGGTCGACAAGGTGGCTGCTGAGTTCCCCGATGCGCGTTTCGCGATCGTCGACATGGTGGTGGACAAGCCCAACGTCCGCTCGATCCTGTTCAAGGAGCATGAGGGCTCCTACCTCGTCGGCATCATGGCCGCGATGGCGTCCGACACCGGCAAGGTCGGCTTTGTCGGCGGGATGGACATCCCGCTGATCCGCAAGTTTGCCTGCGGCTATGTGGGTGGCGTGAAATCCGTCAACGCGGATGCGGAAGTGTTCCAGAACATGACCGGCACCGACGGCTCCGCGTGGAACAACCCGACCCGCGGCGGTGAGCTTGCGAAGTCCCAGTTCTCCCAGGGTGCTGATGTTGTCTATCACGCGGCGGGCGGGACCGGCGTTGGCGTGCTTCAGGCCGCTGCGGACGAGGGCAAGCTTGGCATCGGTGTGGACTCCAACCAGAACGGCATGCATCCGGGCTCCGTCCTGACTTCCATGCTGAAGCGGGTGGACAACGCGGTGTTCAACACCTTCTCCGACGCGATGAACGATTCCTGGTCCACGGGGTTCAACGTGAACGGCCTGGCGGAGAACGGCGTCGGTTTCGCGATGGACGACAACAATGCGGAGCTTGTGTCGGCAGACATGCTCGCCGCTGTCGAGGCTGCTGCCGCAGCGATCTCCGCCGGTGAGATCGAGGTGCACGACTACACCTCCGACGGTGCGTGCCCCTACTGATCCGCGACACATTCCGAGGAGGGCCCGCGCATGTCGCGGGCCTTTTTCGTTTCGGCTCGTCAGAACTGATCCGGCGCGGATCCCCGCCGAAAGCGTCGCGCTACCGACGGTCCTGATTGGCGATCTGGTCGGGTTGGGCGCGCAGGTCCGCGAGATCGGGTGCGTCTTTCGCTTGTTTGATTGTCGCCCCCCGGACTGGCGATGACATGGCTTTGTGTACTGAAGACCGCGGCGTTCCGCGTACCGGACACCGAGCCGACTTGTTTCCTGCGGCAGATACAGGTTCCATGTGCTGATGTGACCTCCCAGCCCGCATCCAGAAAAGGTGCCCCGAATGCTCAAATCCCTGACGCTGACCGCAGCCCTCCTTCCCGCGCTTGCCTTTGCCGAGCCGGCGATCGTCTACTCCACCGGCGGTAAGTTTGACAAATCCTTCAATGAGGGCGCCTGGACCGGCGCCAAGGCGTGGGCTGCGGAAAGCGGTGAGGGCTTCGCCGAGTTTGAGATTGAGAACATCGCGCAGTCCGAACAGGCGCTCCGCCAGTTTGCGCGGCGCGGCAATGATCCGATCGTCGCCATCGGCTTCACCCATGCGGAGGCGATGGCCAAGGTCGCCCCAGAGTTTCCGGATGTGAATTTCACCATCGTCGACATGGTCGTCGATGCGCCCAACGTGCAGTCCATTGTCTATCGGGAGCAGGAGGGTAGCTACATCGTCGGACGAATGGCAGCGATGAAGTCGGAGAGCGGCGTGCTCGGTTTCGTTGGCGGAATGGACATCCCGCTCATCCGGCGCTTTGCCTGCGGCTACCGGCAGGGAGCTGCATCGGTTTCCGAGGATGTTGAGGTTCTGGTGACCATGACCGGGGTCACCCCGGCGGCCTGGTCCAACCCGGGCAAAGGGGCGGAGATCACGCGCGGTCAGATCGCCGACGGGGCCGACATCATCATGCAGGCTGCAGGTGGGACCGGGGTCGGCGTGCTGCAGGCCGCCGCCGATGCGGGCAAGCTCGGCATCGGCACGGACAGCAACCAGAACGGCCTTCATCCCGGGCTGATCTTCACCACGATGCTCAAGCGGGTCGATGTTGCGGTGCAAAAAGCCTTCTCCGACTGGAGCCCGGGGATCCAGTCCCTCGGCGTGGCGGAAAGGGGCATCGGCTTTGCGCTCGACGACAACAACCGCGCGCTTCTGACGGCGGAGATCGAGGCCGCGGGCTGGAAGGCCGCCTATGACATCGCCTCCGGTGCCGTTGAGGTCCATGATTTCACCATGACAGGCGATTGCCCCTACTGATCCGGAGTGTGACCTCACGTCGATCAGCCCCACCGGGCTGATCCGGCTCCCTCCCGCGATCACGGGACTTGAGAATCGTCCCCGACCATGAAATGCCGCACCGCAACATCTGGGGAATGTGGGGACCATCATGAAACCTAGTCTTGCGGCCGCACTCGCGGTCCTTTTGCCGTTTGCTCAACCCGTCGCTGCAGAGCCGATCATCTTTTACGACAGCGGGATCAAGCTCGACGGCTCCTTCAACGAAAGCGGCTTCAACGGTGCAGAGCTGTTCCGCGAAACCACCGGCAAGGGCTATGCGGAGCAGATGCTCGGCGCGGGCCAGGACCGTGTGGAGCTGCTGCGGCAGGCTGCGCGCAACGGCAACGAGCCCATCGTCGCGCTCGGCTTCACCTACGCCTCGGCCGTTGAGACGGTCGCCAAGGAATTCCCGGAGACCGAGTTCGCCATTGTCGACATGGTCGTGCCCCTGCCCAACGTGCGCTCCATCGTGTTCCGCGAGCATGAGGGCTCCTACCTCATGGGCCAGCTTGCCGCCATGCGGTCAAAGACCGGCACCATCGGGTTTGTCGGCGGGATGGACATCCCGGTGATCCGCAAGTTCGCCTGCGGCTATGTCGGCGGAGCGAAAGCGTTCAACCCGGAGATCGAGATCAAGGTCGAGATGGCCGGCACCACGCCAAAAGCGTTCAACGACCCCGCGCGCGGGGCGGAGATCACGAAATCCCAGATCGCCGACGGCGCGGACGTGATTTTCCACGCCTCCGGCGGCACCGGCATCGGCGTGCTGAATGCGGCTGCGGATGCGGGCGTGCTTGGCATCGGTGTGGACATGAACCAAAACGGCGTGGCCCCGGGCTCCGTCTTGACCTCCATGCTCAAGCGCGTGGATTATGCGGTCTTCTTCGCGTTCAAGGACGCAGAGGACGGTGCATTCTCCACCGGTGTGCAAAGCCTCGGGCTCGAGGATCTTTCGGTCGGCTACGCGGTCGACGAGCACAATCAGAGCCTGCTGCCAGGCTACCTTGCCGCGCAGGTCGAGGAAGTGTCTTACGAGATCATTAGCGGTACCCGTGAGGTCCACGATTACATGGCCGACAACGCCTGCCCCTACGGCGGCGTCTGAGGATACAGAAAAGCCTGGGCCGAGTGCCCGGGCTTTGACGACTCCGGGGTCTGATGTGTCCTCCCGATCCGGCTCTCGCTCAGGCTTGCGACGCTCTTTGACCGGATCATCATCGACAAGCGGAGCTTGCACCACCGACTTTGCACCGATGGTGCTGGCCCTCCTGGCCGGGGTGTGACCAATCCGGAACGCCTCGGCAGACACCGCCCGCTGCGCACAAATGACTGACAGTACAAATCGCTTGCAAATTTGACCTTTTGGTCAAATATTGCTTCGGTCAATCAAGCCGAGCACGCCCTGACCATGCCAGACACGCCCAGCACCCCGGGATTTCGGGTCCGCGCCCTCGGCGAGGTCGCGATCCGCTGCCGAGACTTTGGCGCGATGGCGCGTTTCTACAGGGACGTCATCGGGCTCGAAGTGCTGGCACCCAACCGCAACGGCATCCTCTTTTTCCGAATCGGTGACGGCTATGCGGGGCACACCACCGTGCTGGCCCTCTTCGACCATGATGCGCCGCAGCGGGACGTACACCCAACCGGGGGTTTGCCGCAGACCGGCGCAGCCTCCTCCCTGCACCATATCGCGCTTACGGTGGGGATCGAGGAGCAGGATGCGGCGATCAGGTGGTACGAAAACCTCCATCAACCCTACAGAATCGAAGAGTTTCCCTGGATCGGCTGGCGCGGGGTCTTCACCACCGATCCCGATGGCAATACGGTGGAGCTTGTAGCGGCAACGGGCGAGGGACCTTCCCATGACAGCACCGGCAATTGAGCTGAACGGCATCTCCAAGAGCTTCGGCCCGGTGCACGCCAACCGCGACATCGACCTCCTGGTCGAGAAGGGGACGATTCATGGGATCATCGGGGAGAACGGCGCGGGCAAGTCCACGCTGATGTCGATCCTCTACGGCTTCTATGAAGCGGATGCGGGCACGATCGCCATCGACGGCACTCAGGTGAAGATCCGCAACTCGGACCAAGCCATCGCGCTGGGCATCGGCATGGTGCATCAGCACTTCATGCTCGTGGAGCCGTTCACGGTGCTCGAAAACGTTATGCTCGGTGCGGAGGGGGGGGCATTCCTCAACCGCGGCATCGCGGAGGCGCGCAAGGAGTTGCAGCGGCTCGAGCGGGAGTATGAACTTCAGGTCGATCCGGACGCTGTCGTCGGCGATCTTCCCGTGGGTCTACAACAGCGGGTCGAGATCCTTAAGGCGCTCTACCGCGGGGCGGAGATCCTGATCCTCGATGAGCCGACGGGCGTGCTGACACCGGAGGAGGCGGATCACTTATTCCGCATCCTCGGGCAGCTCAAGGCGCAGGGCAAGACGGTCCTTCTGATCACCCACAAGCTGCGGGAGATCATGGCGATCACCGACGATGTGAGCGTCATGCGCCGCGGGCAAATGGTGGCCTCCCGCCACACCGCGGAGACCTCCGTCGATGAACTGGCCGAACTGATGGTTGGGCGCCGGGTGTTGCTGCAGGTGGAGAAGGGTCCGGCGCACCCCACGGACGTGAAGCTGGAAGTCGCAAACCTCACGGTGGTCGATGACCTCGGCGTGGAGCGGGTGAAGAGCGCAAGCTTTCAGGTTCGCGCGGGTGAGATCGTCGGCATCGCCGGCGTCTCCGGCAACGGACAGTCCGAACTGCTGGAGGCAATTGCAGGCATCGGCCCCCATGCTTCCGGAGAGATCCGGCTGATTGATGTGCAGGGCAACGACAGCGCGTGGCGTCCGCGCAACGGTCTGGCCCATGTGCCCGAGGATCGCCACCGGATGGGCCTCGTCACGAAATTCGACGCCAAGGAAAACACGATCCTCGGCTATCAGCGAAACGAGGAGTTCGGCTCCTCCCTCTTCATCAACCGCTCGAAGGTACTGAGCGCCGCGGAAGCGAACATGGAAAGCTTCGATGTGCGCCCGCCGGACCCGCACCTGAAGGCCGCGAACTTTTCCGGCGGCAACCAGCAGAAAATCGTGCTGGCGCGGGAGATCGAGCAGGACCCGGACGTGCTGATCGTCGGCCAGCCGACCCGCGGCGTCGATGTCGGCGCCATCGAGGCGATCCACCGCCGCCTCATCGAATTGCGGGACGCGGGCAAGGCAATCCTGCTCGTGTCCGTCGAACTGGATGAGATCCGTGCGCTTTCCGACCGCATTCTCGTCATGTTCGCTGGCGAGATCATGGGCGAGGTCGGGCCGGAGGCGACGGAACGGGAGATCGGCCTTCTGATGTCCGGAGTCCAACTGACGGAGGCGGCGGAGTGACCCCTGTCATGCACCTGTGTCGCGGCACAGACGCCACCCGCTGCACTGCACGAAACCCGGGGGATAACCGGGTCTCAGACGCTCGACCAACAGCGAGGATCGTTCGAACATGAACAAGGAACTTCCCCCCTGGGTCGACTTCGGGCTGTTGCCGATCCTCAATCTGCTGACGGCCTTCATCGTCGCGGGCCTCGTGGTGCTCGCCATCGGGGAGAACCCGCTGGAGGCGGTTGGGCACATCCTCTTTGGCGCATTCGGCTACGGGGAGGGTGTCGGATACACGCTCTTCTACACCACGAACTTCATCTTCACTGGCCTTGCAGTGGCTGTCGCCTTCCACGCCTCCCAGTTCAACATCGGGGGGGAGGGGCAGGCCTATGTCGGTGGTTTGGGCGTGGGTCTCGCCTGCCTTTGGCTCGACAGCACACTGCCCTGGTACGGGATCCTGCCCGTCGCGATGCTCGGCGGGGCGCTTTTCGGCGCGATCTGGGGGGCGATCCCGGGGTACCTGTTTGCGAAACGCGGTGCCCACGTCGTGATTACCACGATCATGTTCAACTTCATCAGCTATTCGCTGATGGTGTACCTGATCGTGAATTTCCTGAAGGTTCCGGGCAACGCCTCCGTCCAGTCCCGCACGTTCGAGCAGACAGCGTGGCTTCCGAAGCTGACATGGCTCGAAGGCATCTTTCCCGGTGTCTCCAGCAGCCCCGCGAACGTCTCGATTGTCGTCGCGTTCCTCGCCTGCCTCTTTGTCTACATCCTGATCTGGCGCACGCGCTTCGGTTATGAGGTCCGGACCTACGGCGCCAATCCGACCGCCGCGCGGTATGCGGGCATCTCCACAACCCGGGTGGTCGTGACGATCATGGCGATCTCCGGCGGTCTTGCGGGCCTCATGGCGCTGAACCCCGTGATGGGGGAGCAGAACAGGATCTTCCTCGATATCCCGCAGCAGGCCGGTTTCGTGGGCATCGCCGTCGCGCTCATGGGGCGCAGTCACCCGTTCTGGATTGTGATCGCAGCACTCCTTTTCGGGGTGCTCTATCAGGGCGGCGCGGAGCTTGCGTTCGAGATGCCAAACATCACCCGGGACATGGTCGTGGTGATCCAAGGTCTCGTGATCCTGTTTGCGGGCGCGATGGAGTTCCTGTTCCGACCGATGATCGCGCCGCTGTTTTCCGTGAAGGAGGCCGCAAGTGCTTGATCTCATCTCCGCGGCCAACCTCGATTCCACGATCCGGCTCGCGACACCGCTGCTGCTCGCCTGCCTCGCGGGCCTCTACTCGGAACGGTCCGGGGTTTTCGACATCGGGCTAGAGGGCAAGATCCTCGCGGCCGCCTTCGCCGGTGCTGCGGCAGGGGTCTATCTGGGCGATGCGTGGCTCGCCGTGATGGCGGCCATCGTCGTGTCGGTCATCTTCGCGCTGATCCACGGCATCGCCTGCATCACGTTCCGGGGCAACCAGATCGTGTCCGGCGTGGCGATAAACTTCCTTGCCGCAGGGCTGACGGCGGTCATCGGGAATGCGTGGTTTTCCATGGGCGGGCGCACACCGCCGCTTCCGGCGGAGGCCCGGTTTCGCGGGGGTGATTCCGTGCTCACCCCGTTCTTTGACGGGATCCCGGGTATCGGGCCCTGGCTCAATGAGGTGATCCTCGATCACACATTCTTCGTCTACGTGGCCTTTGCCGCCGTGCCGTTCACCTGGTGGGTGCTCTACCGCACCCGCTTCGGCCTGCGCATGCGCGCGGTGGGGGAGAACCCGGCTGCGGTGGACACGGCGGGGATTTCCGTGACGCTCCTGCGGTTTCAGGCCGTGGCCTGCTGCGGTGTGCTGTGCGGCCTTTCGGGCGCCACGCTGAGCCTCGCGCTGAATTCCGGTTTCATCACCAACATGAGTGCCGGGCGTGGCTTCATCGCGCTGGCCGCTCTCATCTTCGCCAAGTGGCGGCCGGTTCAGGCCATGTTCGCCTGCCTGCTCTTCGCCTTCCTCGAGGCGTCGGAGAGCCGCCTTCAGGGTCGGGAACTGCCCTTCGTGGGCGAGGTGCCGGTGCAGCTCATTCAAGCGCTGCCCTATATTCTGGTGGTGGTTCTGCTGGCCGGCGTGATCGGCAAGGCGGACGCACCCAAGGCGGGGGGTGTCCCCTACGTGAAGGAACGCTGATGGAAGATCTGCTCGACGCGGCCATGCTCGGCCGTAAGAACGCCTACGCGAAATACTCCAACTTCCGGGTCGGTGCGGCCCTGCGCACGCCGTCGGGCATCTACATCGGCTGTAATGTGGAGAATGTCGCCTATCCGGAGGGCACCTGTGCGGAGGCTGGCGCCATCGCGGCAATGGTGCTGGCGGGGGAGCGGACGATCACCGAGGTGCTGGTGCTCGCCGACAGCCCGGACCCGATCAGCCCCTGCGGCGGCTGCCGTCAGAAACTTGCGGAGTTCGCCGCGCCGGATGTGCCGGTGATCCTCGCGGGTCTCGATGGCGAACGGGGCCGGACCACAGTCGGCGACCTGCTGCCGGGCGCCTTCAACCAGGACCACCTCGCGTGAGCGCGCTTGAGACAATCCGGGAGCGGGCAGGCGATGCGCCGATCCGGCTCGGCCTGATCCTCGGCTCCGGCCTCGGCGCCATGGGGCAGGAAATGGAGGATGCCGTCCGCATCCCCTTCGAGGAGATCCCGGATTTCCCCCGGTCCGGCGTCACCGGTCATGCGGGCGAACTCAGCATCGGGACCCTCTCCGGCACCCGCTGCGCGATCCTCTCGGGTCGTGCGCACTATTACGAACATGGCGACCCGGCGGTGATGCGCGCGGCCATCGAGGCCCTGCAGGGATTGGGTGCTGAGGCGCTTGTCCTCACCAATTCCGCCGGTTCCACGCGGGAGGAGATACCCGTCGGCAGCCTCATGGCCATTTCCGACCATATCAACTGGTCGGGCCGGAACCCGCTGATCGGGGAGCAGGGGGACGCGCGCTTCGTCAACATGGTCGATGCCTACGACCCGGATCTGCGGGCCAGACTGCACGCGGTGGCGCGGGCGCAGGAAATCCCGCTTGCCGAAGGTGTCTATGCCTGGTTTTCAGGACCCACCTTCGAAACACCAGCGGAGATCCGTGCGATCCGCATGCTCGGGGCGGATGCCGTGGGCATGTCCACGGTACCGGAGACGATCCTCGCCCGGCGTGCGGGGCTGCCCGTTGTTGCGGTGTCGGTCATCACCAATCTCGCGGCCGGGATGACCGGCCAGGCGCTGAGCCATCTGGAGACCAAGACTGAGGCGGCGAAGGCACAGGCCCGCTTCATCGACCTCATCCGCGCCTTTCTGGGGAGCTTTGCATGACCGAGCTTGTGGACGCTGCCCGCCGTGCGCTTGCCTGCCTCGATCTGACCAATCTCGACGAGGGGTGCACGCCCGATGACATCGATGCGCTTTGCGCTCGCGCGGACACGCCCCACGGGCCAACGGCGGCCATCTGCATCTGGCCCCATTTCGTGTCTCAGGCGCGTCTGCGCCTCGCCACCACCGGCATCCGTATCGCCACGGTGGTGAACTTCCCCTCCGGCATGGATCCGATCGACGATGTGGCGACCCTGACCGAGACGGCCGTCAAGGACGGTGCCGATGAGATCGACACGGTCATTCCCTACCCCCTTCTGCTTGAGGGACATGCAAACGAGGTCACCGCGAGCGTCGCCCGGGTGAAGGACGCGGCCGGGTCCCAGCCGGTCAAGGCAATCCTGGAGACGGGCATCCTCGTCGAAGCCGACATGATCCGCAGAGCCGCCAACGCGGCCATCGAGGGCGGTGCGGATTTCATCAAGACCTCCACGGGCAAGGTCCCTGTCAACGCGACGCTCAACGCGGCCCGGATCATGCTCGAGGCGATCCGCGACAGCGGTGCCGATGTGGGCTTCAAACCCGCAGGCGGGGTGAAATCGACCGAGGACGCCGCCGCCTACCTCGCGCTCGCCGACGAAATCATGGGCGCGGGTTGGGCCGACGCCTCCCGCTTCCGCATCGGTGCCTCCGGCGTGCTGGACGCGCTCATCGCCACACTCGACGGGCGTGGCGCGGTCGAAAGCAGCGGCTACTGATGCGCTGCTGCCCCGCATCCGTGTTGCGTGATGACGCAGGGTGCTCACCTGGCCTGCTCAAACCAAGCCGACGACGGCAACCGGCGCCGCCCTGCGCAGCAAGGAGAGATCGATGCTCCCCCAGGAACTGATCGTCAGGAAGCGCGATGGCGGGCGGCTCACGGATGAGGAGATCGCCTTCTTCGTTGAGGGCCTGACGGACGGGTCGATCACCGAGGGACAGGTCGGTGCCATGGCCATGGCGATCCTGCTCAAGAGGATGGACATGGACGAGCGGGTGGCACTCACCCGGGCGATGCGCGACAGCGGAACCGTCATAGGCTGGGATCTGCCCGGGCCGGTGGTGGACAAGCATTCGACCGGCGGGGTGGGGGACAATGTCTCCCTGATGCTTGCTCCGGCACTCGCGGCCTGCGGCGCCTTCGTGCCCATGATCTCCGGCCGGGGGCTGGGTCATACGGGTGGCACGCTCGACAAGTTCGACTCGATCCCCGGCTACCGCACCCAGCCTGACCTCGATCTCTTGCGGAAGGTCACCGGGGAGGTGGGCTGCGCCATCATCGGCCAGACCCCGGACATTGCCCCTGCGGACAAGCGATTTTACGGCATCCGCGACGTGACCGGCACCGTCGAAAGTGTCGATCTCATTACTGCGTCGATCCTGTCGAAGAAGCTCGCGGCAGGCCTCGACGCGCTGGTCCTCGACGTAAAGGTCGGCACCGGCGCGTTCATGGCGACGCCGGAGGATGCGGACGACCTCGCGCGCAGCCTCGTTCATGTGGCCAACGGCGCGGGCTGCACGACGTCTGCAATCGTGACGGACATGAACGAACCGCTGGCCTCTGCAGCGGGAAATGCCATCGAGATGATCAACGCCTGCGCCTTCCTCAAGATGGAGGAGGTCGACAGCCGCCTCTGGGACGTCACCGTTGCATTGGGCGGGGAACTGCTGCGGCTCGCCGGTCTGGCGGGCGATGCGGAGACCGGTGAAGCGCAAATGCGGCAGGCCTTCGAGAGCGGGGCCGCTGCGGAGCGGTTCGACCGGATGGTTGCGGCTCTTGGCGGTCCTGTCGGCTTCCTCGACAGTTACGGCGATCATCTGAGCCTCGCGCCCGTGGAGCGGGAGGTGATCGTGGAGCCCGGATTCGTCACCGGGATCGACACGCGCGCAGTGGGCCTCGCCGCGGTGGAGCTCGGGGGCGGACGGGTGCGCGCCGCGGACGCCATAGACCACACCGTCGGGCTCGACATGCTGGCCGGTCTCGGCACTCGGCTCGACGATGAGGTGCCGCTCGCGCGGGTCTTCGCCCGCAGCGAGGATGAGGCGGACAGGGCGGAAGCCCGACTGCGGGCTGCCTACACGGTCGAGGACGCGCCGGCAGGCGATGTGCCCCTGATCAAGGGGCGGATCCCGTGATCGGCGGCAGAAGCCCCTCGCGGGAACACCTGTCCATCGAAACGGGCATTCCGGCTATTGAGGAGGTCCTGTGCCCCGCGCGTTTTTAATTGTCATGGACAGTGTGGGCTGTGGGGGCGCGCCGGATGCGGCCGCGTTCGGCGATGAGGGCTCGAACACGCTCGGCCATATCGCGCAGGCCTGCGCGGACGGGCGGGCGGAGGAGGGGCGTAGCGGCCCCCTTCACATGCCCAATCTCGACGCGCTGGGACTGGGAGCGGCGATCAAGCTCGCCTCCGGCATGAGCGCGCCCGGGCTCGGCGCAGACCCCAAGGGCCGCTGGGGCGCCGCCACGGAGGTGAGCCAGGGCAAGGACACGCCCTCGGGCCATTGGGAGCTCGCCGGTGTTCCTGTCCCTTGGGACTGGCACTACTTTCCGAAGACCGAACCGAGCTTTCCCGCCGATGTCACCCGCACGCTGATCGACCGTGCGGGGCTGCCGGGGATCCTCGGCGACAAGCATGCCTCCGGCGTCCCGGTCATCGAGGAACTGGGGGCTGCGCACGTGCGAAGCGGCATGCCGATCTGCTACACATCCGCCGACAGTGTGTTCCAGATCGCCGCCCATGAGGAGAGCTTCGGCCTCGACCGCCTCTACGAGGTGTGCAAGGTCGCTGCGGAAATCGTCCATCCCATGCGGGTCGGTCGCGTGATCGCCCGCCCCTTCGTCGGGGAGGAGGGCAGCTACACGCGCACGTCGAACCGGCGGGACTTCGCGATTGCGCCGCCGGAGGCGACGCTTGCGGATCGCGTTGTCGCTGCCGGGGGGCGGACCCTCGCGGTGGGCAAGATTGGCGACATCTTCGCCCATCAGGGCATGACGGAGGTGCGCAAGGCCGAGGACGATATGGGCCTGTTCGACCACGCGGTTGCACTGATGGATGACGCGGTGGACGGCGATTTCGTCTTCGCCAATTTCGTGGAGTTCGACAGTCTCTACGGCCATCGCCGCGATGTGTCGGGCTATGCGCGGGCGCTCGAGACATTCGACGCGCGGGTGCCGGAATTGACGGCGGCGCTGCGTCCGGGCGACATGATGATCTTCACCGCCGATCACGGCAACGACCCGACCTGGCCCGGAACGGACCACACGCGGGAGCGGGTGCCGGTCCTCATGGCAGGCCAGGGCACGGGTGCGCTCGGCCATATGGGTTTTGCCGATGTCGGTGAGACCCTCGCCGCCCATCTGGGCCTTGCGCCCGGAAAACACGGAAGGAGCGTGCTGTGACCGACTGGGCCCGGGTTCCGAAGACGGAACTGCATCTGCACCTGGAAGGGGCCGCGCCGCCGGAGTTCATCCGGATGCTCGCGGAGGAGCAGGGCGCGCGGCTTGAGGGCGTGTTCGACGCGGAGGGTGCCTACGCATGGCGGGACTTTGCGGAGTTCCTCGAATGTTATCGCCGCGCCTGTTCCGTGCTGCGCGGGCCGGAGGAGTTCCAGCGCCTCACGGAGGCGGTCCTTACCGCCTCCGCGGCCCAAGGTGTCGTTTACACGGAGATCTTCATCGCGCCTGACATCTGCGGCGGTGGCGATCCGGTTGCGTGGGAGGAACATCTCGCCGCGCTCGAGGCCGGTGCGGATGCGGTGCCCGAGGTCGAGACCCGGTTCATCTCCACCGCCATCCGCAATCTCGGGCCGGAACGGGCCGAGGACGCGGCGCGGATTTCCGCAGCGACCAGGGGCGGCCGGCTGACCGGGTTCGGCATGGGCGGTGAGGAACGCCACCTGACGGCGGCAGACTTTGCCCGCGCCTTCGGCATTGCGCGGGAAGGCGGGTTGCACCTGACCTCCCATGCGGGGGAGATCTGCGGAGCGCATAGCGTGCGCGACACGCTCGATCACCTGAAGGTGGCCCGAGTCGGCCACGGGGTACGGGCAATCGAGGATCCCGCGCTCGTCGACCGTCTCGTGGCCGAACAGATCGTGCTGGAGGTCAATCCGGGCTCCAACGTCGCGCTCCACGTGGTGCCCGACTGGCCGGACCATCCCATCGACCGGCTCAGGCGTGCGGGCGTTCCGGTGACGATCTCGACCGACGATCCCCCCTATTTTCATACGGACATGACCCGGGAGTATGACATGCTCTCCCGCACCTTCGGCTGGACGGTCGTTGATTTCAATGCGATGAACCGCACGGCGCTGGACGCTGCTTTCTGCGACCCGGCCACCCGTGCCCGTCTGATGCCCCTGTTTCCGGAGGACCCCGCATGACCGATCACCTGACCGTCGTCGATCATCCGCTCGTGCAACACAAGCTGACGCTGATGCGGGACAAGGGCACGCCCACGGCTGTGTTCAGGCAGCTTCTGCAGGAGATCAGCCACCTGCTGGCCTATGAGATCACCCGCGACCTGCCGATGACGACGAAGACCATCGACACGCCGCTGGTGGAGATGGAGGCGCCGACGCTGAAGGGCAAGAAGCTTGCCCTCATCTCCATCCTGCGGGCGGGCAACGGTCTGCTCGACGGGGTGCTGGAGCTGATCCCCTCGGCCCGGGTCGGGTTTGTCGGCCTCTATCGCGACGAGGCAACGCTGAAGCCGGTGCAGTACTATTACAAGGTGCCGAGCGAACTCTCCGACCGGGTCGTGATCGCGGTCGATCCGATGCTTGCGACCGGCAACTCCTCCGCCGCTGCTGTGTCGCTGCTCAAGGAAAGCGGGGCGAAAGACATCCGCTTCATGTGCCTGCTTGCGGCCCCCGAGGGCGTTGCCCGGATGCAGGAGGCGCATCCGGACGTACGGATCGTGACGGCAGCACTGGATGAACGGTTGAACGACGTCGGCTACATCATGCCTGGCCTCGGCGATGCCGGAGACCGGATGTTCGGCACGAAGTAAGTCTCTTCGGAGGGGGCAAGACAGCCTGCCGCCGCTCCGCCGGAACGGCACCGTCCCGTCGGGCGCGGGCCCGCCCTTGGATGCAGGCGCCGTACAGTGGTCAGCTCATCGCCTCGCCTGCGATCCACACCTGCGCGATCGCGCGGTCATCGCCGAGCATGATCGTGGGGAACAGCGCCTCCCACACATCGCCCGCCCGGGCAGCGCGCTGGGCGATCACCGGAGTTGAGGCGAGATCGAGGGCGATCATGTCTGCCTCGCCCCCGGGTACCAGCCTGCCAACCTTGTCCTCCAGTCCCAGGACCTCCGCGGATCCGGCGGTCGCGAGCCACAGAAGCTCCGCCGGATGCAGACTGTCCCCGCGCAACTGTCCGACCTCGTAGGCCGCGGCCATGGTCCGCAGCATCGAAAAGCTGGAGCCGCCGCCGACATCCGTCGCGAGCCCCATGGGCACCCCAGCCTCCGTAAGACCGCGAACATCGCAGAGGCCCGAGCCGATGAACGTGTTGGAGGTCGGACAGTGGGCGATGCCGCTGCCCGTCGCGCGGATCGCCTCCCGCTCCCGCACGGTCAGGTGGATCGCGTGGCCCATGACCGCGCGCGGGCCCGCGAGACCGAACCGTTCATAGACCGCGAAGTAATCCGTATCCTGTGGATAGAGGTCGGAGACCCAGGCGATCTCCTCGTGCTGTTCGGAGAGGTGGGTCTGCATGAGGCAGTCAGGATGCGCGGCCCAGAGCGCCCCCGCGGCCTCGAGCTGGGCGGGACTGGAGGTCGGTGCAAACCGGGGCGTGATGGCGTAGCCGAGACGGTCGACGCCGTGCCAGCGGGCGATCAGATCCGCGCTTTCGTCGTGGGATTGCCGGGCCGTATCGCGCAACCCGTCGGGTGCGTTGCGGTCCATCATGGTCCGCCCGGCGAGCATCCGCATCCCCCGCGCCTGGGCGGCGGAGAAGAGCGCATCGGCGCTTTCTGGATGGATCGTGCAGTAGCTTGCCGCCGTAGTGATGCCGTGGGCAAGGCTGAAGCTCAGATAATCCTCCGCCACGGCACGGGCATGGCCCGGGTCGGAAAACCGGGTTTCTTCCGGGAAGGTGTACGTGTTCAGCCAGTCGATCAACCGTTTGCCCCAGCTCGCGATGATCCGCGTCTGGGGATAGTGCACATGGGCGTCCACGAAGCCTGGCAGGAGCAGGTGATCGCCGTGATCGGCGACGTCCGCGTCCGGATGTGACCGCCGCAGATCGTCCGCCTCTCCGACCGCTGCGAAATGCCCGTTCTCGACCAGAATGGCCCCGCGCCGCCGGTGCAGGGCCACCTCGGACCAGGGCATGCGGAAGGGATTGCCGGTGAATTCCAGCGTCTGACCGCAATGGAGCGTTGCATTCATCGTCGAAGAGCCTCACGGATGGGTGTCATCTGGTCTAAGGCAAGCCGTCAATGAAGTCCCGCCTCCCCGTCGTCTTTATTTTCATCACTCTCGTGCTCGATGCCATGGGGATTGGCCTCATCATCCCGGTGATGCCGGACCTGCTCGATGAACTGAGCGACGGCGGCATCTCCGATGCGGCGTTCTGGGGCGGCTGGCTCGCCTTCACCTACGCGGTGATGCAGTTCCTGTTCGGGCCCACGCTTGGCAACCTGTCGGATCGGTACGGGCGGCGGCCGGTGCTGCTGATCTCCATGGTGGTGATGGGGCTCGACTATCTGCTGATGGCCGTCGCACCAACGCTCTGGCTGCTCTTTGTCGCGCGCATCATCAACGGCATCACCGGGGCGACGCAGGCGACGGCTAACGCCTACATGGCCGACATCTCGAAGCCTGAAGACAGGGCGGCCAATTTCGGCCTTCTGGGGGCAGGCTTCGGCATCGGTTTCATCCTCGGCCCCGCGATCGGAGGGCTGCTGGGAGAGATCGGGCCGCGTGCGCCCTTTTACGCTGCCGCCGGTCTGGCGCTCGCCAACGCGGTTCTCGGTGCGATCGTGCTCAAAGAGACGCTCCCGCCGGAGCGGCGCCGCCCGTTTCGCCTGCGGGAGGGCAACCCGGCAGCGGCGATCCTGCGCCTGCGGGCCGTGCCGCAGATCGGTGGGCTCATAGCGGTCGTCTTCGCCTATCAGCTCGCCTCGAACGTCTATCCGGTGATCTGGGCCTTTTTCACCACAGCGAAGCTCGGCTGGTCCCCCGGTCTGATCGGTCAGTCGCTCGCGGCCTTCGGCGTTTGCGTCGCGGTGGTGCAGGGCGGTCTGATCCGGGTGTTCATCGACCGGTTCGGACCGGAGCGCACGGTCCAGATCGGGCTGATGCTCAACCTCGTGGCGCTGGTCTCCATCGCCTTCGTGCCGTCCACGATGCTCCTGTTCATGCTGCTGCCGATCTGTGCGCTCGGCATCATCGTCACGCCCGCGGCCCAGGGGATCATGTCGGCGGCGCTCTCTGCGGACCGTCAGGGGGAGCTGCAAGGGGTCTGGGCAAGCTCCGACGGCGCCGCGCGAATCGTTTCGCCACCGCTGATGACCGGGCTCTTCGCCCTCTTCACCGCACCAGGCCTGCCGTATCTGCCCGGCGCACCGTTCCTGGCGGCGGCGCTGCTGACGGTCGTGTCGCTGGTGCTGTTCCTGCGCTGGCGTGCAGGCATGGCCGCCCCGGCAGAGTAAACGCCACACCCCGCCCTTTCGATTAACCACGTCGCATTTGCCTCACCCGGGGCGGCGGGTTGGCGCGAGTCGCATACCCTAAAGGATAGTGCAGGTAGACCACCGTATATTTCTCAATCATCATATAGCCTTAGGGTGAAAATTGACCCTAGGTAACCTGCTCTTTGGAGAGCGGAATCCGGCACATTTCGAACACATTTCGACAGCAATTCTCCCCCCATCGAACACACCCCAGCGGGTCCCACCCCGCACAGTATGGAGAGAGTTATGACGATCAAGTTTGCCTCCCAGATCCTTGGCGCTGCGCTTGCGACCCTCATCGCGACAAGCGCCCAGGCCATCACAGTCACATGGGACGAAGCGGATGGCGGCAATGGCCATTCCTATGAATTCGTGAGTGGTACCTATACCCCCCGCGCGGGCTTCGCCGAGGCGGAGTCCCGCACCCATAACGGCGCACCCGGCCACCTTGTGACGGTCACCTCGAAGCAAGAGTGGAAGTTTCTCAAGAACCTCTACAGCAGCCTCGAACTGGGGACGGAGCGGTTCTGGCTCGGTGGTACGGACGTAACCGAAGAAGGCACCTGGCGCTGGGCCGCCGGCCCGGAGTCGGGCACCCTCATCGACTACTCGGTCTGGGCCCCGGGTGAGCCGAACGACTACGGCAAGGGCGAGGACTACATGGTCGGCTGGTGGAACGGCATCGGCCAGTGGAATGACTGGTACTCGTCGTCCGAGGCGGGCATTCTGGTGGAGTACAGCCAGCCTGCGCCGGTGCCTCTCCCCGCCTCCCTCATGCTGCTTCTGTCGAGCCTCGGTGCGCTCTATGTCGCCCGGCGCCCGACACCTTCCACAACCCGGAACAAGGGGGTGGCGCGTCCGTTCTGCACGGCGGGCGCGTCCGGAACAACCGGTGACCGGTTCACGCCTGATCTTGGCGCACGACCGGTTTCCTTCACGGAGCCGCCGCTGCCCTCCAACGTGCGGCGGCTCCCCTACGCCACGGGCAGGATACGACAGATCGACCTGACCAACGGCGCAGTCAACAAAGCCCCGGCCATCGGCCGGGGCTTCGATCTTCAGTCGGACTATGTCTGGATCTACTGAGGGATGTCGCCCTCGATCCCTTCCACGTAGAAGTCCATACCGAGCAGGGTTCCGATGTCCGCAACCTCACCGTCGGCAAGCCAGGCAGATCCATCCTGCTTGTTGATCGGCCCGGTGAACGGCTCGAACCGGCCCGACGCGATCGCAACCGTCGCATCCATCGCGAGCTTGCGCACCTCGAACGGGATCTTGTCGGAGAAGCCCCCGATCTCCGTCATACCGGAATCGATGCCGCCCCAGGTGTCCTCGCTCTCCCACGTGCCGTCCATCACCGCCTGCACCCGCGCGACATAGTAGGGGTTCCAGTTGTCGATGATCGAAGACAGCCGTGCGTTGGGACCAAACTCTTTCATGTCCGACGCCTGACCGAACGCGTAGATGCCCTGCTCCTCGGCAATGGTCATCGCCGCCGGGCTGTCCGTATGCTGAAGGATGATGTCCGCGCCCTGCTCGATCAGCGTGTTGGCGGCATCCGCCTCCTTGCCCGGATCGAACCAGGTGTAGACCCACACGATCTTGAACTGGATGTCCGGGTTGACGGACTTCGCCGCCAAGTAGCTCGCGTTGATGCCCCGGATCACCTCCGGAATCGGGTAGGAGGCGATGTAGCCGATGGTGTCGCTCTCAGTCATGTTGCCTGCGATCAGGCCCTGCACCCAGCGCCCCTCGTAGAACTTGCCGGAATAGGTGGAAACGTTGTCGGACCGCTGGTATCCGGTGGCGTGCTCGAACTTCACGTCCGGGAACTGCTGGGCGACGCGCACGGTCGGCGTCATGTAGCCGAAGGAGGTGGTGAAGATCAGGTCGTGCCCGGACTGGGCCATCTGACGGATCACCCGCTCGCTGTCGCCCTCTGGCACGCTCTCGACGAAGGTCGTCTCGACCTTGTCGCCGAACGCTTCCTCGACCGCGAGGCGGCCCTGATCATGCTGGTAGGACCAGCCATAGTCGCCCACCGGGCCCACATAGATGAAGCCGACCTTCAGCGGGTCGTGTCCGTCGGCGACGGCGGTCGGCGCGATGAGGCCGAGCGCTGCGGCGGCGGCAAGGGGTTTGAGGAACTTCATAACTGGTCCTTTCCTGTTGGTGTCAGTTTGTTGGTTGGAAGACGCGGCCGAGGCTCGCCGGTGCGTTCAGCGCGGCGCGGGTGCGGTCGGCGGACATGATCACCAGCACGAGGATGGTGACGAGGTAGGGCGTCATGGACAGGTAGGCGGTGGGGATCGGCACGCCGAGGGCCTGCAGGTTGAGCTGCAGGATCGTCACCCCGCCGAAGAGCCAAGCGCCGAGGATCACGCGGGCGGGCTTCCACGCGGCGAAGACGACGATCGCAAGGGCGATCCAGCCGATGCCCGCGGTCATCCCCTCGGACCATTGTGGAACCCGCACCAGGCTCAGGTAGGCGCCACCCAGCCCCGCGCAGGCACCGCCGAACGCGATCGCGATCAGGCGGATGCGCACGACCTTGTAGCCGAGCGCATGGGCTGCGTCATGGTTCTCTCCGACCGCGCGCAGCACCAGACCGGCCCGGGTCCTGTTCAGAAACACCCAGACCACCGCCACGAGGAGGAGTGCCGCGTAGACCATCCAGTCGAAAGAGAACAGCAGGGGCCCGATGACCGGCAGGTCGGACAGGCCCGGCAGGTCCAGCCGTTCCGTCGACGGAGGTTTGATGCCCGCATAGCCCTGACCGAGCAGTGCCGCGAGGCCGAGGCCGAATAGCGTGAGCGCAAGGCCCGTTGCAACCTGATTGCTGCGCAGCACTTGCGTCAGCACACCGAAGATCAGCGCGACGCCCGCCCCGCACAGTGCGGCGAACAGAAACCCGAGCACGGGGGAGGCGGTGCCCACGCCCGCGATGAACCCGGTGACCGCACCGATGATCATCATCCCCTCAACGCCCAGGTTTAGGACACCGGCCTTCTCCACCACTAGTTCCCCGATGGCGGCGAGGACAAGCGGTGTGGCCGCCACGATCAGCGACACGATGAGGGCCAGCGGGTCGAGCGCGGAGAAATCCATCACGCCACTCTCAACCGCCGGACGCGGTAGCGCACGAGGATGTCGAAGCCGAGCAGGAAGAACAGCAGCATCCCCTGAAACACGCTGATCGCCGCGGCGGGCAGGCGGAGGGCGAACTGAGCCGTTTCGCCCCCGATGTACGTCAGCGCGATCACGAGTGCCGCGACGAGGATGCCCACCGGGTGCAACCGCCCCAGAAACGCGACAATGATCGCCGTGAACCCGTAGCCCTGGGGCAGCGTCGGGACAAGCTGGCCAAACGGTCCGGAGGCTTCGATCATCCCCGCGAGACCCGCGCAGGCACCGGAGATGCCGAGGCAGACCACCACCATTGCCCCAGGCTTCACGCCGGAAAATGCTGCGGCCCGGGGGGCAGACCCAGTGAGTTTGATGTTAAAACCGATGATGTGCCGTTCGAGCACGAGCCACGCGAGCAGGACCACCAAGAACGCGGCGATCACCCCTGCGTGCACCCGGCTACCCTCGATGAGGATGGGCAGCACCGCACTGTCGTGAAACAGCCTGCTTTCGGGAAAGTTGAAGCCTGCGGGATTGCGCAGGGGGCCGGAGACCATGGCCCGGAGGAACTGATCGGCGACATAGACCAGCATCAGCGACACAAGGATCTCGTTTGCGTTGAACTTCACCCGCAGCACCGCGGGCACCATCGCGTAGGCCCACCCGCCGAGCGCCCCGGCAACCGCCATGAGGGGGAGCAGCCATTGCCCCTCGGTGCCGTAGAAGGCAAGCCCCACGGCGCTCGCCGCGATCCCGCCCATGATGAACTGGCCCTCCGCTCCGATGTTCCAAACCCCGGCGCGAAATCCCAGCGACAGGCCAACACCGATCAGGATCAGCGGGCAGGCCTTGACCAGAAGCTCGGTGCGGGAAAAGGGATCGAACAGCGGATCGATGAAGATCACGCGGATCGCCTCCACCGGGTTCTTTCCCAAGGCTGCAAACAGGATACCGCCCGCGATCATGGTGCAGATCACTGCGATGATGGGGGTCGCCACGGTCATCACGCGGCTTTGGCTGGTGCGGGGCTCAAGCGTCAGCATGCGCCACCTCCATGCCGTGGGTGCCGCCCATGCGCAAGCCGATCTCCTCGACGCTCACATTCGCCACCGGCTCCGGTGCGCTGAGGCTGCCGCCCGAGATCACTGCCAGACTGTCGGACACCTCCATCAGTTCGTCGAGGTCCTGGCTGATGGCGATGACCGCGGCACCGCCGGCGGCAAGGTCCCGCAGGGCCTGCCGGATCGCCGCGGCCGCGGCCGCGTCAACGCCCCAGGTGGGCTGGTTCACGATCAAAACGCGCGGGGACTGCAGAACTTCCCGCCCGATGACGAATTTCTGCAGATTGCCGCCGGAGAGGCTCTTCGCCGCGTTTTCGGGCCCCGGCGTCCGCACGTCGAAGCTTTCGATGATCGCGCGGGCGAAGTTGGTTGTCGCGCTCCATTTGAGGAACCCGGCGAGGCCCAGCCGCTGTCTCACCCGACCGGACAGCATGGCATTTTCCGTGAGCGTCATGTCAGGCGCTGCCGCGTGGCCGAGCCGTTCTTCGGGTGCCGCGAGCAGCCCCATGGCCCGGCGTCCGTTGGGGCCGCGCTGGCCGATGGGCTCACCCGCCAGGGTGATCATCCCGGGCGCGGTCGGCCTTTCGCCGGACAGCGCTGCGAAGAGCTCCTCCTGACCGTTGCCCGCGACGCCTGCGATGCCCAGAATCTCGCCACTGCGCACCTCGAAAGAGACGTCCCGGAGGGGGGTGGCAAACTGGATGGGCGCGGGCAGATCGATCCCGTTGGCCGCCAGCAGGACCGGGCCGGGTGCTGCGGTCCGGGCCGTTGGCGTGGGCAGTCGCGCACCGATCATCATCTCGGCCATCGACCGGGACGTCTCCTGCGCCGGTGTGCAGGTTGCCACCACCCTCCCTCCGCGCAGGATCGTGGCCCGGTCGCACAGGGCGCGGATCTCTTCGAGCTTGTGGGAGATGTAGAGGATCGACACCCCTTCCCGCCGCAACAGCCGCAGGGTCTCGAACAGGATCGCAACCTCCTGCGGGGTGAGGACCGAGGTCGGCTCGTCCATGATAAGCAGGCGCGGGGATTGAAGGAGGCAGCGCACGATCTCGACCCGCTGTCGCTCTCCGACCCCTAGGTCGCCCACGAGCCGGTCCGGGTCCAGCGGCAGGCCGTAGCCGCGGGAGACCTCCCGGATCCGCTCCGCAAGCGCCCGCCGGGGCAGGATGTCACCGAGGCCGAGCGCGATATTCTCCGCAACGCTGAGCGCATCGAAGAGGGAGAAGTGCTGGAACACCATCGCAACACCCGCCTCCCGCGCCGCTGCGGGGCTCGCGGGGGCGTACGCGTCGTCCAGAAGGTGCATCTGTCCCGCGTCGGGCTGGACGAGGCCGTAGATCGCCTTGACCAGTGTGGATTTGCCCGCACCGTTCTCCCCCAGAAGCGCGTGGATCTCTCCTGGCTCGACCGAGAAGCTGACCGCGCTGTTTGCGACCACGCCGGGATAGGCCTTGGTGATCCGGTCCAGGGACAGCAGCGGTGTCATCCACCAGCCTCCTGCACCGCCGCCCCGCCGGAGGCTGTGGCGTGGCGCATGCATTCCGCGGCGAGGCCGATGGCGATCGCCGCGGGCTCCTTGCCAAGACTGCGGTCGCCGATGGGGCAGACGAGGGCTGCCACGCGCTCCTCCGGATGGCCAAGGGCTCGCAGGCGTTTGCGAAAGCGTGCGGCCTTCGTCTCCGACCCGATCAGTCCCAGGTGAGCGAAGTCGCGGGAGAGGACCCGGTGGCAGATCTCCAGATCCAGCGCGTGGGAATAGGTCATCACGATGTGCAGGGCTTCGCCTGGGGCGTCCGCGACCAGATCGGCGGGGTTTGCCGCGATCCGGGCGGTTGTATGGTGCGGGAGTGGATCGGGGAAACGCGCCTCTGCGGTATCGACCCATGTCAGGGTGAAGGGCAGATCCTCAAACACCCGCACCACCGCCCGCCCCACATGACCAGCCCCGTAGAGCCACAGGGGGCGCGCCACCTGTCCGACGGGTTCCACGATCCATCCCTCGCGGTGCCGCATCCGCGGCGCGGGCGCGCCTTCGCGCTGGGCCTGCAGCGTTCGGGTCACCCAGAATGGTGCGCGCGCAGCACTGAGGTCGCCCCGGTGTCCCGCGATCGGGGGGATGCCGGGCGCGACCGGGCGGGTGAAGGGCTGCGCCCCCGTGAGCACGTCGAACCAGCCGCGCTCCGCCACCCCGAACAGCTCGATGAGCAGGCTGACCGCCCCACCGCAGCACTGCCCGAGGGCGGGGCCGAGCGGCATGGACATCCGCTCCCGCTGCCAAGGTGCGGCATCTTCGGCGAGGAGGCTGCGCGCCCGCGCCGTCGCCTCGAATTCAAGGGCTCCGCCGCCGATCGTGCCCGCCTGACCGTCAGCCCAAACCAGCATCGAGGTCCCCGCACCGCGAGGAGCCGAGCCCTTGTCGTCGAGCACCAGGATCCGGGCGACACGGTCGGCCCGGTCGAGCGCTCCCGTCAGGGCGGAGAGATCCAGGCCGTCCGTCACCGGTCACTCCGGGTATCACAGATTTGCGGCGCCATCACCATCCGCGCCCCCGGCCGGTTTCGATGGCGTTGAGCAGACGCTCCGGCGTTGCAGGCGCGTCGAAGAGGGGATTGCCCCCCGCCGCGCGCACCGCGTCCTGAAGCGCCGAAAGCACCGAGATGCCCAGCATGAACGGGGGCTCACCCACCGCTTTCGACCGATATATCGTCTCCTCCCGGTTCCAGCCTTTTTCCCACAGGTGAACGTTGAAGCTGCCCGGCCTGTCGGAGCAGGCGGGGATCTTGTAGGTGGAGGGCGCGTGGGTGCGCAGCGTGCCGCCGTCGTCCCACACCAGCTCCTCCATGGTGAGCCATCCCGCGCCCTGCACGAACGCGCCCTCGATCTGCCCGGTATCGACCGCGGGGTTCAGGGACTGGCCCACGTCATGAATAATGTCCGTGCGCAGGATGCGGTTCTCCCCGGTCAGCGTGTCGACCACGACCTCCGAACAGGCCGCGCCATAGGCGAAGTAGAAGAACGGCCGTCCCCGCCCTTTGAACCGGTCCCACTCAAGCTTCGGCGTTGCGTAGAACCCGGTCGCGCTGAGTGAGATCCGCGCCATGTAGGCGGCCTGCACCAGTTCCGTGAATGCCACCTCCGCCTCTCCGATCCGCACCACACCGTCGGCGAAGACGACCTTGTCCGGCGTGACCTGCCACCGTTCGGCCGCGAAGTCGGCGAGGCGGTCGCGGATCGTGTCGCAGGCCCGCTTCGTCGCCATCCCGTTGAGATCGGACCCGGATGAGGCCGCGGTGGCGGAGGTGTTGGGCACCTTGGTCGTGTCCGTCGCGGTGATCTTAACGGCGGAGATCGGCTGGCCGAACACCTCTGCTGCCACTTGCGCCACTTTAGTGAACAGGCCCTGGCCCATCTCCGTCCCGCCATGGTTCAGCCGGATCGACCCGTCTGTATAGACATGCACCAGTGCGCCTGCCTGGTTGAGATGGGTGAGTGTGAAGGAGATGCCGAATTTCACCGGCGTCAGCGCGATCCCTTTCTTGAGCACCGGGTTCGCCGCGTTCCACGCCGCGATCTCTTCACGCCGGCGGATATAGTTGCAGGCGGTTTCGAGCTCATCGACGATCTCGCGGATCACGTTATCCTCGACGGGCATGTGGTAGGGCGTCAGCTGGCCCTGCCCCTCGTAGAAGTTCGCCCGCCGCACCTTGAGCGGATCGCGACCGAGCTCCGCGGCGATATGGTCCATCACCCGCTCGATCCCGACCATGCCCTGGGGGCCGCCAAAGCCGCGGAAGGCGGTGTTGGACACCGTGTTCGTCTTCAGCCGTTCGGACGTTATCCGCACATGGGGCAGATGGTAGGCATTGTCGCTGTGGAGCATTGCCCGGTCCGCCACCGGCAGGGACAGATCCTTCGACCAGCCGCACCGGACCCAGTGGCGGATGTCGATGCCGAGGATGTGACCGTCCGCATCGACGCCTGCCCGGTAGGCGACCCGGATCTCGTGGCGCTTTCCGGTAATGACGAAATCGTCGTCCCGGTCGTACCGCATCTTCACCACACGCCCCGTCCGCGCTGCGATCACCGCGCAGGCAACGGCGAGGGAATTGCCCTGGCTTTCCTTGCCGCCGAAGCCGCCACCCATCCGGCGCACCTGTACGCCGATGGCGCTGAACGGCACGCCGAGCGCCTCCGCCACCTTGTGCTGGATCTCGCTGGGATGCTGGGAGGAGGAGTGGACCACCATCTCCCCGGCCTCTCCGGGCACGGCCATCGCGCCCTGACCCTCAAGGTAAAAGTGCTCCTGCCCGCCAACGTCGAGCACGCCTTCAATCACACGAGGCGCGTCGCTGAGGGCGGCCTCCGCATCACCGCGGGAGAAGACCAGCGGATCCTCGAGCCGGTTTCCGGCCGCGATTGCCTCATCCATCGTGATGACGGCGGGCTGCGTGTCGTAGGAGACTTGGGCCAGACGGGCGGCCCGCCGTGCAAGCAGATGGCTGCGCGCGGCGACGATAAAGATCGGCTGCCCCTTATAGTGCACGTCCCCCCGGCAGAGCAGCGGTTCCCCGTCGCCCGAGGGGGAAACGTCGTTGGCACCCGGCAGGTCGTCCGCGGTCAGAACCGCGACAACACCCTCCGCCGCACGGACCCGCTCCAGATCGAGCGCGGTGATCGTGCCGTGTGCGATCGTGGAGAGACCGAAGGCAAGGTGCAGCGCATCAGCCGGTGTCGCGCTGTCGTCCACATAGCGGGCGGCACCGGTGACGTGCAGCGGCGCGCTGTCGTGCTTTTCCGCCCGGGCGATGCTCATGCAGCGTTCCCGGTGGCAAGGTCCGCCGGGGTGCGCGGACCAACGAGGCGGGTCGACGCCGCGCCGGTCATCTCAATCGCATAGCGGGTCAGCATGTTCTGCGCGACGCGCAGGCGATAGGCGTCGGAGGCGCGCATGTCTGTCAGCGGGGTGAAATCCGCCGCCATCCGGGTGGCGGCGGCGGTGAAGCTCTCTTCAGTGAACGGCTCTCCGATCAGCGCCGCCTCCACCGTGCTGGCCCGTTTCGGGGTCGCCGCCATGCCGCCGAACGCAATCCGGGCTGACGTGATCCGGCCATCCTCCTCCGTGACGGACAAGCATCCGCAGACGGCAGAGATGTCCTGGTCGAAACGCTTGGAGATCTTGTAGCAGCGCAGTCGGTCAGGCTGGTCGGGAATGAAGATGTTTTCGAGGAACTCGCCCGGGTTGCGATCCTGTTTTCCATAGTCGAGGAAGAAATCCTCGACCGGCATTTCCCGCCGCGCGTCGCCATGGCGCAGGGTGATCGTGGCGCCAAGCGCGATCAGTGCCGGGGAGCCGTCGCCGATGGGAGAGCCGTTTGCCACGTTCCCCCCGATGGTCGCGGCCGCGCGGACCTGCGCGGAACCGTAGCGGCGGATCAGTTCCGCAAAATCCGGATGACGGTCAACCATGGCCCCGCGTAGCGCGCTGAGCGTCACGCCCGCGCCGACCTTGAGCCCGCCTTCGACCCGGGAGATACGGTCGAGCCCCGCGACGCGATGCAGGAAAATCATGGGCGTGACCGCGCGAAACTGCTTGGTCACCCAAAGGCCCACATCCGTGGCCCCGGCAACGATGGTCGCGTCCGGGTGTGCCGCATAGATCTCGGCAAGGCTGTCGATGCTTGCGGGCAGGAACGCGTCGGGGAGGGTCATGTCCCCTTCGTGCGCGAGAGCCGTGAGCGCCGCCGTCTCATCATATTCCCAGGCCGGTGCAGGTTCCGTACGGGACGCCTCCGCCGCGCGGATGATCGGCGCGTAGCCCGTGCAGCGGCACAGGTTGCCCGCCAGCACGTCGTCGTAATCCTCCCGCCCCGTGCGGTGCGCCGTGTAAAGCGACATGACAAACCCGGGCGTGCAGAAGCCGCACTGGCTGCCATGGTGATCGACGAGGGACTGCTGTACCGGGTGCAGCATGTCCGGACCCGCGATCCCCTCGACAGTGCGCACCGCCTTGCCCACGAGCTGGGGCAGGAAAAGGATGCAGGCGTTGAGCGGCTGATGCACCAGACGTCCGTCCTCGAGGTGGCTGATCGTCACGGTGCAGGCACCGCAATCGCCCTCGTTGCACCCTTCCTTGGTGCCCGTGAGGCGGCGATCTTCCCGCAGCCAGTCCAGCAGGGTCGTCGTGCTGGGCAGGCCGTCCACATCGACGCGCTGGCCGTTGAGCAGGAACGAGATCATCAGGACCCCCGATAGGTCGAATAGCCGAAAGGCGAGAGGAGAAGCGGCACGTGGTAGTGCCCATCCTCCGCGATGCCGAAGCGGATCGGAACGCTGTCGAGGAAAAGCGGATCGGGCAGGTCCGTGGCACGCGCCCGCAGATAGTCTCCGGCCTCGAAGACTATCTCGTAGAGTCCCGTCTGGAACGCATCGCCCTCCAGCAGGGGCGCGTCACACCGGCCGTCCGCATTGGTCACGGCGGATGCGAGCTCCTCCCGCTCGGGGAGCCGGTAAAGCGTCAGCGACAGCCCGGACGCGGGCCGCCCCATCGCGGTGTCGAGAACGTGGGTCGTCAGCCGCCCCATCGGGCCCTCCGATACAGTGCACTGCAGCAGGAGGCCCCAAATTCCCCGGCGATGCAAGACCGGGCAGGTGCGGATTGAACCAGATGGTCAAGATTTTCGAGAGGTGGCAGCGAGACCGGTGTGTCTACCACCGAGGTCAGATACGACGGCGACGGTCCACGGGGTGGCGAAGGGCGGTTGGTACGAAGAACATTGTCCATCAACCGCGTCTTTCGGTCGAACCCCGAGCCCAGCTCGGTCATACCATCGACCCCTTGGAGTGGACCGATGCCTTCGGCGTGACTCCACGCCGGATGCGGATCCTGTGCGCGCAGACAATCGATCCGAAGGTGAGATGATCGCTCGCTCCTTCTGGTCCGTGTCGCTCCCGGTCGCTAGGTTACCGACATGACCACCGATCCCCGATTCATCCATCTTCGCCTGCATACCGCCTACTCGCTTCTTGAAGGGGCGATCCCGGTCAAGAAGCTGCCCGCGATGGCGCGCGACGCGGGCATGCCTGCCGTCGCGGTCACCGACACAGGCAACAATTTCTGCGCGCTCGAATTCTCCGAAGGCGCGTCCGGCGCGGGGATCCAGCCGATCATCGGCGCTCAGTTCGATCTGGCGTTTCAGCCGCCCGTACCCGGGGAGAAGCCTGTGCCCCCGCGCGCGATCGTGCTGCTCGCTCAGTCCCAGCTTGGCTACGGCAACCTGATGAAGCTGAGCACCTGTGCCTACCTCGACAGCGGGGAGGCGCTGCCCCACCTGACGCTCGACGAGCTGGCTCAGCATGCTGAGGGGCTGATCTGCCTGACCGGAGGGGCAGAGGGCCCTGTCGGCCATCTGATCCGTGAGGGGCAGGGTCCCAAAGCCCGGACGCTCACGGAACGGCTGGCGGCGATGTTTGCCGACCGCCTTTACATCGAAATCCAGCGCCACCCCGTCGACGGTGCCCGCCGGACGGAGGCCGAAGCAGCCTCGGAGCCGGGGCTTGTCGAGCTTGCCTACGCCCTCGACCTGCCGCTTGTCGCCACAAACGATGTCTACTTCCCAAGCCGGGATATGTACGAAGCCCACGACGCGCTCATCTGCATCGCTGACGGCGCCTACGTGGACCAGTCCTCGCCCCGTCGGCGGCTGACGCCGGAGCATTATTTCAAGACCGCTGAGGAGATGTGCGCGCTCTTCGCCGATTTGCCCGAGGCCTGTCAGAATACCGTCGAGATCGCCCGCCGCTGCGCGTTCAAGGTCGAGAAGCGCAAGGAGATCCTGCCGAAGTTCGCTGATGACGAGGTCGAGGAACTGCGGCGGCAGGCACGGGACGGCCTGAAGGCCAGGCTCGACGTCATTCCCCATGCTGCCCCGGTCGAGGAGTACGAAAAACGGCTCGATTTCGAACTCGGCATCATCGAGGGGATGGGCTTCCCGGGCTACTTCCTGATCGTTGCGGACTTCATCAAGTGGGCAAAGGATCACGATATTCCCGTGGGCCCCGGGCGGGGCTCCGGCGCGGGGTCGCTCGTGGCCTATGCGCTCACGATCACCGACCTGGACCCGCTGCGCTATTCGCTGCTGTTCGAGCGATTCCTGAACCCCGAGCGGATTTCGATGCCCGATTTCGACATCGACTTCTGCATGGACCGGCGGGAGGAAGTGATCCGCTACGTGCAGGAGAAGTACGGGCGCGACCGGGTCGGGCAGATCATCACCTTCGGTGCCCTGCTTTCAAAGGCCGCGGTGCGCGACGTCGGTCGCGTGCTCCAGATGCCCTACGGCCAGGTGGACCGTCTGTCGAAGTTGATCCCTGTCGAAGGGGTCAAACCGGTCTCCATCAAGCAGGCGCTGGAAGACGAGCCCCGCCTGCGGGAGGAAGCGCGGCAGGAGGAGGTGGTAAAGCGGCTGCTCGACATCGGTTCGGCTCTGGAAGGATTGCTGCGGAACGCCTCCACCCACGCTGCGGGCGTGGTGATCGGCGACCGGCCCCTCGACGAATTGGTGCCGCTCTACAAGGACCCGCGGTCGGACATGCCCGCGACGCAGTTCAACATGAAGTGGGTGGAGCAGGCAGGACTGGTGAAGTTCGACTTCCTGGGCCTCAAAACGCTCACGGTCATCCAGAACGCGCTCGATCTGCTCAAGCATCGGGGGGTGGAGATCGATATCAACGCGATCCCGCTCGACGACACACCGACCTACGACCTCTACGCATCAGCCAAGACGGTCGCGGTGTTCCAGGTGGAAAGCTCGGGCATGATGGACGCACTTCGGCAGATGAAGCCGGACTGTATCGAGGATATCATCGCCCTCGTCGCCCTCTATCGCCCGGGCCCGATGGAGAACATCCCGAAATTCTGCCACGTCAAGAACGGGCGCGAGGCGCGGGAGGGGATCCACCCGCTCATCGACGACATCCTCGACGAAACCCAGGGCATCATCGTCTACCAGGAACAGGTGATGGAGATCGCCCGGAAGATGGCGGGCTACTCTCTCGGCGGGGCCGACATGCTGCGCCGCGCCATGGGCAAGAAGATCCAGGAAGCGATGGATGCGGAGCGGCCGAAATTCTTGGCTGGCGCTGCCGAAAACGGGGTGGATGAGAAGAAGGCGGTGGAGGTCTGGAACCTTCTCGACAAGTTCGCGAACTATGGTTTCAACAAGTCCCACGCCGCCGCCTACGCGGTCGTCAGCTACCAGACCGCCTGGCTGAAAGCGAACCACCCGGTGGAGTTCATGGCCGCCGTCATGAACTGTGACCTGCACCTGACGGACAAGCTCAATGTCTACAAGCAGGAGGTGGACCGGCTCGAGATCGAGATCGTGCCGCCCTGCGTGAACCGGTCCGAGGCGACGTTCAGCGTTGATGACGGAAAGATCGTCTACGCGCTCGGTGGGTTGAAGAACGTGGGCGTCGAGGCAATGCGCCTCATCACCGAAGCCCGGGTGGAAGGACCGTTCAAGGACCTGTTCGACGTGGCGCGCCGGGTCGATCTGAAGCGGGTCGGCAAGCGACCGCTGGAAATGCTCGCGCGGGCCGGGGCGTTCGATCTGCTCGACGCGAACCGGCGCAAGGTGTTCGAGAGCCTCGACAAGCTGGTGGCCTACTCGGCTGCCACCCACGAGGATCGCAATTCAGCGCAGGCGGGGCTCTTTGGCGATGCGGGGGAGGATCTGCCCGCGCCGCGCCTGCCAATGCCGGAAGATTGGCTGCCCACCGAGCGGCTCGCGGAGGAGCATCAGGCGATAGGGTTCTACCTCTCGGGCCATCCGCTCGATGACTATATGCCCGCCTTGCGGCGCAAGAAAACGCCGGTGCTCACCCTCGAGGCGCTGACCGAAAAGGCACGGCGGGGGCCGCAAGCCGCCCTGATCGCGGGCACGGTCAGCGGCAAGCAGATCCGCAAGTCTGCGCGGGGCAACCGGTTTGCCTTCATCCAGTGCTCGGATCCCACCGGGCTTTACGAAGTGACGGTGTTTTCCGACACGCTTGAGGCTGCGGGGGACCTTTTCGATACGGGTCAGAACGTGGTGCTGTCGGTCGAGGCGACGCTCGAGAGCGACCAGCTCAAGCTGCTCGCCCGGTCCGTCCAGCCGGTGGATGCGAGCGTGGCGGATGCGGCAAGTGCGGGGCTCAAGATCTATGTCAATGACGAGACCGCGCTCACGTCTATCGCCGCACGACTCGGCGACCCAGCGGGG
Organism: Pseudomonadota bacterium; assembly: GCA_038532435.1. GTDB lineage: Bacteria > Pseudomonadota > Alphaproteobacteria > Rhodobacterales > Rhodobacteraceae > JBCBAP01. The sequence continues at coordinate 269 of JBCBAP010000020.1, read as the reverse complement.
CCGAAACGCGGGCGCGGGCCGGTGAACCTTGTCCTCATGCACCCGGATCTGCCCGGGGAGGTGGAGATCAAGCTGCCCGACCAGTATCCGCTCACGCCCCAGATCAAGGGGGCGATCAAGGCCGCCCCCGGCGTCGTGTTCGTCGAGGACTTCTAAGGCGCTCGTTGAGAGGCCCGAACCGGTCCGGCAACCTTGACGTGTTTGAAGGGTCGGTTTTGCCCTGACGGGCGGTGGCCCCACCCACCCCCCCTCCCGCGCCCCTGGTGGGT
>JBCBAP010000019.1:0-58180 GCA_038532435.1 Pseudomonadota bacterium | reverse complement strand
GGATCTCGGCTGATCAGATCCACCTGCCGGTTGCCCTCGGCCATGGAAATGATCTTGGTCTGGAACGGCGCGATCGCATCGCCTGTCCGGCGCACGAAGACGAACTCGCCGTTCGACCGTCCGTAGTAGACGCCCGCGAATTGCGGCTTGAGACGAAGCTGTTCGAAGAGAAACCGTTCGAGCAGCACGGAATTGTCGCCGCTGATGATTGCGCCCTGGGTAAGGCGCTGGCTCAGATCAGCGGCTTCTTCTGCAGGAAGGAGAAATTCCGCGGCATGGTTGATTGTCTCCTCGGCCGCCTCCTCCATCAGCGCACGCCCGTGCTGGAGCAGCACCCGCTCTGTGCTGATGTAGGACGATCCGAGAATGATCGCCATGGCGACGCCTTGCAGAACCGCAATGCAAAGAACAATCGCCAGCTTGAACGAAATACGCATCGTTCATCCCCTTACGACCGCCCCCCGGAGGCCGCGCCAAGTCACACCTGTCCCGCCGCGTAGACGCGCGATCTTAACAGTTAGCTAGCACACAGCACCCCCATCGGCGAGAAGAAAGGGTTTCTGCGCCGCTGACCCTTCCCCGTGACGGTGCGGCACACTAGGTAAGGGGACTGCGGAGAACGCCGCACTTTCCGATCCTCGGAGTTCCCATGTCCCAGCTCACCGAAGGCGCGCCGGTGTCGCGCTGGATGGACCGCGCGACCGCGCCCCACATTGTCACCCTGGTTCTGATCACGGGGATCGGCGCGCTCAACATGAATATCTTCCTGCCATCGCTGCCCGCGATCGCGGACTGGTATCAGGCGGACTACGCGGTGGTGCAGCTTACGATCTCCGCCTATCTGGGTGTGACGGCGATCTTGCAGATCCTGGTGGGGCCGCTGTCGGACAGGTATGGCCGCAGGCCCGTGTTGCTCGGTTCGCTGATGGTCTTTCTCCTTGCCACCATCGGCTGTCTGCTGGCCCCGACCATCGAGATCTTTCTCGCCTTTCGCTTCCTTCAGGCCGGGATTGCCACAAGCATCGCGCTCTCCCGCGCGATTGTGCGGGACATGGTGCCGCCGAACGAGGCGGCGAGCATGCTTGGGTACGTGACCATGGGCATGACGCTGGTGCCGATGCTCGGCCCCGCGGTCGGGGGGCTCTTGCAGGAGATCTTCGGCTGGCAGAGCACGCTCTGGGTTCTGCTTGCGGCCGGCGGGGCGGTGCTGTTCATCGTATGGGCGGATCTGGGCGAGACCAACCGGAACCGGTCCGCCAGTTTCAATGAGCAGTTCCGCGCCTATCCCGAACTGCTCCGCTCCCCCCGCTTCTGGGGGTACGCCGCCGCGGCAGCGTTTGCGAGCGGTGCGTTCTTCGCCTTCCTCGGGGGAGGGTCGTTCGTTGCCTCCACCCTGCTCGGCATGGACCCGTCCGAGGTCGGCCTCTACTTCGCATTCATCGCAGTGGGATACATGCTCGGCAACTTCCTGACCGGACGCTACGCGGCCCGCATGGGCATCAATCGGATGCTGATGCTGGGCGCGATCGTCGCCTCCACGGGCATGCTGATCACCATGGGCTTCTTTGCGGTGGGCATGGGCACGCCGCTCACATTCTTCGGCCCGATCCTGCTGGTGGGTTTGGGCAACGGGTTGACCCTGCCAAGCGCGAATGTGGGCCTGGTCAGCGTTCGCCCGCATCTGGCGGGCAGTGCCTCTGGCCTTGGGGGGGCGATGATGGTGGGTGGCGGGGCTGCCCTGTCGGCAATCGCCGGATCGGTGCTGACGGTGGAGACGGGTGTCTGGCCGCTCCTCTTCATCATGTTCAGTGCATCCGCGCTCGTGATCCCGGTGACGCTTTATCTCATGTGGCGTACCCGGCAGGTCGGCGGTCTCTAGACCGCTTTCCGGCAGGTCAAACCGTTTCAGCGGCCGTAGTAGTCCCGGTACCAGGCAACGAAGGCACGGACCCCGGTCCGCACGTCCGTGCCGGGTGCGTAGCCTGTCAGTCGGGTAAGCAGCGCCCCGTCCGCCCAGGTTGCGACGACCTCACCGGGCTGCATCTCCGTATAGTTACGGATCGCCTCGATCCCGAGCGCGTCCTCGATCTCCGCCACGAAGTCCATGAGCGGCACGGCGGTCGAGTTGCCGATATTGACGAGCCGGTAGGGGGCGGCGGGGCTGAGGCTGTCGCCCTCCAGCGGATCCCCACGATCCTCGACCGCTGGCGGCGGGGTGTCGATCAGAAGGCGGATCGCCCGCACGAGGTCATCCACGTAGGTGAAGTCCCGCTCCATCTTTCCGTGGTTGTAGATGTCGATGGACCGCCCGGCCAGAATGCCTTCGGTGAATTTGAAGAGCGCCATGTCGGGCCGTCCCCACGGACCGTAGACCGTGAAGAAGCGGAACAGCGTCGTGGGAAGGCCGTGCAGATGCGCGTAGGCATGCCCCATTCCCTCCATCGCCCGCTTCGTCGCCGCATAGATCGTCAGCGGCGTGTCCGACTTGTCCGTCTCGCGAAACGGCATCTCCGTGTTTGCGCCGTAGGCGGAGGAGGTGGAGGACATCAGAAGATGCGCGACGCGATGATCCCGCGCCATCTCCATCACGTTGAATGTGCCAACGACGTTGGAATTGATGTAGTCCCGCGGCACCTCCAGCGAATAGCGCACCCCGGCCTGCGCGGCCAGATGGACGATCACGTCCGGCGGCGTCGTCTGGCAGGTCTGCGCGAGTGCTGCCATATCCTCAAGATCCGCGACCGTGCAGGAGAAGTTCGGCGATTGCAGAAGCATCGCGTGCCGCCGCTCCTTCAGCGACACGTCATAGTAGGGGTTCAGGTTGTCATATCCGACAACGCGAAACCCTTCGGCCAGCAACAGCTTGCTCAGGTGATAGCCGATGAACCCGGCGGAACCTGTGACGAGAACCGTTTTCACAAGCGTGCCGCCGGATCGGATCGGGGTGCGTTAAGCCCGGGATCGCTGGCTTCAAGGGCGTCTTCTGGGCTGGGTTTGGCCACTAGCGCCCGACGCTCACGTAGCTGAAGCCCGCCTCGGCCATCTCGTCCGGCTTGTAGATGTTGCGCAGGTCGGCAACGGCGGCCCCGCGCATCCCCTGCTTGAGCCGCACGAGGTCGAGGGCGCGGAATTCGTTCCATTCCGTCAGGATCACCAGCGCATCCGCCTCGTGGGCTGCCTCGTAAGCGTCCGCGCACCAGGTCACGCCGGGCAGGAGGGCCTCGCCCTCCTTCTTGCCCTCAGGATCCGTGACGCGCACCTCCGCCCCGGCGCCGACAAGCGCCGGAACGATCGTGAGGGACGGTGCGTCGCGCATGTCGTCCGTGTTGGGTTTGAAGGTCACGCCGAGGATCGCGATCCGCTTGCCGTTCACGGACCCGTCCATGAGGTCCATGACCTTGTCGGTCATGGCCCGCTTGCGCTCCTCATTCACCTTGATGACCGTTTCGACGATCTGGATGGGCTGGGAATGATCCTGCCCGATCCGCGCGAGCGCCTTGGTATCCTTGGGGAAACACGACCCGCCATAGCCGGGACCCGCGTGCAGGAACTTGTTGCCGATGCGGTTGTCGAGGCCCATGCCCTTCGACACTTCCTTCACGTTCGCGCCGACCTTCTCGCACAGTGCAGCGATTTCGTTGATGAAGGTGATCTTGGTCGCGAGGAAGGCGTTGGCCGCGTACTTGATCATCTCCGCTGACTCAAGATCGGTGTAAATGATCGGGGCTTCGCGTAGGTAGAGCGGGCGATAAAGAGCGGACATCACGTCTTTCGCCTCGTCACCTTCGACACCGACGACAACCCGGTCGGGCCGCATGAAATCGTCGATCGCGGCCCCTTCGCGCAGAAACTCGGGGTTGGAGGCAACGTCGAATTTCGCTTCCGGGTTTGCCTTCCGGATCACCCGCTCAACCTCCCGGTTGGTCCCGACGGGCACGGTCGATTTGGTGACCACGACCGTGTAGTCGGTCAGCGCGTGCGCGATCTCTTCGGCCGCCGCGTAGACGTAGGTCAGGTCCGCGTGGCCGTCGCCCCGGCGTGTCGGTGTGCCGACGGCGATGAAGACCGCGTCCGCCTCTTCCACCGCGGTCTTGAGATCGGTGGTGAAGGTCAGCCGCCCCGCCTCCACATTCTTGTGCATCAGCGTGTCGAGACCGGGTTCGAAGATCGGGACCTCGCCCCGCTCGAGCATGTCGATCTTGTGGACCGCCTTGTCCACACAGACCACGTCATGGCCGAAATCGGAGAAACACACACCCGAAACCAGGCCAACATAGCCCGTGCCGATCATCGCTACCCGCATACCGAAATCCTTCGTGTTCGCCTGGCCCACGCAGGGCTGAAGCTGTCATAGTCGCTGCGCTGCGGTATTTCTAGCGACAAAGCGAGGCACCGGCCGGTCCGCTGCTGACGGCATGTGTCAGGAGCTTCGGTCCAGTCTGGTTCCGAGCCAAACCGAGGAGGACACCATGATCGACCATACCGGGCTGAGCGTTTCGGATTTCGACCGCGCACTCGTGTTCTACGAGGCGGCGCTGAAGCCCATGGGCGGTGGCCTCCTGATGATGTTACCCGAGGAGATGACGGGCGGAGAGAAAGTGTGCGGCCTCGGCCGGGAAGAGCCGACATTCTGGATCAATGAGGGGCCTGTGCAGGAGCCGCCGCTACATGTTGCCTTTGCCGCGCGCAACCGGGCGGAGGTCGACGCGTTTCACGCAGCGGCTTTGGCCGCCGGTGGGCGGGACAATGGCGCACCTGGTGTGCGCCCTCACTATCACGAGAGCTACTACGCCGCCTTCGTGCTCGACCCGGATGGCAACAATATTGAGGCGGTCTGCCACCGCCCGCCCCTCTGATCAGGGTCCGGTCAGCCAGAGCGTCTGATAGGGCAAAATGCGCAAATGAGCGCCCTCCTGGTGGGGGGTGTCTCTCGCGAGCAGATCGACGATCTCACCGTGCAGGCCAACGGTGGCTGGCCAGTCGCGATGGAGCCAGTAGGTCTCCTCGCAGAAATTGGAGAGCGCGATCAGCGGACCCTCTGCGGCCCTGCGGGCAAAGGCGAAGAGGGTGTGGGAAGGGGGCTCTAGCACCTCACGCGGCACGTCACCGTGGAGCTGCGGCGTCGCTTTCCGGGTCTGCAGGATGTGCTGCACGCCGATGAAGATCCGGCCCGCGACAGAGGAAGGGTCGGTCCGCCGGGCCGCGGTGGTCCAGTCCATGGCGGGGCGGTGGATCCAGCGGCTATCAAGTTCCCCCTCGGCCGCGAAACCGTAATCGTTGAGCATTCCCAACTCGTCACCCATGTAGAGCAGTGGCACCCCGCCCCAGCCCGCGATCAAGGCGTGGCCCATGAGGATGCGCGCGATCGCTGTGTCCACGCCGTCCGCGCTCCCGTCCTCGAGCGCCCGCTCGAGCCCGCTGAGTGAGGCCAGCGTTCCATTGGTCCGCCGGTCTCCGGTCGTTGGGTTGTGCTGGAACCGCCATCCCTTCGCGAAGGTGCCCGGAAACAGCCCCTCATAGAAATCCGCGAGGAACGCCCGATGGGCTCCTCCGTCGAGACCGACCGCGCCCGCGTCCTCTTCGGTCACCGCCCAGCCGATATCGTCGTGGCAGCGCAGATAGGTGCCCCAGGTGGCGTTCCGGTGTCCCGGCGGGAAATGGCTGCGCAGCACGTGGGTCATCAGCGCGGTGTCGCGGCTGGCGAGGGACGACCAGAACTGCACCATCAGGCTGTTGTGATAGGCAAGGTTTGCGACCTTGCCCGTGTGCCGCCCGGTGCCGAGATAGGCCAGAAGATCCGTGGGCGGCACGATGGCCTCGGCCTTGTGGATGATGGCGGGTGCCGCGATCCGGCACGCTGCGCGGAGAGCCTGCAGGATGTCGTGGACCTCCGGCTGGTTCTGGCAGATCGTCCCCATCCGCTTCCACATGAACGCCACCGCGTCGAGGCGGAACACCTCCGCCCCCCCATTGGCGAGGGTGAGCATGATTTCGACGAACTCCAGGAACACATCCGGGTTTTCCCAGTTCAGGTCCCACTGATGTTCGTTGAACGTGGTCCACACCCATTTGCCGAGGTCGTCATAGTAGGTGAAATTGCCCGGCGCCTGATCCGGAAAGACCTCCAGCAGCGTGCTTTCGTACTGCTGCGGGATCGTGGGATCGTCGTACATGCGGTAGTAGGCAAGGTGCCTTGCCGATCCGGACCGTGCCGCCTCGGCCCAGGCATGCTCCTTCGCCGTATGGTTCACCACGAGATCGATGCAGGTGGAGATGCCGCGTGCGCGCAGCGCCTCCGTTACCGCCTCGAAGTCTTCCAGTGTGCCGTAGCGCGGATCTATCGCGCCGTAGTCCTGGACCGAGTAGCCGCCGTCGCTTTCCCCCTGCCGGGGTTTCAAGCAGGGCATGAAGTGCACGTAGGTGACGCCGAGCTCTTCGAGATAGTCGACATGGTCGAGCACGTCGCGCAACCGTCCGGCGAAGCGGTCGATGTAGAAGACGTAGCCGACCATCCGCTCCGACAGGAACCAGTCCGGATTGAGGTCCCGGCGCAGGTCGAGAGCGCGCAGATCCAAGGGGCGCTCCACCCAGTGCCGGGCAAGGGCAAGCCGCAGCGCATCTACGAATTCATCATAGCCCGGTTGATGCCCGTAGAGACGATGAAGCGGGTCAAAGAGATCACGTTCCGACCGTTCAAGGCGCAGGCTGAACAGGTCCCGATCGTGCCCGGGCAGGGTCGCCAGTATGCGCCGGACCGGATCTTCCATATCTCAGGTGCGCACGTCCGGCGCGTCACGGCCCGTCGCAGCCTGAATGCCCGCGATTATCTCTGCGGCAGCGATGACGGCCGCAAGGGCCGCCTGCGGATCCTGATCGTGTTTGGCCGTGTCGGCCTCGTATTGCTCAAGGTAGACCCGCAGGGTGGCGCCGACCGTTCCGGTGCCCGACAGGCGCAGCACCACCCGGGCCCCCCCGTCGAAGGAAATCCGGATCCCCTGATTGGCGGAGGTCGAGCCATCCACCGGATCGGAATAGCTAAAGTCATCCGCGGCCGAGACCGTCAGCCCGGCATAGGTCTGCCCGATGAGGTCGGAGACGCCCGTCCGCAGGCGGGCCACCATGGCTTCCGCCGCGGGTCTGTCCACGCCCTCATAGTCATGGCGGGAATAGTAGTTCCGTCCGAACTCCGCCCAGTGCGCGGACAGGATCTCCGCCACGGACTGCTTGCGCACCGCGAGGATGTTGAGCCAGAGCAGGACGGCCCAGAGCCCGTCCTTCTCCCGCACATGGTCGGAGCCCGTGCCCGCGCTTTCCTCACCGCAGATCGTGACCCGTCCCGCGTCGAGGAGGTTGCCGAAGAATTTCCATCCGGTGGGGGTTTCGTACATCCCGATACCCATCTTCTCCGCTACCCGGTCCGCCGCAGCGGAGGTGGGCATGGACCGGGCAACGCCCGCGATCCCACCAGAGTAACCCGGAGCAAGGTGGGCGTTGGCGGCGAGCACCGCGAGGCTGTCGGACGGCGTGACATAGGAGCCGCGTCCCACGATCATATTGCGGTCTCCGTCGCCATCTGAGGCCGCGCCGAAGTCGGGCGCGGCGTCGCCCATCATCTCGTCCATAAGCGTCTTGGCCCAGACCGGGTTCGGGTCCGGATGGCCACCGCCGAAATCCGGCGACGGAACGCCGTTGATCACCGTGCCTGCAGGTGCGCCCAGCGTCCCCTCGAGGATCCGCGTCGCGTAGGGGCCCGTCACCGCGTGCATCGCGTCGAAACGCATGGAGAACCCGCCCGCGAACATCGCCCTGATCGCATCGAAGTCGAAGAGCGTGGCCATGAGTTCTTCATAGGCCGCGACCGGATCGACGATCTCGACCGTCATGGTGCCGAGCGACGTCTCCCCATCCACGCTCAGATCGATCGGCGCGGTGTCGAGGGTCAGGTAAGCGCTGATCGACTCGGTCTCCGCAAACATCGCGGCGGTTACACTTTCCGGCGCGGGGCCGCCGTTCGCGATGTTGTACTTGATCCCGAAATCCTCCTCCGGGCCGCCCGGATTGTGGGAGGCGGAGAGGATCAGGCCACCATCCGCCTTGCGTTGCCGGATGAGGTTGGAGGCGGCGGGTGTCGAAAGAAGCCCGTCCCGCCCCACGATCATCCGCGCCGCGCCGTTTGCGGCGGCCATCCGCAGGATTGACTGCATCGCCTCAGTGTTGAAGTAGCGCCCGTCCCCGCCCAGCACGATGGTCTTGCCCCCCACCCCGCCGATCGCGTTGAACGTCGCCTGCACGAAGGTTTCGACATAGTGTTCCTGCATGAAGACGGGGGTCTTTTTGCGCAAACCGGACGTTCCCGGCTTCTGTCCTTCGAACGGCGTACAGGGGATCGTCTGGATGTCCATGGCGCGGGGCTCCTGGGGAAGGGTCGCTGACGTCGAACCGGTTTGAAATGTGCCTAGCACCGGCACCGCGGCGCTGCAAAGCTGAATCTTTGGAATGGGTTGGCGGCGACCAGCTCGCTGCAACTCTCCAGAAAAGTGTTGTTTTGAGATCAGTTTCCCGCCTAGGTTTCTTTCGCGAAGTGTTCACATAACTGCAACCAAAGCTTCATGGCGCGCTCTGATAGAGATGCCGTCAGTTCACCCATTCGCCGAGGAACGTACCATGATGAAGATGACCTGCACTGCGGCCGTTGTCGCAGCAATCACCGTTAGCGCAGCACATGCTGAGCCGGTCAAAATTGAGTTCTGGCATGCCATGGGTGGTGCCCTCGGTGAAACGGTCAACGAGATTGCGACCCGGTTCAACGCAAGCCAGGGCGACTACGAGCTTACCCCGGTCTTCAAGGGATCCTACGAGGAAACGCTGACTGCGACGATTGCCGCCTTCCGTGCAGGCGAGCAGCCCAACATCGTGCAGGTCTTTGACGCTGGTGCTGCGACGATCATCGGCGCCCCGGGTGCGGTGATCCCCGCCGAGGATCTGATCACGCAGGCCGGGATCGCGTTCAACGGCGACGACTACATCGACGGCGTGCGTTATTTCTACGCCGATGAGGCGGGGAAGATGATCGGCATGCCGTTCAACTCGTCCACGCCCATCCTCTACTACAATGTCGAGGCGCTCGAGGCCGCGGGTGTTGAGCCGCCCAAGACCTGGGAAGATTTCCAGACCATCGCCCCGGCACTGAAGGAAGCGGGCTATGTCCCGATGTCCCAGTCCCACCTCCCGTGGATCTTCACCGAGAACTTCATGTCCCGCCACAACCTGCAGTTCGCAACCAACGCGAACGGCTATGAGGGCATCGCGGGCACCGAGCTTCTGGTGAACAACGACGCGATCAAGGCGCACTTCTCCGCCGTGAAGGACTGGATCGACGCGGGCCTGTTTGGCTACTACGGCACGGGCTGGGGTGACAACCAGACCCCGTTCGAGAATAAGGAAGTGGCGATGTGGCTGGGCTCCTCCGGTTCCTTCGGAGGGCTCAAGAAGTCCGCGGACTTCGAATTCTCCGCCACCTATCTGCCCTACTGGGAGGCCGTGACGACCGAGCCAACCAACACCTTCATCGGCGGTGCGGCGCTCTTTGCCATGTCCGGCCAGTCGGATGAGGAGAACCGTGCGACGGCAGAATTCTTCAAATTCCTGTCCTCCCCGGAGGTCCAGCTCTTCTGGCACCAGGACACGGGCTACGTGCCGATCACGACCGCGGCCTATGAGCTCGCGGCGGAGCAGGGCTACTACGAAGAGACCCCGCAGGCCGAGGTTGGCATCCAGCAGCTCACGCTGCCCGGCGGCGAGTGGTCCAAGGGCTACCGCATGGGCTTCTACGTGCAGATCCGCGACGTGATGAACCGCGAGTATGGCCGCATCTTCTCCGGCGAGGCGACGGTCGAGGAAGCGTTCCAGGTCATTGAGGATGAGGGCAACCAGCTTCTCTCCCGCTTTGCCCGCACCGCAGGCTAAGCCGATCTGATCCGACTCTTCCCGGGGGCGCTGAACGCGCCCTCGGGTCTTTGCGTTTCGCGGAAAGTCCCATGGCCTCAGCCCAATACCGTTCGACCTGGATGCCCTATCTGCTGCTGTTCCCGCAGATGGCCATCGTCACCGTTTTCTTCCTGTGGCCTTCGGCGGAGGCGGTGTTCTCCTCGTTCTTTCTGGAGGATCCGTTCTTCGGCAACCGCACCTTTGTGGGGTTCGAGAATTACACCAATGCGGTCACCCGCTCCGACTACAGCCGCGCGGCTTGGTTCACTGCCGTGTTCACGATCTGCGTGTCGGTGTTTTCGCTGGCGATAGCCCTGCTTCTCGCTGTGAGTGCGGACAACGTGCTGCGGGGGCAGGCGACCTACAAGACGCTGCTCATGTGGGTCTATGCCATCGCGCCACCAGTGGCTGGCCTGATGGGTGTGATGCTTTTCGACCAGCATGTCGGGCCCTTGCCGGAAATCGCGGCCCTGTTCGGGTGGCGGATGCAGATCGGTGTGGACTACTTCGACACCGCCTTTGCCATGACGACCGTGGCGACGTGGAAGCAGATCCCGATCAACTTCATCTTTTTCCTCTCCGGCCTGCAATCGATCCCCAACTCAGTGCGCGAGGCCGCGAGCATCGACTGCCGCAGCCGCACCCGGCGGTTCTGGACCATCGTGTTCCCGCTGCTCGCGCCGACCTCGTTCTTCCTGCTGATCATCAACATCACCTACGCGTTCTTCGAGACGTTCGGGACGATCGACGTGATGCTGAAGGGAGAGCCGGGGAACAATCCGGTCACGCTGGTCTACAAGGTCTTCCTCGACGGGTTCCGGGGCAACGACCTCGGCGGCTCCTCCGCACAATCGGTGATCCTGATGGTGCTCGTCTTCGCGCTCACGGTCGTTCAGTTCCGGCTGATCGAGCGGCGCGTGCATTACAGTTGAGGAGGGGGCGATGAAAGTTCGGCTCTACGACCATATCGTCCTGCTTTTCGGCGTGTTTCTGATGATGGCGCCGATTGTGGCGGTCTTCCTCACCTCCACTTACACACCGGTCCAGATCCATACCGAGGGGATGCAGCTTGGCTGGGGTGGCAACTTCACGGAGACCTATGGGACCGTCCTGCAAAGCCAGGGTGGGTTTACCGGCGAGATCACCGGCGTGCGGATGACCATCAACTCGATGATCCTCGGCATCGGCTTTGCGGTGGGCAAGATCATCGTTTCCCTGCTCGCTGCCTATGCGATCGTCTATTTCAGGTTTCCGCTTGGCACATTCTGTTTCTGGGTGATCTTCTCGACGCTTCTGCTGCCGCTCGAGGTGCGGATCCTGCCGTCATACGAGGTGGTGCAGGGCCTGGGGCTATTGAACACCTATACCGGCCTGATCGTGCCGCTGATCGCCTCCGCCACTGGCACGTTCTTCTTCCGCCAGTTCTTCAAGTCCGTCCCCGGGGAATTGATGGAGGCGGCGCGCATCGACGGGGCGGGGGCATGGCGGTTCCTCATCGACATCCTGGTGCCGCTTAGCCGCACCATGATCGCTGCGATCTTCATCATCATGTTCGTCGTCGGCTGGAATCAGTACCTCTGGCCCACTCTGATGACCACCGATGAGGGGCTGTTCACGCTGGTGCGCGGGATCAAGCAGATCATGCAGGCGCTCAGCCAGGATGACATCCCCAAGTACAACGAGGCGCTGGCGCTGGCGATCCTCGCGATGCTGCCACCTGTTCTGGTTGTGGTCCTGTTCCAGCGCATGTTTATCAAGGGCCTCGTGGAGAGCGAAAAATGACGACCCTGCAAATCAAGAATGTGGTCAAGCGCTATCCCAACGGCGCGCTCGCGGTGAAGGGCGTCGACGTGACCGTTGAGGAGGGAGAACTCGTCGTTTTTGTCGGTCCGTCCGGCTGCGGGAAGTCCACGCTTCTGCGGATGGTCGCGGGGCTGGAAGAGGTCACGGAAGGTGAGATCGAGCTTGCCGGACGTCGCGTGAACGATGTCGAGCCCGCGGACCGCAACATCGCGATGGTGTTTCAGAACTACGCGCTCTACCCGCACATGTCGGTCCGCAACAATCTCGCCTATGGGCTGAAGAACCGCGGCACTCCGAAGGCCGAGATTACCCAGAAGGTGGAGGAGGCGGCGAAGCTTCTGCAGATCGGCGATTTCCTCGACCGCAAGCCCAGCCAGCTCTCCGGCGGGCAACGGCAGCGGGTCGCGATGGGGCGCGCGATCGTCCGTGACCCGGCGATCTTTCTCTTTGATGAGCCCCTGTCGAACCTGGATGCGAAGCTGCGCAACCAGATGCGGCTGGAGATCAAGCGGCTCCAGCGGAGGCTCGGAACCGCGGCGATCTACGTCACCCACGACCAGGTGGAGGCAATGACGCTCGCGGACAAGATCGTTGTGTTGAACAATGGCGAGATCGAGCAGATGGGCAGCCCGGCCGAGGTCTATGGCAACCCTGCCTCGACCTTCGTTGCGAGCTTCATCGGCGCGCCGCCCATGAACCTCATGACCGTCGAGGCGGAAGGGCATCAGGTGCACCTGGGCGGCAAGACCGTCCGCACGGCCAACGCGAACTCGGTCGTTGGCACGGTGACCATCGGGATCAGGCCGGAGAAGGCCGTCATCAGCACGACGCCGACCGGACCCGCCTTTTCGGTCGAGGCGGTCGAAGAGCTTGGCGCCACGCGGCTTGTCCACGGGGCCGTGGACGGAGCGGCCTTCACCGCGGCCCAGAATGCGGACGATCCGGTGCCAGATGGTCCCTGCTTCCTGACCCTGTCAGACCGGGACATCCACCTTTTCGACCATCAGAGCGGCAAACGTCTGTGAGCTTTGCGGGGCTTGTCGGGTCTGCCGCGGCGGAGACTCCACCGAAGTATCTCGGGATCCGGTTTGCGGAGGATGGCCGCGCCTTGCCCGATCCCGGCAACACGGTCGTGGCACATCTGAACAATGCACCCGGGGCGGAGGCGATCATCCGGTTTGGGGAGGTGCTGCGCACCGGGGCGATCGGAGACTGCTTCGCCCATCTGCCCGTGCCATCCTATCACATGACCGTCTTCAACGGACTGTTGCACACCGACCGGACGTTGCCTTTCTGGCCCCGGACGCTCGCTACCGACGTGGGCGCCGCAGAGGCTGACCGGTGGATGCTGTCGCAGCTCTCCCGGCATCGGGATGTCCCCGCACCGTTCCGTATGGCTGTGCACGGGATCACGGCCTACGAGGCCGGGGGGATCGGCCTCACGCTTGAGCCTGCGGATGAGGACGAGAGTGCCCGCATCCGCGGGTTGCGGGACCGGCTTGCGGAACTGTGCGCGCTCGCGCATCGGCCGGGCCATGACAGCTACCGGTTTCACCTCACGCTCGCCTACTTCATCCGCTGGCCTTCCATCGAAGCGGCGATGCAGGCAGACAGGGAGATTGCCGCCGCAACCGAGGATCTGCTGCGCGCATGCCCCGAACTGGTCATCGGACCGCCGGAGGTCTGCACCTTCGCCGATATGACCCATTTCGAGCCCCATTTCGTTCTTGGGGAGGGTGAGGCGGGCTGAGCCCGCACCTGTGGCACCCCTTGCCGCCCCTGGGTGCCGTCGATATAGCTGACCGATCTTATCGGGATAGGGAGCCGATGACGGAGCGTGTGCTGACATCGCTGGGCTGGGTCGTGGCATTTCTGTGCGTCGCCCCGATGCTTGCCGCCGGGCTTGCGGCCTTCGGCGGTGACCTGGGGACATGGCAGGGGCTGATGGACACTGTGCTGCCCCGCTACGCGCTCAACACGCTTGCCCTCGTCATTCTCGTTGCCTTCGGAACCGCGGCCATCGGAACCGGTGCCGCCTGGTTCGTCACCATGTACAGCTTTCCCCTGCGCCGGGTGCTGGAGGTGCTGCTGGCGCTGCCGCTAGCCTTCCCGGCCTACGTGCTCGCCTACGCCTACACCGATCTGCTGGACCATCCCGGGCTGGTCCAGACGCTGCTGCGCGAGGTGACGGGGTGGGGGCCGCGGGACTACTGGTTTCCGGAGATCCGGTCGCTTCCCGGTGCCGCCTTGATGCTTGTGATCGTGCTCTATCCTTACGTCTATCTGCTCGCGCGGGCGGCGTTCCGCCAGCAGTCCGCCTCCGCCTATCTGGCCGCGCGGACGTTGGGGCAGGGGCCTTGGCGCGCGTTCTTCCGGGTCTGCCTGCCCATGGCCCGCCCGGCGATTGCAGGTGGTGTGCTCCTCACGGTGATGGAAACCATTGCGGACTATGGCACGGTCGCGCATTTCAGTGTGCACACCTTCTCCACCGGCATCTATCAGGCCTGGTTTTCCATGGCGGACAGGGCGGCGGCCGCGCAGCTCGCGCTCTGCCTACTGACCTTCGCGCTGCTCATCGCGTTGCTGGAGAGGGTCCAGCGTGGGCGCGCCCGGGTGGCGATGAAGGGCGGGCAGCTTGCGGCCATCGCCCCGACACCGGTGTCCGGCGCCGCGGGCTGGCTGATGACGCTCGCCTGCGCGGTTCCCGTCCTTCTGGGATTTGTCATACCGGTGCTGGTGCTCGGGGCGATGGCGCTGGGCTCCGAGCAAAGCCTTCTCAGCCCGCGATACGTCCGCTTCATGAGCAACTCTCTGACGCTCGCCTCCGTTGCCGCGGTTGTGACCGTCCTCGGTGCGATCCTGATCGGGTTTCGCGCCCGGCTGGTGCCGGGGCGCACGTCGCGGACGCTCGTGATCGCGGCCGGGCTGGGCTACGCGGTGCCGGGCGGGGTAATCGCCGTGGGACTGCTGGTGCCCTTCGCGTCCCTCGACAACGCGATCGACGCGTGGTCGCGGGAGGTTTTTGGCGTGCGTACCGGTCTGTTGATCACCGGCTCCATCTGGCTGATGGTCATTGCCTACATGGGGCGGTTCATGGCCGCGGCGCTCAGTGCCTATGATGCGGGCATGGCCGGGGTACAGCCGACGATGGATGCGGTCGCGCGGACGCTTGGCCGGTCGACGCCCCGGATCCTCTGGGGAGTGCATCTGCCCATCGTGCGGGGCAGCGTGCTGACCGCGCTGCTGATCGTCTTTGTCGATGTGATGAAGGAGCTTCCCGCGACGCTGATCCTGCGTCCCTTCAACTACGACACGCTGGCGGTGCAGGCCCATCGTCTGGCGAGCGATGAGAGGCTCGATCAGGCCGCGGTGCCGAGCCTCGTGATCGTAGCCTTCGGCCTCCTGCCCGTGATCATCCTTTGCCGGAGGCTCAGCCGGGCCGGGGGCTGAGACCGGATCGCGCCTTTCACCCCGGTGCCGGAGGCGCTAGACCGGTGGCATGGCGCTGACCTTCCCGACCCTTTCCGCCCTCGCGGATGCCCCCTTTGACGAGATCATCGATGTCCGATCCCCGGCGGAGTTCGCCGAGGACCACGTGCCCGGGGCGATCAGCCTTCCGGTCATGAGCAACGCGGAGCGTGCGCGGGTCGGCACGATCTATGTGCAGGAAAGCCGGTTCGTCGCGCGAAAGCTGGGTGCGGCCATCGTCGCGCGGAACGTGGCGGCGCATATAGATGCGCACTTCACCCACAAACCGACCGGCTACCGCCCGCTCGTGTATTGCTGGCGGGGCGGACAGCGGTCGGGGGCCATGGCAACGATCCTCGGCCAGATCGGCTGGCGGGTGGAAACGGTGGACGGTGGCTACCGCAGCTATCGGCGGCTGGTGGCGGACCGGCTCTACGACCGGCCGCTGGGCCTCAACCTTGTCCTGCTCGACGGCAATACCGGATGCGCGAAGACGGACCTTCTGCACCTCCTCGCGGCGCGGGGCGTCCAGATGATCGATCTGGAAGGGCTCGCCCACCATCGCGGCTCGGTCTTCGGCGGATACGCGGACGCACCCCAACCGGCGCAGAAAGGGTTCGAAAGTGCGCTCGCGCAGGCGATCGAAGCCCTCGACCCTGCGAGACCTGTCGTCGTGGAGGCGGAGTCGAACAAGATCGGATCCGTGTTGCTCCCCCCCACCCTGTGGGAGGCCATGCGCGCGGCACCCCGGGTGGAGGTCCGCGCAGCAACTGCGGAGCGGGCCCGGTATCTGACCGGACGCTACGCGGACATCGTTGCCGACCCGGACCGGCTCACCGATCTGATCGGGCGGCTCGGGCGGTTGCATCCAAAGGACCGGATCGAGGAGTGGCACGCCCTTGGCGTTGCGGGGGATCACGCGGCCCTCGCCGAAAGCCTGATGGTGCACCATTACGACCCGACCTATCAAAGGTCCCGCGGGCGGTGGCCGGGTGCAGTTGCTGCGCTGGAGGTTCCTTCGTTGGACGCGCAAGGTCTCGCGACCGCGGCGGACCGGCTTGCCCCTATGGTAGCGGAGGCAGGTGCCCTTCCATCACGGTAACACCGACCAACGTCATCCTATACGCAGGCCTGCCCGGTCCGTGATGGTTCCGATCCGTCGCGCGCCGACGCCAGCCTGCCGGAGCGTGGGCAGTACCGCATCCCCGTCTGGAACGCAGGCCATCAGCCCGCCCGCAGTCTGCGGATCGAAGAGCAGGATTGCCCGGGGATCCTCCCCAGGATCGAAGGCGGGCACCGCGGCGCGGTTGGCCGGATAGAGCGTCGAGCGTACACCAGCCTCCGTCAGGGGCACGGCACCCGGCAGGAGCGGGAGGGCGTCGAGGGTCAGCTCGGCCCCCATACCTGACCGCGTAAGGATCTCGGAAAGGTGACCCACAAGGCCGAAGCCAGTGACGTCGGTCATCGCCGTCGCAATCGGGGCGAGGATCCGGGCCACTGCCGCGTTGCTCCCGGTCATGGAGGTGAGGGCTGCTGCCACATCCTCCCCATCCGCGATCAGCCGCATGTCGCCCGCGAGCACCGTGCCGGTCCCGATCGGCTTGGTCAGGATGATCGCATCGCCGGGTCGCGCTCCATCGAGTCCGACCGGCGCAGTCTCATGCAGCCCGGTGACGGTGAACCCGACGGTCAACTCCGCGCCCACGCTTGAATGCCCACCCACCAGCGCCACGCCCTCCGCGGCGAAGGCCGCCATGGCACCGTCCAGGATGTCGCGCATCATGCTGCGGGCAAGCGGATCTGCCGCGCGGGGCAGGATGATGCTCGAAAGCGCTGCCTGCGGAACCCCGCCCATGGCCCAGATGTCCCCCATGGCGTGCACGGCTGCGATGCGGGCGAGTGTGTAGGGATCCTCGCAGAAGGCCCTGAAATGATCCACGCTGAGCGACTGCACGGCTCCACCCATCTGCAGGTGGGCCGCATCATCGCCCGGTCCCGTCAGAACGTCCGGACGCGCGACGGCAGGCGTCGCCTCGAGCGCCGCACGCAAGTCCGTCGCAGGCACTTTCGCCCCGCAGCCTCCGCAAAGGGGCGCGCTGCTCAGCGTGCTCCGCACATCCAGCGCCACCGTCGCCGGAACGGGCGGCGCGGTCATGGCGGGCAGTGTGCCGAGCCGGTCCATGAAGCGGCGGTCGATCCTGTCCTTCCACCGCCAGATTGCAGGACCGCCCACCACCAGCCCACCCCTGTCAGCGACCGCCGTTTTGTCGCCGGTCGAGATGAGCTTGAGGTGGCGCCGCTGCGGGTGGAAAGGCCGCCGCTGCGCACCCGTCAGATCCGCGCGCAGGTTTGCGGTCAGCACCGGTGCCTGCCGGACGGCGAAGACGCCTGCCTTCGCCCGGGGCGTGTCCCGCATATGGGCGCAGTCGCCGGAGGCGTAGATCGCGGGATCGGAGACGGAACGCAGCATCGGATCGACGGTGATGAAACCCTCATGGGTCTCAAGACCGATCTCCCCCAACCAAGGGTGCGGCACCGCCCCCGCTGATCCGACCACAAACCGGGCGGGCACCTCTTGATCACTGGAGAGCACAAGCGCGGTCGGGTTTGCTTCTGCAACACGTTCGCCACAGATGACGGTGATGCCTGCGCGGTCGAGCTCCGCCCACATCCGGCGCCGTCCCGCATCGGTCGCGTCGGGCAGGATCCTGTCGGCAGCCTCCACAAGCGCGACCCGAGGCGCATAGTCCCGAAGGAGATGGGACATGGCGAGCGCGAGTTCCACGCCCCCTACACCGCCGCCGATCACCGCAATGTCCGGTGGAAGGGTTCCCTCGGCCACCTTCTGAACGAACCCATCCCAGCGCTCGGCGAAGTGGCTGAGCGGCTTGGCGGGCACGGCCGTCTCGGCGAGACCGGGCACGTCGGGCACCCGCGACGTGATGCCGACATTGATGGAGAGCCTGTCGTACCGCACCGGTGGACGTCCGGGTACTGTCACGGTCTGCGCGACCGGGTCCACACCGGTCGCCGCGCTCAGGATGATCCGCCCACCGGCGAACCGGGTGAGGCGGAGGATGTCGATCTCCAGATCCCGCCGCGCGTAGTGCCCGGCAACATATCCCGGCAGCATGCCCGTGTAGGGCGCCGTGGGCTCCGGTGTGATGACCGTCAGCCGCACGCCCGGGACCGGGCGCATCCCCCAGCGGCGCAAGAGAAGCGCATGCGCATGGCCCCCTCCGATCAGGACGAGATCGCGGGTCAGGGGAAGCGTCGGTTGCATGAAGTGATCCTCGGTGGCGGTTGGCGGAGCATATCGGCGCACCGGGCGCTGTCCACCGCCCGGGACGTTGCCGCCGATCACGGCTGTGCTAGGTGCGTGCGCATGCGTGTTCTGACGATTGTCGTTGCGGCCCTGAGCCTTGGCCTGATCCTCCTCTCCATCCTTCGACTCGAGGCGGGGCGCGCGGGTATCGAGGCGAGGGCCATCGCGGTGGGCGAGACCCCGGCGACCCTGCACACCCGGCTCGGGGCGGATGGCCCCGTCGTCGTCATCGCCCACGGGTTCGCGGGGTCGCGCCAACTGATGGAGCCCTTCGCGCTTACCCTTGCCCGAAACGGCTACCGCACCGTCAGCTTCGATTTCATGGGTCACGGGCGCAATCCGCAGCCCATGACCGGCGATGTGACGAAGATCGAGGGCACGACACTGGCGCTGGTGGAGGAAACCCGCCGCGTGATTGATGCGGCGCTGGAAGAAACGGGAGCGGCGGACGTCGCGCTGCTCGGCCATTCCATGGCCTCCGACATCATTGTGCGCACCGCGCGCGTAGATCCGCGGGTCACGTCGGTGATTGCCGTCTCTATGTTCTCCGAGGCGGTGACCGCGGTGGAGCCGCCCAACCTTCTGATGATCACCGGTGCTTGGGAGCGGTTCCTGCGGGAGCGTGCCATCGAGACCCTGCGGATGAATGTGCCCGCGCCGGAGGAGGGTGTGACCTATGGAGATCACACGGATGGCAGCGCACGCAGGGCCGTTGCATCCCCATCCGTGGAGCATGTCGGCGTGCTCTACGCGGCGGCCTCGCTGCGCGCGGCGCGGGACTGGCTGAACGCGACCCACGACAGGCAAGGCGTGGAGCCGCCGGTCCTTTGGGGCGCGTGGATTGCGCTGGGGCAGCTCGGCCTCGTGTTGCTCTGCTGGCCAATCGCCCGCGTCCTGCCGCGCCTCGCGGATCCGGCACCCCCGTTGCCTGCCCGCACGTTCTGGCTCGCACTGCTTCTGCCGCCCGTTCTGACGCCTCTCATCCTCGCGCCGGTGCGAATCGATTGGCTTCCGGTGCTGGTGGCGGACTACCTCGCGCTGCACTTCCTGCTCTATGGTGGACTTACGATGGCGCTTTTGTGGATGGCCGGACGCGGGCGCCGGATCGGTGCGCGAACCGGTGGCGCGGTGCTGCTCGCGTGTGGTGTCGCAGGTTACGGGATCTTCGCCATCGGCGGGTTTCTCGACAGCTACGTCTCATCCTTCTGGCCCCATCCTGGGCGAGCGACGGTGATCCTCGCCATCGCGATCGGCGCAGTGCCCTTCCTGATCGGTGACGAGTGGCTGACCCGCGGCGCGACCGGACGGCGCTGGGCGTTTATCCTGTCGAAGGTCACGTTCCTCGCATCGCTCGCGGCGGCCATCGCATTGAACCTTGAGGATTTGTTCTTCCTCATCATCATCGCTCCCGTGATCCTGCTCTTCTTCGTCCTGTTCGGAACCCTGTCCGGATGGATCACCCGGGCCACCGGACATCCGCTTCCGGCCGCCCTCGGAAACGGGTTCGTCCTCGCCTGGGCACTGGGTGTGACCTTTCCGATTGTAGCGTCCTAGGCGCTGCTCACGCCCCCCTCTCACACCCTTGGGCAGCACACCGATTCCGGCCGCTTCCCGGGGGTTGCAGGGATGGGTGCGCATGCCGCGAATACGGACCGATGTCAGCACGCGGAGCGCGTATTTCTGCCTTTTTTTGGCCTCCTTTCTTGACCGGGAGAGAAGAAAGGCGCACCTTGAGGCAAGTGCAGCCGACATGAGTTTTTAGTATGTTGCGTTTGGTTGAACCGGTCCGCGCACCGGCAGTTCGTAAAATCGTCGACGACGAAACCCGCGCCCGGGTGCTCGCCTACCTCATGGCGCACCGCAGCGCGCGGCGGTCAGAGATTGCCCGGTCGCTGTCGATCAGCCGTTCCGTCGTGGCGGAGGCGATGACGCAGCTTCAGCACGCGGGCATCGTGAAGCAGACGGCGACGCGGCACGAGGGCGGGGTGCGGCACCGTGCGTTTGGCCTCAACCGCTTCGGCGCTGGGTCCGTCGGCCTTGAGCTTGGCCATCGCGCGATTATTGGCGTACTGACCTCCGTCGACGGCACCGTCCTCGCGCGGCAAAGCGTGACGGTCGAGCAGATGACGCCCGCAGCGATCAGCGCGGCGAGCATCGACCTGATCGGAGACCTGCTGCACGAGGGACAGTTCGACGTGAACTGCCTTGTCGGCATCGGCATGGCGATCCCCGACGAACCCCAGGACCTTGTCCACGGCCCTCTGCGGCTTGCGGATCGGGACTGCTGGGCCGCGATTGATGCGGAGAGCTACTTCTCTGCCCAGTTTGAACTTCCCGTCACGATCGGCCGTCCGGTGGAGATGGCGGCGGGTGCCGAGGCGACGCGCCTGCCGCTCGACGCGGTCACCGGCGTCCTGCATTTCGGTGCCGAGATCGACCTGATGGGCGTGCTCGCGAACGGGACGATCCTGCCCAACCGGGGGCTCGTCGCCTCCCGCCGCGGTGTGGACGCGGATGGCAAACTGGCGCTCGGAGAAGGGGAGACCTCGCTTTCCAAGATCGCGGGTATCCCGTCGATGAACGCGGCCCTCGGCGCGGCCAACCGGTCCGCAGATGTAGAGCGGCTGGTTCAGTGGGTCGATCAGGCGGCAGGACCGCTGACGGACCTGCTCGTGGAGCTCTCGCTGCAGGTAAATCCCGAGCAGGTTATCCTCAGCGGCGCGGTCCCCCGGGTTTTGCGAGAAGCACTGTCGGTCGAACTGACGGCCCGGGTTCAGGAGGCCGATCTTGGCCTGACGACCGATGTAATCTGCGGTGAGGCGGGCCGGTTTGCCGCCGCGGAAGGGGCCGCACAGGAGATGTTGCAGCATCAGATGCTGCGCGCCACCGCCTGAGGTGCGGGGCACCATTTTTGGCAACGCATCGTAAGCACGACCTCAAACCGCTTTGAACTTGATCTTTGTGACGTCCTGTGGTGGCGTCCCATTGCCAGACCCGAAGGTCTGTGCCTCCCTCGCTGATGATACACATGTGCGGTGCCGACAGCCGCCGCGCCAGCCGCATCCCCGGGATGCCCGTGAAGGAAGGTCCGATCAATGACCGATGCAATCCGCTCAGTTGCGAGCGAGCCCTCTGCCGTCCTGCCGCCCCATGCGGAGAAGTCGACGTCGCCGGACAATCTCGCCGAGGAAATCATCAACCGTCTGACCTTTCGCATCGGCAAGGACGCGACCGTCGCGACCCCCCATGACTGGCTGACCGCAGCCATCCTCGTGGTGCGCGACCGGGCCGTCACCCGCTGGATGGAAAGCACGCGGGACACGTATGAGCGGGAAGGGAAACGGGTCTACTACCTCTCGCTGGAGTTCCTGATCGGGCGGCTTCTGCGGGACACCGTCTCAAACCTCGGCATGATGGAGGATTTGCGGGACGCGCTTGAGGAACTTGGCGTCGATTACCATGCGCTTGAGGACCTGGAGCCGGACGCAGCCCTCGGCAATGGCGGGCTTGGCCGTCTGGCGGCATGTTTCATGGAATCCATGGCGAGCGTCGACATCCCCGCCTACGGCTATGGCATCCGCTACGTTCACGGCCTTTTCCGCCAGGAAACGGCGGACGGATGGCAGGTGGAGCTGCCCGAGACCTGGCTTCAGCACGGCAATCCCTGGGAGTTTCCCCGGCGCGAGAGCCAGTACGAAATCGGCTTTGGCGGGCATGTCGAACTGATCGAGGATGCCCGCGGGGAGCGGGTGATCTGGAAGCCACAGGACCGCTTCGTCGCGGAGGCTTACGACACGCCGGTCGTCGGCTGGCAGGCGAAGCGCGTCAACACCCTGCGCCTGTGGAAGGCGGAGCCCATCGATCCCATCCGCCTCGACAAGTTCAACGCGGGTGACCATCTGGGCGCGCTTGCGGACTCGAACCGGGCGGAGGCTCTGTCCCGCGTGCTTTACCCGGCCGACGAAACGCCCGCCGGGCAGGAGTTGCGCCTGCGACAGGAGTATTTCTTCTCTTCCGCGTCCCTACAGGACATCCTGCGACGTCACCTCGCGCAGTTCCCCTCGCTCAACTCGCTGCCGCAGAAGGTCGCGATCCAGCTCAACGACACCCACCCGGCGATCAGCGTGGCGGAACTCATGCGGCTGCTCATGGATGAGCACGGGATGGATTTCGATACCGCCTGGGATATCACCAAGCGCACGTTCGCCTACACCAATCACACGCTCCTGCCCGAGGCGCTTGAAAGCTGGCCCGTGCCGCTTCTGGAACGTCTGCTGCCCCGGCACATGCAGCTCATCTACGCGATCAACGCGAAGGTCCTGCGGGAGGCGCGGGCGACGGCGCAGTTCGACGATGGCCAGATTTCCCGCCTGTCGGTGGTCGATGAGAACGGGGAGCGGCGGGTCCGCATGGGCAACCTCGCCTTCATGGGCTCCCATTCGATCAACGGGGTGAGCGCGCTTCATACGGACCTGATGAAGCAGACCGTGTTCCACGATCTGCACCAGCTTTACCCGCTCCGGATCAACAACAAGACCAACGGGATCACCCCGCGGCGCTGGCTCATGCAGTCCAACCCCGCGCTCTACGGCCTCTGCCGGGAGGTTGCGGGGGACGGGATCATGGGGGACCTTGACGGGCTCAAGGCGCTCGACAACGTGGCCGCCGATCCGGGTTTTCAGGACCGGTTCCGCGCGGTGAAGCGGCAGAACAAGGTTCGTCTTGCGGACCTCGTCAAATCCCGGCTCGGCCTCACGGTGGATCCGGACGCGCTCTTCGACATCCAGATCAAGCGGATCCATGAATACAAGCGCCAGCTTATGAACATCATCGAGACCGTGGCGCTCTACGATCAGATGCGCAGCCATCCGGAGAAGAACTGGGCCCCGCGGGTGAAGTTCTTCGCGGGCAAGGCTGCACCCAGCTATCATAACGCGAAACTCATCGTGAAGCTTGCGAACGACGTGGCCCGGGCGATCAACCGGGACCCCGCGGTGCGTGATCTGCTGCGCGTTGTGTTCCTGCCGAACTACAATGTGAGCCTTGCGGAGGTTATGGTGCCGGCTGCAGATCTTTCCGAGCAGATCTCGACGGCGGGGATGGAGGCGTCCGGCACCGGCAACATGAAGTTCGCGCTCAACGGAGCCCTGACGATCGGAACCCTTGACGGTGCGAATGTGGAGATCCGCAAATGCGTCGGTGAGGAGAACATCGTGATTTTCGGTCTCACCGCCGACGAAGTGGAGGCGAAACGTCGGGATGGCCATGCGCCCGGCGAGATCATCGCCCGATCCAAGGAGCTGAGCCAGGCGCTCAGCGCGATAGAATCCGGCGTCTTCTCCCCCGGCGATTGCGACCGCTACAGGGATCTTGTTGCCGGTATCCGACACCATGACTGGTTCATGCTCGCCGCCGATTTCGACAGCTATGCGGAAGCGCAGCGGGAGGTCGATGGCATCTGGCGGGACCGTGCCCGCTGGGATCAGATGGCCATCCACAACACCGCCCGCGTCGGCTACTTCTCCTCCGACCGAACGATCCGCCAGTACGCGCGGGAGATCTGGGGCGTGCTGAACTGACGGCGTAAGATCCGAATACGTGCGTCACGATTCCGGCGACGCACGCCGGGGATCCTAATGTACTGCCTGTCCCGGGATCCGCCATGCGCCAGGGAGTCAAGCCGTCGAAGGCAACACGCCTGAAGCGTGTCGCGCAGAGGCGGCAACCGCTTTTGCGTCCGTTCTGACAGACCGCGAAGCCTTGAGCCTTTCGGACACAAAGGCCTTCTAGAGAGGCACGATAACAGCCTGTACTTCTCGACCGGGCTCTGCCTGATCCTTGGGGTGTTGGCTGGGACCAATTTTGCTTTCAGTGCGATTGCGCCCATCGCGGATTCGCCGAACGCGCTGAAGAAAAATGTCTACAGGTTCGGTGTCGCAGAGTCTGAGCGCGGTCTGGGCGCGCAGGTCCTGTTCAGCGATGGCCCCTTGACCGTCTGGCGACGGGATCTCGACCAGAAAAGGCAGGCAATCGAACGGCTTGGCTTGGCCGCCAGTGAAGAGCGCTGGCTCCTCGATAGACTGCGGAATGGTTCGGTCGCTGAAGTCGAACCCGGCACGATCCTGCACGTCGAGTGGTTCATTGTGAGCCCGGTACACATTGGGGGAACCCGGTGCGTTGTTCTCTGTTGGGCCAGGGCCTTTGATGGCTTTCTGGACCTGTGCCTGAATGTTCAGTTTGACCTTGTGAGGGTGTGCGTAGCACGGGCCAGTGCAGACGGATCTGTTTGTCCCACGGTGGAAGTTTTCGCGTGCTGTAGATGTGACCGCCGTCGGCCTGAGGGATTTGCCAGGGATCCGGCAAACGCGGCTTAAGCCGGGTGCGAGTCGTTATCGCAACCGGAATTCCGCCCGCAATTCATCTCAATCGGCGCGCCGCGGTCGCGGCCCGTCGCGGTGCTCGTCTTGCCGGAGGGATCGTGGATCCGCAGATTGGTTTTCGTCGCGAGCGTCGGAACCCCTTGCCTTGTAAGGGCATTCACTGTCTGTTGAAGATCAACGATAGCAGGGAGGGCGCGGCGCTCATGGTGGCAGCCGACGCAGGCGGGGTTCAGCCGCAGTTGACTGACCCGGGGGCGATGGGGGCGATCCTGTCGGGCACCCACAGAGATCCGTTTTCCCTGCTCGGGCTGCATGAGGTCGGCGGAACGCTGATCGTGCGGGCCTTTGTTTCCGGCGCGACGAAGGTATCGGTCCGCGGCCTCGACGGGACAAAGGGCGGCGCGCTTGTCTGTCGCGATCCCCAAGGGTTTTTTGACGGACCGGTCACGCTCGCGTCCCGCCAGCCGATTATCCTGGAGGCGGCGAACGCGACCGACCAATGGGATGTTGTGGATCCCTACAGCCTCGGCCCGGTTCTGGGGGAGATGGATGACTACCTCATCGGCGAGGGCACGCATCTGCGGCTTTTCGACAAGATGGGTGCGCATTTCATCACTCATGAGGGCTTCTCCGGCGTGCATTTCGCCGTCTGGGCCCCGAACGCGGCGCGCGCCTCCGTCGTTGGCGACTTCAACGGCTGGGACGGGCGGCGGCACCCGATGCGGCTGCGGCCGTCGACGGGCATCTGGGAGATCTTCATCCCCGATCTCGATGCGGGCGAGCGGTACAAGTTCGAACTGCTCGACAGTGCCGGGCGCCTTCTGCCGCAGAAGGCTGATCCCTACGCCTTCGCGAGCGAGCTGCGCCCCCAGACGGCATCCCTCACCCACCGCGATGTGGACCATGTTTGGACCGATGCGGCGCACATGGAGCACTGGGCGAAGGCGGACAAACGGCGGGTTCCCGTGTCGATCTACGAGGTGCATCCGGGCTCCTGGCAGCGGGACGAAGCTGGAGGGTTCCTCACGTGGGATGCGCTGGGCGACCGGCTGATCCCCTACGCGGCGGAGATGGGCTTTACCCATATCGAGTTCCTGCCCGTATCCGAACATCCGTTCGATCCGAGCTGGGGGTATCAGACCACTGGCCTTTACGCCCCTTCCGCCCGGTTCGGCGATCCCGACGGCTTTGCCCGGTTCGTGGAAGGGGCGCATAAGGCGGGGATCGGGATCATCCTCGACTGGGTCCCGGCGCATTTCCCGACGGACGCCCACGGGCTCGGCCGTTTCGACGGGACAGCCCTTTATGAGCATGAGGATCCCCGGCAGGGCTTTCACCCGGACTGGAACACGCTGATCTACAATTTCGGACGGCGGGAGGTGATGACCTTCCTCGTCAACAACGCGCTCTATTGGGCGGAGAAGTACCATGTGGACGGGCTGCGCGTGGATGCGGTCGCCTCCATGCTCTACCTCGATTATTCCCGGGAGGAGGGGCAGTGGATCCCCAACGATGAAGGGGGGCGAGAAAACAAGGAGGCGATCGCCTTCCTCCGCCGCATGAACGAGGTGATCTACGGCACCCACCCCCATGTGATGACCATCGCAGAGGAATCGACCGCCTTTCCGGGTGTGAGCCAGCCGGTGGATGCGGGTGGCCTCGGCTTCGGGTTCAAGTGGAACATGGGCTTCATGCACGACACGCTGGAGTACATGTCGAAGGAACCGGTGCACAGAAAGCACCACCACAACGATCTAACCTTCGGTCTTCTCTATGCGTTCACGGAAAATTTCGTGCTGCCGCTCAGCCATGATGAGGTCGTGCACGGCAAGGGATCTCTGCTGGCGAAAATGCCCGGGGATGCGTGGCAGAAGTTTGCAAACCTCCGCGCGTACTACGGCTTCATGTGGGGTTATCCGGGCAAGAAGCTCCTCTTCATGGGGCAGGAGTTCGCGCAAGGGTCGGAATGGTCGGAGGCGCGCGCGCTCGACTGGTGGCATCTGGATGATCCCCGGCACAAGGGGATGCAGGCGCTGGTGCGGGACCTCAACCACGTCTACCGCACCCACCCCGCACTGCATGCACGGGACAATGAGGGCGAGGGCTTTGCCTGGCAGATCGCAGACGATGCAGCGAACTCTGTCTTCGCCTGGACACGCCATGCACCGGCGGCCCCGCCGGTGCTTGTGATTTCCAATTTCACGCCGGTGCCGCGGGATGGATACGCGGTTCCGGTTCCCGAGGGGGGACGCTGGCGCTGCATTCTCAACAGCGATGCGGAGGTCTATGGCGGCTCCGGTGGGACGGCCAGCGAAGGTCTCGAGGCGGTGGACGGGCAGGTGATCGTCTCCCTGCCGCCGCTGTCCACAATCATGTACATTCACGAGCCCTGATCACACGGGGCCGGGCACAGGGAGGATTTGAGGATGCCGCGACAACAGCCCCTATCTCGGGACGCGATGGCCTATGTGCTGGCCGGAGGGCGCGGCAGTCGCCTCAAGGAACTCACCGACCGGCGGGCGAAACCGGCTGTCTATTTCGGGGGGAAGACCCGCATCATCGACTTTGCCCTGTCGAATGCCCTCAATTCGGGCATCCGCCGGATTTCCGTCGCGACGCAGTACAAGGCACACAGCCTCATTCGCCATCTGCAGCGCGGCTGGGGCTTCCTGCGGACGGAGCGGAACGAGAGCTTCGACATCCTGCCTGCCTCCCAGCGTGTGGCGGAGAACATGTGGTACGAGGGCACCGCGGATGCCGTCTACCAGAACATCGACATCATCGAGGACTATGCGCCCAAGTACATGATCATCCTGGCGGGCGATCATATCTACAAGATGGACTACGAGATCATGCTGCGTCAGCACGTGCTGAGCGGTGCGGATGTGACCGTTGGCTGTCTCGAGGTGCCGCGGATGGAGGCGACGGGCTTCGGCGTGATGGCCGTGGATGAGAGCGATCGGATCACGGCCTTCGTCGAGAAGCCTGCCGATCCGCCCGGCATTCCAGGCAATCCGGATAACGCGCTCGCCTCCATGGGGATCTACGTCTTCAACACCGACTTCCTGATGGACCAATTGCGCCGGGATGCGGCGATCGAAGGGTCAAACCGAGATTTTGGCGGGGATATCATCCCCTACATTGTCGAGCATGGTCATGCCCAGGCCCACCGCTATTCCACCTCCTGCGTGCGCTCTGCCGGGGAGGAGACGTCCTACTGGAAGGACGTGGGGACGGTAGACGCCTACTGGCGGGCAAACATCGACCTCACCACCACGGTACCGGAGCTGAACCTCTATGACACGGACTGGCCGATCTGGACCTACGGGGAAGTCGTGCCACCTGCCAAATTCGTCCATAACGAGGAAGGGCGGCGCGGGGTTGCCGTGTCCTCCCTCGTGTCCGGCAACTGCATTATTTCCGGGACGGAGCTGCATTCGAGCCTCCTCTTCACCGGCGTGCGGACCCATTCCTACTCGACCCTGACCGAAGCGGTCGTGCTGCCCGACTGCACCATCAACCGCCATGCGCGGCTGTCGAAGGTGGTGCTAGATCGGGGGGTCACGATCCCGGAAGGCCTCGTGGTCGGTGAGGATCCGGAGGTTGATGCTCGCCGGTTCCGCCGCACGGACAACGGGGTCTGCCTGATCACCCAGGCCATGATCGACCGTCTGGAGGACTGACGCCCGATGAAGGTGCTCTCCGTCGCCTCAGAGGTCTTTCCACTGATCAAGACCGGTGGCCTCGCGGATGTCGCGGGGGCGCTGCCCGGCGCGCTCGCACCGCTGGGGGTGGAGATGCGGACGCTGCTGCCCGCGTACCGTCAGGTGTTGGCGCAAGTGCCCGACGCCGAGGTTGTTGCGCCGCTGCCGCCATTCTTCGGACCCGGCGCGCGGCTTCTGAGCGGGCGGTCCGCGGGCCTTGACCTGCTGCTCCTCGACGCGCCGGAACTCTTCGACAGGCCGGGTGGTCCGTACGTGGACGCGACGGGGCAGGACTGGCCGGACAATTGGCGCCGTTTCGCGGCGCTGGGCCGTGCTGCGCTCGACATCGCGAAGGGGCTCGTGCCCGGCTTCGTGCCCGACCTTGTCCATGCCCACGACTGGCAGGGTGGGCTTGTGCCCGTCTACATGAAGTTCGGTGGTGCTGCGCAGCCGACGGTCATCACCATCCACAACATCGCGTTCCAAGGGCAGTTCGGCGCGGATGTGTTCCCGCTGCTCGGCCTTCCTGCTGCGGCCTTCAACGTGGACGGGCTCGAGTATTATGGCGACGTGGGGTTCCTGAAGGGCGGCGTTCAGGTGGCCCATGCGGTCACGACGGTGAGCCCGACATATGCGCGGGAGATCCGGGAGCCCCAGTTCGGCATGGGGCTCGAAGGCCTCATCCGCGCCCGCGCGTCGGATGTGCACGGGATCGTCAACGGCATCGACACAGATGTGTGGAATCCGGAGACCGATCCCCATGTTGAGGAAACCTACACAGCCCGAAGCCTTGCCCGGCGCAAGGCGAACCGCGCGGCGGTCGAGGAGGCATTCGCGCTCGATGCAGACGGAAGCCCGATCTTCACCGTTATCTCTCGCCTGACCTGGCAGAAGGGCATGGATGCCCTCGCCGAGGCGGTCGACGGGCTGGTTGCGGCGGGGGGACGGTTGGCGGTTCTGGGATCGGGTGACCGCGCACTGGAGGATGCGTTCGCTGGAGCTGCGGCACGGCACGCGGGGCGGGTCGGCGCGTTCATCGGATACGATGAGCCCTTGAGCCACCTGGTGCAGTCCGGGGCCGATGCGATCCTCATCCCCTCCCGGTTCGAACCCTGCGGCCTCACCCAGCTCTACGGTCTGCGCTACGGCTGCATTCCCGTGGTGGCCCGGACCGGCGGGCTTGCTGACACGGTGATCGACGCGAACAGCGCGGCCCTCGGTGCCGGTGTGGCTACGGGCATCCAGTTCAACGGGGTAACGGCGGCCGACGTGCTGGAGGCTGTCGAGCGGGCTTGCGCGTTGCATGCCGAACCGAAGGTCTGGGCGCGGATGCAGCGCAACGGCATGGCCTCGGATGTTTCCTGGACTGCAAGCGCAGGCGCCTATGCCGCGCTTTATCGCAGCTTGCTCTAGGCGATGAGGCGGCCCGCCCCCACCCGCGCCCGGCTCGCACCGGGAGGCGCTGTTTTCGAGATCTGGTCCGGTGTGGCGGAGACCGTGTGGCTTGAGATCGAGGATCGAGATCCCCTTCGGATGGAGCCCGCAGGCGACGGCGTCTTCCGCCTCGCCGTGCCCGGCCTTCGCGATGGGGTGCGGTACGGCTACCGGGTCGATGGGCCGTTTGCGCCCGATGACGGGCACCGCTGCGATCCGTCCAAGCTTCTGGTCGACCCCTATGCGACGGAGCTTGAGAGGCCCTTCACCTATCACCCGGATCTGGGCACTTTCGGTGCCGACACCGACGACCTGATGCCGCGCGCGGTGCTGCGCAAACCGCTGCCAGCGCATCGGGGCCCGCCGGTCTTCACCCCCGGCGGGCTGATCTATGAGCTCAATGTCCGCGGTTTCTCCATGCTCCATCCTGACGTGCCGGAGGAGGATCGCGGGACCCTCCGGGCGCTCACCCATCCGGCGATCATCGCCCATCTCAAGCGCCTCGGGGTAGACGCAATAGAGCTGATGCCGATCACGGCGTGGATCGACGAAAGGCACCTCGTCGCGCTCGGCCGGTCGAACGCCTGGGGCTACAACCCGGCCACCTTCATGGCGCTCGACCCGCGCCTTGCGCCCGGCGGCATCGCCGATTTGCGTCATGTGACCGATCTGCTGCGGGAGGAGGGGATCGGCGTGATCCTCGATCTGGTCTTCAACCATACGGGCGAGAGCGACGCGGATGGCCCGACGCTCAGCCTGCGCGGCATCGACAACCGGGCCGCCTTTGCCCACGATGGCGATCGGTTGATCAACGACACCGGGACGGGAAATACTGTCGCCTGCAACCACCCGCGGATGCGCGCGCTCATCCTCGAGGCCCTGCGCCACTTCGTTCGGGAAGGTGGCGTCGACGGCTTTCGCTTCGACCTGGGTCCGGTGCTGGGGCGCGGACCCGACGGTTTCGACCCGGATGCGCCACTGCTGCGGGAAATGCGGGAGGACCCGACGCTCGCCGACCGTATCCTGATCATGGAACCCTGGGACATCGGCCCGGGCGGCTACCAGCTTGGCCGCTTCGGTCCGCCGTTTCTGGAGTGGAACGACGCGGCCCGGGACGATATCCGCCGGTTCTGGCGGGGTGACGGCGGGCTCGGCACGCTCGCCACCCGGCTCGCGGGCTCGTCTGACTGTTTCACCGGAGCGCGGACGCGGAGCGTGAACTTCATCGCCGCCCATGACGGGTTCACCTTGTGGGATCTCGTGAGCCACGTGGAAAAGCACAACCACGCCAATGGTGAGGAGAACCGCGACGGCCACTCTGAAAACCTCTCCTGGAACAACGGGGTCGAGGGCGCGAGCGACGATCCGGATGTAGCGGCGCGGCGCCGGCGCGATGTGAAGGCCCTCCTCGGGACCCTGTTCGCGAGCCGCGGCACCCTCATGCTGACCGCGGGCGACGAGTTCGGTCGCAGCCAGGGTGGCAACAACAACGCCTATGCCCAGGACAACGAGACCACCTGGATCGATTGGTCGGCACTGGATACGGAGATCCTTGCGGAGGCCGAACACCTGTCCACGTTGCGTCGCGCCAGCGTGACGCTGAGGGATCAGGCGTTCCTCACGGATGCGGATGTGAAATGGCTGCGCCTGGACGGCGTGCCGATGACCCCCGGCGACTGGGAGGGCGCGCGCAGCGTCGCGATGGTGCTGACCGACATCGCGGTCTGCGTGAACGGCGATGACGACGAAGTAACCTTCGCGCTTCAGGATCAGCGGCAAATCACGGTGCCACCCCGCGGCGTCCGGTTGGTGCCAGCGAGCACCTGAGCGGCGTCAGGGGACCAGCCAGACGCTGTCCCAGCCACCGTCCTGCCAGACATGCTGGCTGCGGCGGTGCCCCCCGCGCGCCAGGTGCAGCGCGTCGATTTCCGTAAGGGTCACGGTGACCACGGTGAAGTGCGTGTCGTCGAGGCTCTCCAGCGGGTCCGCATCATCCGCTCCGCCAAGTGCTGCCCCCGGATCCGTGCGAAGCTGGTAGGCAAATCGGGCATGCACCGGCACGCTCGCCCAGCGGTCCCGGGCCAGATCGGTCCCGCAGGACAGTGCCGCGATCCCATGGGCGCGGATCTGCAGGGACTTGCGCGGGTCCCAGACATGGAGGCTGCAGCGCGGATCCGCGGTCAGCTCCGCCACCTTGCGCGAGCGCGCATCGGTGTAGAACTCCAGCGCCCGCTCCGCCTTGCTGGACGCGCGCAGCACGACGGTCCGCAGCTCTGCCCATCCATCCTCCCCGGTCGTTGCGAGCGTCGGGCGGTTGGCCGGCACGCCGGAGGTGACGCTGCCGCGGGCGAACTCAGCCCAGACCTGATCGAGGGTACCCTGAAGATCTTCGAACCACATGGTCAATCGTACCCCGTCATTTCGAGGTATCCGATCCCTGCGGTGGTTCCGTCGAACCGGATCGGTCCCTCCCAATAGGAGAAAGCCGTCGCCATCCACGCCTGTGGATTGAGGGCGCGCGTTTCGATGTCCAGATCCCTCTCGGGGATCGCGAGCCGCCAGCGGACGGGCACGTCCCGTCCGGCAACCTCCGCGGTTTCGAGCGGGGTCACCTCGATCACGCCGTCGGGCAGGGGGGTCGGGGTTCCGTCGGCGGCGATCCATGTGCCGGAGGTGTAGTCCGCACCACCGGTCTGGCGCAGCCGGAAGGCCATCACCTTTTCCCCGCTGTCGAGGTGGAGGGAAAACCAGTCCCAGCCCGTCTGATCCTCCGACAGCGGTTGCGACGACCACTCCCGATCAAGCCAGGCGCGCCCGGTGACCGGGATGTCTTCGCCGTCAAGGGTCAGGGTGCCGGAAACGGTGTAGAAGGGTTGCGAATAGTAGTAACTTGCCTGACCCTCCGCCGACTTCACGCTGTAGCCATCGATGCCCTGCGGCACCGGTGGCGCGTCCGTGTCGAGGCGCAGAGCGTAGGAAAAGTTCGCCCCGCGGGCGGAGACGTCGAGCGTCGCGTAGGCGTCCTCTCCCATCTCCGCGCGTGAGGTCATGGACCAGTCGTCGATCCAGGCATCGAACGGCTCCGCCGTCACTCCGGCCTGTCCCACACCGCCCCGGGCGAAGCGTTCCGCGACACGGTGGGTGTCTGCAGTCGTGAGCGCCGCGTGACCCATCCAGATCTGCGGTCTGCTCCAGCCCTGCGCGGCACCCTCCGGTGCCAGCGCAGAGCGGAAGAGCGTCCACTGGATGCCGTAGTCCGTTCCGTCAGGTCCGGTGAGGTTGGCTGTGAGGTACCACCACTCGATCCGGTAGTCCGGATGCGCCCCGTGATCCGCCGGGAAGTCGAACGGCCGGTCCGGGACCGGCACCGCGAACCCTTCCGCGTTCTGCCCCAACCCTGCGAAACCCTGCGCCAGAGCGGCGGGCGCGGAGAGGCTCAGGGCCAGCAGCAGTCCCGCGACGGTGCCGAGCGCGCGAATCATCCACTCACCGTTCATTTGCGAACACCTGAAGAAGCCGCCCCGGCGGCGTCCGCGCCAGGCGCCAGATCGGCAGGGCGGAGGCAAGCAGCGCGGTCAGCATCGCGAGCAGGCCGAGCCGCGCCCAGTCGATGGGGAACAGGTGCAGGGGCAGCCGCCAGCCGAAGGCCTGCACGTTGACGACCGCGAGCAGCAGCCACGCGACCGCGAGACCCACCGGCAGGGCGATCACCGCGGTGAAGCCCGCGAGCATCAGTGATTTGCCCAGTTCCACCCACCCAAGTTGCCGCCGGGTGAGACCGAGCGCCCAGACGGGCGCCAGCTGCGGCAGGCGCATGGTGCTGAGCGTGAGAAGGCTCGTCAGCAAGGCGAGTGCAGCGACCGCCAGCGTCAGCACGTTCAGCGCCGCGGTCACCGTGAATGTGCGCTCGAAGATCCCCCGCGACATCGCCTTCAGCGACGTCTGGTCGATGAGCTGGTTCGGATCGAGCGTGAAGGCCTCCCTCATGCCGGCGATGACGTCGGTGACGTCCTCCGGCGCCATCCTGATCGCGAAACGCAGCCGCTCCACCTCCGGCCAGCGGTCGGTCAGGGCGTCGACGTCGATGCGGAGTTGCCCGATAGGGTTACCATAGTCCGCGTAAATCCCAGCGACGGTTACCTCCCACGCGCCGGCCCGGGTCGGAACCGTGACCGTGTCTCCGGGGGTGAGGTCGAACCTGCGCGCAAGCTGTTCGCTCACATGGGCCGCGTTGCCTGCAGCGATGGCATCCCAGGGCTGCGGCAGGTTCGACAGAAGCGGCCAGTTGTCCCGATAGGTCGGGTGATCGGGCACGCCATAGATTTCAACGGGCCATCCCTGCACCTGCTCCTCCACGCTCCATACCGGCAGGATGGCGTCGCTGCGCGGGGCGATCCAGGCGGTGAACGCCTCGGCCTCCTCCGGCGTGCGCGCGGCGATGTAGAGCTCCGGCGTCAGGCGCTGATCGAGCCAGCCGAGGAATGTCGTGCGGAAGCTGTCCACCATCGTTCCGACGCCGATGTTGACGGAAAGTGCGAGCAGGAGCGCCATCAGCGCGAGGCTCAGGCTGGTGAGCTGTTGCCGGGTATCGGCCCAGAACCACTGGCCAAAGGCCGTGCTGCTGCGCCGTTCGAACATGGCCAGCGCGATCCCAAGGAGGATGGGCAGACCCAGCGCGGCACCGATCAGCAGTGCGCCCAGCGTGGCGAAGCCCGCGATCAGGCCGGTTCCGAACACGGCGAGGAGCGCGGCGGCGGTCAGAAGCACGAGCGCTCCGAACCCCTGCAGCCGAAGCGTACGATGTTGCGCCGCCAGCCAGGCTTGAGGCTGCGCGGGCGCGAGCAGCGGCAGCCTGTAGGCCCGCCAGAGGCTCTGCGCCGCCGCGACTCCAGCGCCGAAAAGGCTGATCGCCCCACCGGTGAGCCACCAGATCGGCTGCAGCGTCAGTTCGCCGGAGACCGATGCACCGTAAAGGCCCCGCAGGCTGGCCGCCACATCCGGCAGCAGCGCGCCCGCAAGCAGGTAGCCCATGGCGATCCCCGCGCCGCCCGCAATAACAGCGAGCGTCAACAGTTCAATGCCCAGCAGGAAAACCAGCGCCCTCGCAGAGGCACCGCAGGTTCGCAGGGTGCGGAACAGCGGCTTTCGCTGCTCGAACGCAAGGCCGATGGCCGCGTTCACGATGAAAAGCCCGACGACGAAGGACAGAAACCCGAACGCGGTGAGGTTGAGGTGGAAGCTGTCGGTGAGTTGCCCGAGCCCCATCCCGCTGTCCTCCGGCGCACTGCGGCGCAGCCGGTCGCCGGTCACCTCCTCAAGAGCAGGCAATCCCGCCGGTTGCTCGCCATGAACGGTCAGGTAGGAAAGCAACCCGTCCCGGTCCAGCAGGTCCTGAGCAAGGCCGATATCGACCACTACGGCACCGGTGACGAGCCCGTCGAAGGGGCGCAGTTCGGGAAGGGGTGCGACGCCCGACAGACGCTCCGCCGTCACCGGGTGCGCAAAGCCCAGGTAGGGCGGCGCGAAGAACTGCGCGACCTCCCCATCGCCGACTGCACCGCCGAGCTGGGTTTCCGCCGGGGCCGTCAGGGGGTCGACGCCGATCACCCGAACCCCTTCGCCGCCCACCCGCACGCGTCCCTCGAGCACCGGAGACACCTGCCAGCCCGCCCGACGGAGCGCGATGTAGTCAGCCTGCGCGATGTCCGCACCGGTCGTCGAGATGAGACGGTCAAGCATGTCCCCGCCCAGCATTCCGGCGGCCCGGGCATAGCTCGCCCGCGCTTCCGCATTCACCGCCTGCACACCGGACCAGAGCGCGGTGCCGATGGCGAGGCCGAGCAGAAGCGTGAAGAGCTGGAATGGCCGCCGCATCCAGTGGCTCAGAAGCGCGCGAAGGATCCACCAGTTGCTCATGCGAGCCGCCCGCTGCTCAGATGCAGGCGACGGCCGAGCCGTCCGGCAAGCTCCCGCGAATGGGTCACCATCAGAAACGCGGCCCCGGTTTCCTGTACCAGTTCAAGGGTGAGGGCGAGCACATTGGCGCTCGCCGCCTCATCGAGGTTGCCGGTCGGTTCGTCCGCGAGGATCAGGCTGGGGCGGGCGGCGAGGGTGCGCGCGATGGCGACCCTTTGCTGTTGCCCGCCGGAAAGCTGCTCCGGATACCGGCGTTCGAGCCCCTCAAGGCCCAGCCGGTCGGTCAGATGCGCGCACCAGTCGCGATCGTGACGGCCCGCAAGCCTCGCCTGAAAGGCGATATTGTCCTGCACGGGAAGGCTGGCGATCAGGTTAAACTGCTGGAAAACGATGCCCAGGGTCGCCCGCCGCAAATCCGCCCGCGGCTTGTCCCCGAGACCGGAAAGGTCCGTGCCCGCGACCTCGATACGGCCTCCATCCACCAGGTCGAGCCCCCCGATCAGGTGCAGAAGCGTGCTCTTCCCGCTGCCCGATTCCCCGGTGAGGGCGAGGGTTTCGCCCGCCTCCAGCGAGAGCGACACCCCGCGCAGGACAGGCACCGGCCCGTTGGCGGAGGGATAGGACTTCTCGACATCGGTGACGGAGAGCATGGACCTGACTTTTCCCGTTGCTCCCTACAGTTAGGACGTCCGCGCCGCGAAACCATCCGTGCGGATCGCCGCAGCCCGGCGATGAAAAGCGATTGCGTCTGGCCCGGCGCATGCGGATCATGGCGACGATGACATGGGTTCGGAACATCAGCACGGCGCTCGGGCGCGGTCCGTTGGCGGTGGGGCTGGTGCTTGCGGTGCTGATCCTGCTGGCGCTCCTGTCTGGCCCCCGGGTTGAGCGCTACTATCTGAGCCAGGCGGCCGAGGAAGCGGTGGAAACCGTGGAGCTGCACCGCAGCCAGGTGAGCGGCTGGCTTGGCCGATACCGCTCCGCCCCCTCGATCTATGCCCGCCATCCCAAGCTTGCGGATCTGCTGCGCAACCCGGACGATCCCGTCCGGCTCGATGCGACCAACGCCTTGCTTGCGCAATGGTCGGCGGGGACCGGGGCGGAACAGACCTATCTGCTGGACACGACCGGGCTCACGGTCGCCGCGTCGAATTGGGACCAGCCGGGGAGTTTCGTGGGGGAGAATTACGGGTTCCGCCCCTACTTCCGCCAGGCCATGGAAGGACGCCTCGGGCGCTACTTCGCCCGGGGCGTGTTGTCGGGGCGGCGCGGCTACTTCTTCAGCCATCCGGTGCGCGATGGCGGCCGCATCCTCGGTGTGATCGTCGTGAAGGTCGGGGTGGACGAGATCGAACAGGTGATGCGCCTCAGCCCCGGGGAGGTCTTCGTCTCTGATACGTCCGGTGTCGTGCTCATGGCGGGACAACCCGCCTATCGCCAGACGGTCCTCGCCGAGCTCGCACCATCCCAACGGGCGCGGATTGCACAGGACCGGCAGTTCGACACCGCGGCCCTCGCACCGATCCCGCTCACGACCGTGGCACGGCACGACGGGGTGGAAATCGTCGCAGCCCGGGCGGACCGGGCCGGTGCGCCGACGGTCGAGTTCCTGCATCTCGTG
This sequence comes from Pseudomonadota bacterium, assembly GCA_038532435.1. Taxonomy (GTDB): domain Bacteria; phylum Pseudomonadota; class Alphaproteobacteria; order Rhodobacterales; family Rhodobacteraceae; genus JBCBAP01. Next base: position 20,542 of record JBCBAP010000019.1, on the reverse strand, counting down.
CGCCCGATGGGGCCGGAGGGCTGGTTGCTACATCTGCTCGTGTCGACTGAGGAGGCGCGGCGGCTTTCCCAGGCGACGATGCTGAGCATCGGGTTGAGCCTCGTGGTCATCGGCCTCACCTCGCTGGTCCTCTGGCAACGCCGCCGCATCCTGCTCGACCGCCTGCTCGCGCGGGAGCGGGAGGGGGTCCTGCTCGAAGAAAAGGTGGCGGAGCGGACGAAGGCGCTTTCCGAAGAGGTGCTGGTCCGCCGTGCGGCGGAGGCGGAGCTGCGGCAGACACAGGCGGATCTGGTACAGGCGGGCAAGCTTGCGGTGCTCGGGCAGATGTCGACCGCGCTCAGCCATGAATTCAATCAGCCCCTCACCGCCATCCGCTCTTACGCGGAAAACGCGATGGCCTTTGTCGAGCGGGGCAAGACCGGGCCCGCGTCGGAAAATCTCGCCCGGATCACGCGGCTGACGGCGCGTATGGCCCAGCTCTCCCGCAGCCTCTCCAACTTCGCCCGCAAACCGGGGGAGGGGACGCAGTCGATCGCGCTCAGCGCGGTTTTCGACGAGGCGTTGTCGCTGCTTTCAGGCCGGATCGAGCGGGCCGGCGTCGCGCTGGAGGTTGAGGGCCTCGACCGGGACCCTCATGTACTCGCCGGGTCGATCCGGCTGCAGCATGTCCTGATGAACCTCATCGGCAACGCGATTGATGCCTGTCGGGAGGTCGACAACCCGCGGATCCGGGTCGACGTGGTGCCCTGTGGGGGTACCACCACGATCGCGGTGACGGACAATGGTGCGGGCATCCCCGGCGATGTGCTCGATCAGGTCTTCGACCCGTTCTTCACCACCAAGGAGGTGGGAGAGGGTCTTGGCCTTGGCCTCTCGATCTCCTACAACATCGTCCGGGATTTCGACGGGCGGATCGACGCGGAGAGCCTGCCTGAAGGCGGCGCCCGGTTCCGCGTGACCTTGAAGAGTGCGGAGCGCCCGGTTAAGGCGGCGGAATGAACGGGCTCACGGTTTACCTAGTGGACGATGAGGAGGACATCCGCCTCGCCATCGGCCAGTCGCTGGAACTGCACGGACTGGACGTGCGCACCTTCGCCACCGGGCCCGACATGCTCGCGGCCCTCGACGGGGATGGCGGTGAGGTCGGTGCGGTGATCTCCGACATCAGGATGCCGGGTATGGACGGCCTTTCCCTGCTGCGAGAGACGCTTGCGCGGGACGCGGACCTGCCGCTTGTCCTGATCACCGGGCATGGCGACGTCCCGCTCGCCGTTGAGGCGCTGAAGGCCGGCGCGGAGGATTTCATCGAAAAGCCGTTCGAGACGGCGCGGCTGACCGATGCGATCGACCGGGCGCTCCGACACCGGCAGCTCATCCTTGAGAACCGGTTGCTGAAGGCGGAGCTGGCCGCCCGCGCGGCGCTCGACCGCACCCTCATCGGGCGGGCACAGGTCATGGTCGACCTGCGCGCCCGCCTCGAACGTCTGGCGGAAACCGAAACCGACGTCCTCGTCACGGGGGAGACCGGCACCGGCAAGGAGCTTGCCGCCCGGGCGCTTCACACCCTCTCTCCCCGCGCGGACCGACCCTTCGTCACGCTCAACATCTCCGCCCTGTCGGAAGGGTCCATTGAGAGCGAGCTGTTCGGTCACGAGGCGGGTGCTTTTCCCGGGGCCATCAAGGCCCGCGCGGGCAAGTTCGAGCATGCCCGTGGCGGTACCCTGTTCCTCGATGCCATCGACGCGATCTCTCCCGCACTTCAGGCAAAGCTTCTGCGGGTGATCGAGGATCGGCAGGTCACGCGGCTGGGTTCCAACAGCCCGATCGAGCTCGACGTCCGGTTCCTCGCCGCAAGCCGGAGCGACCTTCTGCAACGGGTCGCGGACGGGGCCTTCCGGCCTGATCTCTACTACCGGCTCGCCGTAGCCACAGTGGACCTGCCGCCCCTGCGCGCCCACAAGGAAGACATCCCCGCCCTCTTTCACCATTTCGTCCGCGCGGCGGCTCACCGGTACGATTGTCCGGTGCCGGACATCTCCGCCCCCCTGCTTGCGGACCTCTCGCAGAAGACCTGGCCGGGCAACGTGCGGGAGCTGCGCAACGTCGCCGATCGCATCGTCCTCGGGATCCACGCCGAGGAAGGATCCGCCCAGCCGCCGGGGCTGCGCCTTCCCGACCGGGTGGATGCCTACGAACGGCAGCTCATCGAAACGGAACTTGCCAGCAATCAGGGCCACATCACCGCGACCTATGAGGGGCTCGGGATCTCCCGCAAGACGCTCTATGACAAGATGCAGAAGTACGGGCTCAGCCGTGCGGATTTTCGCCCGGGGCTCTCCGTTCGGGACAGATGACCACCCCGATCGGGCTGTGATACCGTCCCCCCATGGTTGGAGAGGACGCAAACCCGGAGTTCGCCGCCGCCGTCGCCCGGATCGACGAGCAGTCCAAGGTCGCCCGGGCCAACTGGTTCGGTCTTCTGGCCTTCCTGTCCTTTGTCGGTGTTTCGCTGCTCGCCGTGGAGGATGCGGATTTCTTCATCACCAGTCGGCAGGTGCAGTTGCCGCTGATCGGTGTTGCGATCCCGACAGACGCGTTTTTCTGGTTCGCTCCGCTTCTGGCAGCGGCCCTCTATGTCTATCTCCACATCCACCTGACCAAGCTCTGGCGGCATCTGGTGACCGCGCGGCGGCAGTTCGGTGGGCAGGCGGTTCATGACGCGGTGCTGCCCTGGCTCGTCAACGATCTGGTGCTGACCGCGCGGGGGGAGGACGCGGCGGAGCGGCACCCGATCTCCACCCTCTCCAACATCACGACCTTCGTGCTCGTGTGGCTTGCCGGGCCGCTGGTGCTTGCCGGGTTCTGGTGGCGGTCGATGCCGGCCCATGATGAATGGATGACGCTCTTCATCGTCCTTTGTCTCGTGATCGCGCTCAACGCAGGGACACGAAGCTGGCGCCGCTTCCATGCGCTCATCCGCTCCGGAAAGGATGCGGAGCCGGGCATCGGGCGCCGGATCGTGGGCACAAGCTTTCCCGTCGCGCTGGTGCTGGTGAGTTGGCTGCGCACCGAAGGGGGGTTCGAACATTATCGCTGCGACCCGTGGGAGGTGTGTCCGGACCCCGTTGCGTGGACAGCGTTGCGAGACCGCGTGCAGCTTGCCACCATCGATCTCGTAGGCGTCGAGTTCACTCCCCGCCCCGCGGACTGGCGCACGCCGGAGGTGGCGCAGCGCAGCTTCATGATCGGCTGGTGCGCGCAGCGCAATCTACCGCTGGAGGTGTGCAATCCGATCCCCGCCGATGATATCGAGGGGCTGAGGCTGACCAGAGAGGCACGTGCGAACTGGTGCCAGCTCCGTTCCATCGGCCCGGTGGAGTGCCGCGCCCGGTTTGTGGGTGTCCAGGATGCCTTCGCCGACGATTTCTGGCGGGAACGAACCGCATGGCGGAGCGCGCTTCCCTCCATCGACCTGCAGCACGCGGATCTGCGCCGCGCGGACCTTGAGCGGGCGTTTCTGCCCAACTCCGACCTGACCCATGCACGGCTGAAGCATACCAGTTTCACCGGTGCGATCCTCGAGGGCGCGAACCTCAAGGGACTGCGCCCGCGCTACGTGAGCTTCGTCAACGCACGGCTGGAGCAGGCGGATCTTGAAGGAGCGACGTTCGAAGGTGTGCCCATGCGGGGCGTTCACATGGACCGGGCCGATCTGCTCGACGCCCGGTTTACGGAGGGTTTCGCCTCCAACGCAGACTTTTCGGGTGCGCTCCTGTCCGGCACGCGGTTTCGCAAAATCAACCTAGATGGTGCGCGCTTCGACGGGTCACTGCTGCAGGGCACGCTGTTCAGCGACGCTGTTCTGACCCTGACTTCCTGGACGGGTGCGGACGCGAACAAGCTTCAGTTGGAGGCGGTCGATCTCGACAATGCGGACATGGCTGGGCTCACCTCGCCGGAGCGTTTGACCGCACGCCGGGTACTGGCAAACGCGGACGCGCGGCTGCCCGAAAGCATCACCGCTGTCGACTGTTTCGCGACCCGGCCAAAGGCAGGTTCGTTCAACATGGTGTTCATGCGGATGTGTGGATCCGGCCGAACGCCGAGGCGTGTTGGCCAGATCCCGCCGAACGCGCAGTGATCGACTTCAGGGTCTGTGCTCAAACAGCTTCTGTCACCGGACCCATACGGTCCCGCCCGGAAATGGGTACGAACGGTAACATGGGGTTGTCGATCTGTGGAAATATGCCCGTCAAAGGCGAATTGAGTGTTGTGCTGCGCGGGATTCGCATGTCGGGTATGTGCGCGACGCCGTGGCCGAGGCACTCAAGCCCGGCCCGGCAGGTCAAACTGGGAGGACCACAAAATGAAATTCATGACCGCCGCCGCTGTCGTCACCGCGACCGTGATGACCGCAGGCACCGCCATGGCCGCCTGTGACACGGGCGAGATCGTCATCAAATTTAGCCACGTCACCAACACCGACCGGCACCCCAAGGGCATCGCCGCGAGCCTGCTCCAGCAGCGCGTGAACGATGAGATGGACGGAAAGGCCTGCATGGAGGTTTTCCCCTCCTCGCAGCTCTACAATGACGACCAGGTGCTCGAGGCTATGCTACAGGGCGACGTGCAGTTCGCGGCACCGTCTCTGTCGAAATTCGAGAAGTTCACGAAACAGTTCCGCATCTTTGACCTTCCGTTCATGTTCGCCAACATCGACGCCGTGGACGCGTTCCAGACGTCGGACACCGGTCAGGCGATGAAGGAGTCCATGGTGCGTCGCGGTCTGCGCGGGCTGGAGTTCTGGCACAACGGCATGAAACAGATGTCGGCCAACGTGCCGCTCATCGATCCGTCCGATGCGGACGGTCTCAAGTTCCGCGTCCAGGCGTCCGACGTGCTGAAGGCGCAGATGGCCGCGATCGGTGGCTCGCCGCAGCCGATGGCCTTCTCCGAAGTGTACGGCGCGCTGCAGACCGGCGTTGTCGACGGGCAGGAGAACACCTGGTCCAACATCTATGGCCAGAAGTTCTTCGAGGTGCAGGACGGCATCACCGAAACCAACCACGGGATCATCGACTACCTTGTCGTGACTTCCGAAGAGTGGTGGCAGGGTCTTGACGCGGACGTGCGTGACCAGCTGGCCACCATCTTGCGCGAAGTGACCGAGATGCGGAACGGCGAAGCGTTCCGTGTGAACGAAGAGGCCAAGCAGGCCATCGTCGATGCGGGTGGTGAAGTGCGCCAGCTGACGTCGTCGCAGCGCCAGGCATGGGTCGACGCGATGGCGCCGGTCTGGGATCAGTTCGAAGGTGATGTCGGCGAAGACAACATCGCGGCTGCCCAGGCGATCAATGCGAACTTCACCAACTAAATGGTGATCTGACCGACGCGCCCCGCCTTTGGTGCGGGGCGCGTCTCGTCCTATACTTCCCCATAACAAGAGACTTTCGGCACAGGGAGGCCCCTATGGGACCGTCAGCCCGCTATGAGCCGCGCACGGGCCTTGGCCGCGCGATGAACACGTTCGAGGAAACGGCCATCGCGATTTTGCTTGGCCTGATGACCCTCATCACCTTCACCAATGTCGTGCTGCGCTACGGGTTCAACGACTCCCTGATCTGGGGGCTTGAGGCGACATCGTTTCTGTTCGCCTGGCTGGTCCTCTTCGGTGTCAGCTACTGCGTGAAGGTGACGGCCCATCTGGGGGTGGACGCGATCATCAACCGGTTCGGGCCGGAGGGCCGCAGGACCTTCGCGATCATCGCGGGGACGGTCTGCCTGATCTACGCATTCCTCCTGCTCAAGGGGAGCTGGGACTACTGGGCAAACTTCGTGAACCTGCCCCGGACCGAGGGGCGCTGGTTCCCGCTCGGGTTCGAGGATCGGTTCCTCGGCAAGGCCTGGTATGAGACCAATGACATCCCGATGCCGGACTTCCTGCGGTTCTTCGAGGGCTGGCTCAACGAAGGCGAGGAGTATGAGAAGATGCCCCGCTTCATGCCCTACACGATCCTGCCGGTCGGCATGGCGCTCCTCCTCTACCGGTTCGTCGAGGCGTTCCTCCGCATCTGGAACGGCACTCAGGAAAGCCTGATCGTGAGCCACGAAGCCGAAGACGCGGTCGAGGAAGCCGCGGCAAAAGTCGCCGGAAAGGGCTGAGTCCATGGAAGTTGTCGTCCTTTTCGGGCTGGTCATCGCCCTGCTGCTGATCGGTGTGCCCATCGCGGTTTCGCTCGGGTTCAGCTCCATGATCTTCCTTCTGGTGCTGTCGGACACCTCGCTTGCATCGATCGCGCAGTCGCTTTTTCAGGCGATGGCGGGCCACTACACGCTGCTGGCGATCCCGTTCTTCATCCTCGCGTCGAGCTTCATGTCCACGGGCGGGGTGGCGCGGCGGATCATCGATTTCTCGATTGCCTGCGTGGGGCACTTCCCCGGCGGTCTGGCGATCGCGGGCGTGTTCGCCTGCATGCTCTTCGCCGCCCTTTCCGGATCGTCCCCCGCCACCGTCGTCGCCATCGGGACGATCGTGATCGCGGGCATGCGGCAGGTCGGCTATTCCAAGGAGTTTGCGGCAGGGGTCATCTGTAACGCGGGGACCCTGGGCATCCTTATCCCCCCATCTATCGTAATGGTCGTCTATGCCGCCGCAACGGATGTTTCCGTCGGCCGTATGTTCCTCGCGGGGGTGATCCCGGGCCTGCTTGCGGGTCTGATGCTGATGACCGGCATCTACATCGTGGCCCGGATCCGCAATCTGCCGCGGGAGGAGTGGAAGGGATGGTCCCGGGTGCTCGATACCGGGCTCGAGGCCGGATGGGGTCTTTTCCTGATCGTCATCATCCTTGGCGGGATCTATGGCGGGGTCTTCACCCCGACGGAGGCGGCGGCGGTCGCGGCGGTCTACGCCTTTATCATCGCAAGTTTTGTCTACCGGGACATGGGGCCGCTCCGCCCGGCAACGCCGGATGGAAAACCCGTCCCGTTGATCCGCAAGCCCTATGCGCTCATCACTGCCTGGGTGCATCCGGACACGCGGGACACGCTTTTCGAGGCGGGCAAGCTCACGATCACCCTGCTTTTCATCATCGCGAACGCGCTCATCCTGAAGCACGTGCTCACCGATGAGCAGATCCCGCAGGAGATCGCGGCGTCCATGCTGGAGGCGGGTCTGAGCCCGTTCATGTTCCTCGTGATCGTCAACGTGATCCTGCTGATCGGTGGCCAGTTCATGGAGCCGTCGGGCCTGATCGTGATCGTGGCACCGCTCGTGTTCCCGATCGCCATCGAGCTTGGCATCGACCCGATCCACCTGGGCATCATCATGGTGGTGAATATGGAAATTGGGATGATCACGCCTCCGGTTGGTCTCAACCTCTTCGTCACCTCCGGGGTTGCAGGAATGCCCATGTGGGACGTGGTGAAGGCCGCGTTCCCGTGGCTGAGCATCCTCGTGGTGTTCCTGATCATGGTGACCTACATTCCGGAGCTCTCCACCTTTCTGCCCACCTACTTCATGGGCCCGGAGATCATTACCCGGTAGGGGCTTGTGGCATATGCCGGGTGCTCGCAGTGCAGGTGGCATCCACGCACATGATCTGCGCTCGCGCTCTGGTGCCATGTTGGTGGTGGAGCGCGGGAACGGCTATTCATTCTCTGGATCCTCCGAGCCGTATCTCTGACCCGTCCAGCGGGCACCGTCAGGCCGCGCCGACCCGCCCGCTTGGGTCGGCGTTGCGGAAAGAACGGTGCGCTTCCCGAAACTGCAGCTTCGGTCTCACTGCCCGTGACCGGCTTTCTCCGCAGCGCACCACGTCGCTCTGGATCTGACCGAGAACGCTTGGTGCCGGGGGCCGGTCCGTTGGTTGGTGCCTTTAAACCGAGCGAGGACGTTGGGGGGAGGAACGGCTCAGGCGAGTTGGCTGGTTGTGGATGCATCGCATGGCTGGTCTTCGGTGCCCTGGCCTAAGATCGACGATCCCTTACGGCGCTGTGGGGCGGCAGCGTCAGTGAGGGGCCATCTCCCCCGGTGCTTTGAGGGACAAACGAAAAAGGCCGGGATCCTGTCCCGGCCTTCTCGCAAGAGCCCGTCGTTCAGTTTCCGTAGGCGACCGATGGCAGCCAGGTGACCAGCCATGGCATCTCAAACACAATGAAGAGACCGAGCAGCTGGAGCAGAACGAACGGCACCACACCCCGGTAGATATGTCCGAGCGACACGGACGGCGGACAGACCCCCTTGAGGTAGAAGAGCGCGAAACCCACCGGCGGCGTCAGGAAACTTGTCTGCAACGTCACCGCCACAAGGATCGCGAACCACACGACCTCGGGATCGCGGACCACGCCGAACCCGTCAATCTCCAGCCCCAGGCCAAGGATGATCGGCAGCATGAGCGGCATGATGATCAGCGTGATCTCGATCCAGTCGAGCAGGAAGCCCAGCAGGAAGATGATGAACAGGATGAAGACCACGATCATGTAGGGGTCGGTGAAGGCGGAGGTCACCATCGCCTCCACGATCTCGTCCCCGCCGTAACGCCGCAGGATGAAGGCGAAGAAGTTCGCGGCGAGAAAGATGCCGACGATGTAGCCCGAGGTGTTCATGGTCGACCGGCTCACGTCTTTCAGCACGGTCATGCTGAGCTTCCCGTTCGCCGCGGCCAGAAGCGTTGCGCCGAGCGCGCCGAGGCCGGACGCCTCCGTCGGGGTTGCGATCCCGGCAAAAATCGAGCCGAGCACCAGCAGGATCAGGAACATCGGCGGCACGACGGACAGGAGCACGTCCCGCACCGCGGCCCACCCAAGCTCCGGCGGGTTCTCCGGTGCCGGCATCGCCTTGGGGCTGATGAAGCCATAGACGACGATAAAGACAATGTAGAGCGCGCCGAGCAGCAGCCCGGGAAAGAGTGCCCCCATGAACAGATCGCCGAGCGAGATCGCGAGCTGATCGGACATGATCACCAGCATGATCGACGGCGGGATCAGGATGCCGAGCGTGCCCGCAGAGGCGATTGTGCCCGTCGAAATCGGCTTGAAGTAGTTCTGCTTCAGCATCGACGGCAGGGCCATGACACCCAGCAGCGTCACCGACGCCCCGATCACCCCGGTGGAGGCGGCAAGGATGATCCCGATCAGCAGCACCGTGAGCGCCAGACCTCCCCGCATCGCGCCGAACAGGGTCTGCATGGACCGCATCATCCGTTGCGCCACGCCGGACTGATCCAGCATCAGCCCCATGAAGATGAACATGGGCAGCGCGACAAGCACCGGGTTCTTCACGATGGAGCCGAAGAGCCGTCCGCCGAGCGCCCCCATCCGCCGATAGTCGATGCCGGTGCGGTCAAACTCGATCACGTCCCGGAAGAGGCTTCTGTTCGGATCGAGGAAGATTTCTGCGATCAGCACGAAGATGAGCGACACGCCCACCAGCGCGTAGGCCACCGGAATGCCGCGGAAGAGGAACGCGATGAACATCAGGAACATCGCGAGGACCGCGAGTTGGTTGAGGTCCATCACCAGGCCGAGTGTCTCAAGAATGAACATGGATCAGCCCTTCGCCGCGGCGGGTTTGCGCCCGAGCATGTAGGCCGCACCGATCAGGATCGCCGTGACGACGAATGCAGCGAGGACCATCGGGCTCACCTCATAGCCGAGGAAGGCGACCTCCTCGAACGGGGCTTCGCGGGTGATCCGGTTTACCCGCTGATCCTCCGGCCCCGTCAGCCGGACCACCCAGTAAACCGCGTAGTAGATCACCAGGTTCACGGCAAAGAGTGTGGCGGGCAGGGCGTAGAAGAGCTGCTTCCACAAGAGCGGCTCCGTCAACCGCGCGAGGTTGCGCACGTAAGCCGCCCAGATCGCGACCGCGATCAGGATGAAGGAGGCGTTCAGGAACACCTTGAGGATCCAGAGGTTGTGGAGCCCGTTGGGGCTGTCAGATCCCTCATCGGCGACAACAGAGGCGACCGCGTAATGCAGCGTCATGTCCCAGGCCAGAAGCGTGAAGGGCAGAAACAGCCAGGCAAGCCCGAACACCTCGGTACGGGCCTTCTTCGCGTCTGCGAAGCCCTCATAGAAGATGTCGACCCGCACATGGCTGTTGGTGGTGACCGCGTAGGCAATCCCGATCAGGACCGCCGCGCCGTAGAGCCACCATTGCAGGTCGTCGAGCCAGGCCTGGTTGTGACCCGCCTGTCGCAGGATCACCTGAGAGACGATTGCCATCATCAGGATGGGGTAGAACCAGGCAAACAGGTTCGAGATCTGGATGACCAGACGGTCGACTATTGAGTGGTCTTCGCGTCCGGCCTCTCCCGGGTCGGTGATCGCAATGAACTCGTCAGGGCTGCTCATGCACCATGCCTCGCATCTGCCGGGGCTGTCGAAGCCCGGGAAATGTTCGAAAAAGGGGCGGCATGCAGCCGCCCCTTGTCACGTGTCCAGTTGGGCGGGGTCAGCCGCGCGGACGGGGCAGGTAGATGTTGTCGCTCCACACCTTGTAGCCCGCGCGGAACTCCTGAAGGTCGTCCCAGACCTTCTTGAACATCTCGTCTTCCGCCGCGAGTTCCTGCGCCACTTCGGTCCAGGTGGACTCGAACGTGTCCAGCATCTCCTGCGGCCACTGCTTGATGGTCACACCGTGCTTGTCGGTGTTCTCGACCATTGCGGCGTAGTTCGTGGCCTCACCCTCGGCGTAGTTGTCGGTGATGTTGGCCATGCAGGCGACTTCGATCTGGCGCTGGGACTTCTCGTCGAGATCCTCCCACACGTCCTTGTTCACCAGCAGTTCGAACATGGTCGCGGGCTGGTGCCAGCCCGGGAAGTAGTTGAACTTCGCGATCTGGTAGAAGCCGAGCCGCGCGTCGATCCGCGGCATGGAGAACTCGGTTGCGTCAATCGCGCCACGCTCCAGTGCCGGGAAGATGTCGCCGCCTGCAAGCAGGGAGGTGGAGACGCCGAGGCGTTGCATCACTTCCGCACCAAGGCCGAAGAAGCGCATGTTCAGGCCCTCGAGATCCGCCATGGAGTTGATCTCGTTCTTGAACCAGCCGGAGGTTTCCGGAGCGATGATGCCGCAGGGCGTGACGTGCACGTCGTAGCCGGCCTCGTCATACATCTCCTGGAAGAGCTCCTTGCCGTCATCGTAGAGCATCCATGCGAGGAACTCGCCCGCTTCCGGGCCGAAAGGCACGGCGGCGAAGAGGGAGGCCGCAGTGATCTTGCCCTGCCAGTAGCCCGCGGTGGTGTAGGCCGCATCAACGGAGCCGTTGGACACCGCGTCCAGCGCCTCGAGCGTCGGCACCAGCTCGCCCGGATCGAAATGCTCGAACTCGACGCTTTCGGAGATGCCGTTGATCTTGTCGACAAAGCCGAGTGCAGCTGTCCCGAGGATCGGCAGGTTCTTTCCGAACGCGGAGGTCATTTCCAGTTGCTCTTGCGCGGTCGCCGTGGTCGCCATGGATGCGATCGCTGCGGAGCCCAGAAGTGTCGCAATCTTCTTCATGGGTTGTCCTTCCCTGTGAAACTTAATTTCCCAGCACATGTTTCTGCGGACTGTGCCGGACACAGGGGTATCAGTGATTTGATCTAGGTCAACCCATCTGGTCATTTTCCCTTACCAAATCAGCGGAAAAGTGAGGGATTCTACCCAGTTATACGGAGCATTAATGTATCACTTAATGTATCCGTTCACTCCGCTGCGTGCAACAGTTTCGGTTCGGACACCGTTTCCGGGTAGAGATTCGCCGGGGTTTCGGCTGCGCCGGACGCCTCCTTCGGCGCCCGGGCATAGATGATCCGGAACATCGGCGGGGTGAAGTAGAAGGACACGATCGTGCTCAAGAGCACGCCTCCGGCAATCGCCATCGCGAAGGGGGGCCAGAAGCCTCCGCCACCGAGGATCAGCGGGAGGAACCCTCCGAACGTGGTGATCGTGGTGGAGACGATGTGCCGACTCGACCGCATGACCACATCCACCATCGCCTGCTGATCGCCGTTCCGCGCGTCCTCGTTCGCCTGGAGGCCGGTCAGGATGATGATTGCCGCGTTGATCGACACGCCGATGGAGCCGATCACCCCGATCACCGCGTTGATCCCGAACGGATACTGGAACACCGCCAGAGCGAGGATCGACAGGCCCGCGGACAGACCGGTGACGATGAAGGCGACGGCGCTGAGGCGGAAGGAGTTGAAGGTCATCACGATGGTCGCGATGGTCAACGTCACGATCAGGCCGACGGAGGCGAGCAGGTTGTTCAGCACGTCGTTGCGCGCATCCGCGTCGCCGCCCACGTCGAACCGATAGCCGTCGGGCAGGGTGTAACCTGCGGCATCCATCGCCACGTTCACGCTCTTGAGCGCCTCCTCGGGCAGCACGCCGTACTGGACGAAGCCCTGGATGCTGTTCACCCGGTCGCCGTTGCGGCGCACGATGGAGGAGCGGGCGGGCACGATCTCCACATCTGCGATCGCGCTGAGCGGGATGCCGCTGTAGCCGGTGCCGCCGGTGCCCGGCGCGAGCAGGGGCAGGTTGCTGATGAAGTCCGTGTCGCCCCGCAGGCCGTCGCCGACGCGCACCCTGACCGGGAGTTCCTCGGTACCTTCGAGCAAGGACCCACCGGTCGCGCCTTCCAACGTTGCCTCGAGCTGTCGGGCAACCTGTCCGAGGTCGAGACCCACCAGGCGCGCGCGGTTTTCGTCCACGTTGACGGAGACCTTCGGCGCGCCACCCTCGAGTCCGGTGCGCACGATTGTGATCTCCGGCACGGTGGCCATGATCGCCGCCACCTCATCGCCGAGCTCGCGCAGGGTGTCGAGGTCCGGCCCGAGGATCCGCATCTCCACCGGTGCATTGACCGGCGGTCCCTGCACCAGATCACGGACAAGGATCCGCGCTTCAGGTGCCGCGTTGCCGAGGGATGCCTGCAGTTCGGGGACGAGGTCCGCCGTTGCCTCGGGCGAATTGGTCGTGATGAGGGCCTGCGCGAAATGGGGCGCGCCCTTCTCGCTCGCCACGATGTTGTAGTAGAAGGCGGGCGCGGATTTGCCGACCACCCAGGACACATGCTCGATCCCATCGCGCGCGCGCAGGGTCTCGTCAAGCTGGCGGGCGAGTTGATCGGTACGGGAGATCGCCGTGCCACGGGGCAGTTCGACTTCGATGTAGAACTGGTCCCGCTCCACGCCCGGGAAGAACTGCGCGGTGAGCGTCGGAAAGCTCATGAAACCCATCACCGGCAGCACCAGCGCGAACGCAATCGCGCTCAGCGGACGCCGCATGGACCAGGCCAGCGTCCCGCGGAAGGCGCGGGCGAGCATGCCGCCCTTGATCCCGTTTGCAAAACCGCCCGCCGCATCGCCCTGGGGCAGCACCCAGCCGGAGATTGCGGGCGTGATCGTCACCGCGATGAGCAGCGACCAGACCAGCATGATGATCACGGACAGGGCGATCGAGCCCACGAAATCGCCTGCGGGACCGGGCAGCAGCACCATCGGCATGAAGGAAAGCGCCGTCGTGACGGTGGAGGCGATCAACGGTGCTGAGAGCCTGCGTACGGCCTTCCTCACGGCCGCGATGCGTTGCATCCCCGCGGCGAGCGACTGGCGTACTTCGTCGGTCATCACGATGGCAGCGTCGACCAGCAGGCCAAGCGCCACGATCAGGCCGGTCACGGACATCTGGTGGATCGCCATGCCCGCGAAATTCATGGTCGCGATGGACGCAAGAGACACGAGCGGCAGGACCATCGCCACGATCAGTGCTGCGCGCACACCAAGGGTCAGGAACAGCACCGCGATCACGAGGGCCATGCCGATCGCCATGTTCGTTCCCACCTCGATAAGCCGTTCGGCGGTGTAGGCGCTCTGGTCGAAGATGAGGCGATGTTCGAGAGAGTAGGGCAGGCTTTCCTCGAACGCCGCGAGGCGTGCATTGGCGCTCGCCATCCAGGCGTCGACTTGCAGGCCGTCATTGATGCGCGCGGCGACGAGAAGGCTGCGCTCGCCCTGCGAGTAGGCGAGCTCTTCCGCCGGGGTTTTGATCGTCTTTTCCACGGTCGCGATCTCGCTCAGGAGGGTCACGGTACCGTTGGCAGCACTCGTCAGCGGGATCCGGCGGATGCGGTCGAGAGCCGAGATCTCACCCTCCACCTCGATCAGATAGTCGGAGCCGGACGTGCGTACCCGGCCTGCCTGCACCTTGGCATCCGCGGACTGGATCGCGGTGGCAACCTGGTCAACGGTCAGGCCGAGGGCCGTCAGTTCTCCGAAGTCGACGGTGACAAGGACTTCCTCTTCCGTCGCGCCGAAGATCTCCACGAGCTTGGTGCCGGGCACGGCGCGCAGGGCATCTGCTAACTCCTCGGCATAGCGCTGAGTCACGCTGTCCGGAGTGGTCGCGTTCAGCGGGTAGAGGGCGGAGATCGACGCGAACGCTCCAGTGCTGTCATTGTCGAACTCTGGCTCGCCAACGCCCGACGGGAAGTTGCGGGAGGCATCGGTCAGCGCGTCCCGGATCTCCGACCACACCTGCTCGATCCGCTCGGTCTCCAGCGTCTCGATCAGTTCGATGGACACGACCGAGATGCCGGTGGAGGACGTGCTCTCGATCACGTCGATTTCCGGGATCTCCTGCAGTTCCGTTTCGATCTTTTCGCTGACGAGCGCCTCGACCCGGGCGGGATCCGCCCCGGGATAGACGGTTGTCACGTTGGCAAAGAGGTTCGTGATCGTCGGATCTTCCTGCCGGCCGATGGCGAGGAAGGCGGAGAGGCCTGCGGCCACGATGACCAGGACGGTCAGCGCGACGAGGCGCGGCGTGCGAAAGAACAGCGTTTCCATCGGTTCAGCCCTCGATGTCGATGTACTGGCCCGCGGAGACGCGGTGGGTGCCGGTTGCCAGGATAGGCGTCTCTTCGGTGAGGGTGCCGCGGACAAACGCGCGCTGATCCTCCAGATGGATCACCTCGACCGCCTCGGTCACCACGCGGACGCCCAGATCGCCTTCGTCCGCTGCGGCGAGGACGGTCCAGAGCCCGCGCTGCCCTTCCTTGAGTGCCGTGATCGGCACCCAGAAGCCGGACTCTGCTATGGTATCGGTCAGCACAAGCTCCACCGTCTGGCCAAAGGGCGCGGTGGTGTTGGGGGGAAGTTCAAAGAGGACCGGCACCGTCCGCGTCGCCGGATCGATGTCCGGACGGATGTGCGCGAGCGTGCCCCCAAGCTGCTGACCGTCGAGCACGATTAGATGCGTATCGCCCACCGACAGGCCGCGGGCCCGGTCCGGCGACAGGCCGACACGGACGAGCGGTGCCCGGTTCTCCAGAAGGCTCAGGACGGCCTGACCGGCTCCCGCAATGGATCCATCGTCGATGTTGCGGCTGCCCACGGTCGCATCGAACGGCGCGCGAAGGACGGATTTCTCTATATCGATACGGGTGGAGGCGATACTTGCATCGACCTCCGCCAGACCTGCGATGATGGAGTTCAGCCCGAGCCGCGCCTCATCGAAGGCCTGCGTGGCTGCAAAGCCGCGTTCTTCGAGCTTCTGGGTCCGCTCAAGGGTCAGGACGGCGAGCTCCCGGTCGCTTTCCAGCGCGCGGCGGGTGGCCTCGTGACGGGCGATCGTCGCCTCCAGGGACCGGATGTCGAGCGTCGCGACGATCTCTCCCGCGACGACACTTTCGCCCTCTTCCACTAGAACTTCGGCCACCGTGCCCCCACGTTCAAAGGCAAGGTCGGTGCTGCGGGTCGCCTCGACCTGGCCGATGAAGCGACGGGTGAGGTCATAGCTTTCGGACCGGTCGAGGCGCATGACAGCGACTTTAGGCAAGGGTGCAGCCTCGACCGTGGGCGTCGCCGAGGCCCGTTGCTGGAGGAATGTGGTGCCGAAGATCAGGATCGCGACAGCGACCGCACCATTGAAACCAAACACGACAAACGCGCCCAGACGGCGCAGCCACTTGCGGGCGGGGGAAACTTCAGCAGCCATAACATCGTCCTTCTGTGCGCCGGGGCGGGCTATGTTAGGGGCGCTAACATCAAATTACCTGACGTCCCGCCCATGTTAGTCTTGCTAACATATGTAAGCGTTCCTAACTTTGACAACGGCAGATGACAAAAAAAATCTGAGGACACGTCTTGGCAGCAAAAGCGGCAGTTTCACGCAAGGATGCATATCACCATGGTGATTTGCGGGCGCAGCTCATACGCGCGACGCAGGCATTGATCGAAGAGCGGGGACCGGAGAAGTTCTCCGTCGCCGACGCCTGTCGGCTTGCGGGTGTCAGCACCGCGGCCCCTTATCGGCACTTCGATACCAAGCAGGACATGCTTGAGGCCGCAGCGCTCGACGGGATCCGGCGGAAGTACCAGCGCATGTGCGCCGCCGCGGCACAGCATCCGCCAGGCAGCATGGAAGGGCTTTCCGCCTTCGGTATCGCCTACGTGGAGTTTGCTATCGCGGAACCCGAGCTCTTCCGCATGATCTTCTCCATCGCCGGGCGGGAGGATTGCGCAAATCCGATCTCCGACACCGGAGAGATGATCTATGCAGCCTGCATCGACAGTGTCACCAGATACATGGGCAAGTCCGAGCCGGACGATGAGAGCAGCATGATCTCCCTGTCACTCTGGACGGTGGTGCACGGCCTCTCCTTCCTTGCCATCGACGGAAAGCTGAAACATCCGGATGGATCGCCCGTCGACTTCCGTGAAGTGATCCGAAGCACCGGCGGACGCATCCTGCGGCAGTAGGCGTTGTCGCGGGCAGATGCTGTCGCTAGGCTTCGCCCATGAATGTGACGACCCCGCCGACACAGACGAAAGCGCAGCGTGCCAGAGGGCAGGTGCGCGTCGGGTTCGTCGCCGATGGCGCAACGACGCGGCTTCGCGATCTGTTCCAGTCCGGTTCTGCCAAGGCCATGCTGCCCCGCATCCATGCAGGACCGCCGCAGGTGGTCCTTGTGAACACTGCGGGCGGCATCACCGGTGGCGACCGGTTCTCCTACGATATCAGTGTGAGCGAAGGCGCCTCCGCCATTGCGACGAGCCAGACGGCAGAGCGGATCTACCGCACGCCCGCGGGCACCGGGCGCGTCGACACGACCCTGCGCGTCAGCGCCGACGCCCGCTTCGACTGGCTTCCGCAGGAAACCATCCTCTTTGACGGCAGCGGTCTTGACCGTCGGCTGCGGGTGGAAATGGCGGGCAGTGCCCGGCTGCTGCTCTGCGAGACAATCGTGCTCGGCCGCACCGCCATGGGAGAGCGGGTACGCACCTGTCAGCTCAACGACCAGTGGCGCATTCTGCGCGACGGGCGGTTGTGCCTGGCGGAGGCGCTGCGCCTTTCGGGAGACGTCGAGGCGATCCAATCCGGGCGCTGGAGCCTCGACGGGGCGGCGGCCTTCGCGACCGTCGCCTATGTCGGACCGGACGCGGAGGCGCGGATCGGACAGGCCCGGGACATCCTGGCGGACCTTGACGGGGTGGAAGCCGCGGCCTCCGCCTGGAACGGGCAATTGGTCTTACGCTGCAACGCAAAAAAGAGCGTGCACTTGCGAGACTCCTTGTTAACATTTTTGCAACGCTGGCGCGGTGAGTCGCTTCCCCGCGTCTGGCACATGTAGGTAAGCCGATGAATCTGACCCCACGTGAGAAAGACAAGCTGCTCGTCTCCGTCGCGGCCATGGTGGCCCGCGGACGCCTCGACAGGGGCGTCAAGCTCAACCACCCGGAGGCGATTGCGCTGATCACCGATTTTGTTGTCGAGGGCGCGCGGGACGGGAAGTCCGTGGCGAGCCTCATGGAGGCTGGGGCGCACGTGGTCAGCCGCGATCAGTGCATGGATGGTGTGGCCGAGATGATCCACGACGTTCAGGTGGAGGCGACCTTCCCGGACGGCACAAAACTGGTCACCGTCCACCATCCGATTAGATAGACACGAGACACAGCGAGCCCGGAACCACCGGGCCATCGATCCCAACACGAGAGAGGCCCGCTATGAAACTGTCCCCGTTCGCTCTTCTGCTCGCCCCATCCGCCGCCGCCGCTCATGGCGGAACCCACGCGGCACCCCACGGAATCGAAGTTCTGTGGATCGCTGCCGCCGCTGTGCTGACAGGATGTGCGGGCCGCGCGGTCTATCGCGCTGTAAAGGTGCACTCATGATCCCCGGCGAGGTGATGACCGCGGCGGGGGAGTTAACGCTCAACGCGGAGGCGGAGGCCCTGACGCTCACCGTCAGCAACACCGGGGACCGTCCGGTTCAGGTCGGCAGTCACTACCATTTCGCCGAGACCAATGCAGCGCTCGATTTCGACCGGGAAGCTGCGATGGGGATGCGCCTCGACATTGCTGCGGGTACCGCGGTGCGGTTCGAGCCCGGGCAGACCCGGGATGTGACCCTCGTCGCCTTCGGTGGCGCGCGCCGGGTCTACGGCTTCAATCAAAAGGTGATGGGCGCGCTTTGACAGCGTGCTTGACCGGTCAAACCCCGGCTGACTACGGTTGAGGATCAACCGAAGGGAGATAGACCATGTGCGATGTCTGCGTGATGAATTCGGTCAAGGAGCGGATGCTGTCCCGCCGGTCGTTCTTCAAGGGCAGTGCCGCGGCCGCCGCGGCCACGGCAGGGATCGCCACCGCGGCGCCATTGCTTGCCGCCGGGCACGGGGGCGTCGTCGATATGACCCACATGCTCGACGAGACCTTTCCCACCTATTTCGGCGTTCCGGGCATCGCCTATGACAAGACGTTCGACTTCGCCGAGAGCGGGTTCAACCTCTACAACCTGACGCTCAACGAGCATACCGGCACCCACATCGATGCGCCGCTGCATTTCTCCGCCGACGGACAGTCCGTGGATGAGATCCCGCTCAGCAGCCTCGTCTGTCCCCTCGCGGTCATCGACATCGCTGCCCGGGCTGCCGAGGATGCGGATGCTCAGGTGACCCCGGATGATCTGTCCGCGTGGATCGCCGCGAACGGCCCAATCCCGGACGGAGCCTGCGTGGCGATGCATTCCGGCTGGGCCGCGAAGGTGAACGGGCCTGAGTTCCGCAACGTGGACGGCGATGGGGGCCAGCACTTCCCCGGCTTCCATGTGGAGGCCGCTCAGATGCTGATCGAGGAGACCGGAACGGTCGCGATGGCGGTCGACACACTCTCGCTGGATCATGGACCGTCCGCGGATTTTGCGACGCACTATGCGTGGTTGCCCACGAACCGCTACGGGATCGAAAACATCGCTGGTCTCGATCAGGTGCCCGCCGCGGGGGCGACCCTCGTCGTCGGTGCGCCCAAGATCGGGCGCGGCACCGGCGGCCCGGCCCGCATCTTCGCGATGGTCTGAGCACGGTGCAGGACTGTGATGCGGACGCTGAGATGATCGGGCCTGGTTCCGGCCCGGCCCCGCATCACGCCCTGCTCGCACTCTCCGCGGCCCTGATCGCCGCCTGCGCTGCGAACGCGCGGGAGCAGATCACCGATCCCACGCAGATCGAGGCGCTGCTGGTGGGCAAGAAGCTCGATTTCAACGACGGCAGTCACCTTGTCCTCAACCCGGATGGCACGGTTGGGGGCCTTATGCTCGGCAAACCTCCCGTGGGCACATGGTCACTCGTAGATGGCCAGTTCTGCCGGGATTTCGTCATCGGCGACGGGCGGACGCTCGACGGCTGCCACGACATCCTGGTGGACGCCACCAGCGTGCGGTTCCGCAGCGACACCGGTCGCCTGTCCCCCATCGCCACATTCCCAGTTTCTCAGTAGCGGAGACGCCCGATGCCCACCCAGATCCCCCGCGCGACTTATGCGGACATGTTCGGACCCACCACCGGCGACAAGGTGCGGCTCGCGGACACCGACCTTGTGATCGAGGTCGAGCGGGACCTGACGACCTACGGGGAGGAGGTCAAGTTCGGCGGTGGCAAGGTAATCCGCGACGGTATGGGGCAAAGCCAGGTCACCCGGGCGGAGGGCTCGGTGGACACGGTGATCACCAACGCGCTGATCGTCGACTATACCGGCATCTACAAGGCGGACGTCGGCCTGCGGGACGGCCGGATCCACAAGATCGGCAAGGCCGGCAACCCGGACACCCAGCCCGGTGTCAATATCATCATCGGCCCGGGAACCGAGGCGATTGCGGGGGAGGGCAAGATCCTCACCGCCGGCGGGTTTGACGCGCACATCCACTTCATCTGCCCCCAGCAGATCGACGACGCGCTGCATTCCGGTGTAACGACCCTGCTGGGCGGCGGCACCGGCCCGGCCCATGGAACGCTCGCCACCACCTGCACGCCCGGCCCCTGGCACATCGGGCGGATGCTGCAGGCGCTCGACGCATCGCCCCTGAATTTCGGGCTGTCCTGCAAGGGCAACGCCTCCCAACCCGCCGCGCTGGTGGAGATGGTGGAGGCCGGTGCCTGCGCGATGAAGCTGCATGAGGATTGGGGAACGACCCCGGGTACCATCCCCCCCCCCCCCCCCCCCCCCCCCCCCACGCACGTTCAGGTGATGATCCATACGGACACGCTCAACC